>NZ_LR214951.1:0-600000 GCF_900660485.1 Mesomycoplasma neurolyticum
ATGGAAAATAATAAAAAAATAGTTTTAAGTGTTAAAAATCTAAAAAAATATTTTCAAAATAAAAACTCAATTACAAAAGCAATTGATGGTTTATCTTTTGATTTATATGAAGGTGAAATTTTAGGTCTAATTGGTGAATCTGGAAGTGGTAAAACAACTGTAGGTAGATCTCTTATAAGATTAATTGAAGATAAAAATGGTCAAGTTATTCTCAATAATGAAATTATTACTGGTAAAAAAATTTCAAGAAAAAAAGATCGTTTTTTAAGAAAAAATATGCAAATGATTTTTCAAGATCCACATGCATCTTTAAATCCACAAAAAAACATTTATTCTATTTTGAAAGAGCCTTTAAAAGTTAATAATGTAATTAAAGAAAAAATGCAGGATATTTTTTCTGATTGAGAAAACATAACAGATAATTTTAAATATGAATTTATTAAGAAATATCATCAAATTAAATTAGATAATAATAATATTATTATTCAAAATGCTGAAAATTATTTTGGTGATTGAAGAAACACATTTCGAAAAATTAATTTTAATAAAATTTATCATACAACAAAATCATATGAAGAAGTTTTTAATTCATTTTATCTTTATATAACACAAAGACAGTTTTATGAATCTAATGCAATAAATCAACTTTATAAAAATTCATCTAAGCTTTTATCTTTTTATTTTGAAAAACAAAAAGATTATCGTGAAAAGAAATTTTCTTTTGATGAAAAAGATTTAGTTGAAACAAAACAAGAATTACTATTTAGAAGAAAATTACTTTATGATACAGAAGAAAACTATAATAATAAAGAAAAATTAAAAAAATTAAAAAAATTATTAAAAGAAAAAACTGAAGAATATAAAGAAAATATAAGTAATTCTAATAAATATTTAAAAAATTTTATTGATCAATTTAAAAATGAAGCATTGTTAAACAAAAATCAAGCTTATAGCCAATATGATTTTTATGTTTTCTCTAATTTTTACAAAAAATATTTAGTTAATAAAAAATCTAAAAATATTTTATCTAAAAAATATTATTCAAAAAATAAAGAACATTTATTAAAAAATTTAAAGTATTTATCTATTGAAAACATTGATGATTTAATTAAAAAAATTCAATATTTTAATGAAGATACTTTAAAACTTTTTGCAAATAAATATGTAAAAATTATTGATGAAAATAATCTTATTTCTTTATCTACTAAAGACTTAGAAGCAAAAATTATCGATGAATATGAAAAACTTGATTTAAGTTATTATTTTGAACTAGCTAATAATGCTAAGAAAAAATTTGAACAAGAAATTGCTGAAATAAAAGAAGAAATTTTGTTTGTTAACTCAAAAATTATTAAAACCAAAAGCCATGAAAAATATAATTTATTAAAATATCAACTTGCAGATAAAAA
Organism: Mesomycoplasma neurolyticum; assembly: GCF_900660485.1. NCBI lineage: Bacteria > Bacillati > Mycoplasmatota > Mycoplasmoidales > Metamycoplasmataceae > Mesomycoplasma > Mesomycoplasma neurolyticum. The sequence continues at coordinate 1,410 of NZ_LR214951.1, forward strand.
ATATAAAAAAGCTCAATGTGTGTTTAAAAGTGAACTTAATAAATATTTAGTAAATTTTAATGCTTGATTAAAACAAATTCAAAATTTAATTTCGTTAAAAGATAAAGAAATTATTAAAATTCATGAAAAACAAAAGGAATTAGATCGCCATTATCGTGAAATCTATCAGAAATTTTTAATTTGATTAAAAAATAAAATGCTTGATGAAAAACATGATAAAAACTTTATAAAATCTATTATAAATCATTTCAAACAAAAAAATAATGATAAAAAAGATAATTTTAAAAGATATGATGAAGAAATGGTAGAAATAAATAAACTTTATTATAAAATATTATTTTTATTAAGAATACATAACAACAAACTTAATTGAAACACTAAAAAACAAATTAAAAGTATTCTTTATAGTGAAACAATATTTAATATTTTAGAAGAAGTAGGTTTATTAAGACAATTTGTTTATCGTTATCCACATGAATTTTCAGGTGGGCAAAGACAAAGAATTGTTATTGCAAGAGCTCTAATTAGTGAACCAAAAATAATTATTGCTGATGAGCCAATTGCTTCCTTAGATATTTCAATTCAAGCGCAAATTGTTAATTTATTAAAAGAAATTGTTGCAAAAAAGAAAATTTCAATGATTTTTATAGCTCATGATTTATCAATGGTTGAATATGTAGCTGATAAAATTATGATTATGCATTTTGGTAAAGTTGTAGAACAAGGTAATGTTAAAGAAATTTATGAAAATCCAAAACACCCTTACACAATTAATTTATTCAAATCAATACCGAAAATTTCAAATGCTAATATTCCTTTTATAGCTTCTGAATTTCAAAATAATTACTTAATTGAACAAACACAAGAACAAAATCCTATTATTACAAAACAAGTTAAAAATAGTGAAAGCCATTTTGTAAGTGGTACAGAAAAACAATTAAAAGAATGATTAAATAATGAAGAAAATTAATTATTTTTGAAAAAAATACATTATTAAAAAAATAACAAAATGAGATTATTCATTTATTTTTATATGGTTTATTATTTTTTTAATAATGTTTTTATTATTAATTTTTTCATTTAATAAACTGGTTTGATATAAAGCTGCCATGATTATAGCAGGATTAAATATTGCTAAATTGTTATTTACAATTATTTTGCGTTTAGGTTTGTTCGAAACTTTTAGTTTAAAAAAACAGATTTATAGTTATAACAAAGAAATAAAACAAAAAAAACATGACCAAAAATTAGATGAACATTTAAAAAAATATTATGTAAATAAAAAAAATAAAACTAATTTAAACTTGCTTATAGATTTTTTATTAGCAATGCTTTTATTTATTTTATCTTTACCATTTGAAATTTAAATATAACTTTTTTAGTTTTTCAGTATAAAAATATTAAATTTAAAGTATAATAATTTTATAAACATTATTAAAAAAAAGATCTAATTTATTCTGCTTTATAATATATTTTTTATAAAAAGTTTTATTAATGTTTATATTTTTTTTGAAAATCAAAAGGAGAATTAAAGAAGAATTATATGGAATTTAAATTTGTTAAACCAAAACATGTAATGTTAAGTAAAAATGATTTAATTCGTTTTATTGATATTGATGGAAACTGAATTAAGACAGTTGATAAATCATTTGATCCTAAATTATCAAAAGAAGAATTAATTAAAGCTTATAAAACAATGGTTTTATCAAGACAACAAGACACATACATGACTCAACTTCAAAGACAAGGTAGAATGTTAACATTTGCGCCTAACTTTGGTGAAGAGGCGCTACAAGTAGCTTCAGCTATGGTGTTAAAAAAAGAAGATTGATTTGTACCAGCATTCAGATCTAATGCAACTATGCTTTACATGGGAATGCCTATGAAAAATCAATTATTATATTGAAATGGAAATGAAAGAGGAAATGTTGTTCCTGAAGGAATTAATTTATTACCTATTAATATACCAATTGGAACACAAACATCACACGCAGCAGGAATTGCATATGCTGCTAAATTAAGAGGAGAAAAAGCGGTTTCAGTTTCATTTATTGGAAATGGTGGGACAGCTGAAGGTGAATTTTATGAAGCAATGAATATTTCTTCAATTTGAAAATGACCAACAGTTTTCTGTGTAAATAACAACCAATGATCAATTTCAACACCAGATCACTTAGAAACTGGTTCTGAAACTATTGCTGCTAAAGCACACGCAGCAGGTATCCCTGGTGTTAGAGTTGATGGAAATGACTTTTTTGCTTCTTATGCAGTTATGAAAGAAGCTGTTGAGTATGCAAGAGCTGGACATGGACCTGTTTTAGTGGAATTTGTAACATGAAGACAAGGGCCACATACCACTTCAGATAACCCAAGAGTTTATAGAACTGAAGAAGTAGAAAAAGAAAATGAAAAATGAGAACCATTCCACAGAATGGAAAAATATCTTTTTGACCACGGTTATTTAACTGAGGAAGAAAAAACTAAAATTTGAGATGAATCAATGGAATATGTAAAAGAACAATACAATGAATCATTGAAAGAATTAGATATGGACATTGAAGAAATTTTTGATCATACATATGCAGAATTACCAGAAGAATTACAAGAGCAAAAAGATGAAGCGATTGCTTACTTCAAATCAAAGGAGGCTAAATAATGTCAGATAAAAAAATTGCTTTAAATAATATTGGTGCAGTTACAAATGCAATTGATTTAATGATGGAAAAGGACAAAACTGTTGTTCTTTGAGGTGAAGACTCTGGTTATGAAGGTGGGGTTTTTAGAGCAACTGAAGGGTTGCAAAAAAAACATGGAGTAGAAAGAGTGTTTGATGCTCCTATTGCTGAAGCAAGTATCATGGGAGTTGCTGTTGGTGCAGCTATTAATGGCCTAAAACCTATTGCTGAAATGCAATTCCAAGGATTTGCTTACCCAGCTTTCCAACAATTAATGACTCATGCTGCTAGATATAGAAATAGAACTAGATCAAGAGTTACAATTCCTTTAGTACTAAGAATGCCAATGGCTGGAGGTGTTAGAGCTCTAGAACACCACTCAGAAGCTATTGAAGCATTATTTGCACACATTCCAGGATTGAAAGTTGTTATGCCTTCAACTCCTTATGATACAAAGGGATTATTGATTGCAGCTATTAATGACCCAGATCCAGTTGTATTTTTAGAACCTAAAAAAATATATCGTTCATTTAAACAAGAAATTCCTGAAGGTATTTATGAAGTGCCAATTGGAAAAGCTAATGTTTTAGTACCTGGTGAAAGTATTACTGTTGTAACTTATGGTGCACAAGTACATGAGTGTTTAGCTGCTCTTAAAGAGTTAAAAGAAAAACGTTCAGATATTAGTGTTGAATTAATAGACTTAAGAACAATTAAACCAATTGATACAACAACAATTGTTGAATCAGTTAAAAAAACTGGAAGACTTTTGGTTGTTCATGAAGCTGTTAGATCATTCTCAGTGTCAGCTGAAATTATTTCAAGAGTTAATGAAAAAGCATTTGAATTTTTATTAGCACCATCAGCAAGATTAACTGGTTATGATATTACAGTTCCACTAGCACGTGGTGAAAATTATCATGCAATTACAGCACAAAAAGTTGTTGATAAAATAATTGAAGTGGTAGATTGAGAACCAACTGAATAATAAAAAAACATTGTTTTATAAATAAATAAGTTAGAATTTAAATTAATAATTTTTAAAACACAAAAGAAAGGAAAAAACATGACTAAACCATTAGTAACCCCTATTGCTAGAGCTGTTGCTAAAAGATTAGGTGTTGATTTAAACCTAATTACACAAGGTAGCGGACCTAACAATAGAATCACTAAAGATGATGTTATTGCTTTTAGTCAAAAGCAAATGTCTAGTAGTACAACTGTTACTACTCAAGCTCCAACTCCTGAGGTAGTAACTACTACAACTGCTACAACTACATCTACAGTTTCAAATCAAAGTTCAACTTTAGAAACTAAAAGAGTTAAAATTACTCCAATTAGAAAAGCCATTGCAAAAGCAATGATTAATTCAAGAGATAATGTTGCTTACTTCAGTTTGGTTAACGAAATTGATGTAACAAAATTATGAAACTTAAGAAAAGAAATTGTTGAAGATGTTCAAAAAACAACTGGTGTAAAATTAACATTTTTACCATTTATTGCAAAAGCTATACTAATTGCTTTAAAAGAATTTCCAATTATGGCAGCTAAATATGATGAAGCTGCAAATGAAATTGTTTATCCAGCTACATTAAACCTTGGAATTGCTGTTGATACAGAAACAGGATTAATGGTACCTGTTGTTAAAGATGCACAAACTTTAAGTATGACTGCACTTGCAGCAGAAATTAGTCGTCTTGCGCTAGCAGCTAGAAACAAAACTATCAAAGTAACAGAAATGCAAAATGGTTCATTCACTATCACTAACTATGGATCAGTGGGTGCTTTATTTGGAACACCTGTTATTAATTATCCTGAACTTGCTATTGCTGGTGTAGGAGCTATTGTTGATAGAGTTGTATTCAATAAACAAGGTGAAGTAAAACCAGCTAAAGTAATGAATATTACAATTTCAGCTGACCACAGATGAATTGATGGTGCAGATGCTGGAAGATTTATCGCAAGAGTAAAAGAGTTGCTTGAAAAACCAGAAGTTTTAGGAGTGTTATAATTTATGCATAAGTTTAAATTCGCTGATATAGGTGAAGGATTACATGAAGGAGTAGTTGCTGAAATCTATAAAAATGTTGGGGATGAAGTTAAAGAAGGTGATTCACTTTTTTCTGTAGAAACAGATAAAGTTACTTCTGATATACCTTCTCCAGCAACCGGGAAAATTGTTAAGATTTTAATGGCAGTTGGAGACACAATTCATGTAGGACAAGAAATTTATTATATTGATGATGGATCAGGCGACACAGAAGAAACAACTGAAACAGCTTCAAGCCAAGAAGTTGTTAAGGAAGAAGCACCTCAAGAAGGTGGAGCTTCTGTTGTAGGAGAAGTAAAAGTATCAAATGATTTATTTGATCTTTCAGCATTTGTCTCTCCAAGCACTTCATCTGAAGCAAAACCTGCAAAAAAAACATTCAATCGTTTTGCTAAAAAAGATAGACCTACCAAAACCACTGCAACTACATTAACAAAACCTGGAAAAGAAACTGGTAAGTTATATGATAAAAACATTACAGAAACATTTGATGTTATTGTAATTGGTTCAGGTCCTGGTGGTTATTTAGCGGCTGAAGAAGCTGGTAAAGCAGGACTTAAAACATTAATTGTTGAAAAAGAGTTTTGAGGTGGTGTTTGTTTAAATGTTGGATGTATTCCAACTAAAGCATTATTAAAAACAGCTGAAATATACCATAGTGTTAAACATGCTCATGAATATGGTATAGTAGGACAAGTTGATGTAAAAATTGATTGAAGCAAAATGCACGAGCGTAAATCAAAAGTTGTTAGTCAACTAACAAACGGAATTCAAGCTTTAATGAGAATGAACAAAGTAAAAACAATTTTTGGTAGTGCAAAATTTGTTGGCGCTCATGAAATTGAGGTTGAAAATAAAGTTTACCGTGGAAAAAATATTATTGTTGCAACAGGTTCATCTGATCGTGAATTAACACTACCAGGTTTTGAACAAGGTTACAAAACAGGTAAATTAATTACTTCAAAAGAAGCAATTAATTTAAAAGAAAAACCAAAATCATTAACAATTGTTGGTGGTGGTGTAATTGGTGTTGAATTTGCTCAAATTTTTGCTGCAGCAGGAACAAAAGTTGTTATTATTCAAAATATGCCTACAGTATTAGCTATGTTAGATCAAGACATTATCAAACAAGTTTCTAGCGACTTAAAAGAATTAGGTGTTGATGTTATAACTAATGCTAATACAACAAAATTTGAAAATGACACACTATATTATGAAGTGGATGGAAAAGAACACTTAATAAAATCAGATGTTACACTTGTCTCTGTCGGTAGAGTGCCTTCATCTCTTGGTTTAGAAGAAGTTGGAATAAAACTTGGTTCTAGAAAAGAATTATTAATTGATGAATTCTGTGAAACTAATGTTGAAGGTGTATATGGAATTGGTGATGTTGTTGGTCAAGCAATGTTAGCTCATGTTGCTTATCGTCATGCTGTTGTTGCTGTATCAAATATCTTGAAGAAAACAGTTAAATTTAATGCCAAAACTGTTCCAGCATGTATTTATACAAGTCCTGAAATTGCCAGTGTAGGACTAACAGAACAACAAGCTAAAGATGCAAAATTAGATTTCATTAGTGTAAAACACCAATTTTCATTCATTGGTAAAGCATTAGCAGCTAACGAGCCAAAAGGGTTTGCTAAATTTATTATTGATAAAGAATATGGTGAAATTATAGGTTGTCACATTATTGGTGGAACAGCAACTGATTTAATTTCCGAAGTTGTTTTAGCAATAGAAAATGAAATTTCAATTTATGAAATTGCATCAGCAGTTCATCCACATCCAACATTTAGTGAAGTATTGTGAGAAGCAGCAAGAAGTGCTGTACATCAGTTAGAAAAATTTAAAAAATAATTTTATTTATTTATAACAAAAAAAGCAGTCATTACGACTGCTTTTTTTATCATCTAATTAAATTCAACTTTACATTTTAAAAATATTTTTTTAAAAAAGTAACTAAAAATTATTTTTTATTAAAACTTAACATTTTATTTTTTAATATACAAATTTTATACATTTAAAATTAAACAAAAAATAGTTAAAATTGTTATTTTAATTTATAAATTATTTCTGCAGCTTTTGCAATCATAGCTCCATTATCTGTGCAATATTTTAAATCAGGAATTAAAGCATTTTTATGTAATTTTAAAAATTCTTGCCTTAAGTATTTATTAGCTGAAACACCGCCTGACAACACAATAGAATTAACTTTATATATATTTAAAGCTTTTTTAAAAACATCTAACAAATAATTAATTGCTGTTTTTTGAAAACTAAATGCAATTTCATTAACTGGAATTTCGATATTTTTATTTTGAAAATTGTTAATTATATTAATAACTTGTGTTTTAATGCCACTAAATGAAAAATCAAATTCATTTAATATTTTAGGTGTTGTTAGTTTTATTTTGGATTCATAATCAGTTTTAAATTCATAAAAAATTTTATCAATTAATGGTCCACCTGGAAAACCAAGATTTAATTTACGTGCTACTTTATCATAAACTTCGCCAATTGCATCATCTTGAGTTTCACCAATTATGGTTATATCATTTTCATTATTTGCTAATAAAATTTGAGAATGTCCACCTGAAGTGAGCAAACCTAAAGCAGGGTAAATAATATCATTGTTAATAGCAGCGGAAAAAAAATGACCTTTTAAATGATTTATAGGCTTAAGTGGTTTATTTAATGCAAGTGATAATGCTTTTGCAAATAAATAACCTATTTGTAAAGCACCTATCAATCCAGGTTTATTAGCATATGCAATGTAGTCAATTTTTTCTAGTGAAATAATTTTTTTAATTTCTTCTAATATAATAGCTATATTACTTGCATGTTCTCTTGAAGCTAATTCAGGAACTGTCCCACCAAAATTTTTATGCAAATCAATTTGACTAAAAATTATATTGGCAATAATTTTTTTGTCTTCTAAAATTGCAAGCGATGTGTCATCATGTGTTGATTCTATACCTAAAATAATCATTTTTCTCCTTGTTTTTTTGTTAAATAATAAACTAATTATAAAAAAAATATTTGTTTTTTTAAAAAAAATGTGTATAATAATATCAATAGTAGCCATAGCAAAGGTGAGCACCTGATACCATTCCGAACTCAGTAGTTAAGCCCTTTTACGCCGAAAATACCTGAAATAAGGGAAGATAGGGAGCTACTTTTTTTTATTTTTTTGTTTGTCAGGAAAGGTGAATAATGACTTTTAGCCATCAAATAAAATTAGAAATTTTAAATAAAAAAATGAAATTAAGTTCATTACTTTCATTTTTAAATGGTTTTCTTTTAACTTCTTGTGATGTAAAACAAAAAGAAATTTTAATTAAGATTAATAAGTCTAATATTTCATCAATTTTAAAAGAAAAAATGCAATTTTTAAAAATTGACTATAAACCTTATCCAAAAAATAAAAACTGATTTTATATTAATAAAAAAGATATTAAAATTTCTATGCAAATAAAAGAACCAAGGTATTTTTTTGCTGGGGCATTTTTAGCTGGTGGGACTATATCTAATTATAATTCCACATCATATCACTTACAAATTACAACATTAAATAAAAATATTGCATTATTAATGGTTAATAAATTAAATAAATATGATTTTAATTTTCATCTTATTTCCAAAAGTAATAAATATGTCATTTATGAAAAAAAATCAGAAAATATTTTAGATTTTCTAAATGCAATTGGGGCAATGGAGAGTTTTCAAACTTTTTTTGATATAAAAAGCATAAGAGATATAAAAAATAGTGCTAATAGAATAGCTAGTTTAGATGTTTATAACCAAAAAAAATTAGTTGACGCCTCAAATAAAATAATTGAAAATTATGAATTTATAGTTAAAAATAATCTTGAGCATTATTTTGATGAACAACAATTAATTTTTTTTAAATTAAAAAAAGAAAAACCTTTTTTAAATTTAAATGAAATAACTAATATTTTAGCAACTAAATACAAAATTTTTAAAACTAAAAGTGCTCTTAATCATTGAAATATTAAGTTAAAAAAAATTGTTGAAAAAAATAAATAATTTTAATTACAAAAAAAATAAATAATGTTATAATACTATTTTTTATATAACAAAAAGAAAGGATATATTTTTTTTAATGTTAAAACAAACAAAGAAATTTGGTTTTTTCATTGCTTTAACCATGCTTATTGGTTCGGTTGTAGGAATTGGGATATTTTTTAAAAATAATTCAGTTTCAAAAGCCACTAACCATGATGGTTGAACATGATTAATGGCATGAATTGTTGGCGGTATCATTTCTTTTGCTGCTGCTTTGAATTTTTCAGAGATTGGTACATCAAAAATTCCTAAACTCAATGGTCTTTCTTCGTGAATTTATAGAGTTAAAGGAGCTAAAGTTGGTTATGCTATTAATGTAACTTTTATAATATTTTATTATGGTATTTTGTTTAGTGCGTTAGGCATTTTTTTAGCAGAAGCTATTTTATTTTTTTTAGGCTCTTTAGGTGCAATAAATCTTAGCAATGTTCCTTTTTGAGTGGCTGCACTTTTAGGCTTTATAATGGGTGCATTTATAGTTGTAACTAACATATTTTCAACAAAATCATCTGGATTAATTCAATCAACAACAGTTATATTAAAATTTTTACCTTTAATTGCTTCTGTATTTATTGGTATAATATTTTTTAAAAGTAATAATTTAAATAGTGAATTAAATAGTGAAAGTTTTAATGCTTTTATTAATAAAAAAAGTTTTTTCAGCTTTAAAGGTTTAATAGTTGCGCTACCCGCTATTTTATTTGCATATGATTCATTTTTAATTGTTGGGAGTATTTCTTCAAAATTAAAAAAACCAAAAAGAGATCAATTTTTAGTAATTTTAGTTGGTATGTCAATTGTTATTACATTATATTCATTAATAGCAATATCTTCAATATTACATAACCAAGGTGTTATTCATAAATTAATAGAAACTTCACTTCCAAAGACAGCCGCTAACTTTATTTTACCTATAGTTTCATTTTTTATCATGGTTTCAATTTTTGGGACATATAATGGTGTTACATTAGCATTTTTAACAGAATTAGAAACAGCTGCTAAAGTAGAAACAATATTTGGAATTAAATTTTTAAAAAATAAATTTGGAATTACAAAAACAAAATTTATTTACGTTTTTGCTTTATATTTAATTGTTTTTGTAATTTCTATATTACCATCCATCATTTTAAATAATGATCGTTTAATAGATGGGGTAACAAATTATCCAACTATTTTCTTTTTTATGGTTTATGCATTTAATGTTGTTGTTTATACAATTAAAAGAAAAAAAATTACAGAAACCACTAAATTAAATAATATTATTTTTTACACTGCAGCGTTAATTTTTGTAATAGGGATTTCAATAATTGAAGTAACATATTTTGTTTTATTAATAAGTGATGTATTTAATGAAAATTTTGAAACAACATGAGGTTTATTTATTGATGGTGACGCTTCAACTATTCCATCATATGTTGGATTGTTATTTTACTTTTTGATGTTAATTTTTGCAATTTCAATTCCATTTTTAAACTTTTATCTTGAAAAATTAATTTTTAAAAGAAATATTATTAAAGAATTAGAACAAAAAATTCAATTATCAAAATAATTTTTTATTTTAAGAAAAATAAAATTTTAATTTATATTTTGCCTCATCATTTTTTGATGAGATTTTTTTTATTTTTTGATTAAAAAAATTTTTATTTATTAAAAAAATGGTATTTTTTTATTTTTTGCATAATTATTTCATCTTTTAAAATTTAAACTTTATAATATAAAAGTGTAAAAAATAATCTAGAAAGGAGAAAAAATGTTTAAATTTGCACGTACAGTTTTAGGTGATATTGATCCTAAAAATTTAGGAGTTGTAGATTGCCACGACCATTTAATTAAAAATTATGGTCCAGAAGCGCATGAACATCCTGATTTTGTTATGCTTTCAATAGAAGCAGCAGTAAAAGAAATGGAGGAATATGTAGCTAAAGGTGGTAAAACAATGGTTACAATGGACCCACCTAATGTAGGTAGAGATGTTCAAAAAATGTTAGAAATTGCTAACACTTTAAAAAACAAAGCACATATTATTATGGCTACTGGTTTCCATAAATCAGCATTTTATGACAAAGGAGCTTCTTGGCTTTCGCTAGTTCCAATTGAAGAAATAACAAAAATGATAGTAGCTGAAATTGAGGAAGGAATGGATGAATATAACTACAGCGGTCCTGTAGTTAAAAGATCAAAATCCAAGGCTGGCATTATTAAAGCTGGAACAGGTTATGCAGCTATTGATCGTTTAGAATTAAAATCATTAGAGATTGCAGCTCGTTCTTCAATTACAACAGGTGCGCCTGTTCTTGTTCATACTCAGTTAGGGACAATGGCTTATGAAGCAGCACAACATCTAATTGATTTTGGGGTTAATCCTCGTAAAATTCAACTTTCACATTTAAATAAAAATCCTGATAAATATTATTATGAAAAAATAATTAAGGAATTAGGGGTAACACTTTGTTTTGATGGTCCTGATCGTGTTAAGTATTATACAGATGCAACATTAGCAGAAAATATTAAGTATTTAGTTGATAAAGGGTTACAAAAACATATCACTATTTCATTAGATGCAGGACGTATTTTATACCAAAGAAATTATGGTCTTACAAAAGGAAAACAAACTTTTGGATTAGGTTATTTATTTGATCGTTTTATTCCTTTATTAAGACAAGTAGGGGTTTCTCAAGAGGCGATTGATGATATTTTAATCAATAACCCAAGAGAAATATTAACCTTTGATGAAAAAAGAACATTTGATTATTCTAAAGTTAACCCAAGAGTTTTAGAACTTAAAAAAATACTTAAAGTTGAGTAATTTACTTTAAGTATTGAATAAATAAAAAAAAAAAAAAAAGAAAGGATAAAATGAAAAGTTTTTTAGAAAAAAGTAAAAAAAATAAAATTTTAATTGGTTGAATTTTATTTTTGGTAGCTAATTTAATCATCTTTTTCACTTCGCTTTTAGTAAAAGCGTCACAAGGGTCATGAACTAGCGAAGCTTGAGTTAATGCTTTTAATTTTACAATTAAAACTATTTACTTAGATAACTTTTTAAAACAACCAGCATTAGTACTTGGATTTTTAGTCTTTGTTGGTTATCTAATTATTGGCCGTGGCTTTCGTGAGTCATTTATAGGTGCACTTAAAACAATAATTGGATTTTTATTATTAGGCATTGGTTCAGGTATTCTTGTAGGTATGGCTAAACCAGTGTTTGAAAATATTAAAGAATTAGGGGGTGGTGATATTGTCCCACTTGATCCTTATTTTGCTTTAGCTAATGCAAACGCATATTTAAGAGGTGGTCTAGTTTCAGCTATTGCCTTTACAATGTTAGTTGCTTTTGCCATTAATATTGTTTTAGTTTTATTGAAAAAATGAACTAATATTAACACATTAATGGTAACAGGTCATATTATGTTACAACAATCAGCTGTTGTTACAACAATTTTCTTTGTTTTATTATTTAGAGGGTATGATTGAAACTTAGCAGAAGTACAAATTCCATTAATTTTAATTTCAGGTATTTTTACAGGTGTGTATTGAGCTGTTGGTTCTTCATCAACTCTTAAAATTACTAACAAAGTAACTGAAAATGCAGGATTTGCAATTGGACACCAACAAATGTTTGGTATTGCAACTTCATATAAATTAGGTAGATTTTTTGGTAAAAAAGAAGATACTGCAGAAAATCGTAAATTACCTTCATATTTGAAAATATTTGAAGATAATATTTTTACTCAAACAGTAATAATTTTATTATTATTTTTAGTATTATTTATAATTTTAATTGCAAGTAAACCAGGAATTATTAATGATAATTTCAATGCATTTAAAGAAATCAAAAATGGAGATGGAAAAACAGTATTTGGTAAAGGATTAGAAGCATGAAATGGAACATTTAAAGATGCAAATATTGTGTTTTTAATTATTGGTGGTTCATTAAGAATAGTAGCTGCTTTAATTGCTTTAATCACAGGTGTTAGAATGTTCATTACAGAACTTCAACAATCATTCCAAGGAATTAGTGAGAAAATAATTCCAAATTCAGTGGTTGCTGTTGACGTTGCAGCTGTTTATGGCTTCAGTATTAACTCTGTAACTTATGGATTTTTATCAGGGGTTATAGGGCAATTCTTAGCTGTATTTATTGTTATAGGTCTTACATCTATTCCAAACCAAAACATTATTACATTAACAATTCCGTTATTTATAACATTATTCTTTAACTCCGGTTCATTAGGAGTTTATGCAAATGCATCCGGAGGATGAAAAGCAGCTTTACTTGTTCCAGGAATTATTGGTTTTTTAGAAATAATTATTATTTCATTTGCTTTAAAATTGGTAGCTGTTCAAGGTGAGGCTTTCCCTCATAATATTGTTAATAATAAGCCAGAATTTACAGAAAATCCAGTAAAAGATGGATATATTGGTATGGCAGACTGAACATTATTCTTCGGTGTATTTATGTTGTTTGCAGCATGAAATACATATTTAGCATGAGTAATTATTGTAATTACAATTGTTGGTATGTTAATTTTAGCTCAATTAATTGACACAGGAATGCAAACCAAACAAACATACTTCCAAAAACTTTTTAGAATAAAACCAGAATTAGTTGTTCATAATTAAAAAAAGTTAATATAAAAAACATAAAATATGGAAATAAATTTAACATATGTTAGTTTATTTCCATATTTAAAAAAGGAGAAAAATATGAATCCATTAAAAATTGTAGCAGCTTGTGGCAATGGAATGGGAACATCTATGTTAATCAAGCTTAAAGTGCAAAAAATTGCTAAAGAATTAGGACTTGAAGCATCTGTTGAAGCATTAAGCATGGGTCAATCTAAAGGAATGACTAATAGTGTTGATATTATCATTACTTCAATCCATTTAGCTCCAGAATTTAGAACTGATCAAAAGGCTAAAATTATTGGTGTTAAAAATTTAATGAATGAAGCAGAAATTAAAGAAGCATTCAAAAAAGCATTAGGACTATAATATGGCAAAAATTAATTTATTAGAAATTTTAAAAAAACATAAAACAGTTAATTTAAATTTAGAAGCCAAAGATTGAAAAGAAGCTGTTTATTTAGCAACTAAACCATTAATTGATAAAAACTTAGTTTTAAATTCATACTATGAAGCAATTATTAAAAGTACAGTAGAGCATGGGCCATATTATATTATTGCTGATAATTTAGCAATGCCACATGCAAGTAGTGATTCAGGAGTTAATGAAAATTCTTTTTCATTAATTACATTAAAAAAACCTGTTTATTTTGATAATGATGAAAGACCTGTAAGAATTTTAATAACTTTAGCTGCAACTTCGCCAGAAGTTCACACTTCAGAAGCACTACCACAAATTGCTGCTGTTTTTGAAGAAGAAAAAACAATTAATGAAATTTTAAATGCTAAAAATGATGAAGAAGTTTTTGCTATTATTGAAAAAATAGATTTCACAAAATATTTATCATAATAAAAAAAGTAGATAAGGAATAATATGGCGTTACCTTTATTACAAATAGCACTTGATAATTTAACTATTAAGGATGCTATTGAAATAGTAGAAAAAGTTGAACATGATATTGATGTGATTGAAGTTGGAACAATACTTTTAGCTTCAGAAGGAAAAAAAGCAATTGTTGAACTAAAAAAACGTTTTCCAAACAAAATTATTGTAGTTGATGGAAAAATTGCAGATGCAGCAAAAATTTTTGGAAAAATGTTTTTTGATAATGGTGGTGATTTTACAACTGCTATTTGTGCTGCTGAAACAGCAACAGTCAAAGAACTTGTTGATTTATCTAAAACATATAGTTCATCAAAAGAAGTTCAAATTGAAATGACATCAAATTTTACTTGGGAACAAGTAAAACAATGAAAAGAAGTGGGAGTAACACAAGTTGTTTGACATAGAGCACGTGATGCCCAAGCTGCAGGGAAAAATTGATCAGATAAAGATTTAGAAATAGTAAAAAAATTAGCAGATATGGGCTTTAAAGTTACTGTAACTGGTGGCGTCACTGTTGAAGATATAAAACTTTTTAAAGATATAAACATTTATATCTTTATAGCAGGTCGTTCAATTCGTGATGCCCAAAATCCATCGCAAGCTGCAAAGGAGTTTAAAAATGAGTTCAAAAAATACTGAAATTAAAAGACTTGTAGGTATTTATGAAAAAGCTATTAATGCTAAATTTGATTGAGAAGAAAAAATCCAAATAGCTAAAAAAGCAGGTTATGATTTTATTGAACTAAGCATTGATGAAAGTAATGCAAGATTAAGTCGTTTAGACTGAGATGATAAAAAAATTAATAAATTAAGAAATGTATTATTTTATCATAACTTTTATTTTAATTCTATGTGTTTGAGTGCTCATCGTCGTTTTCCTTTTGGTTCAAAAGATGAGAAAGTTAGAGAAAAAGCTTTCGAAATCATGGAAAAAGCTCTTATTTTAGCTAAAAAATTAGGAATAAGAATTATTCAAATTGCAGCATATGATGTTTATTATGAAAAATCCAATAAAGTATCAAAAAAACGCTTTATTGAAGGTATGAAAAAAGCTGCACAACTTGCCCAAAAATACAGCATTACACTTGCTTTTGAAACAATGGATACAGCTTTTGCAGGAACAATAACTAAGTGTATGAATTTTCTTAAAGAAATTAATATGCCTAATTTTTATATTTATCCTGATATTGGTAATTTATCTCAATTTACAAAAGATGTTGAAAATGAAATTACTCTTGCTAGTGATAAAATTGTTGCCTTCCATTTCAAAGATACAACAAAAAAAGTTTTTAAAAAAATAGAATGAGGCCAAGGAAGTGTTAATTTTCCTAAAGCACTTAGAGCAATTAAAAAAATTAACTTTAAAGGTCCGATGTTAATAGAGATGTGATCAGAAAACAAAAGTGATGAAACTTTGGAAGAAAATGTTGATAAATTAGTTAAAGCAAGAAAGTTTTATAATTTACAATGAAAGAAGGCTAAATGTGAATAAAGAAGAAATAGAACTTTTAAAAAAAGAAGTTTTTGAAGCAAATTTACTTTTACACAATTATAAATTAGCAATTCATACATGAGGAAATGTTTCAGGTATTACTAAAGATCGTAAATATATGGTAATTAAACCTAGTGGTGTTAGTTATGAAACTATGACATATAAAGATATGGTTGTTGTTGATTTAGACAACAACATAATTGATTCAAAAAACAATCCTTCTACAGATACACCAACACATACATTAATTTATAAAAATAACCCTAAAATTAAAGGAATTGTTCATACTCATTCACCTTATGCTGTGGCCTGAGCACAAGCGGGAAAAAATATTCCACTATTTGGAACTACTCATGCTGATAATTTTTATGGTCCTGTGCCATGCACAAGAGAATTAAGTGATGAAGAAATAAATGGTGAATATGAGCATAATACAGGTTTGGTTATTTTAGAACATTTCATTAAAAACAAAATTGATTTTAGTGCAATGCCTGCTGTGCTTGTAAAAGAACATGGACCTTTTACTTGATCAGATAAAAGTTCAAAAAGTGCTGTGGACTTAGCACTAACACTTGAAGAAGTAGCTAAAATGGCTTTTTTTACTCAAATAATTAATCCAAAAAAAATTTCTGCAAATAAAACATTACAAGAAAAACATTATTCACGTAAGCACGGGGTAAATTCGTATTATGGACAAAGCAATAAAAAGTAGTTTCAGCATAAAAAAAGATGTAAAAGTTGTTTTTTCCGATCTTGATGGTACACTTTTACAAAGTGATAAAAGTATTTCACCTAACAGCATCCAAACAATTATTAAGTTAAAAAACAATAATAAATTATTCGGTGTTGCTACAGGAAGACCATATTATTTTGTTAAGAAAGAAATCACTTTACTAAAACCAGATTTTCCAATTATTTCATGTAATGGAGCTTTGATTTTTGACTATAAATTAAACAAAGTGATTTTTTACAATAGTTTTACAAAAGATCAAGTTAGTTTAATTTGAAATATTTTAACTAAAAATAATATTACATTTTTAGTTTATCAAGTAGATAAAATGCAAGGTTATCATCCTGAAGCAAAAGTATCAAAATGATTTAAATGAGTTGAAGATACAATTAAAAGTCGTGATAATGAGCACAAACCAGAATTTGTTATTCTTAATAAAGAACAACAAAAAAATTTTTTAAATCAAGAAAATAAAATTGTTAAATTTTTAATGATTAAAACAGATAGTAATGAATTAGATTTAGAAAAAGCTTTAAAAGAACTTAATGAAATACCTGGGATTTATGCTGTTCAATCACACCCTGAAGTTGTTGATATAATGAGAAATGAATCAACAAAAGGTACAGGAATTGAAATGCTTGCTAAAAAATATAATTTTGACTTAAATAAAACTTTAGTTTTTGGTGATGAAAGCAATGATATTTCTATGTTTGAAAAAGCTAAATATTCTGTTGCAATGGAGCAAGCTCCTGTTAATGTAAAGAAAGTTTCTACTTTTATCACTAAATCAAATGATGAAGATGGAATTTTTCATTTTGTTGAAAAACACTTTGAGTAATGAAAACAGTGATCAAAATTAACGAAAATATTGATGGTTATTGATTAGTGCCACAATTTTGAAGAGTTTTTGCTTCATCAATTTCAAAATCAAGATTAGCTAAATTTAGAACTCTTGAAGATTTATTCATTCAAAGTCAATTAGCAGAAAAAAATGCAATTCTTTCTTTTAATGGTGATAAAAATTTTGAAAATTTAAATAAATGTTTAAAATTTAAAAAAATAGATTTTCAAATTAATTATAAAGAATGAATAAATCTTACTAAAGATTCGATTATTAAATTTAATATAATTGAGAATGTAGTTGTTCATTTAGATTTTAAAAGTTTTAAACATTTATATGCTGGAAGAGTTCCTTTTTTCAATCTAGAATGATATAAAAAATTTTATGAAGAAAAAAAGAATTTTCACGATTCAAATAAGTTATTGCATATTAAATGAAGATATTTTGGATGAGAAATTCTTTAATTATTTTAAAAAAAGAAAAAAATATATAAAAAACCAAAAGAAATTTACTTTTTTATTTTTTTTGGTTTTTATTTTTTATTTAATTTATAATGAAAATGTGTGGCAAAAAATAATATACATAATACACACAATTTATTATTTTTATTTTTTTAAAAAAGGGGTTATATTTATGAAAACCATATTAAATTTAATTTCAACATTAAATGACATTACATATGTTCCAAGTGTTTTTGCATCACCTATAAATAACGAAGCTACAGATAAAAAAAATATTGAAAACAATATAAATTTGTTTTTAAATTCATTAGATGAAACAAATGCACAAAAATTCAAAATTGAATATGTTAAAAAAATACAAGAATTAAGCAATTTTAATTACAAAGATTTTAATTTTATTTTTAAAAAATTAGTTGATGAAGTTAATGAAAAAGAGAAACATTTACTAAACTATAATGCTTTAATAATAAACAATAATATATATAATAGCAATTATGACAACAACGATGATGAAGATGATGGATATTATTCTTCAAACAATAGTTCATATTTTAATATGTATATAGGATCTTCTTATTAAAAAAATGAATAATATAGACAAAAATAAAAAAAACTATAAATTAAAACTAAAATTAAATATTTTTCTTTCTAATTTATTTCTTTTTCATATTATAGCATCACTTATTTTGCTTCCTTTAATTTTTGAAGTATTTTTTTTTCTTAACAAAAGTAAAGAACATACAGTCAATTTAATATTAGCTGTTTATGTATTTTTACCTATTTCAGTTATTTTATGTTTATTTTTTTTAATAATTATTATTATTTGGTTTTTTATATATGTTAAATTGAAAAAAACTATTTTTCACTTCATTCAAACAGAACAAGTTAATTTAAATTTTCTGAAATTTAAAAAAATTAATACAATTTGAATGAATTGTTTATTAAATGCCAATATAGATGTAAATTTTTTAAAATTTACAGATTTAAAATTGATCTATAAAAAAATATATTCTATAAATCAAGAAGAAACGCTAGGTGAAATTGAAGAAAAAAATTTATTAAAAATTTTAAATTTAAAAGTAGAATTAAATAAATTTAGTTTAAAACAGTTATTATATTTCATTTTTTCTTTATTTATATTTTTTTTCTCTATTTCATTTTTTATCAATTATATAGAATGAAGTGATTTCAAAAAAAATGGTTTAATTTTATTATTTTGTTGAATATTAGCTATTGCTTTTGGTTTTATAATTTTTTATTTATGCATAATATTATCTTTTAGGAAAAAACTTAATAGTTATATTAAACATCTTAGAACAAATGAAAAAATTACAAATAATTATATTAAAATTAAATCAAAAAAAAATATTTTAAAAGATTTGTTAATTTTATGACATTTTAAATATGATATTCTAGATGATGATGTGTTTCATGATGTTGAATCTAAATAACATATTTTTTGCAAATGAATAAAAAATAAATAATTTTAAATTTAGTAAAATATTTATCTAGTAAATTTTCACAATTTAATTTTGTAATACAAGGTAGTTTTGACAATAACATGTTATCAAGAGAAGCAAATGATTTAGACTTGTTATTTTATTCAGAAATTAAAGATATTTATACAGTTACAAAATATTGGGAGGATTTTAAACAAGAATTAAATGTTTTAGAAATAATTTATGAAACATTAGTTTATAAAAAAATAAAAATTAAGAAATAATCAAATAATGCTTCCTACACTAAACGAAACAGCTTTTTTATTTGAAAATTATTTCCAAATTTTTTATTTTATTTTAAATTTAATGATTTAATTTTTTAGCAATATATTTTTAAATAAAACCCATAATTTATAAGTGTCTTTATAAATTATGGGTTTTATTTAATTAATTATCATCCTTATATTTGTATTTTTTAAAATTAAAATATCAATTAATTCATTGGTATACTTATTAGTTTAATCAACTAATAATATAGTTTTATCTTTTAAAACGTGGTATTTTATTAAAACAAAAAAATGTTTGTGTTTTTTAAAAAAGTATCTTTTATTTTTAAATATATTCTATCATAAAGCGGTATGCTTTTATTATTCACTCCATAAATAATATCATGAATTAATAATTAATTCTAAAAATAAAAACCACTTATTTAAAATACTAAATTTTTTTAATTTTTATTATTTACTTTTTTTATGTATTTTTATTTATAAATAGTTTTAATTATTCAAATAATAATATTTGAATTGAAATGAAAATCCACCGCCTTTATTAATAGCAGTGGATTTAAGAAATGAAAAATATATAAATACAAATTTAAATAATGTACTTTGTTGTTTAATATCACACACAATTTGTATATTTTAAAAAAAATATAAAGTAGGTCTGTAAATACAGAATGGTACGCCCTAGAGGATTTGAACCTCTGACCCAATGGTTAAAAGCCATTTGCTCTACCTGCTGAGCTAAGGGCGCATATAATGGTGCTCGAAACTGGACTTGAACCAGCACAGTATTGCTACCGAGGGATTTTAAGTCCCTTGCGTCTACCAATTTCGCCATTCGAGCAATAGCGCTTACTTATTATAACAAAAAAACAAAAAAAACAAAATTTTTTAAAATATTTTTTTTGTCAAAAAAAAACATCATTAATTTAATTAATAATTTATAATTAATATTATGAATTTTAAAGACATATTTGAATTTCAAAAAAAACTTGATCAAAAGTTTTTAGAAGCAATGAATCAGAAAAAAAGATTTGATGGATTTCATCTCAAAATTACTTTAGCCATTATTGTAGAGATAGCTGAATTTGCAAACGAAATTCAATCATTTAAATATTGAAAAAACAACAAAGAAATTAAGAAAGATAAACTTTTAGAAGAATGAGCTGATATTATACATTTTCTTAGCTCATTAGCAATAGATCAAAAATTAAATTCAGAGATAAAAAAAGAAGTTGTAAGTAATGATTTAGATAAGCAATTAAGTGCTCTATTTACAAGTGCTATCAATTTAAAAAATAATGTTAATTCTGAAAATCTTTTAGATACCTTTCAAAAAACATTAGGATTTTTAGATTTATTAAATATAAAAGAGCAAGAATTGGTTGATGCTTATTTTTTAAAAGCAAAAATAAATTTAAAAAGAATTGAAACAAAATATTAATTTTATTGTATAATTGTATGAAATGTGGTCTCGTAGCTCAGCAGGATAGAGCACAAGCCTTCTAAGCTTGTTGTCAGAGGTTCGAATCCTCTCGGGATCGCCATTTTTTTTGTACTTTTTTTAAAAAAATGAATAAAAAAAACACAAAAAGTTTTGAAAAATAGGCTTATTTCATTAAAACTTTTTGTGTTTTTAATTTATTTTTTAAAATATAAATCATTAATTTCAGAAGCTAAAATAGCTGCTTTATTTCCAAAAATTGCTTGTGTTGATGTGCCTTTTTGAATAAAGCCACTAGCTCCTAGTTGTTTAAAAATTGAATTGTTAACTAACTCTGGAGCTTTTACTTCAATTCTTAATCTTGTAGCACATGCAGTTACATTTTTAATGTTATCAATTCCACCATAAGCATTTATTAATTTATTTAAAAAATCATCTTGTTTTTTTAATTCATTATATTTACTTTTAGTTATTAAGGTTATTTCATCTTCTGTTCTTCCAGGTGTTTTTCAATCAAATTTTTTAATGAAAAAATAAAATGCAAAAAATGAAATAACAGCAAAAATAAGGGCAAATATAATAGCTCAATAAAATTGTGTGCCTTTTTGATATGGCACAATTCCAAAAATAATAAAATCAATAAATCCTCTTGCAAAACCAACACCAATATGAGAACCAGCAAGTTTCATAAACATATAAGCTAATCCTGATAATGGTACATAAAATATGTAGTAAAACAATGGAGCAACAAATAAAAATGAAAACTCTAATGGTTCTGTAATGCCTGTTAAAAATGCAACTAACATTGATGAACCAACTATTGCAGCAACTTTTTTACGATTTTTAGGGTAAGCAGCTAAAATCATAGCTAATCCCAAACCTTGTACCGCTCCTAAATATATAGGGTAATCTTGAATAAATCTACCAGCATAAACATTCATATATTTAGCCATTCATTCAAAAACAGGTAAAGAACCTCCTGTGTTATTATAAGGAAGACGGTTTATTTTAAGGCCATTAACAAAGTTTCAAATGTTATGATCACCTTCAATAGTAGTTTTACCTTCTTTAAAAGCATTTAAAAATTCTTTAATTTCAGCACTGTCTAAAACTTTTAGTTCACTAGCAACTTTAATAATTTCATTTTTATCTAAATTTCCACCTAGTTTTGTTTGTCATGCTATTGCAATAACAATATGATGTAAACCCAATGGCATTAAGCTTCTACCTAAAATACCATAAGCTAAACCATCAATTCCACCAGGTGTTTTAGCTGCTCACTTTCCTATTGTAGCAATTACCATACCAATTAAAGGTCAAACTAAAAGAAAAGTTAATCCTAAAATTGTTGCAATAGGAATTAATATCATTGGAACAATTTTAATTCCTGAAAAAAATCCTAAGTAATATGGTAGTTGAATATTACTTCAACGATTCATAACAAAAACAACAATGGCACCAACAATAATTCCACCAAAAATTGATGTTTGTAGTGAAGTAATTCCTAACGTTTTACCAACTATATATTTATCGGTATCTTTTTTATAAATATAAAAAATATCTTTAAATTGTTCTTTTTCAAAAAGTTGTCCTTCTACATCAAATTGTACTTTTTCATAATGAATAAAAACAGATTGAATAGATAGAAAAATTAAATATGCAATCAAAAACATAAATGTTGAATAAATTCTATTTTTATTTGTAAATGAAACAACTACAGATGCACCAAATAAAACAGGTAAATTAGCAAAAATTATTTCTGACATTCCTTTAAAAAAATTTGCAACTTCTTGTCCTGAAGCTGACTTATCATTAGCACCGATTGCTCCCCCAATTCCTAAAAGTAAACCCATAATTGGTAATATAGCAATTGGAAGCATAAATGCTTGTGATAATCTAGTTAAAAAAGAACGTGATTTATTTTTAAAATCTAATATTTTAATTTTTTTTAAAATAATACACCACCTTTTTTAAAAAATAAAATAGTTATAACAATGTATAACTAAATTGATTTTATAAAAAAAAAAAAAAAGTCAATTTTTCAGTAAAAATATTGTATTTTTGTTGAAAAAAACAATATTTTTTCATTTTTTTGCATGTTTTAAATTGCTAAAATAATTTATTTTAAAAAAATATTTATATTTTTTTCTAAAGCTTAAATTAAAAATACTTTTTACCAAATAAGGTAAAAAGTATTTTTTTATTATATTTTTTTTAGTTAAAAAATTAATTTTAAAATAAATTATTTTTTTCCTAAACGATTGGTTAAAATTTTTCCTGCAATTGTTCCATCAGCAGTTGCAGTAGCTATCTGTCTTATTTCTTTTAAAACAACATCACCAATTGCATAAATTCCTTTTTCATTTGTTTCTTGGAATTTATCTACTTTAATTAAACCATTAGGTTCTAAAATGTTAAGATTTTTTGCAAATTCTGTTGCTGGAACAAAACCTATATATGGAAATAAGGAAGCAATTTTTAATTCTTTGATTTCTCCATTTATATCAACAATTGCTTTTTCTAAGTTTTCATCACCTTCAAGTTTTAATACTTTAGAATTAAAGTAAACTTTAACATTTTCTCTTTTCATTAATTCATCTATAAGCATTGGTTCAGCATTAAATTTATCATCACGTACAAAAATGTAAACTTCAGAAGCAATAGAAGCTAAAAATGTTCCTTCTTCAACAGCTGAATTACCACCACCAATTATGATTGAAGGTTTGTTTTTGTAAAAAGGTCCATCACAAATAACACAATAAGAAACTCCATGATGTTCAAATTTCAAGATATTTTCTACATCCATTGGTTTTCTTTCGTTCATCCCTGAAGCAATTATTATTGCTTTTGCTTTAATAACTGAATTATCTTCTAAATAAACTTCTTTTTCAAATTCGCTAATTGATTTTATTTCTTTAACATTACCATATAAATGTTCAGCACCATAAGCAAGTGCATGCTCATACATTCTTAGTGATAATTCACCACCAACTACCATTTTATCACCTGGTCAATTTTCAATTTTAGATTGAGAAACCATTTTACCACCTGGAGCACTTTTTTCGATTAGTGCAACAGATAAATTACCCCTTGAAGCATAAACTGCTGCAGCCATTCCAGCAGGACCTGCTCCTATTATTACAACATCATATTTTTTTGCCATTTTTCCCTCTTTAATTATTTTAATATTAATAAAGTTTTTGATAATAATTTCAATTAATGTTTAGTCATTTTCTTTTTTCACTTTTATATCTAATAACTTTTTCAAGTTTTTTTTCTTTAAAATTAAATCTATAATTTCCTAAAAACTGATAATAACTTGCAAAAGTAAGACCAAAAATTATATATAAAATTGAAATTACAAAGTAAAATACATAAGATTCTTGTCTTAAAAATTCCATTGAACTTCTAACTATTCCATATCAAACAAAATATAAAGCTCCTGTTGTCCCTGGTTTTAATCAGTTGAATAAATTTAAAATTCAAACTATTAAAATATAACCAATAATAGATGTTAAAAATTCATAAAAGAACAAAGGAACTCTTAGTGCTCCATCAGTATTAACGCTATCTCTAATATACATATTTTTAACAATAGATTCGCCTAATCACAACACAGTTGAACCATCGCTATCAACTTTACCATAAAGCTCATGATTAGTAAAATTTCCTCATCTTCCAATTGCTTGACCAATTAAAATGGTTGGTAAAATATAACTCATTGCCTTTCTGTAATCTAACACTTTTCTTTTTGTCATTACATAAATAAGATCACAAGATGCAGAAATCATAACCCCCCATTGAACAGAAAGACCTCCATCTCTTGGATTTCATCAGTTATTTTTTAAACTTGCTGCATTGCCAGCGATAATTTGTTCAAAAATAAATCCTAGTCTTGCACCTATAATTGCAGTTGGCACAGTTATAATGATAAGTCAATATAAGTGCTCTAAACTCAACTTTTCTCTTTTTCAAAAGAAAAATATCGAAATAATTGAAGCAATAATACCTAAAAATATCATAAAGCTATAAATAGGTATAGCTCCTTTTATTAATCAAAAAGCTTCACCACTTTGAAATGGTCTTGCATCTTTTAAAAAAGGTGCTTTAGCTAATAATTCACTACTTAATCCCATGTTAGTTTTCTTGTATCCTTTCTTGAATTTTTTTTACAGCATCAATGCCATGTTTGGCAGCGATAAAAGTATTTACAGCTGCAACTACTAAATCAGAAACAGTTCTTCCTTTGTTAACAGGAATATTTTTTTTAGGGATATAACTATTTAAAATTTCATATTTTAAATAATCATTACCTAAACGATCAAATTCTGTTTTATTTGAGTAGTTTATTAATTCTAATACTAAATCGATTTTTGTTTTATAAGAAATTTTAGAAACACCATAAATTTTTCTAATGTCAATTAAACCAATACCTCTTACTTCCAAAATATCTCTTGTTATTTTAGCAGGTTTCCCAATAAACATATGTCCTAATCTTGAAATTGTGACTGTATCATCACTAACAAAAGTAAAACCTTTTTGAATTAGTTCTAAAACTGTTTCAGATTTTCCCACACCTGATTCTCCAATAATTAAAACACCAATACCATTTACAACCACAGCACAACCATGAACATTTACCGAATCAACAAATTGCTCACTTAAGACTGTACCAATATTAATCATTAAAGTTGATAAGTGTTCTTTACTTTTAACTAGTGGAATTGCAAATTGATTTGAAATAGTAATTAATTCGTTAATTAATCCTTCTGTTGCTTTTTCAATAAAACCAACAGATAATAATAAAGCGGGAGGCTTCAATTTGAAAATTTTATTTAATATTTTTTTTCTTTTGTTGAATTCTAATGATTCTAGAAAAATTGCTTCATCTGTTCCTCAAGCGGCTAAATTAAGAGAAATAGTTTCTTGTGAAAAACCACATCCAAGTAATAAACCTAATCTTTTGATTGAAGGTCTTTTAATATAACCTTCTGAAAAATCATTTAAAACTTCTAAATTAAAATCCTTAATTATTTCTTTAACACTAATTTTTTTCATTTCTCACCAATATTTTCTTTAGATATTGTCCTGTAAAAGAATCGGGATTGCTAGCAATTGCTTCAGGAGTTCCTGTTGCAATAATGCTACCACCATTTTTTCCACCCCCAGGTCCTAAATCTATAATATAATCACTAACTTTTATTAATTCAAGATTATGCTCAATAATAATAACACTATCACCATTATCAACTAAATTATTTAAAACATTAAGTAATTTTTGAACATCATAAATATGTAGTCCTGTAGTAGGCTCATCTAAAACATAAATTGTTTTTCCTGTTGGTTTTTTTTGGAGATATTTTGCTAATTTAACTCTTTGAGCTTCACCACCAGATAATGTTGTGGCAGATTGACCTAATTTAATATATTCAAGACCCACATCAACTAAAGTTTTAAGTTTTAGTGCAATTTTTGAACGATTTTTAAAAAAAGCATAAGCTTGTTCCACAGTCATATTCAAAACATCAGAAATGTTTTTGTTTTTATATTTAATTTCTAAAATTTCAGGTTTATATCTAGTTCCTTCACAAAAATCACAAATTACATAGACATCTGGTAAAAAGTGCATTTCAATTTTAATTTGCCCATCACCAAAACACTTTTCACATTTTCCATCTGAAACATTAAAAGAAAATTTACCTTTTAAATAACCTCTAGCTTTAGATTCTTCTAAATTAGCAAAGACATCTCTTATATCATCAAAAACACTTATATATGTAGCTGGGTTAGAACGTGGTGTTCTACCAATCGGTGATTGAGTTATTTGAATAACTTTATCAACATTAAAAATCCCATCAATAGATTTATGTTTACCAACTCTAATGTTTTTGTCTAATAGTTTATTTTCAATCGCTTTAACTAAAATTTCATTAATTAAAGTACTTTTTCCAGAACCTGAAACCCCTGTAATAGTTACAAATTTATTCAAAGGAATTTTAACATCAATTTTTTTGAGATTGTTTTCTTCAGCACCTCTAATAATTAAAAATTGCCCATTACCACTTCTTCTTTTTTTTGGAATTTCAATTTCTTTTTGTTTTGAAAAATATTTTGCTGTTTCACTATTTTCAGCTTTTATTATTTCATCAAATGTACCTTGAGCAACTACTTGACCACCATTATCACCTGCATAAGGTCCTATATCAACTATATAATCAGCTTGTATTATTGTATCTTCATCATGTTCTACAACAATCAAAGTGTTACCTATATCAACCATTTTTTTAAGTGAGTCAATTAATTTTTGATTATCTTTTTGATGAAGTCCAATAGATGGTTCATCCAAAACATATAAAACACCTGTTAAATTTGAACCAATTTGAGTAGCCAGTCTTATTCTTTGTGATTCGCCACCGGAAAGTGTTTCAGATTTACGATTCAAAGTTAAGTAATCTAAACCTACATTAATTAAAAAACCAAGTCGTTGTTTTAATTCGTTTAAAACCATTTTTAAAACTTCTTGTTCAAAATCACTAATTTTTATGTTTTCGATAATATTTAAAATATCACTTATTGCATAATTATTTAATTCATAAATATTCAATTCACTAATTTTTACAGCTAATGCATATTCATTTAGTCTTGCACCCTTACATTTTTCACATTTAAATTCAGACATAAATTTACGGCACCAACTTCTAACTTCCTCACTAGTTGTATCTAGGTATTTTCTTTCTATTTTATCCATAATACCTTCTATTTTCTGAAATTTTGAATAGACATTTCCACTATCATTATATAGTTCATATTCTAATTCTTGGTCTGAACCATATTTGATTATATCAATTTCTTTTTTTGAAAGTTGACTAATTGGTTTTGTTTTTGAAATATTATATACATTTAGTAAAACTTCGAATTCTTGGTATTCAAGTGATTTTTTTCCTTTTGTTTTAGTTATAGGGAAAAATACTATTGCTCCTTCATTAATTGATAAATTTTTGTTTGTAATTAGAAGATTAAAATCACCTTTAAGCTTTACTCCTATTCCCTTACATTCATTACACATACCAGCTGGTGAGTTGAATGAAAAAAGTTTTGTTTCAATTTTTGGCATATTAAAATCACCATATTGACATGCTTGGAGTTTTGAAAAATTAATAGTTTTTTGTCCTATAATTTCAATATTAATTAATCCTTTTGAATATTTAGCAGCAACATCAATTGCTTCTGAAATTCTGCTTCGATTTTCTTCTGTTAGGGTAACTCTATCAACAACAATAGAAATATTATGCTTTTTGTTTTTTTCTAAATTTATTTCGTCATCTAATGAAATAATTTGATCATCAATTTTTAGCCTTACAAAACCTTCTTTTTTTAATTTAGCAATTAATAATTGGTGACTACCTTTTTCATTATTAACCAAAGGTGATAAAATTAAAAGCTTTGAATCAATAGGAAATTTATATATAGAATCTAAAATATCTTTTGTTGTTTGACTTGAGATAGCTGTTTTATGTCTAGGGCAAAAAGGTTTACCAGCTTTTGAATATAAAAGTCTTAAATAATCATAAATTTCAGTAACTGTTCCAACTGTAGATCTAGGATTATTGTGTGTAGTTTTTTGTTCAATTGCAATAGTTGGTGATAAACCCTCAATTGATAATACATCGGGTTTTTTGGTTGAGCCTAAAAACTGTCTTGCATAAGAACTTAAAGACTCGACATACCTTCTTTTTCCTTCTTCATAAATTGTATTAAAAGCTAAAGAAGACTTGCCTGAACCTGAAACACCTGTAAAAACAATAAATTTATTTTTAGGTATTTCAATATCTATATTTTTTAAGTTATTTTCTTTAGCTCCTTTAATTTTTATAAAATGCTGCAAATTTTTCATATTTTTAATTATACAAAATTAATAATTAATTAATTAATAAACAATTTTTATTTATAAATAAAAAAACATTCACAATAAAACTTTGACTATAAAAAAAATATTATTTGTTAATTTTAAAAGTATGAATATTTTTTTGAATATTTTTTTAAAAAGTTACTATTTTTTTATTATTTTATAATAAGTATACAAGTAGGCTTGTACTAAATTCAAACAATTTAGATTCAGCTTCAGCTTTTGAATAATTTTTTTTATATTCTTTTTTTAACTGATCCATAAGTTTTTATTTTCTTTTTTAATTTTTCAGCTTTTTTTTACATCGCTAGCTTTTACAGCTTTTGCTTGTGCTTTAGTATTATCTATTATTTGCTGCTCAAGTTTTTCCACATGCAACAAATGCAAAAGCAGGTAATGCAACTAAAGGTGTTAATAAAAATAATTTTGCTTTTTTCATATTTCTTCTTTTCTTTATTATTATATTTTTTTTAAATTAACAATATATTGCAAAATAAATGTATACCAAACTATTGCATCAATTTACATCTTTTTTTTTTTTTTGCAAAAAATAAAAACTTTATTTAAAAAACGCACATTTTTTAAATAAAGTTTGATTTAATAAACTAAATTATTATTTTTTAGTTTCTGGAAAAACAACAACTTGTTTTTTCTTAATATCATCAAGATTAAAGTCTTTTATTACTTGAGCAAAAGGTTTGTTTTTTGCTGTATCTTCAATATTATCGGCTGCAAACATTTTAATATATTTGTTAACTTCCTCAAATAATGAACCACCTTCATAAACAACATCTAATTTAGTTTTGTTTTCTTCTTTTCTTATGTCTAAAACAGAGTATTTATCTCCACCATCAAAAATAAAATCATTAGACACTAAGTAATAATTTTTGTTTAAATCTAAAGCTTTGTCATTAATTTTAATGCTATCTTCATCTAATGTATATTTAAAATTAGCACCTTTTGATTTATCGGTTTCTGGACTAACAGTCATTTTGTAGCTAACATTAGAGGATCATTGACCAAAACCACCCTCTGTTCCTCTTGATGCTGAACTTTTAAACACTTCCAAAATTACAGAACCTTTTAATTTTACTGCCTTAATTCTATTTCCGAAAGGATTAACCTCTAACATTTTTGATAATTTTACATCACCTTTTTCTAAGTTTGTTCTAATATTTCCTGAATTTGTGAGAACTATTGTATTATCTAATGTTGCAGGAGATGTTTTGAATTTTTCATTATCTTTTTGTGCTTGATAAACATTGTTTACAAATTCATAACCTAAAGCATTAGAAAAAATTACACCTAATTCAGAAGGTTGTGTTCTTCCTAAATTGTATTTTGTTTCACCAATATTAAATTCACCAATATGTGTTAAATCTTTTGAAAGTTTGAAAGCAAGAACGTCATATTTATTGTTAAATTCTATTTCAAGTTTTTCAATCAATTTATCAATAAAACTTACTTTTGAATAAATAACTTGATTTATGTCTCTTAAATGTTGTTGAACTTTAATAATTTTTTTAGTTTTTGTGTCAACAATTAAAGAAATATCACCTAAATATTTAGTGTAAGCTTCAGTTTGAGTGATTTTAGATTTATCATATTCTAATGGTACTTTAGTGTGGCTATGTCCATCAAGAATTAATGATAAATCTTTAATATCTTTTAAGCTTTCAGAAGATCAATCAATTTGGTTTCTAGCAACTCCAAGATGAACTGTAGCAATAATAAGTTTAACATTTGGATGATCTTTTTTAATTTCAGCAATTACTTTTTCAGCTTCAGTTTTTGGATCTTTAAATACAACATCTTTTGAATGATCAGGGTGAGAAGTGTAGACGGTATCTGGTGTTGTTATACCTATGATAGCAACTTCTAAACCATTTTTTAAAGTTTTAAGTTTGTATGGTTTAAATACTCTTTTGTCTTTTTTATCTTCTCCAGCGCTTTCTTTATAATAAATATTCGCTGAAATAAATGGTGTTCCTTCTTCATTTAACAATGAATTTTCATCTTTTTTACTATTTGATGAATTAAGTTTTAAAATTTGTGGTAAATCATAGTCAAATTCATGATTTCCAACAGCAATACTATCATAGTTCATAAGTTTTGCAATATAAGTTATAGTTTCGCCTTTATCTGAATCACTAAGTGGTAGACCTTGAATTAAATCACCACTTGAAAGCAAGAGGTCGAATGTTTTATCATCCACAAAATTATTAACACCTTGCATACCACTATATTTATTATATTTTCCAAAATCAGTTTTTAATCTTCCGTGTTCATCATTTGTGTGAAAAATTCTGATAGTTTTAAATCTACTATCTTTTTCTAAAATTCTTAATTTAACCAATGTTTCATCAAGTTCTTTTTCAAGTGGTTTAATAACGTTATTTAAAGTTTTAAGTAAAGAATAAAGTTTTTCTTTTTTAGAACTAAGTTCACCTTTTTTTTCTTTAATTTTTTTAGTGTTTTCATTTTTTTTAGATTCATCAGTTTCACTACTATTTGTTTCTTCTATTTTTTTTATTTCTTTATCTAATCCATCAATTTTTGCAAATTCTTCAGCGTATTCCTTAGAAAATTTCTCAATATTTTCATTATACTTATCAAGAGTTGTAAAATATAAATCTCTTGTTTGTTTTAATTCTTTAGAATCTTCTTTGTATTCATTGTTGCAACTAACAACAGTAGTAACTAAAGCCATTGTTGGCAAAGTCGCTGATAATAATAACAGTGATTTTTTCAATTTTCTTTTCATTTTTACCTTTCAATTATTTACTCTTTTAGATTTTAAAACACTAAACAAACAAATTGATAAATAAAAGATATACAGTGCAAAAAAAGTTAAAAAAATGTAAATAAATAAAAAAAATTTCTTTTTTGTTTATTTATATTTTAAAAATATATTATAATTACTCAGTTTTTATATTTTATATTTTAAATATAAAAAAAACTAGGATTACCTAGTTTAATTTATTTCATTTTCAGAAGAAATTTTTGCAATTGATCTAATTTTATCGTTATTTTTCAAGGTAATAACTTTAACACCTTTTGTATTTCTTGAACTTTCATTAATTTGTTTTAGATTTAGTCTTAAAGCTATTCCTTTTTTAGTTAAAATCAAAATATCTTCATCACCATTTACAGCAGCAAAATACACTAATTGTCCAGCTTTTGCTGCATTAATTGTGTTTACACCCTTTGCATTTCTTGAAGTTTTTCTATAGTCTTCAATAGCCGTCATTTTTCCAAAACCAAGGTCACCTAAAGCTAAAATGTATTTACCTTCTGAAGATGTTGCTGCTCCTATAACATATTCATTTTCAGCTAAAACAATAGCTTTAACTCCAGCAGAATTTCTTGAATAACTTCTTAGTGAAGAATTATCAAAACGGACAACTTTATTATTTGATGCAGCTACTAAAATTTCATCTTCTTCATCTGCAATAAAGACTTTTGTTAACTCATCATTTTCAAATAATTTAAGAGCAATTTTACCTTTTGAATTAATTGATGTATAGTGTTCGAGTGATGTTTTTTTAATAATCCCTTTTTTAGTTACAGTGATTAATGATTGATTTTTTTTGTATTCACTAATAGATAACATTGAAACAACTTTTTCATCTTTTTCAATATTTATTAAATTAACAAATGGCATACCTTTTGACTGTTTACTTTGTTCAGGGACTTTGTGTGTTCTTATTTTATAAACTTTAGCCTTTGAGGTAAAAATTAATAAATCAGTGTGGGTATTAGTTATAAGTAAAGAACTCAAGTTATCATCTTGGTATGTTGTAGCTGTATTAGAACCAACACCACCACGATTTTGAATTCGATATTCATCTAAATTTATTCTTTTTACATAACCATTGTTTGTTAAAGTTAAAACAACTTCTTCTGAAGGTATTAAATCTTCATCTTGGATTTCACCTAGTTCATAACTGTTGATCTCAGTTCTTCTTGCATCTCCAAAATTGTTTTTAACTTCTTCTAATTCACTAATAATTAATTCAATTAATTTATCTTTAGAACCTAAAATCTCTTTTAAGTTCTTTATTTTTGCATACAATTCGTTCATTTCAGAAATTAACTTTTCAATTGCTAAACCAGTTAATCTGCTTAATCTCATATCAATAATTGCTTTTGTTTGAATTGCACTTAATTTAAAAGTTTTTGCCAATTTTTCTTGAGCATCGGCATCAGATTTTGAACCTCTAATAATTTTGATAACTTCATCAATATTTTCAATAGCAATTTTGAGACCTTCTAAAATATGAATTCTTTCCTCTGCTTTGTTTAAGTCAAATTGAAGTCTTCTTGTAAATACATCAATTTGATGCTCAAGATAAACCTCTAATATTTGTTTTAAATTCAATAACTTAGGTTCGCCTTTAACCAAGGCAATCATATTTAATGAATAACTAATTTGCAATGAAGTTTGTTTATATAAATTGTTTAGCACAACTTCAGGAATAAAACCTTTTTTAATTTCAATTACAACTCTTATACCTTCTCGTGATGTCTCATCTCTTATATCACTAATCCCATCAAGCTTTTTCTCTTTGATTAATTGAGCAATTTTTTCAATTAACATAGGTTTTTTAACTTCATAAGGAATTTCATAAACAATTATTTTACTTTTTCCATTTTTGAGTTGTTCAATTTTCACCTTAGATCTTAAGTAAAAACTACCACGCCCAGTTTCATAAGCTTTTAAAATACCACTTTTCCCTAAAATTGTAGCACCTGTTGGAAAGTCAGGCCCTTTAATATAGTTTGTTAATTCTAAAATATTAATTTTAGGATTTTTAGCTAATGCAATTAGAGCATCAATTACTTCAGTTAAATTGTGAGGAGGTATTGTTGTAGCCATACCAACAGCAATACCTGAAACTCCTGAAACAAGTAAATTAGGAAATTTAGCCGGTAAAATAACCGGTTCAACTTCTGAACCATCATAATTAGGTGTAAAGTCAACAGTATTCTTTTTAATACCCTCAACCATTAACATAGCTATTTTAGACATTCTAGCTTCTGTATATCTCATAGCTGCTGCTTCATCACCATCAATTGATCCAAAATTACCATGACCATCTATTAGTGGATATCTAAGTGAAAAGTCTTGCGCCATTCTTACCATAGAATCATAAACAGAAGAATCACCATGTGGGTGATATTTACCTAAAACATCACCAACAATTCTTGCTGATTTTTTATGAGCAACTGAATTTGTAATACCTAGTTCACTCATTCCATATAAAATTCTTCTGTGAACAGGTTTTAATCCATCACGAGCATCAGGGAGAGCTCTCGATACAATAACAGACATTGCATATTCTAAAAAAGATGTTCGCATTTCATTTGAAATATCTTTTGGGACAATACCTTGAATTTCATCATTAATTATTTGTGATTGAACTTTATATTCTTCTTTTTCTTGTGGTGGTATTTCTTCTGAATCATCTTCATCTGAAATTTTGACTTCTTTTTTAAAAACAGTTTTTATTTCATCTTCTTCATCAAAGAAAAAATCTTCTTTTTTTTCTTCTTCTTTTTTTTCATCATCAAAAATCATAAAAACCTCACTCATGCTTTAATATTATTTAATATTTTAAATTATACTAAAAAAACTTAATTTTTATTAATCATTAAAATAATTATGTTGTTAATTATCAAAGTTTAGTTAAAAATTAATTTTAACCTATATTTAAGTATAAAAATTTATTTTTTTAAAACAAAAAAAGTTAAGTAAAATTTGAAAAAAATAGTAAAATTTATTTTATGAAAAAGTTAGATAAAATTACACCTATAAGTGAAAATTTCGCGAGGTGATATGTAGATGTTATTAAAAATGGAGAGTTAATTGAATATGGTCCAATTAAAGGAACTATAATTTTCAAACCTAATGCTTTTGAAATATGAGAGAATATCAAAACTATTTTAGATATTCAATTTAAGAAAAAAGGTATTAGAAATGTTTATCTTCCAACATTAATTCCTGATTTTTTTATCAAAACTGAAAAAGAGCATATAAAAGGTTTTGCACCTGAATTAGTTACAGTTACTCATGTTGGAGAAAAAAAACTTCATGATAAATTATATATTAGACCAACAAGTGAAGTTTTATTTGCTGACTTATTTAAAAGAAGTATTAATTCATATAAAGATTTACCGATTTTATATAATCAATGAACTTCTGTGATGCGTTGAGAAAAAACAACAAATCCTTTTTTAAGAAATACTGAATTTTTGTGACATGAAGGACATACAATTCACTCTAATGCAGCAGATTCTCGAAAATTTGCGAAAGATATGCTATGATTATATAAAAGATTTTTCAAACAATATTTAGCTATACCAGTTATTGTTGGAAAAAAAACTAATAGAGAAAAATTTGCTGGAGCTTTTTCAACTTATACATTAGAAGCAATGATGAAAGATGGAAAAGCACTTCAATCAGCTACATCACATTATTTAGCGCAAAATTTTTCCAAAAGTTTTAAAATTCGCTTTAAAAATGATCAAAATGAAGATGAATTTGGTTATCAAACTTCATTTGGACTTTCTACAAGAATAATTGGAGCCCTTATTATGACACATGGTGATGACTATGGATTGATAATTCCACCAAAAGTTGCTCCTATCCAAGTTGATATTTTAGAATTTTTTAGTGATAAATCACCTAAAATTGCTAAAACAACTAATTTTTTAGAAAAAAAATTATCTAAAAAATTTAGAGTAAGAGTAGATAAAAGTGATGAACAACCAGGTTTCAAATCTGCAAGGTCTGAAATTAGAGGTGTGCCACTAAGAATTGATATAGGACCTAAAGATGTAGAAAATGATGAGGTAACTCTTGTAAGAAGAGATACACATGTTAAAACAAAAGTTAAAATTACAGATGTTAAAAAAGTAGTTTTTGAAACACTTGAAAAAATTCAAAAAGATTTATATGAAAATGCTAAAAAAAGATTGTATGAAAACATTGTTATTGTCAAAGACTATGAAACATTTAAAGAAAAAATTGCTGAAAATCATTTTGTTTTAGCTCCTTTTAGTGGTGATGATCATGAGGAAGCTAGAATTCAAGAAGAAACAGGCGCAACAGCTAGATGTATACCATCCAAATTTTATGACAAATCACAAGAAAGCTTTTGTATGATCACTAAAAAACCAACAAGAAGATTTGTTATCTTTGCTAAATCTTATTAATCATGGAACAAGAATTAAAATTTATTTTTTCACTAAATGAAATTAATAAAATTGTTAATCAAATATTTAAATTTGATTGACAATTTTTATTATTGTCTGGCGAGTTAGGAGTAGGTAAAACTACATTAGTAAAAGAAATAGCAAAAAAATTAAATATTAAAGAAACAGTTAACTCTCCTACTTTTAATTTAATGAAAGTTTATGATAATTTAATACATATTGATGCATATAAATTGAGTGGTGATCTTGAAGAATTTGAAGACTTTTTTGATGATAAAAAAGTTATTATTGAATGGGCAGAAAATATAATTTTAAATACAGAAGCAAAAATTATAAAACTAGAAATTTTGTTTACTGATAATTTAGACAAACGAATATATAAAATTAAAAAGGTTAATTAAAATGAATATTTTTATTGATACATGTCATGAAGATTTAGTTATTGCTTTGTACAATCATGATCTAAAATTAAAAAGTTATAAAATTAAAGAAAAACTAAAGCAAAAAGCGGAAATTTTACCAAAATTATTTGAAGAATTTTTATATGAAAATGATTTAAAAACTAAAGATATTCAAAATTTTTATATAAATTTAGGCCCTGGGACATTTACAGGTGTAAGAATAGCTCTGGTTTTTGTGAGAACAATTGCTCAAGTTACAAATGCAAATGTTTTTACAACAAATAGTTTTAATTTAATATCTTTTGGTAATGAGTTAAAACAAAATTATTTTATTGATGCAAAAGGAAAAACAGCTTATAAAGCGATTGCTCAAAATGGTAAGATTTTGTCCAACATTGAAGTTGTTTCAAAAGAAGTTGTAAATAGTTTTGATTATTTATTTATAATCAACAATTTTTTAAAATTAGTTAACAAAAATGTTTTTGAACATCAAAAGAATTTATTAAAAATTCAACCATTATATGTAAAGAAAATGCAAATAGGAAGCACAACTAAATAAAAGTTGTGCTTTTTTATTTAGCAAAATTTAAGCAATATAAACGCATTTTTTGTGAAAAAATAGTTATTTTTTGTAAAAATTTTGCTTTTTTTTTTTTTGTAAAATTAAATTATTAAGTTTAAAAAATAAGTCTAAAAAAGGAGAGCAATTATGAAAGCATATGATAGTAAAATTGGTGAATTTATTAATCGTAAATCATTTATCATTCCAGCATTTCAAAGATACTATGTTTGAGAAAAAGAAAACTGTGAAACATTATGAGAAGATCTATGTATTTCGGTTGAAAATAAACAACCTCATTACTTAGGGAATATTTTTTATTTTTTTGATAACACTAATCTCCCTCAAGAGGGAACGATATTGATAGATGGTCAACAAAGAATTATTACTTTATTTCTATTATTATGTGCACTAAGAGATGTTTCGGATGATAAAAGCATTGAAAATGAAATAAATGATTTGATTTTCAAGAAAAATTACTCTGACTCATCTACTACAAAAGAGTTAAAAATTCAAATAATAAGCTCACAAAATGATGAATTAAAGAACATTGCTTTTTCAAAAAATGTTCATACAAAAACTAATTTTTATAAAAATTATTTATTTTTTGTCTCTAAATTAAAAAATAAAAAAAATGAAAAACAAAGCAATATTAATGAGTGATTTAAAAAAATATTTTTTCAAATTCAAAGAATGGATATTGTTGAAATAAGATTAGAAAATAATAATTTGAATTATATACAAACTATTTTTGAAAAAATTAATTTTTCTGGAAGACCGCTTGCAAATTCTGATTTAATAAGAAATTCACTTTTATCGTCAACAACAATAGAAGAACAAAATTCATTATACAATGAATATTGATCAAAACTTGAAGATCCAAATATTTTAGGTATTGAATATTTGCCTGATTTTTTGGAAAATTTCTTTTTGACAAAAGGTTATTTCAATAATAAAAAAACATTTTTGTTTTTTAAAGAATATACATCGCAAAACAATAATAGAACAGAAATATTAAAAGAGTTTTTAGAATATTCTAAATATTATAAAAAAATATTAGAATGTAATACTAAAAATAAAAATATTAATAAATATTTAAAAGAATTAAAAGCGTTGAAATACTCTTTTTTAAAACCATTATTATTATTGCTTTTTTATAAATTGAATAAACCTGAAGATGAAAAAGAACTTGCAAATATTTTAAATTTATTTGTATTATTTTTAGTTAGATATAGGGTATGTAATTCAAATAAAGGTGGTTCTAAATTAACTGCTTTTTTTACTAAAGACATTATTTTAGAGTTAAGCAAAAATGATATTATTAACAAAAAAGAATATATTAAAAACAAAATTTTAAATTGAGAAGAATATCCAAATGATGAAAGATTTAGTTTTTGTTTATCTAATTATAGTTTTTTAAACCAAAGTGATCTTGCAAAAATATTGTTAAATAAAATAGAATGTTGAAAGTATAAAGATATTGATATTCCTTTTGATTGAACAACATTAGAACATGTTTTACCCCAGGCAATTGATAATAATTGAAAAAAAGAATTAGGAATCATTGATAAAGATCATGAAAATAAATATGATAAATTAAAATATTCTTTAGGAAATTTAGTTTTATTATCACAAAGACAAAACTCCACCGCTTCTAATAATCTTTTCAAAGATAAAAAAAATATGTATATAAATAGTTCCTTTTCTATTACACGAGATCTTGTAAAAGAAAATACCTGAAATGATGCACAAATCAAAAAAAGAACAAATGAATTAGTCCATAAAGCTATTAAAGCAATAAAAATTAATTAAAAATATTGAAAACATTTTTTAGTGTAAATTTATTATTTAAAATTAAATATTTTTTACCAAAAGTTGCAAAATAAGATAAACAAATAATTGAGATAATACTATCTTAATTATTTGTTTTTTTAAAACTATTTATAAAAAATTATTTTGACTTTTTGATTTTGCTATTCATTTTTCTTCTAGGATTAGACTAATACCCATTAGTTTATTTAATAATTCAAATAAAAAATGTTTAGTTTTATTAGACACATTATTTTTTTAAAAAGTTTCAAACATAAAATCAATTTTGTCCTTTCTTTTAGTTGAAGCTATGTCTTACACTAAAAAATTTTCATGACTATAAATTAGGTTTTCTTTAAATTTGTCATTTTTTATATCATATGAAACTTCTATAATTTAAATATAAGAGTATTCAAATTTTTCATAAATTCCATGCAATTAATTTTTGCTGAAAATTTTTTTTAATTCAAATAGAACTTTTTCTTTATATATTTTCTTAAATTTATCATTTTTCATTAAAAAAACATGTGTTGTATCAATATAAGTTTTAAAATCAAAAGGTTTTTTTGAGATTTTGGTAGAAAAAATCAACCTTTTTTTTAATATATTTCATTTTTTTTTATTGTCAGTTGCACTTTAGATTCTAAAATAAATAGTTTTACTTTTTAACTCTTTTTAATCATATGACATTCCATCTTATCCATAAGCAATTACAAAAATTGGATCATTTCATTCTTTTCTTCAAATTTATTAAATAAAAGTCCGTTCACTTTTTTTATAGCAAGTTTATACATTTTATCGATAGTACAGGTTTTTATTTGTTTTTTTTATGTAAATGTTTAATATATAAATTATGAATATATTAAACAAAGTGTCTATTTTTTGATAAAAAAAAAGCAGCTTCAGTTTTTAGCTGCTTTAATTTTAAAAAATCACTATTTTCTAATACCAAGTTTTTCAATAGTTGCTTTGTAAGAATCAAAGTCTTTTTCTTTTAAATAACTTAAAAGTTTTTTACGTTTGTTAACTTTAGCAATGAAACCACGTTTTGAATGTTTATCTTTTTTATTTTCAATAAAATGCGGTTTTAATTTTTCAATATCTTCAGTTAAAATAGCAATTTGAACTTCAATTTTACCTGTGTTTTTTTCATTTCCACCAAATTCAATTGTAAGTTCTCTTTTACGTTCTTTTGATACCATGTAAGTATCCTCCTTATTTTTATTATTTAAACCTAGCATAAACTCGAACGTTGTTTAAACCAAGAAAAAATTTTTTATTAATTATACCATTTTTTAAAAAATATTAAAGTATTACAATACAATAGTTGAACCTATTATTCAAGCAACACCAATAATACAAAAAGTTATTCCCAAAAAAATAGGAGCTGAATATTTTGCAACTTGTGA
This sequence comes from Mesomycoplasma neurolyticum, assembly GCF_900660485.1. Taxonomy (NCBI): domain Bacteria; kingdom Bacillati; phylum Mycoplasmatota; order Mycoplasmoidales; family Metamycoplasmataceae; genus Mesomycoplasma; species Mesomycoplasma neurolyticum. The sequence goes on from NZ_LR214951.1 coordinate 41,723, forward strand.
AAAAGGTAAATACATTCCTGTATCCTCGTATTTTATATTTGTATTTTGATTTATTTTATTTTGAAACTTATATTCTTGAATTTGTTTTTCTTTATATTCATTTTTTAATCTTTTGAATTTAGGATATAAAGCTAATAAAGAAATACCCAAAAGAAGGAATAAAGTTCCTAACAAAATCAAAGCTCACTGTGGTAAGAAATTAATACTTTTTGCTTCTAAAGGTGCAATTTGTGTTGTACTATTAAAATTTTTTAAAAAAAACATATGTAAAATTATAGCAAAAAGTTTATAATAATAATAAAAAATTCTAAAACCAAGAAAGGAGGCACTATGATTAATGTAAATGACTTTAAGCCAGGGATAACTTTTCAAGAAAATAATGATATTTTTATAGTTTTGGAATCTCAACACTCTAAACAAGGGAGAGGCCAAGCGACTGTGAAAGCTAAAGTTAAAAATTTAAGAACTGGAGCAGTTACTAACAAATCTTTTACTGGGGGTACAAAAATAGCAAAAGCACATATCGAAAAAGTAGGAATGAACTACCTTTTCAATGATGGAACAGGAATTGTTTTGATGGATGAAAATACTTTTGAACAAGTAACTATTCCAAATAAAAATGTTGAGTGAGAAATGAACTTTTTAAAAGATGGTCAAAAAGTTATAGTTAGAAAATTCAAAGAGGAAATTTTGGATATTGAATTGCCAATCAATATTGAATTAAAAGTAATAGAGGCACCAGAAGCTGTGAGAGGAAACACAGCAACAAACCCACATAAAAAAATAAAATTAGAGACTGGCTTTGAGACAGATGCCCCAATGTTTATTAAAGAGGGTGAAACTATTATTGTCTCAACAGAAACAGGTAAATACGTAGGTAGAGCAAACAAATAATGTTAGATTACGTTTTTGTAAATTATGGCCTTAACGGTTCTTATCTAGTTCATAAAGAAGCTTTTATTCAAGCGATAAATATTGTGTTTAAGAAAAACAAAAAAATATTGCTTGATAGTGAAATTGAAATTTTATTTAACAATGAAAATTCAAATGTTATAATTAATGCTTCTTATTTAATTTTGTCTGAAAGTGAAAATTTCAGCCAAATTACTAACTTCTTGTTAAATTCAATAAAAGAAGTGGTAAAATTTTTAATAGGTGTAGAACCTGATAATATTTGTCTCCGTTACAATGGAACTAAAAAAAATAATTTAAATTATAAAAAGAGGTAAAAAATGAAATTTGATAAAAATTTAGACCTATTAGCAGTTAATACATTGAAAATTAATGCATTAGCTGCAATAAATAAAGCTAATTCAGGACATTCAGGGATTGTTTTAAGTGCCGCAAACATTATGCACACACTTTTTACAAGACATTTAGTTTTCAGTTCAAAAGCTCCAAAATGAATTAATCGTGACCGTTTTGTTTTATCAGCGGGACATGGTTCAGCATTATTGTATGCACAATTAAGAGCATTAGGATTACTTACACAAAAAGATTTAGAAGAATTTAGACAAATTCATTCTAAAACTCCTGGTCACCCTGAAAATTTCCAAACATTAGGAGTTGATGCAACAACAGGACCACTTGGGCAAGGCATTGCTAATGCTGTTGGCTTAACTGTAGCTGAAAGCCATTTAAATTCTAAATATCCTGAAATTAATCACTATACTTATGTTTTAGTTGGAGATGGTGATTTACAAGAAGGTGTAGCTAATGAAGCGTTATCTTTTGCTGGGAGACAACAATTAAATAAACTCATTATTCTTCATGATTCAAATAGAATCCAACTTGATACACCAGTGAGTGATGTATTTAATGAAGATTTAAGATTAAAAATGGAAGCTTTAGGTTTCCACTACCAAAGTGTTCCAAACAAAATTAAGAAAATTTCAAAAGCTATTGCCAAAGCTAAAAAATCATTAAAACCTTCATTTATTGAAGTTAGAACAATTATTGGTGAAGGTTCAACAAAAGAAAATACTACTGATGTTCATGGAACACCTTTAGGTAAAGATCTTGAACTTTTAAAAGAAAAATTAAATTGATCATATGATGAATTTGCTCTCCCTGATGAAGTTAGAGACTACTATAGACAAGCTTTAGATGAAAGATTTAAAGAAGCTGAAAATAAATTTGTTGCTTCAGAATATTTAAAAGATTTCTTGAAAAAATCTTTTGAACCAATGTTTGTTGATTTAGATTTATCTAAAAATGATTCAACAAGAAATTATTCAGGAAAAATTGTTGATTATTTAGGCGAAAAATCAAGCAATTGAATTGGAGGATCAGCTGACTTATCAGTTTCTACAAAAGTTAAAGGTTCTGATGGTGATTTTTGCCCTGTTAATCGTGCAGGAAGAAATATTTTATTTGGTGTAAGAGAATTTGCAATGGCTGGTATTGCTAATGGTATTGCTTTACACTCAACATTAAGACCATTTGTTTCTACATTTTTCGTATTTTCTGATTATTTAAAACCGGCTATTAGATTATCATCAATGATGAATTTACCTGTAACATATATTTTTAGTCATGATTCTGTTTTTGTTGGTGAAGATGGTCCAACTCACCAACCAATAGAACAATTAGCTATGTTGCGTTCAATTCCTGGTGTTAAAGTTCTAAGACCTGCAGATGAAACAGAAACAAAAGCTGCTTTTGAGTTAGCAATAAATTCTAGAAGAAAACCGCATATCATTGTTACAACAAGACAAAATATTAAATCACTTGATGAAACATCATTTGAAAGTTTTAAAAAAGGAAGTTATTTCTTACAAAAAACTGATTCACCTTATGCATTGATTGCAACAGGAAGTGAATTGAAACTTGCACAAAGAATTGGTAAAAGATTAAACCTTAATGTTATTTCAGCATCCAATTGAGATGGTAAAGTTCTTTGAGATCCAAATAAATCAATATCATTTGAAGCTGCAACAACATTTGGATGAGAAAAATATGCTCGTTGCAATGTAGGGATTGATAGTTTTGGAATTTCAGCTCCTGGTGAACAAGTTTATAAACATTTCAACTTTGAATATAACTTTTTAAAACATTTTGTAATGCAGACTTTTGACTTAGTTGATGATAATCCTGAGGAAGATATAGAAGTTGAAGAAATAATTGAAGAACCAATTGTTGACTATATTGAAGAACCAACACAAGAAGTGGATTATTTCGAAGAAGAATCACATGATGATATAGTTGAAGAATTTGTTGAAGAAATAAATGATACAAACAACGAAACCAATGAATACTTTTTAAATGACACTATTGATTTACCAACAGAAGAATATGTTTATGATGTTGAACCAACACAAGAACAAGAAGTTGTTTTTGTTGATGAAAATCTTATTGAAGATGATGTAGTTGAGACAGTATTTGAAGAATCTACAATTGAAGAAATTGAAGAAGAGCAACCAATTTTAGTTGAAGAAACTACAATTGAAGAAGAAGAAGAAGAAGAACCAATTTTAGTTGAAGAATCTAACATTGATGAAGAAGAAATAATAGTCACACCTAAAGAAAAAAGTGCTATTTGTGGTAAAGAGTCAGATTGTCAATTAAAGTTAGTAGAACACCACCACCATTTAACAAAAAAAGATAATAATGATAATAATTCAAATTATGTTTGTTTTAATGATACATGTGTTGATGTTTTAGATAGCAATGAAGCTAAAAGAAAATAACAAAATTTTAATTTCTTTTCAAAAAATAATAAATAAATATTGTAAATATACAGTTTACGATATAGCAATTAGTTCTATATTTTTAGCAATTTATTTAGGACTAATTTTTTTGTTAAGACTTACTGTATTACATGGTAAATTAAACATACAATTTGAATATATTATTTTTATTGTTTATGGTATTGTTTTAGGCCCTTTTAAAGGTGTTGTTTTAGCTATTATAGCAGACACACTTAATTTATTAATTAGAGGTTTAATACCTTTTTGAACCATTGAATACGCAATTGTGCCCCCGCTAGTAGTAATTGTTTCATGACTTTTAATGTTTTTTTATAACAAAAAAAATATTAAAAATTTTATAATTTTATCATTATTTGTAGTAGCTACAATGACATTAATGCTTTCAGTTTTTATTTTTGAATTAATACAACCTGTTGACAAAACTATTGATAAAACGTTTAAAAAGATTTTTAATAAAAGCAATATAACAATTTTACTTATTTGTTTTTTTGTTGTTTTTTTAGGAGGGTTAATAGTTTTATCTCTTTTATGATGAAAAACTAAAAATGAAATTTATTATTTGATTTTTTTCATCATTTCCATAATTTTTATAATAAATGTTATTTTTAGATGATTGTGAGGCCCATTTGCTTTTATAAAGTATTACAATCGTTTTATTGCTAAAAAAGGTAGCGCATTTGATATTTCGGACAAGTATTATATCTATTTTGCTCCTATCATTTTAAAAGGGGTTATTACAATACCTTTATATACAGCATTTTTAGTTCCAACAATCCCATTTTTAATGAAATATAATAACTATAAAATAATTAAAAAAATAAAATGATATTAAAAAAATAAAACCCCTATTTATTGTTAAGGGTTTTATTTTTTTTTAGTATTTTTTTTACTTTTATATAATTATTAAAAGCATTTTTAAAAAACAAATTCTTAGTTTTATATATCTTTTTTAATTTTTTCTCAATATTATATTTTTCATCAATATTTATTAATTTATTTAATGAAGGTTTAAACTGCTCAAAATTTTTAATTATTTTTTTATAATTTCAAGCAAAAAACATATGAATTCAAATATAGCTCAAAAAATGTTTTTCAATTTTATGTTGTTTGAATTGTGAATATAAATTCATATTTTCAAGATTTGAATAAAGATAATTAATATTTTCAGCAATAGACTCAATTTTAAAACTATTGTGTTTTTTAGAAGCTCCGCCCAAATTTAAATCATATGAATATGCGAATTTATTTATATATGTAAAATTTTGAGCACTTAGAATTAAAGGAATAGATACTGAAAAATCTTCATAAATAAAATTAGGTTTAAATAAAATATTTTTATCTAAAAATCATTTTTTGTTTATTAAAACATTTCAAACAAAAAAAATACCTTTTTGTAAATAATCAATATTATTTTTAATTTTAACAAATGGATTAACAAGAAAATTAAAAACATTTATTTTTTTAATTAAAGTTCTAAAATTAGATAAAACAATTTCTTTGTCTTCTTTATAAATTATATTATTAAGGTTTTTGATTGTATTTTTTGAAATAAAATCATCTGCATCTATAAAATAAAAATATTCACTTTCACAATTATTAATTAAAATATTTCTAGCCTCAGCTATCCCTACTTGTTTTTCTAAATTAATAATTTTTATATTTTTATTTAAATTATTTTTCTTAAATTTATTCAAAATATCAAATGTATTATCTATGGAAGCATCATTTAAAAAAATAATGTTAAATCTTTGATCTTTTTGTTTTAACAATGTTTTAAATAAGCGAGAGTAAAATTTTTCTTTATTATAACAAGGAATTAAAATGGTTATTTTATTTTTTTGCATTAATTATTTTACTAAATTTTTAGTTCAGATAATTTTGGTCAAATACCCAATGATGAACATTCAACACCAGTATGAATCATAACAGTAGCTGATGCTTGTGTCTTTTCATCTATATCTTTTCCAAACTTGGAAACTATATTTTTAGCAGTTACTATCATTTCTTCATTAGCTGCATTCATAAATTTAAATTCATAATTTTTTAAATTTTCAATTCCACCAATAAAATCAATTAATTTTTCACTCACTTTTTTCATTGAACCTTTAATTGTTTTTTTGATACCACTAAAAGTTATGCCGTATTGTGTAACCTTTAAAATCAAAACTAAACCAAAAGTATTTAAAACTAATTTTTTTATTCCTTTAATTCTTCCACCTTTTATTAAGTTTGTTAAATCTTTAACAATTAAAAAATTAATACTTTTTTCATTTATTTCTTTAGCTAATTCAATAAGTCTTTCAATTCCAACACCTTGCTTAGCTTTTTTAATTAAAAAATTTCCGATTTCAATAACTTGATTAGCAAAAAAATGATTGTCAATCATTATAAATTTATCTTTATATTTTTTAGCTGCAACACTTACTGTTTGAAAAGTTGATGAAAGAGCTGAAGATGTTAAAAAAACAAAAACCTTTTCAAATTTTTTATCCATTCTTTCAAGTGTTTCTTCAATTGTATTTAAAGAAGGTAAAGAAGTAAATGCTTTTTCTGACTTTGCTATTAAAATTGCTAAATCTTTTTTTGAAATTTCTTTGCCATTATCAATATAATTTTTGCCATCAATGGAAAATTGTAAAGGCAAAAATTCAAAATACTCATTTTTTACTTGGTCTTCTGATAATCCACAAAATGAGTCTACTAAAATACCTATTTTTTTCATAATGTTATACATTATAAACTAATAAACTAAATTTTGTAATTATAATTACATTTTATTTTTTTTAAAATAGATGGCAAAGTTTTGCTATAATCAATCTCATAAATAATAAAAATATTATTTTCATCACAAATATTGGAAAGTGTTTCTAAAAAAAATAATAATTCATTGTTGTTGTTTAATTCATCTGTTAGCTTTTTAGAAATAATTAAGAAAAAAGGTTTTAATTCTAATAAGTAATTAAAAATTAAGTTACCGTATTTTTGTAAATATATTCCTCATTTATTAAAATTTTTCTGATTTATTTTTTTATATTTATATATAAATTCTGTGAAGTCTTCTATGTCAACAACAATATTTGGGCTTTTAGAATTTAGCTTCTGATAATTGTCAAAAAAAGCTCCTGGTTTTATAATTATAAAATTATTTTGACCAATTATATTTGCGTTTTTTAAAATTAAATTTTCATGTTCATTTTTTATTTTTTTTACTAAAGAATATTTATAAGCTTCATTAATTGTGTTATCTATATAAATTTTAGAAGCAGTAGCTTTGTTTTTTATCATTATTTCAGAACTTTGTAAATTTATTTTTTTCTCATTAACAATATTTTTATAGTTTTCTATTTTTTCATTATATTTTTGTAGTTCTCAACTTTTACTCAAAATAAAATCATCACTTAAAACAAAACCATTTTTTATTTCAGATGCTTTGTTAATTGCGAAATCAATTTTTTTTTCTAAAGTATAATAATTTTCATCTATTTTATTTTTTTCAAAAACTAATGCAAAATTATTAAAGAAAAAATAATTTTTATACTTTCTTAACTTTTTTAAAAAATATTTTTTAACTAAAAATAATTTTTTCTTTATATTCGATTCAAAAACTAAAACTAAATATTCATTTTGATAAATTGTTTTAAAATTAAAAAAGTTTAAGATCACTATTTCTTCACATAAATTTCTTATATGTTCTAAAATATTTATGTTTTGCTGGAAAATTTTCTTAAGTTCAAAAGCTAAAAATAAATTATATTTTTTATTTAAGTTTATATTTTGAAAATTATAAATTTTTCTCTCTTTTTTTAATCATTTTCTTCTTTTGTTTTCAGTTAAAATACTTGTATCTCTATATAAAATCAAAAAATTATCTTCTTTATTTGTGAATATAAAAGTATATTTGTTGCTTAAATTATTTTTAAAACATAGTTCTAATGTTTTATACTCAAATGTTTTTATATTTTTTAAAAATTTTTCTTTATCATTTGTAATCAATAAATCTGCAAATTTTTCAATAGACAGTCATTCTCCATTTAAAAGTTTTTCATTTGTATAAAAAACTTTTTTAGCAATGCTAAAAAAGTTAGAATCAAAAACTCTAATTCTATTATTTTGAATTTCAAAAATAAATGGCAATATAATTGAGTTACTTTCTGCACTTCTTTTTTTTATAAAATAAATTTTTACACTAATAAAAATAATTGTAAAAACTAAAAATATAAGCATCAAAACAAATAATATTCAAACAATATACATATTTAAATAACCTTTTCTAATGATTTGTGGTCTTTTTTTATTTTTTTAATTTCTTTTTCGTTTTTAAAAGAAATGTGAGCAATATCTCCGATTATTTCTACAATAACACCAAAACCAAAAGTTAAATGGTTAACTGCATCACCAACAATGAAATCATCTTTTTTATTTTTAGCATAACTAAGTTTGCCTGTTATTTGGTCTATTTTGGTAAATGTTTGTAATTTAAAAGCTTTTAATTCTAACTCTTCAACAAATCTTGATGTTTTGTATAAGTTTTCTCTTTTATTATCAAAATAATTTTTGCTTGAATTGGATATAAAAAGCCTTTCTTTAGCTCTAGTTATAGCAACATAAGCAAGTCTTCTTTCTTCTTCAATACTTTCATCATTATCTAATGTTTTATTATTTGGGAAAATTCCTTCAGACATTCCAACTAAGAAAACATTTTCAAATTCAAGACCTTTAGAATTATGTACAGTCATCAAATTGATTGCAACACTTGAAGAAATTGAGTTTAAATCTGTTAGAACTGAAATATCAATTAAATAATCTGATATTTTTTTTTCAGGGTTTTGTTTTTCTCAATTTTTAATTGATTGAAGCAAAATATTGAAATTTTCATAAGCTTCTTTAAAATCTAAAACGTTTTGCGTATTATTTTGATATATTGAAAAATAATTTATTAATTTTAAAAATTGATTTATTGTATCGGCTATAGATTTGTTTTTAGCAATGCAAGCTCTTGCTCAATTTATTTTATTTAAAAATTCAACTAATTCTTGTTTGGTTTTAGTGGTTAAATCTAGTTCTTTTCTCTTTTTATCACTAGCATTTTTAAAGTTTTTAAAATATTCTATAAGTGAATCAAATAATTCTAATTTTCTTTTTTTAGCAAATTCTAAAATTTTATTAATGGTACTTGGTCCAATTTTTTTTGGTGGTACATTAATGATTCTAGTTAATGCAATTGTAGAACCATGATCTATTACTTTTAAAAAAGCAATAACATCTTTGATTATCTTTTTTTCATAAAATTTTTGAGACCCTAAAATTTTATAAGGTATATTTTCTTTTATAAGCATATCTTCAAAATATCGAGAATAAAAATTAGAGCGATATAAAATAGCTATATTTTTCAATTGAGATTTTTTCTTTTTTAATTCATTTATTTTATTAATAACCCATCTAGCTTCAGCTTCTAAACTAAAGCCATGGTAAAATTCAATCTCTTCAAAATTTTCTTTTTCAGTAAAAAGATCATTATCAACTCTAGTTTTGTTGTTTTTAATTAATTTATTTGCAGAATCTAGAATTCTTTTTGTTGAACGATAATTTTGTGAAAGCTTTATAATATGCACATTTGGAAATTTTTTATCAAAATCATTAATAAGATTAGCATCAGCACCTCTTCATGAATAAATAGACTGATTTGGATCACCCACAATTGTGATTTTGTTTTTTTCACTAATTAAATGTTCAATAATTCTTAATTGAATAATAGATGTATCTTGAAATTCATCTATTAAAATATGACTAAATCTATTTTTTCACTTCTGAGCAATAGACGGGAACTTTTCAAACAATTTTAAAGTATACAAAAGCAAATCATCAAAATCTAAAACTTTCATTTTTTTTAATTCTTCATCATACAATTTGTAGATTTGCAAAATTTTTAATTCTTTTTCATCTAAAATTTCTTTATCAATTTGATCATATGATTTTTCATAATTTTTTCATTTAGATATAGTCTCCAAAGCACTAGAATAACTAATATCTTTTGGACTTAAGGCTAAATTATTATAAATAGATTCTAAAATAGTTTTTTGATCTGATGTATCTAAAATATCGAATTTAGCATCAAAATTTTTAAAATTATGTATTTCTCTTCTTAAAACTAAATTACAAAAAGAGTGGAATGTCATAATATAAGGTTTTTTATCATTTTCATGGTGTGTAATTAAACCTTCTACTCTTTCAAGCATTTCATTAGCGGCTTTATTAGTGAAAGTTACAGCTAATATTTTATCTGGTTCTGCTTCTTGAGTTTCTATTAAGTAAGCAATTTTTCTTGTTAATACACCTGTTTTTCCACTACCTGCACCAGCAATAATTTTTAAATGAGAGTCATTATAAACCACTGCTTCTTTTTGTTGTGGATTTAATATTGAAATTAATTTTTCTATTTTTGCTTCCATGACAATCCTCCTTTAATTTATTGCATTATTTCTACACTTTCCCAATTTAATTTTTGTGGTTGGAAAGCATTTTTAAATTTATCTTCGGTTTCAAATTTGTTTTTGTAAATAGTTATAGTACTTGAAAAAGAATCAATCAAACTAATACGTGTTTTTTTTAAAATAGTTAAAGAAATAAAATAGTTACTTATAACAAAAAAATTGCTAATAGTTCAAAAAACTGTTAAAAATATTTTTATATATGATTTTATTTCTTTAATTTCGATATTTATTATTTTATCTTTTAATATTTTGTTTTCTTTGGATAAAATTACAAAATCCTTTGGTGTGATCACAAAAAGAAATATCAAAATTAAAATAATTCAATTAAGGGAATAAAAGCATTCTTTTTTAATCAAAGCAATAACTCATTTACTTTTTTTATATGTGTTTTCTCTGTTTAAAACAACTTTAATTTTTGTAACTAATCGACCAATGGTGCATCCTTTAAATATAAAAGCTGGAACAATTATTTGTAAAAAAATTATTATAAAAATTTCAATAATAAATCAAAAATAATAAAAATATTTAAATTTATTAATATTAAAATTTTGCTCTCAAAAATTGAAATTATTAAAAAATATAAATGTTATAAGAAAAGTTAAAAGCATAAAACATAAAATATCAATTAAACCTGCTAAAAGTCTAATTTTATAACTTGCTTTTAAATGTTTTTTCAATTTAAACTACAACTTTCTAGTTAAATTTTTTCATTTGTTAGGGGCTAAATCTTTTAAAATAACCATTTTTTCTCAATCATTATCTAAAAAATATTTATTTAAAGAAATTATTATGAAAAATTCATTAACTTTCATATCTTTAATTTTTTTATAAAATCTTGAAATTGATGTAGGCAAATGATTTTTAAAAATAAAGTTTTTTATTCTATGTTTTGTATAAGGATTTAAAATACCTGGCAAAAATAAAGCTAAATTATAAATTTTGTTATATTGTATTTCTTGAATAAAATCTGGAAATTCATTTTTAATATATTTCTCTATGCCGTCTCATTCTTTAATTAAAGCAGATGGGTTGTTAACAAAGTTCTTTTCATTAAAATCGCTAATTAAAACAGTGTTTATATAAACATATGTCTCAGTGTTTAAAAGAAACTTAAAAACTAAATCTATTCATATTTTAGAATTAGAAATATTTTTGTTTTCTAATTTAGGTAAAATTTTTATAAATTTTTCTCTGTTAAAAAATTTATTAAAAATTATTGGTAATATGTAAGCTAAAACTTTTTTCTCTTCTTTTAAATTAAAAACTTTTTTCTCAGCAATTCTTTGTCTTAGTTCGATTTCAAAAAAACCTTTATATGATGGTTTGAATTCAATCATATCCGCTTTGTGTTTGTTTGAAAAAGTAGAAAATAATTGGGTAAATTCACTTTCTAAAAATGTACTTGGATTTATAAATGCAATGTATTCACCTTTAGCTAAATTCAACATTTTAATAAATTCACTTGAAAACATTTGTCTTTTATCATTGATTAAAACCTGAATTTTGTTTTCTAATTTCTTTTTGTATTTATATATGATTTCTAATTCTTCTAAAGTGGGTTTGTTCAAACTTAAAATAATTTCAAAATTTTCATCAATTTGATTAGTGCAATTTTCTAAAAAAATATTTAATTCATTTTTTTGTTTATATGTATAAACTAATAATGATAATTTCATCCCATCCCTCCTTTCATACTAACTATAACTAGTAAAATTATGTTTTTAAATTATTTGTAGTTCTTGGGAATGGTATTGTGTCTCTTATATTGTCTATCCCAGTTACAAACATAATCAATCTCTCAAAACCAACACCAAAACCTGAAGATCCAGCATCTCCAAATCTTCTTAGATCAAGATATCATTGCATTTCATCTTGAGGAATATTTAATTCTTTAATTCTTTGTACTAATTTTTGATAATCATTTTCTCTTTGTGAACCACCAATAAGTTCACCAATTCCCGGAACTAACATATCAAATGATGCAACTGTTTCATTATCAGGATTTAAAAACATGTAAAATGCTTTTATACCTTTTGGATAGTTTATAACACAAACTGGAGCATTGAAAACATTTTCAGCTAAGTATCTTTCATGTTCAGTTGCTAAATCCATTCCAAAGTAAATATTTTTTTCTTCAAATACATCTCTTTCTTTTTTTAAAATTTCAATGGCATCTTTGTATTCAATAATGTTTACAGGAGAAGAGATAAATGAACTAAGTTTTTCAATAATTCCAGGTGAAATTGTAGATTCTAAAAATTTAAATTCTGATTTATTTTTTTTCAATGTATTTTTAATAACATATTTTAAAAGTTGATCAGCCAATTTAATAATTTTTTGTAAATCATAAAAAGCAACTTCAGGCTCTATCATCCAAAATTCCGCTGCGTGTTTTTTAGTGTGTGAATTTTCTGCTCTAAAAATAGGTGCAAAAGTATAAACTTTATTAAGCCCAACTGCATAAGCTTCTGCATGCAATTGACCTGTTACTCCTAATTTAGCCACTTTACCAAAAAAGTGTTTTTCACTTTCGTCATCAACAATAAACATTTCTCCTGAACCTTCACCATCATTTGATGTAATAATCGGAGCAGCCATGTTTAAAAACCCATTTTCATTGAAAAAATTATGAACTTCAAAAGTTAATGTTGACCTTATCAACATTATTGTTTTCAAAAGTTTAGTTCTATGCCTTAAATGTGGTATTTCTCTTAAAGCTTCTCTTGATATTTCTTTTTTTTGAATCGGAAAATCTTCATCAGTGTTTTTTAGTAAATTAAATTTTTTAGCTTCAAGCTCAACCTTTTGCTTTGAAGTTTTGCTTTCTTTTAAAATACCCTCCACTTCAACGGCGGCACCTAACCTAGCTTTGTCTACTAGTTCTAAATTAATATCATTTTCTTTTAAAACAATTTGTAAATTTTCAACTGTAGAACCATCATTTAAATCTAAAAATTTGATCTTTAAATTTCCCCTTAAATTAGAAACTCAACCTTTAATTTTAATAGTTTTTTCTAAGTGTTTTTCAAAATCTAAATATATTTTTTTAATTGAAACCATAACAACCTCTTAATATAATATTTTATTTAAATTTTACTACATTTTTAAATTTTTATTATGATTTCAGATAAAATTAAGACCACTTTTCTTTAAAATAAAAATATTCAAAGAAAAATAGCTTCACTATGTCAAAACACAAAAGAATAAATCAATAAAAACTGAAAATATAAACTTTATCACTTTTTGAAAATATAGGAATAATTAAAAAAACTAAGATAGCTAATATTAATATTTGGATAATATTCAAAATGAATTGAAATATAGATGTGAAATTGTTTTTTCCCTTAGCGTTTAAAATTTGAATATCTGTAATAAATATAATTCAAACTAAACTAAAAAAAGATGAAACAATAATACAAAATTTTAATTCTGTTAAAAAATATGTTGATGCTTTATTTATTTCATTTTGTATCATATCAGGAGCAAGTTTTAATTTTTCTAGTTGAATTTTAATGCTTTTAGATATTCCATTTGTTAAAAATGAAAAATTTGGAATTAAAAATGCTACTACAAGCATAATTATGAATAAAATAAAACCTATTGTTAAATGAAAACCTTTTAATTCTTTTGAATTTTGTTGTGCTAATTTATAATCTTTTTTTCCTAAGTTTTGAGAAACAAAGACAGCAATATTTGGGGCAATAGATGTTATGCCAGCAAAAAGTACTCCTGAAATAGAACTAATCAATCCTAAAATAGTAGCCGCTCCAATTGATCAATATTGTGAATATTCTCCATAACCTAAAGATCCGATTTTAAACCCTTGAACTCAAAGAATGTTTCTTGAAAAAACAAAAATAAAAGTTAAAGAATTTAATATAAAACCTGGGGTTTTATTTAAAATTTCTTTTCAAATTTTTTTGTTAATGCGAAAAATATTAGCAAAATTTATTAAAAATATTTTGTTAGTTTTTGCAATAATTAAAAAAATAACAATGAGTCCAATCAATGAAGAAATAACAGAACTAATAGCAAGACCCTTAACACCTAAAAAATTAATTAAAATTAAATTTCCAATTATATTAATGGTCAAAATAACACAAGAAACAAGCAACGAAATTCATGATTTTTTGCTTTGTCTTACAAACTCAATAGCAGAAAATAATATTGAATTTAAAATTCATTGTAAAAAAATGATTTCTAAATATTCCACTGATTGGTTTATTATTTGTTCAAATTCTTTATCTGAAAAATTATCTTCTTTTTTAGCAACTAGTAAAATAAAAAAGCGAGAAAAAGGAATTATAATAATTGAAAAAAGAATTGCAAAACCAAAAGATAGTATATATCTTGCTCTAACTATTGATTTTATATTTTCTTTTTGATTTGTCCCTAAGTATTTACCTAAAAGAGGGGTTATTATAATATTCAAACTTACAAAAATGCCAACAATAAAAGATGTAAAAATATTAGCAAAATTTAATGAATTTAACCCATTTTTTATTGTTGATACCATAAAATTATCAATAAATGAATTTAGTGTAATTAAAAAACCTGAAAAAATAATAGGAATAGCAACAATAGAATAACTTAGTCATTTACTTTTGTTTTTTGGAAAATAATTAAAAATTCTCATTTTTCCTTTCTTTTTTTATTTAAAAATAAAATTATAACTTTTTAAGCATAAAAAACACAAAAAAAAGTTATAATTTTATATATTTTTTATTTATTAAGCTTTAATATAAAGTTTTATATTAAATTAGTAAATGTTATTTAAATGAGTTAATTTAAAAGTTAGGATTAAAATGCAGACCAAAAAAAACTTTAATTATGATTTTTCTGATTACAATGATAGTTTTATAGCAACATTAAAAAAAAACCATGAAAAATATTTTTAATTGCTATTAGTGCTTTGTTGTTTTCTTTTGCTATCAACGTTATTTTTGCAAAATCTAAAACTATTCCAACTGGTTTAACAGCACTACCTTCAATTATTACTTATATAATTCCTGAAACTAAACCATACTTTAGTTTGATGTTTTTAGCTTTTAACATACCATTGATTATATTTTTTTGAAAAAAAATTAAAAGAAAATTAATTTATATGTCGCTTTTATGAATGGCATTTCAAAATATTTTCAATGTAATTTTTAATATAGAAGTTTTAAATAAATGACTACATTTTCATTTTGCTGTTGATCAGGAATTTGAAGAAATGGGAATAGATAAGGTAATTGAAGAAAACAAAAAAATTTGACCAATAATTTATTACACATTTTTGGGTTCAACTATTATAGGGTTATCACTTGGGATTGCTTGAAAAAATGGTGCAACTAGTGGTGGAAGTGATTTTTTTACTTATTATTATTCAACCAAAAAGAAAAGATCTATTGGCAGAGTTATTATTATATTTAACTTAAATGTATTTATTTTTTCATTTATCATATTAATACTTTTTACAAATTTTAAAATTGGTAATACAAAAATAATTCATTTTTTTGGTGTTCAAGCATTTTCAACTATTTTATATATATTTATTAGTAGTTATTTTATTAATATTATTTATCCAAAATATAAGAAAGTCGAAATTGATATTTATACAACAAATAATCCAAATAAAATTTTAAAATATTTAAAAGAAATTAATTATTGACATTCATATAATTTATGATGCGGGATCTCGGGTTACACAGGTAATAAAATTTATAAAATAAAAACTATTTGTTTTTATTTAGAGTCGAATTGATTGTTGGCAGAAATTTACAAGGTAGATCCTAATATTTGAGTATCATTCAAAAATATCGAGAGAATTAAAGGTAATTTTGATACTTCTAAAATGGATTAATTATGGCTATAGCAATTATCGCAGAATACAATCCCTTTCATTATGGGCATAAATATCAATTAGATTATGTAAAAAAGAATTTCCCTAATGATAAAATTATTATTATTTTATCTGGTAATTATGTCCAAAGAGGTGAAATAGCAATTAAAAGTTTTGAAGAAAGAAAAGAAATTGCCTTACTTAATGGAGCAGATAAAGTAATTGAACTGCCTTTTGAATATGCAACACAAGCAGCACACATTTTTGCAGAAGGTGCAATTAAAATTGTTAATGAAAATAATATTGACAAATTAATTTTTGGAAGTGAAAGCAATGATGTGGAGTCATTATTTGAAATCGCGAAAGCAATTTATAATAATTCAAATATTTATAAAACAAAGCTTAAGTTTTATTTAAAACAAGGTTTGTCGTTTCCAAAAGCTAATTTTGAAACTATAAAAGAGATAACAAATAAAGAAATAATTATGCCTAATGATATTCTTGCTCTTGAATATGTAAAACAAATTGTTAAAAATAATTATAATATTAATGTTTTTTCACACAAAAGAACAATAGATTATAAAACTTATGATGTTAATGGTATTTACACATCTGCTTCTAATATTAGGAAAATGGTTTTCAACAATGAAGATGTAACTAAATTTACACCAATGAAATTTGATTTTATACCAGATAAAATTGAAAATTATTATTTAAAGTTTCAAGATATTATCAAAAATACACCAAAAGAAGTTCTAAAAACTAATAAAATGATTTCTGAAGGCATGGAAAATTTGTTTATTAAAAATATTGAAAGTAAAAATTATGATGAATTTGTTGAAAAATGCACTTCAAAAAGGTATACTTCAACAAGAATTAAAAGAGTTATGCTTTATATTATATTGAATAAAGGTTATTTATAAATTTAAGGAGAAATTATGACAATTAGTGACAAATTGAAAATTATTTTTTTGTCAATAGTAACATTTGGTACTATTTGAATTTATTGATCAAAATTAAAAAATAAAAATACAAATACTGAGTTATCACTCACAAATAAATTAACAGTTAATTTAGATGAATTAATAGAATATTTAGGTGGAACTAAAAATATAGTTTCACTTGAAAATACACATAAAAAAATTAGAATTTTTTTAAAAGACACATCAATTGAAACTATTAAGAAAATATCTGAATTAAAAGGTGTCTCAGGAGTTGTTCTTTCAAGTGATTCAGTAAATTTAATTGTTGGTAATAGTGCTCAATTTATAAAAGAAAAGCTTGAAAAAATGCTTTAATGTAGAGGGCAAAATGGAGAATAATTATCGAATTTTTAAAGAAAAAAAGAAAAATTATAAAAGAATTCTTGATAATCTTTTAAATGTTGACAAAATTGACACTTCACTTAAATTAACAGTAGATGAAAAAAATTTTATTGATTTACATGAATTACTTGATGAAAAAAGTATTGAAAATATTTATTTAAGACAAAATTTTAAAGTTTCTTTAAGCAACAATAATGCTGAAAAAATTTTAAAGGATTTATCCAATGTTACAAATTTAAACGAACTTAAATATGTATATAGAAAACATAAGCAAATTATTGATGAAAAAACACTTAATGCATTTGAAAAAAATTTCGATAGCACATTGAAAAAAGCGAAACTGTTTTTAGAAGAAACAATAAACAAAAACAATAATCGTTGAAAAAAGTTTTTGGCTAAAGCTAAAAATATCAATATGGAAAGAAATATATGACCAATGCAAATTGGTGTTTTATTTATTTCTGCAGAAATTGAAAAAAGAACTATTTATGCACCACTTTTTTTTAAAGAAGTAAATATCGAAATTAAAAATGGTCAAGCAACATTGTTTTCTAATGGTGATATAAAAATAAATGAAAAACTTTCATGATTTTTAGAGCGTGGAGGTTATCTTTTTGATCTTGATGAAGATGTGTCACAAATGTCTTTGAAAGAATTAGAACAAAATTTGAAAAATATTTGATCAAGTTATGACATTAAAAGTTTTAAAGGAAAAATTGAAAATTTAGAAAGTGTTATTGTTAATGAAAATTACCTTGAGTTTCACAAAGGAATGGTTTTAGGTATTTTTACCTCATTTGGTAGTTATCAAAGAAAAGTTATGGAAAAAATCATTGAAAATGATGAATTTGATACAATCCTTGATGTTGAAATAAATAAAAACAAATACAAAACTAGAATTGACAGAACTATTTATGATGATAATTTTAATTTTATAAAAATTAATAAAACTAATTTTTCACAAGATGTTGCTACAGTTTCAGCGCTTAGCCAAAATACAATAATTTGAGGTCCACCAGGAACCGGTAAAAGTCAAACAATTTCTAATATTATTGCAAATGTAATATTTTTTCAAAAAAAAGCAATTGTAGTTTCGCAAAAAAAAGCAGCTCTTGATATTTTAAAAAGCAGGATGAATTCATTATCTATTTTTTGTTTATTTATTTTGAATGACAATAGCATGCAAAAATCCAAATTTTATGAACCTATAGTGGATTTAATAAATAAATTAGAAAATTTTAAAAAAGCTAATTTACCTAAATTAGTTAAAATTCTTGATAACGATGAAAAAAAACATGTTGATTTGTTAAATAAAATAAAAAATAGTGATAATTATGAAAAAGATTTAGAAATTTATTCTTTCTTGAAAAAACAAAAAAAAGAGTTATCTTTAAAAACAATTGAAAATCTTTATAAATTAAGTAAAAATATTAATCTAAACCCTTCTAGAATAACTAAAGATCCTAAAAAGTTAAAAATACTTATTTTTGAAACTTTAAAAAATAAAAAAGTGTCTGCTATTAAAAAACTTTTTATAAAATTTAATGATGACATAAATAGAGATGCAAATATTATACTTAATGATTTTGCAGATTATGATGGAGATTTAAGTGAAATTACAAATAAAATTGTTGATATAGAAAAAGAAAAACTTATAAACATTGATGAATTTTATAAGCATTTAATTGGTGATGACAAACAAGATATTTGTAATGAAGAAGAAATAACAAATTATGTTACTTATCGTTTGTTTAAAAAAATAAATAACTTTAATAAAGAAAAAACTAGACTTTACCATAGGTTTGCTTTAGCAGCAAGAAATGGATGAAGAGATCCATATAAATTTGTTTTAGATCACTATGTAATTATTAAAGAATTATTTCCTATAATTATCTCTTCAGTAGATACAGAATTAACTAAATGAGATAAGGAAGAATTTGATTATGCAATTTTAGATGAATCATCACAAATTTTTATTGAAAAAGCAATCCCAATTTTATATTTAGCTAAAATAAAAATTTTAGCTGGTGATGATAAGCAAATGCAACCTACAAGTTGATTTTCAACTAGAAGTGATATTGAAGATATTGAATTAGGTAATATTGAATCTATTTTAAATTATGCTGTTTACAAAGGGATTTATTCAATTTTATTAGATAAAAATTATCGTTCTAATTTTGCTTCATTAATGACTTTTTCATCAAAACATTTTTATAATTCAAAACTAGATGTAATTGATAAATTGACAACATTTGATGAAGAACCTATTGAAGTTTATGATATAAATGGAGAATGAAAAAATAAGTCAAATTTAGAAGAAGCAAAATTAGTGGTTGAATTAGCTCAAGCTAATTTGTCAAAGTATAACAAAATTATCATTTTGACTTTTAATAGACCACAAAGAGAACTAATAGAAAACATTATTTTTAATAAATATTTAGAATTAGAAAAAGCTATTAATGAAGAAAAAATTTTATTAAAAAATATTGAAAATATACAAGGTGATGAAGCTGATTTATTGATTGTTTCTGTTGTTTATGATAAAACAACAGCTCTATCTTCTACCTACGTTTCAAGAAGAGGTGGACAAAACGCGCTTAATGTTGCAATATCAAGAGCAAAAAATAAAATGATAATTGTTAAATCAATAAAAGCAAATGAAATTGAAACTTTGAATACAAATGATGATTTATTACTTTTTAAAAAATGACTTTTATTTTTAGAACTTTCAAATGATGAGAGAAAAAGATATTTACTATTGGATAACCAACAAAATAATAATAATTCTTCTGAAAGTGAAGTAAATAATTTAGTTGATAAAATTATTGAAAAAATTTTAAAAATGTCTATTTTTATTGAACAAAATTATAAAATAAAAAAAGATTATATTATTGGAAGCAAAAAAATAGATTTAGCTATTTTAAATAAAGAAAATATGTTTTTATTAGGTATAGCTATTGATGATTATAATAATTATAGTAATTATGAAGAATATATAATTTTTAAAGATAGTATTAGCTATCTTTTGTCTAAAAAATATAATTTATTAATTATTGAGAAAATTAAATGATTAATTAATAGAGATAAAATTTTAAATCTTATAGAAGAAAAATTAACTAATTAAATAAGTAAAACAAGCATTTTTTTATAAATGTTTGTTTTTTCATTATATTATTTATGTAATATAATTTTAAAGAAAAAAATCAAAAATAAAAAGGAAGGTTGATATGGCAAAAAAAATTCAAGCAAAAATAAAAAATATTCAAAAATGAGAATTAGAAATTTTAGAAAGTGCACAACCAGGTGATTTTATTATTTTAACAGAATTGCCTGAGTGACAAAAAGAAGAGAGCATTAAAATAAAAAAATTGCTTGAAGGTAATGAAATAATAACAAATGAACTGAAAAAGCAATGAGAAAATGAATTTAAAAATTCTAATGAATTTATTGAACTAAAAGAAAAAATTAATATTTTAGAAAAAGAAAAAATAAATTTTGAAAATGAACTACAAAAATCCGAAAAGGAAAAAGAAATTATTTCTATCAAATCAATAGAAGATTTTAAAAAAACTAATGATTTTTTAAAATATTTAGATGAAATTAAAAATTTAAGAAATAAAATAACTAAATTAGAAGTAGAAAAAGAAAATGAAATTATTAAATTTAAAAACTCAAATGAATTTTTAGGTTTAAATGATAAACTTAAAAATCTAGAAAAAGAAAAAATAAGTTTTGAAAATGAAATTAATATTTTAAAACATGAAGTAAAAGAAGCACCTAATAAAGCTATTATTAATTTTAAACAAAGTAATGAATACTTAGATAAAGTTAAAGAAATTGAAGAGTTAAAAATTCAATTAGCAAGATCTGAATCAAATATTGAACTTGAAAAAAGAAAAGCAATTGATGAATTCAGAAAAGATAAAGAATTTCAAGAAAAAATTAGTAAAATTCAAAATTTGGAAGCTGAATTATCAACTCAAAAAGAAGAACATAAAAAACAGATTGATAGAATGACAAGAGAAAAAAGTTTAAATTCAAAAGTTATGGGTGAAGATTTAGAAAAATGAATTCAAAATGAATTTGATTTTCATTTTGGTTTTAACTCCAATGTTAAAATGACAAAAGCAAAAGAGATAGATGGAAAAAAAGCAGATTTTTTATTTGAGGTTTTAGATGATGTCACACAAAAAGTTATCGGAACAGTAATAATTGAAGCTAAAACCGCTGGTGAAAATAGCAAAGAAAAAAATAGTAAATTTTATAAAAAATTAGAAAATGATAGATTGAATCAAAAAGCAAATTATGCACTTTTAGTTACTGAGTTAGAACCTGAACAAAATTTTGTTATTAAAAAAGAAAAAAATGAATATTCAAATATTTATGTAACAAGGCCACAATATTTTATAACTTTTCTATCATTAATAACTCATATTCTCAATATTAAAAAAGGTGTAATTTCCTCTGAATTAGAATTTAAAGAAAAATATGAAATTTTAGATGAATTTGATAAAATGAAAAATAAAATTTTAGATAACTCTTTAAAACATATGACAACAGATATTGAAGATTTAAGCAAACACATTACAACAATTCAAAGCACTGCTTTTAAAATGGAAGAATTAGTAAAGATTAAATTAGATAAACATATCAATACTTTTAAAAATAAAATTGAAAATTTCAATATTAATAAAATTGTTAAAAAAATTAATAAAGTTGACAACAATTTTGCTTATTTAAAGAAAGATAATTTTTCATCACCTAGTGTAAGCCATAGTGAGATTGAAGATTCTAATTTAATTAAACCAAACGAAAAAAATGAATAATATAACATCAAAAATATTCGTGCCTGAAAAACTGGATGATATTGTAGGGCAAAGTCATATCAAATTTTTATTAAAAAAAATTATTGATCACAAAAATAATACATCTTTTATATTTTATGGTGAATCAGGCATTGGTAAAACTTCTAGTGCAATAGTTTTAGCAAAAGAATTAGGGAAAAAATTTGTTATTTTTAACTCTGTTTTAGATAATAAAGAAAAATTAATAAACTACATTAATAATTATGACATTATTATTATTGATGAAATTCATAGACTAAACAAAGATAAACAAGATATTTTGCTTTCTTTTTTAGAAGAAAAAAATAAAACTTTTTATGCTACAACAACAGAAAATCCTTTTTTTAAAGTTAATCCAGCAATAAGAAGTAGATTGCAAATTTTGCAATTTGAAAAAATTAGTGAAGAAGATATAACAAATGCTTTGCAAAAAATTATCAAAAATAAAAAAATTAATTTAATTTTTGATAAAGAAACACTTGAAAAATTTGTAAGAATTTCAAGTGGTGATTTAAGAAATGTTTTTAATAATTTAGAACTTTTAATTAATTTAAAATTTAAAGGAAAAATAACCATTGAAATTTTAGAAAAAATTTTTCCTCATAAAAATTTTTATTATGATTATAAAAAAGATGCATCATATGATAACTTAAGTGCATTTCATAAATCTGTAAGAGGGAGTGATGTAGATGCATCATTATACTATGGATTATTATTAGTTGTAGGTGGTAATTTAGATGGATTATTTCGTAGAATGTTAGCAATTGCATATGAAGATATTGGTTTAGCTAATTCTTTAATTGGTTTAAAAGTAGATACAGCTATTAAAGCAGCTGAGCGTTTGGGTATGCCTGAAGCTATATTACCAATTGGTAATATTATTATAGAGCTAGCACTAAGTCCTAAAAGTAATTCTAGTTATTTAGCAACTCAAAAAGCTTTGAATACTATTAACGAGAATAAAGTTTATCAAGTTCCTAAACATTTAAAAGATAATCATTATGCATCAGCTGCTAAATTAAAAAATGGCATTGGTTATTTATATCCTCATGATTTTGCTAATTCATATGTAGAACAACAATATATGCCAAAAGAATTAATAGAGGAAAAATTTTTTCATTTTAAAAATAATGCTAATGAAAGAAAAATAAAAGAATATTGAAAGCAAATTAAAGAAAAAAATAATAATAAATAACAATAAAAAAACATTAAAAAAAACTGTCTTAAGACAGTTTTTAATTTAATTGTTTTTTCTAGCTGCTTTTCTAGCTTCTTTTTGAAGTTTTTTAATTCTTTCAAGTCTTCTTTCTGCCATTTGTTTTCTTCTAATTTTACGCATATTTTCTCCTTTTTAATTTAATTAAAATTGGTTTAATTTGCTATATTTAATTGTTTTAGCTTTGTTTGACTTTTGTGTCATTTCTAATGATTCTTCAATTCTGATTGGAACTATATCTCCATTATTAACTGAAAGTGCATAACCTGAATATCCTTGATTAAACAGTTCAATTACTTTTGAACCCATTAAGGTTCCTAAAATACGGTCTTGTGCACTTGGACGTCCACCTCTTTGTAGATGTCCTAATTTCATAGCTCTTGCAGAAACTTTGGTTTTAGCTTGTACTGCTTTAGCAACATTATCAAGGTTAGGGTAAATAAATTCACTAACAATAGCTATAACACTTCTTTTTCTACGATTATGTACTTGATCATGTACTACTGCAATTATTTCATCGACAGTCATAGGTTTTTCATTTGTAACAATAATTTCAGCTCCTGTTGCAATCCCTGAATAAAGTGCTAAATCTCCAGCTCCATGCCCCATTGTTTCAACAATAAAAAATCTACTATGCGAAGTTGCTGTATCTCTTAATTTATCAACAGCTTCAACAATTGTGTTAAGTGCTGTGTCATAACCTAATGTAAATTCACTTGAATTAATATCATTGTCAATTGTACCTGGGATTGTTAAAACTTTTATACCTTCTTCATGTAATTTTAAAGCACCTGCATATGAACCATTACCACCAATTACTAATAAAGCGTCAATTCCTAATCTTTTTAAATTTCCAATTGCTTCTTGTCTTATTTCTGGATTTTTAAATTTTGGGAATCTTGTTGAATAAATGAATGTTCCACCTTGTGCAAGGTATTTATCTACATTTTTATTAGTTGTTGAAACAATTTTATTTTTATAAAGTCCTTTATAACCACCATAAACTAAAAAAGGTTCAATGTTATTAAGTAAAGCAGATTTAACAACAGCTCTTATAACATTGTTCATACCTGGTGCATCACCCCCAGATGTCAAAATAGCTATTTTTTTAATTTCCATTTTTTTCTCCTAAATTATTAACATAATACTAAAAATTTATTTTTTAATTTTAATAAATTATTTTTAATTATACAACATATTATTTGTTTTATATTTTTTTTGTTAGTTTTTTATTATTTTTTATATGTTGAGTTCTTTTAAATTATTTATATTTTTTTTAAGTAAAAAAACAAAAAAAACAAAAAAAATTTAAAAAAAAGTTATCTATTATTATTTTTTAAAAAAAATTAAACATTTTTTAAAACTAGGCTTAGTACAAATTTTAACAAAAAAAATTAATAATGTTGTATAATATTTACACAATGTACGGGGTAATACTCAAGAGGCTGAAGAGGACGCACTGCTAACGCGTTAGGGGCTTGACCGCCCGCGCAGGTTCAAATCCTGTTTGCCCCGCCATTTTTTTTGTGCCTTTTTTATGTCATAATTTATATTTTTTTATTTATTTTCTTCAAATTTAAATAAAAAATTTTTACTCTATTTTTTTTATTTTTCAGCATTTTTTTTAATTTTTATTAATAAATAATTGTATATTTATTAATTTTAGTTTAAAATTATTTTTAATATTCATTTAATTTATTTATAAAAAAATTAAGCTTAGGAGAAAAAAATGAGTTTTAAAATTTTATTAGAAAATCAAATCAAACTAAAAAATGAAACTAATTCTAAAAGAAAAATCGTTATTATTGATGGTGATGATCAAAGAGCTGTTGATGCAGCGAATTTATTAGTGCAATCTAAATTAATTACACCTGTTTTATTAGTTGATAAACTACATAAAAATATTAGTGATGAAATAATTCAAGAAGTAATGTCTGATGATAAAAAAGAAAAATTTGGTGAATTATTTTTTGAATTAAGAAAAGGTAAAGAAACATTAGAAAATGCAAAAAAAGCATTACAAACTAAACCTTTTTATGCAATGATGATGTTAAAAAACAAAGAAGTTGATGGTGTTGTTGGAGGCCTTAATTTTACAACATCAGATATTTTAAGAGCTGCATTTAAAGTTATAGGACCAATGCCAGGTGTTAAAACCATTTCTAGCGCTATGATTATGCATAAAAATGAAGAAAAGTTAATTTTCTCAGATATTTCAGTAAATATCAAACCAACATCTGATCAATTAGCAGAAATAGGATTTAACGCAGAATTATTTGCTAAAAGTTTAGGATTAGATCCAAAAGTAGCATTTCTTTCATTTTCTACAGATGGCTCAGCAAAAAGTGAAGAAACTAAAACTGTTGTTGCAGCTTTTGAAAAATATAAAACTTTATCTTCAAATTCAAATGTTATTGGAGAAGTGCAATTTGATGCTGCTTATATTGAAAAAGTTAAAAAAGATAAATATAAAAAACCAAGTTTCGAAGGTTCAGCAAATGTTTTTGTTTTCCCAACATTAGATGCTGGTAATATAGGTTATAAAATAGCTCAAAGAATGGGTGGATATGGAGCTATAGGTCCGATTATCACAGGTGTAGGAGCTCCAGTTAATGACCTTTCAAGAGGAGCGACAGTTGAAGATGTATATAACACAATTTTAATTACAACACTACAGACATTTAAAGAGGAAAAATAATGCAAAATAAAAAAATTTTAGTTATTAATGCTGGTTCTTCTTCAATGAAATGATCACTTTTTTCAAAAAATGAACTTGAAATTATTGCAGGTGGTATTTCAGAAAGAATTGGTATTAGTGATTCATTTTTAACAATGGAATACAAAGGTAAAAAAACTAAAAAAACAATTGATTTAAAAGATCATTTAGATTCTGTAACTGAAACAGTAGAAATGTGAAAAGAAAATAAAGTTATTGAAAATTTAGATGAAATCGAAATTGTTGGTTTTAGAGTTGTTCATGGTGGTGAATATTTTGTTGATACAACAGAATTAAAAGCAAAAGAAATTCAAGTTATTGATGAATTATCTAAATTTGCACCATTACATAATCCAGGAGCTTTATTAGCGATAAAAGCAATAAAAAAAGTTATCCCAAATGCAAAACTAAGCGCAACTTTTGATACAGCTTTCCATACTACAATTCCAAATGTAAATTCTATTTATCCGATTAACAGAGAATTAAGCCAAAAATATGGAATTAAAAAATATGGTTTTCATGGAACTAGCCATAAATTTATTACTCAAAAACTTGCAGAAATTTTAAACAAAAAAACAGTTAGTTTAGTTAATATGCATATAGGAAGTGGAGCTTCACTCTGTGCTATTAAAGATTCTAAATCAATTGATACATCAATGGGGATGACACCATTAGCAGGAATTATGATGGGGACAAGAAGTGGAGATATTGATCCTTCTATTCATGAATATGTAATGGAACAAGCAAATATTTCAATTAAAGAATTCACAAATATTTTAAATAAACAATCAGGTTTATTAGGTGTTAGTGGCATTGGTTCAGATTTAAGAGATGTTATTCAAAAATATCAAGAAAATGATGCTAATGCAATTTTAGCTATTGACCTTTATACACAAAAAATTGCAGATTATTTAATTAACTACATTAATAAAATTGGTAAAAATATTGATGCATTAGTTTTTACAGCGGGTGTTGGTGAAAATTCAAGTTTTATTAGACAAATGATTTTAGAAAAAATTAACATTCTTGATATTAAAGTAGATACTAAATTAAATAATGTATCACCAAGTGAAATTGCATCAAGTCATCTTATAACAACAAGTGATTCAGCTATTCCTGTTTATGTTATTAGAACAAATGAAGAATTAATGATTGCACAAGATGCAAAAAAATTATTTAACTAAAAAAGCACTTTATCCTGGAAGTTTTGCTCCTTTTCATGAAGGACATTTAAGCATTTTAAAAAAAGCTTTATCTATTTTTGATTATGTTTATTTAGTTATAACTATAAATCCAGATAAAGAAATTGATTTTTCTTTTGAGAAAAGAAAAAAAATTGTAGAGCAAGCAATAGTTGGACTAAAAAATGTTGAGATTATTATAAATGATAATAATTTAACAGCTGATATTGCTAAACAACTTAATGTTAATTGATTAATTAGATCAGCAAGGAATCAAATTGATTTTGACTATGAAATCGATTTAGCATTATCTAATAAATTACAAAATAATAAATTAGAAACTATTTTATTAGTGCCAGATAGTGAAAATATTAATAAAAGTTCTACTTTAGAAAGACACAAAGCAAAGCTAAATTTAAAATAACGTAATTTAATTATTTTGTTTAAACATAAAAAATAACTTGATTTAGTCATAAATCAAGTTTTTTGTTACTTTTTTTAATATTGCAAGAAAAAATAAAATATTTTGTTTAATTTTGTAAATTAAATTGCCTATTTTTGTAATTAACTTTAAAAGATAAAAAATTTTGCTATAATGATTTAATGCAAAAATTAGTAATTGTTGAGTCACCAAATAAAATTAAAACTATTAAAAAATATTTAGGAAATGACTATGAAGTTATGGCTTCAGTAGGTCATGTTTTAGAACTCAAAACAGCTGGTAAATTTGGATTTGGAGTTAATTTAGATACTTGAGAACCTATATATGAAGAAAAACAAGATAAGAAAAAGGTTATTAAAGATCTAAAAGCAGCATCTAAGAAATTTGATGAAATTTTGATTGCAACCGACCCTGATCGTGAGGGTGAAGCAATTGCCGCAAATTTGGTTAATTTATTAGAAATCCAAAATAAATATAAAAGAATTAAATACAATGAAATTACAGAAACAGCTATTAAAAATGCTATTGAAAACCCACTTTTAATTAATCAAAATTTAGTTAATGCTCAAAAAACTAGAAGAATCTTAGACCGTATTATTGGTTTTAGACTTTCAAGAATAGTAGACTTAAAAATTTCACAACCACCAATTACACCAACAGCTGGTAGAGTGCAATCTGTTGCACTTAAATTGATAATTGACAAGGAGAAAGAGCGTAAAAGTTTTGTTCCAATTCAATATTCAACCATTAAAGCATTACAAAGTGATGAAATAGAATTTGAATATTTTAATAATATAAAACCATATCAAAATAATTCTTTATGAATTGAACCAAAAGAAGCAGAAGCAATCATAAAAGAATTAAAAGGTGATTTAGTAGTAAAAAATATAAAAGTTTCAGAAAAAAAAGAAGCTAAAGTCACACCTTTCAAACAATCAGTTTTATATAAAAGAGCAGGGATTTCATCTGGAGCTGTCCAAGCTAGTTTACAAAGTTTATATGAAGGTTATGGTTCTGGTGGACTTATTTCATATCCTAGAACTGATTCAACAAGATTAAGCAAAACATTTTTAGAGCATGCACAACAATTTATTGTTAAAAATTTTGGTCAAGAGTATGTAGCGAAAGATATAAAAGGTTTTGCAGGTGATCAAGATGCCCATGAAGCTATTAGACCAACAGATTTAAATTTAACTCCTGATAAAGCAAAAGAAATGTTTGAATTAAAAGAAATAGATTATAAAATTTATTCATTAATTTATCAAAATTCTTTACAAGCTACTATGAATGTTCCAATTAGAAAAACAGTCAGATACGAATTAGAAAACAATAATCATAGTTTTAAAGCAACAGAATCAGATATTATTTTTGATGGTTATTATAAAATAATGCCAGACAAATTAAATAAAGAAAAAAAACTTAATTTAAAACTTAATGATGTTGTCCCAATCAAAGAATATAAATTAATTAATTCAGAAACTCAACCACCAAGTAGATATAGTGAAGGTAGTTTAATTGAAGCAATGGATGAAATTAAAGTAGGTAGACCATCAACATTTGCCACAATCATTAAAACATTAAAAGAAAGATTATATGTTGAAAACGGAGAGAAAACATTAATACCTTCCGATTTTGGATCAATTGTATTAGAGAAACTATTTGAAATAAGTCCTGAAATAATTAATGAAAAATATACATCTTCAATTGAAGAAAAATTAGATTTAATTGCTGAAGGCACAGAAGATTACAAAAAAGTTTTAGATATTTTTTGAGAAGACTTTCAAAAAAATGTTGAAACAACAACAGAAAATATAACTAGAACAAGTGCTATTCAAAAAGTTGATGAAATGTGTCCAGAAGATAATGTTGATTTAATTTTCCGCTTCAACAAAGCAACAAGACAAAAATTTATTGGATGTTCTAATTTTCCAAAATGTAAATTCGTAAAATCACTCCCTAATTCTAGTCAAAGCTACAAGAAAAAATATGTTAATTGATCAAAAAAGAAACAATAAAAACCTAAAAAATAACAACAAAGCTAAAATTTTGCTTGTTGTTATTTTTATATATTAAATACTATAATAATTTTTTAAAAATAAAAATGAAATTTATCATTTAAAAACAAGTTTTTTTAAAAAAATAAAAATTTAATTAAAAAGATTTTTATATTTTAATGGTTCAATAATGCTTATTAATAAATTTTGCGTTTCTAAAGGTGGAATATTAATGTTAAATTTCTTTACTAAACTTAAATTTAAATTTTTTTGTGTAGTTCCTGAAGAAAATTTTAAAAAATTATTTTTATTTTTTATTAAATAAAAATATAAATATTTTTGAATTACAATATGTGGGTTTGGAATGATTTTGCAAAAAGACTGATTAATATATAAATCATTATTTTCAAAGTTAATTGCAACAATTCCAGGTGTAGCGTACATAGAATAAACCATTTCATTTTTATTCAATTTTATTAATTTGTGTTTTAAAGGATCAAAATTATATTTTCCAATTTCACCTTGAATTTGATTACTTTTTAAATTTTTAACTAAAAGTCAATTGACTCCACCATATTCACTTTTAAAAGCTTCAATATTTTTTACTCCATTAGGTCCTCTACCAGAAATTACATTAGAAATTTCCCCAAGTTTATAAAATTTGCCCAAACTAGTTAATAATTTATTAGAATAAAAATCTTGTTGCTTTTTGAATAAGTTTATTTGATCTTTAATAAGGTTTAATTGTTTTTCTAATGGTTCAATAATATCTATTATTGAACCGCATGAAGAATTATTTTTGAGGCATAATCATTTGGTAAGAATTGATACTATTGAAAATGCTGAAAAAGATATAAAAACATTAATATCTATTATTGAATTTTGTATTTCTAATGGAGGAATATTAATTTCTAAAGTTCGCAATGTATACTCTCTAACTGCAGGTCTAGATGATCCAACAATTGATTGTTTTTTTATTTTGTTTTCACTTTTTTTCAATAAATAAAATAAATATTTTTCATTAAAAAGTTGTTTTATTTTAGGAATTAAAATAAAACAAACATTTGTGATAGAAAATTTATTTTTTTGTAAAAAAACTGTTCCTGCATATGCTCCATCAGCGCTAATAGTTATATATTCTCCATCATACATATATGAATTTATATATCCAAAGACACCATTATTTTTGGTGTTAGAAGATATAACTGGATAATCTCCAGGATTATTTTTTAAATCATTTGAATTTATTATATTCCCTCTTTTTATTTTGACTATATCCCCAAGTTTATAAATTGCCATTAATGATTTATTTATTATATAAAAACATTGAATTATAGTACAATTTACATGATAATATTTGATATAACGTTGTATATTATTTTATTTTTTTTTAAATAAAAAAATTTTTTTAAAAAAAATAATAATTTTTTAAAACAAATGAAAGGATTTAGTTTTTTAATGGCAATTTATGAATTGAACAAAATTGTTAAATTTTTAAAAGGTAAAAATATAAAACAAAATGAAACACTAGAAAATGGTGAATTTAATGTTTATTCATCCAAAACTAAAGATAATGGAATTTTTGGTAAACTTAATACTTTTATTTTTGATGGTGAGTATATATTAATTACAAGTCATGGTGCATATGCTGGAACAGTTATTTATGTAAATGAAAAATTCTCTACTACAAGTAACTGTTTTGTTTTAAAGCCTGATAATAGTATTGTAAATACAAAATTTTTGTTTTATTTATTAAAAATGAATCAATTAAATTTAAACGCAATCGCCAAAGGTTCGGCTCAAGGTTTTTTAAGTAATAATGATTTGTCATATTATAGTGTAAAAATCCCACCTTTAGAAACCCAAAATTCAATAATAGATATTATTGAACCCATTGAGCAAACAAAAAATTTAATTATTCAAATTGAAAAAAAAATATTAAAAATTTACCAACAAAGAAAATTAAGTAATGTTTTGATAAAAGATATTTCATATAAAATAAATACTGGTTTTGCTTATAACAAAAAGCATATAGAAGATAATGGAAAATACAAAATTTTTAAAATATCAAATATCGGAAATTCTTTAACACAAAATCAAGAAACTAACTTTATGAAAAATAATCTATTAAATATTGGGGATATTATCACAGGGCTTTCAGGCACAATTGGTACATCAAAAGTTATAACATCAAAAAATTGAGTTTCTAATCAAAGAACATTATCATTAACTTCAGATTACCCATTAAATATTTCAGAAAGCATAAAAAAACAAAAAACAGAATTATTAAATATAGCTACTGGCGCTGCTCAAAAAAACATTACTAAAAACAATATTTTAGAATTGAAATTAATAAAAACTTATAATATTGATTTAAAGATAAATGAAATATACATAATTTTAACAAAAATTAAAAAAATATTAACTGTATTAAAAAAACAAATTTTAAAATATTATTTTTAAAATTTTGTTTTTTAATTTTTGGATTTTTTGTTCAATTTTTTTTAATTTAAAGTCAAAATAATATATTTTTTCAATTAATTGAACATGATTAAATTCGAAATTTATTAATTTATTTTTTGCTTTTGAAGCATGCATTATAGTTGTTCCTACTGAAAAATTTTTAATAATTTTTTGATTAAACTTGTTTATTAAATTTAAATATATTTCCACATCTTTTTTTGTTTTAGATTCTACTTTATATGCATATCCATTAAACCCTTCGATATTATTATTCACTA
Organism: Mesomycoplasma neurolyticum; assembly: GCF_900660485.1. Taxonomy (NCBI): domain Bacteria; kingdom Bacillati; phylum Mycoplasmatota; order Mycoplasmoidales; family Metamycoplasmataceae; genus Mesomycoplasma; species Mesomycoplasma neurolyticum. The sequence goes on from NZ_LR214951.1 coordinate 74,207, forward strand.
TACCTGTAGTTGCATCTAAAGATATTAAAATATCACCAAAATGCACATTTTTCTTATCACATGTAAAATCATTAATTTTCCCTTGTAACGAAGATATATTAATAAAAGTATTTTTTTCACATGATGTATTTTGATTTTTACTTTTATTTTTTCCTTTAATAAAAGACACATTTTCATAAAGAAAATTATTGCGCCTTATAGAGAAATTATCAAAAAATCAAAAATAAATTTTATCAATGTTTTTTTTCATTTTTTTTATTTTATTTTCTATTAGTTCATTTGGTTCAATAATATCTATTAATGTTTTTATATCTTTTTCAGCATTTTCAATAGTATCAATTCTTACCAAATGATTATGCCTCAAAAATAATTCTTCATGCGGTTCAATAATATCTATTATTGAATTTTGGGTTTTCAAATCAGGAATAATAGCTTCTAAGTTATTAATATCTTTTGCATAAATATGTTTGATTACACTGCCATCACCTATTTGTTTTAGTCTTTTTTCTTTTGTTTTTAAAAGAAAAAATAAATATTTTTCGTTTATAATGCTTAAATCTTTTGGTTTAACTAAAAATGCGCCTGTATTAATAGAAAATGGTTTATCTTGTCAAAAAACATTTCCAATACTACCATCTTTAGAAATTGTAATTCCTTTTTCATACAAAAATGTATTTATATAACCGAAAATTCCATTATTAAATGAACTACTAGATACAACACCAAATTCACCATTATTTGCATCTACATATTTTTTTGTAAGTTTGCTATTACCTGAAATTACTTGAATTATTTCCCCAAGTTTATAAATTGCCATTTATGAACTCCTTTCTTTAATTTTTTTAAATATAATTTGATTATTAATCAAAATTATTTTCTGTATTTTATTTTGTATATTTGTTAATATTTTTATTAATTTTTCAAGTTTATTTATAATTAATATCATTTTTTGTTGATTTGCTAATGTTGGAAGTGAAAGTGTTAAATTTAAAATTGTTAAAAAATTTATTCCGCCCAATAATGTTGATGTTTTATTTTTTTGTTTTCAATTTAATCAAAAATTTGAATAATTAAAATATTTAAAAAAGTCTTTTTGAATTTTAGTTTCATCAATATTTAATTTTACTAATGAGCTATCAAAAACAGCTGAGTTTTCTTCATAAATATTTTGAATTCCAAAACTAGGTTCTGGGAATCTAGTAAAGAAAACATCATTTTTGTTAGCAAAAAAACTTTCTAATTTTTCATCATAAAATGTCATTTTGTCATTTAAATTATTATTTTTGAAACTCTTGTAAGTTAAAATATATAAATTATTTTTTTTATCATCTGACTCAAAGTTAATTTTACCCATTTTATATGGTTTTTGTTTATCTAATAAATCAGATAATAAATAATTTTGTTTATTACTTTTATTCATAACATAATTAAGTGTTTTAACTAATAAATTATTAATTTGAAATATAGGATTTTCAAAAAATTTTTCAAAAAATACAAGACTTTCGTTTGTTTTTTTTCAATTTTGAACAATTTCTTTTTGAATACTTAATTCAGGAATACTTAACTTTAAGCTTTTTAATTTTTTCAAACTTAAACGTTTGATTAAATCTCCCTCAATTGCATATTGACTAATTTTAGCATTTAGTGATTTTAATAGTAAATATAAAAAATCTAAAATTACAATATTTTTATTTGGTTTTACAATAATTAAGTGTGATGTAGCACTAAATTTATATTTCCTTAATGTTATAAAAATATTATCTTCAATCCCTAATCTTGGCAATGTAATACAATTTTGAAAATTAAATGTCTCAACTTTTCCAATAATCCCATCATTTTTGGAAGTAGATGAAATTAGAGGGTATTCGCCTTTGCTTTCTGTTGGTTTTTTTAAAATTTTACCAAGATAAAATTTAGCTATTTCTTCTAATTTGAAAATATTAGTATTTTGAATTTGTTTCATATTACTTTTCCTTATTGATTTTAATTTTTGTAGTTATAAAATATTTTTTTGCTTTTGTTTTATGGAAAGACTGTTGCTAATTAAATAAATAATAATGAATTGATTCTATTTTTCTTTTTCTTGCTCATCAGCAAATTTAATAGCTTGTTCAATAGATTTTTCAACATCAGGAATTAAATCAGTGAATTCTTTAAATAAAATTTTGAGTTCATTTTGAATTTCTAGAATCTCTGCTTTTAGTTGTTCTTTATCCACTTCTTCTTCTAGTAAATCAATGTATCTTCCAGGTACAAGTGAATAATCATTTTCTTTAATTTCATTTAATGAAACTCTTTTTGCAAAACCTTTGATACTAAAATCTTTATTTAACTTAGCATCATTATAAGCAGAAACTATTTCATTAATATTTTCTGTGTTAAACACTCTAAGTTTTTTAGTAGCTAATTCTCCTAAATTTTCAGCATTAATAAAAATAACATCGTCATTCAATTTGTTATTATTAAAAATTCAGATTGTGGCAGGAATGCCAGTTGTGTAAAATAATTTATCTGGTAAAGAAATTATTGCTTCTATTTTATTTTCTTCAAGCATTTTTTTTCTAATGCTTAGCTCTTCTTTTTGTGAAGAAGAAAGTGCACCATTAGCAAGAATAACAGCTGCTCTACCATTTTCATTTAATTTATATAAAATATGGGATAATCAAGCATAATTAGCATTTTTTGTAGGTGGTAGTCCTCATTTGTATCTTGGATCATCTGAAGCATTTTCATTTTCTCATATTTTAAGATTAAATGGTGGATTTGCTAATACAATATCAAATTGTTCAAAACCACTTAAGTCTTCTTTGAAAGTGCTTTCTGCTTTTGAACCAAGATGTGTATCATCAGGATCAAAACCATTTAAAATTAAGTTAATTTTTGCTAATTTTCATGTTGTAGATGAAAATTCTTGACCATATACTCTCATTTGAGTTATATCTTTTTTATGTTTTTCTAAATATTTTTTAGCTTGAACAAACATTCCACCTGTTCCACAAGCTGGATCATAAATTTTACTATCGCTGTCTGGAGCTAAAAGAGCAACCATAAGTTCCACAATGGATTGTGGTGTGTAAAATTCTCCACCATTTTGACCTTGTTTTCTAAAAAAGTTTCCTAAAAAATATTCATATAGTCTACCTATAAAATCTTCTTTAAGTTCAGAAAAATTAATGTCAGAAAACTGTTTAATTACTTTACTTAATCTTTGTTTATCTAAATCTTCACGACTAAAATTTTTTTCAAATAGACCTTTTAATGAATTGTTTTGTTCTTCTAGCGCTAATAAAGCCTCATCGATTTTTATTCCAATTTCTTCTTTACTTATATATTTTTGAATATTTGATCAACTGGCACTTTCTGGCACAATAAATTGAACATCATACCTTTTAAGTAAATTTAAATCTTTTTTTGCTAATAATCATTTTCTTTCGCCATCATTCAAATATTTTTTTCTAATTTGTTCTCCTGCTTTTTCATATTTATCAGACATTGCTTTTAAAAATATAATAGCAATAATAATGTGCATATATTGTTCAGAAGGAACATTCCCCCTCATTTCATCACATGATTTTCATAATTTTTCTTTGATTGAATCAATATAATTGATTTCGATATTTTGTTTGGACATTTTTTACCTCTTTTTTTTTTTTTTTTGAATTTAATATATAAATTCTTATATATAATGTTTAATTAAATAGCTAAATAATTATTTAAAATTGCATTTATTTTTAGATGCAATAATATTATAACATGAATTATGAGTTTTTTTACAAACTTTTTATTTTTTTTATTTTATTAGGTTTTCAAATATGTTGTTTTAAATAATAAAAATATTAAATGTAATAAATTAATATAAAAAAATGAAACATAACAAATTAAAAAAATTAAAATATTAGCTATATTTAAACAAAATGAAGTTAAGTAAATAGATTATTTTTAACAAAAAAAACAAAACACTAATATTAAATGCTGTGTTTTGTTTTTTTAAGATTTAATATAAATTTAAAAAATAAATTAAATGTTTTTATTTAAATAAACCAAAAAATATATAAAAATTGTTAAATTAAAAAATTTTATGTAAAGTAAGTGTTTGTGTTTTAATGTGTCCTGTAATATTTGCAATTTGAGTAGAATTGTAGCCAAGATAAGCTCATTGAGTAATTTTATTAGTTCTTAAAGTTTGAAAATTTATATCATGTTTTTTAAATTTATTAGGATGTCTTTTAGATAAAAATTTAAAAAATTTACTCATTCTTGAATTTAGTGATGAATTATTAATTTTTAGATTATTAAAATTAATTTCTAAATATATATCAACTAAATATTCAGGTATACCTACAACTCTTTGTGATTGTTTATGTTTAGTTTTTAAAACTTGAGTTGTAGTAAAATAATCAGAGTTTAAATTTTCAAAATCAGCGTTAATTATTTCATTAATTCTTGCTGCATTTTCATAAACCATTCAAAAATAGAATTCTAAAACTTTATCATTAAATATTTTTAATTCTTTAGTTAAAATTTCAATTTCTGTTGTAGTGAAAATTCTTTTTTCTCTAGAATCATTATTGTATGTATTTAATAATTCAACATTAAAGCTTTGCTTTTGATTTTTATTACATCATCTTAAAAAACTTTTAACAACTCTCATGTATAAAAGTTTTGTATTATTTCTTACATTAAGAGAAGAAATATATTTGTTAATTTGTTTAATAGTAATCTTTTCAAGTAAAATAATACGTTTTAAAAATGAAAAGTAAGTTTTTTGTGTTTTATAATTTTGTTTAGTAGATAAAAATAATTTGATCATTTTTTCATTATTTTTTAAAAAATTCATAATTTCCTTTCTTTTTTTTAAATGAAAAAATTATAAAAAAAGCATAAATATATAAAAAAATAAAAAGTCAGAATAAAAATTTATTTATTCATTAATGGCAATTTATAAACTTGGGGATATAGTAAAGATTAAAAGGGGTGATCCAAAACTAGCAGGAAAACATTTAAAAAAAATACAAGGAAAATATCCATTAATCGCTGGAACTGGACAAAATAATGGAATAATATCATATATTAATCATTGAAAATTTAAAAAAGGAATAACTATTTCACGTGTAGGAACAGCTGGTAAAGTTTTTTATCATAATTATAAATTTAATATTAATTCTGTAGCTTATTTTTTAGATATTATTTCTAAACAAAATATTAATGAAAAATATTTATTTTTTCTTTTAAAAACAAAAGAACAATTAATTATTTCAAAACTTTCAGGTTCTGCACAGAGGCATTTAAAAAGTTCTGTTTTATTAAATATTTCTATAAACATCCCACCTCTCAATACCCAAAATTCAATAATAGATATTATTGAACCGCATGAAGAATTATTTTTGAGGCATAATCATTTGGTAAGAATTGATACTATTGAAAATGCTGAAAAAGATATAAAAACATTAATAGATATTATTGAACCTATTGAACAGTTAAAAAATACAATAAATAAAATTAAATTAATATTAAAAAAACATTTAATTTTAATTTATAAACTAAATCAATCTTCAAAAGAACCTATAAAAAATCAAATAATTATAAAAAATAAAAAATATAAAAATGAAAAATTTTATTGCCCAACTTCACTTGTTAGTGAACTTAGTTTAAATAAAGAAAATTTAATTTTATTAGACCAAACCAAAAAACCATCAAGAGCAGATTTAACAATAGAAGATAATTCATTTATTTTTTCAAAAATAATTGGTGAAAACAAATTGATGATTTTTTCAAAAGCTCCTAATATAGTTTTTTCTACTGGTTTTTTTAATATAAAAAGTAAAAATGAAACAAATGATCATTTATTATCTTTTTTATTGTCTAACGATTTTATATATCAAAAAAATCAATTACAAACTGGTACATTAATGCAATCTCTAAATAAAGAAAACCTTAATAAAATTTTTATTAAAAAAGATATTTTATATAGTAATAATCTTTTTAGTCAATTATCAAATTTAATAAATTTAGAAAAAAATATAAATTCTATATTAAAAAAAATATTAAAAATTTTCATCTAAAAAACACCTATTTTTATTTAAATAAATGTTTTTCATTATTTTACTAATAGCTTAATTTTTAAATTTAATATTTTATTAATTTTATTTTTAATAAGTATTAAGGTGTTTAGCAATATATAAATTTTTTCTAATTCATTTTCTAAAGAAACATCTAGAATTTTAATGTTTTTTATTTGATTTAATTTTAAATATTTAATTACTGATCCATTAGATTGATTTCTTAATTGTTGAATAAAATTTTGTATTGTTCAAAAAGTAGTAAAAAATAATTTTTTAGGTTTTATTGCATAATTTCTTTGATACAAATCGAAAATACCATTATATCATCAGCAATAAAAATTACCATTACCTGATAATATTATATATTTACCATTGTAATTGCTTTTAAATGACTTGCTTATGTGTTCTGAACATGAATAAAAATTGTAAATACCATTTTCTTCATCTATAACATCATTATTTCATTTACCAGTTGAAATTTCGTAAATATTATCAATATAAAAATTATTTTTTAAAATTTTGAAAATTTTATTTGTAAATTTGTTAATGTTTGTTTCTAGATTTTTAAAATTATTTAAAACTTTTTCTAATGGTTCAATAATAGATATTATTGAACCATTAGAAAAACAATTAAACCTTATTAAAAATCAAATAAATTTATTCAAAAAGCAACAAAACCTTTATTCAAAGAAATTATTAAGTAACTTTGAAGGAATTTATAAATTAAGTAAACTTGTTGAGTTTTTAAAAGGAAAAAATATCAAGCAAAGTGAAACGTTAAAAGATGGTAAATTCAATGTTTATTCATCCAAAACTAAAGATAATGGAATTTTTGGTAAACTCAATACTTTTATTTTTGATGGTGAGTATATATTAATTACAAGTCATGGTGCATATGCTGGAACGGTTATTTATGTAAATGAAAAATTCTCTACTACAAGTAACTGTTTTGTTTTAAAGCCTGATAATAGTATTGTAAATACAAAATTTTTGTTTTATTTATTAAAAATGAAGCAACCTGATTTAAATACAATTGCCAAAGGTTCGGCTCAAGGTTTTTTAAGCAATAATGATTTGTCATATTTTGACATCAACATCCCATCACTAGAAACACAAAATTTATTAATAAGCATTATTGAACCATTGTATAAAAAAATTGAGTTGTTAGAACAGAAAGAAAAAATACTAATTAAAAGATTTAATTACTACAAAAATATTTTAATTAAAGGATAAAACAAATGAAGCAAAATGAAAAATGATATGAAAATGATTTTGTAAAAAAATTAGTTGAAAAACAAGAATATATAAAACTTCAAGGTATAAAAGATACTGAAGGTTTACTCAAAATAATTTTTATTGAAATTGAAAGATTAAACTCAATTAAATTAAAAGAAGAAAATAAACAAAAGCTTAAAGAGTTATTTACTTTAACTAAAACTGAAAAAATTCAATTTGCTCAATGAATTTGAAATTTCGATACCATAACTATCCCAAAAGAAAATAGTTCAAGAGAACAAAGACTTAAATTAATTGATTGGGAAAATTGAGAAAATAATAATTTTTATGTTTTACAACAATTTAGCACAAAAAATAAAGAAACAAATAAAACTAATATATTTGATAGTTTAATTTTAATCAATGGTTTTCCATTAATTTTCTTTGAATTTAAAGATAAAAATGTAAAAATAAAAAAAGCTATTTCTGATATTAAAAATGACTATAAAAATGTTTTAAATAGTGATGTTTTAAGGTTTGTTCAAATACTTGTGGCATCAAATTTTGAAAAAATTAAATTAATGTCTAACAATGATAAAGAAGAAAAAAAAGTTGAATTTAACTGATATTCAGATAATGGAAAAAATATTGATAATTTTATTCAAGATTTTTTAAACAAAAACAAATTAAAATATTATTTAAAAAATTGTGTTGTTTTTCAAAAAGCTAAAAATAAACTTTTGCTTTTAAGACCTTATCAACAAAGAGCAATGCAAAAAACAATTAATTTTGTTAATAATCAATTAAAAAATAAATTAAATGCTAATATTAATATAAATAATGGTTATATTTGACATACAACAGGTAGTGGAAAAACAATAACATCATATAAAATTGCTGAAATATTATCTCAAAATCCTAACATTGATCATGTAATTTTCTTAGTTGATAGACAGGATCTTAATACTCAAACAACAAAAGAGTTTCGAAGTTTTATTTCTTGAAATGAAAATGAACTTTTTGAGGCTCTATATCAAGACAATTCCTCAAAATTATTAGAACTTTTAATTAAAAAAAGGGAAAAATTAATAATTACAACTATTCAAAAAATGAATAAAATTTTAACTAATAATTTAAATTTAATTCAAGAAATAACAAATAAAACCTTTGTTTTTATAATAGATGAATGTCATCGCTCAGTAGCCGGAACAATGGGAAGTAGAATAAAAAATAATTTAAAAAATAGTATTATGATAGGATTCTCTGGAACACCAATTTTTGAAAATGATAGTGATAAAAAAACTTCAGACATTTTTGGTAACAAATTAGATGTTTATAATATGCGTGATGCTATAAAAGATAAAAATGTTTTAGGTTTTAGTCTCAGAAATTATTATACAAATGATAAAGATTCTGTTAATTATTCAGAAAACGAAATTTTTAGATTTCCAAACAATCATTTAAAAAAGCTAACTGAAATTTTAAAAATAGTTAAAAAATCACATTACAATTTTACACAAAATGGTCATTATAATGCAATTTTTGCTTTTGACACAATCAAAGATATGCTAAGTTTTTATGAATTATATTTAAGTTCAGAAATAAATAATATTTTCATGTCTCCAATATTTTCATTCAATTTAAAAGAGCAAGATAATATCGAAAATAATGAAAAAGATAAAAAAATAGAAGATTTTAAAAAAAATATAGTGGAAAATTACAACAAAAGATTTAAAACATCATTTGATGAAATAAATTTTGATAAATATATTAATGATGTTCAATATCGTTTTAAAAATTACAAACCCAATGAAGATGGCATTGATATTGTTTTGGTTGTAGATATGCTTTTAACGGGCTATGATTCACCTAATACTAATACCCTTTATATAAATAAGCAATTATCTAATCACAATTTAATTCAAGCTTTTTCAAGAACTAATAGAATTTATGAAGAAAATAAACCTTATGGTCTAATAATTAATTTTTCTGTTTCACAAAATACAATTGATGATGCTTTTATGACTTATGCAGAAAGTACTAAAGATGATCTTGTTGACATTGTGTATGGTGAAACATATGAAAAAGTGTATAAATATTTTGTTGATGTTTGACAAAAGCTTAAAACTAGTGTGACAAAAGTTTATGATTTTGAAAATCAAAATGTTTTTTCTAATGCTTCAACAAGTGATTTAAATCAATATTTGAAAGAAGTTGTTGAAACTAACAAAACTTATTCTAAACTTAAAACTTATCCTGAATATGATGAAAATAATAAAATCGAAGGTTTTACAATTGAAGAATTAAAAGAATATTTAAATATTGTTAAAAAGGTTAAAGACACTTTTAATGAAAGAGGAGAAAAACCAGAAGAACCTATTGATGATGTTACAATTTATATTCCTGAAGAAGCAAAATATCATGAAGTTATTATTGATGAAAAATATTTAGATAATTTAATTTGTTTTAACACAGATTGCACTAAAAAATCATTTATTAATTTTGATGTCAATGAAATAAATGAACAACTTGAAAAAAATCTTCAAGAATTAAATATTTTATTAAAACAAGGTGATATTAGCGAAGAGACATATGATATTAGAAAAATATTTAATACCGAATGATTTCTTAATTTAAAAAATATTTTATTTAATTTTAAAAATAAAATGATTGATCAAGAAAAATATTTAAAATTAGAAGAATTTAAAAATAATATATTTCAAATAGTAAGTAAAAAATTTCAATTTCAATTTATTAAAAAAGTCATTGAAGCATATCCGGATATAAATAAAAAACTTTTAGATGAGGATTTAAAAAAAAGAGTTGATGAAAAAGATCTTGAAGATATTCATAAATCATCATGAATGGAAAAATTAAGAAGAGAAACAGAAAATATCACTAATCAAGATACAGAAAAAATTTCTTTATGATATTCTAAAAGTATTAAAGCAATTTTAGAATTTTTAGAAATACAAAAAAATATCTTAATGCAAGGAGTTAACTAATTATGTCAAGTAATAATGAATTAAAAAGTGTTGTAGATAAAATTTGCAATACATTAAGAAATAACATGGAAACCACAGAATATCGTGATTATATTATTGGTTTTTTGTTTTATAAATACTTATCTGAATTATCAGAACAAAATTTTGAAAAGTATAAAAAAAGACTTAAAAACATTAGTTATGAGGAGTTTGATCAAACCAATAGTCAATATAAAGCTATTGAAGAAATGATTTTTAAAGATGAAGAAAGTTTTTTCATTAATTATAAATATAGTTTTCAAAATGTTGTAAAACAAGTGTACCAAGGAAAAACCATTATTCCATTGTTGGAAGAAGCTTTTGAACAAATCGAAATCATGAATAATGGTTTAGATGTTGAAAATAAAGAATATTTTAGCGATCTTTTTAAAAGTATTGATTTAACTGATAAAAATTTAGGTAATATTGAAGAGGAAAAAGAAAGAACAATTCAAACAATTATTAAAGAAATAAGTAGTTTAAAATTGTCAATGGAAGATGTTGATCATTTTGGAACTACTTATGAGCATTTACTTTCAGAATTTGCTAGTGATTCAGGTAAAAAAGCTGGTGAATTTTATACACCATCTAGTGTAGCACAATTAATTTCTGATATAGCTTCTTATAATAGAACTAAAATTTCAAAAGCATATGATCCAGCATGTGGTTCAGGTTCATTATTAATTAAATTAATACGTAAGGACAATATAAAACATTTTGGAAAAATTTATGGTCAAGAAATAAAAAATGCTACATACAATTTAGCAAGAATGAATTTTATTTTAAGAGGTGTGCCATTTTCGAAAATAGATATAAAAAATGGTGATACATTATTAAAACCTATGCATATTCAGGAAGAGGGAACTTTTGATTGTGTTGTAGCTAACCCACCTTTTAGTTTAAAATGAAATCCAAGCAAAGAATTAGCAAAAGATGTTAGGTTTAATCCTTTTCCTTCTTTAGCACCAAAAAGGTATGCTGATTTTGCATTTTTACAACATATGCTTTATCATGTGGAACCTAAAAATGGTATTGTTGTTTCTGTATTTTCATTAGGTGTTTTGAATCGTAACAACCCCAAAGCTGAAAAAGAAATCAGAAAATATATTGTAGATAAAAATTATATTGATACAATAATTTTTATGCCAGAAAATCTTTTTTATAACACAAGTATTTCAACATGTATTATAGTAGCGAGAAAAAACAAACCATCAAATGAAAAAGGTATTTTCATGATTAATGCAACTAAAGAATTTGAAGCTTCAAAAAGACAAAATATTTTAACAAATGAAAATATTACTAAAATTTTCAATGCTTGAAAAAATAAAAAAGAAATTGAAAAATTTGCAAAATATATACCTTATGATGAAATAGTATCTAATGATTATTCTTTATCTATGGGTCTTTATGACTTAGATAATTATCAAGAAGAAACAGAAAATATTAACATTAAAGAAGTTGAAGCAGAACTTAAAAAAATAAATCAAGAAATAGAAGAACAAGAAAAACTTTTTGAAAAAAATTTGGCTGAATTTGAAAAAAAATATAATAATTAAATAAAAAAAATTTATAAAATAATGTCAAAACCCAATAGTAAAATTATTTTAAATAATTTTTGCTATTGGGTTTTTTAATAAAATGAAGTTTTGTTAAATTATTATTATAATTTTTAATTTTTGAAAAAATATTATAGTTCTAATATTAATAATGAACCATTTTCAATAAAAATATTATTATCTTTTATTTTAGTTTTATGTGAAAAAATAATTTTTTTATAATTTTGTTTTAATTTTAAAACATTAGGTTTTATGCTACCTACGGTAGAAAAAATTAAATATTTCTTAGTTTTTTCTAAATTTTGTCTTATAAAAATATTAGCAGCATAATTAGGCTTATCTATGTAATTATTAGCATTGTTTATTGTAGAGTTATTTTTTTGAAATATAAAATTATTTTCTTTTCTAAATTGATTTAAAAATTTGATTGTATTGTAAATTGAATTTTTATTTTGAACTTGATTTTCAACATATTTTATATCTTCTGAAAAATTTAAGAAAATTTTATCTTTGCTTTTTTTCTCTTTAAATTCCACTTGATATTTTTTATTTTTTCATTTAAAAGGTTCACGCAACCCTGGGTCCCCAAACTTTTTATTAGCATGCATTCCTAATTCATCGCCATGATAAATTATTGGTTTAGTAGGCAATAACAACAAATTAAAATAAGCACTTTTTATTGCATCAATTTCTTGTTCAGTCAGTGGTTTATTTAAATCTTTAGCTAATAGTTTAGAAATATTTATACGATATGAATTAATTCATCTATCATTATCATGATTGGATAAAAAAGGTATTCATTCATTAGAATTTAAATTTTTAAGAAATAGTTTTAAATTTTCGACATCTTCATAAGTAAATCAATTATTTTTTCAATGTGTACTGTCATAAACAGCATCTAATGCTTTGTTTGCACCACTTGTTAAATATTTATCAGCTTCTTGTGGATTTTTTCATCATTCACCCATCATAAAAATTTCTGTAGATTTTCCAATTTTTTTTAATGTTTGATTTGAAGCATTTCTTAATTCAGAAAAAATTTTTGCTTCATTAAAATTATTTTTAGTTTCACCATATGATGAAAAATATTCTTCAAAAGCATCATATCTAAAGCCATCAACCCCTAATTTGGTTCAATATTTTTGTATTGCTTTTAGTTCTTCTATAACTTCAAAATTATCTAAATTTAAGTCAGGCATTCCTGCTCAAAATTTTGAGGTATATCATTTATTTGTTGCATTTTTGTTTTTTAGATTAATAAAAAATTTTCTCAAATCTTTTGTATCTTGATTTGTGTCATTTTCTTTTTTTGAATAAAAATGATAATATTTTTGGTATTTTAAATCGTTTTGTAATGCTTTTTGAAATCACGGATGTTCAAAAGAAGTATGATTAAATACCATGTCCATGTAAACTTTGATACCATTTTCATGTGCTGCACTTAAAAAATTTAAAAATGCTTTTTTACCACCTAATTCTTCTGCAACTTCAGTATAATCAATTACATCATAACCATGATATGAAGTTGAAGGATGAATTGGTGATAAGTATATTTGGTCAATATTCAAATCAATAAAATATTTAATATTTTCTTTTAGTCCAATGAAATCACCTATTCCATCATTATTGCCATCAGCAAATGAGTAAACTAAAACCTGATAAATAACATTTGAAGTATTAGTTTTCTGTTTTAGTGGTGAGTTAAACATTACATTTTTATGATCATTTTTATAAGTTAATTTATTGTTGTTTAAATAAAATTTATTTTCTTGTCATTGAGCATTTTTTTTACATGAAACAAAGAAAAAGCATAGTAAAAATAGTAAAATAAAATTAGATATAACAATAACTGCTTTTTTAATTTTTAGTAATTTTAATTTTCAATTCTTCATTTTTTAATTTTAAAAAAAATATAGCAAGTTATAAAGAAAAACTTGATATATTAATTAAACCTTTGTATTTTAAATTTAAAGCAATTCAGCTGCATCATTATCTATTATTATTGAAACATCATCGTGATTTTGTAAAAAACTTGCTGGTACATCAGAAGTTATTTTGCCATTTATAGTTTCATAAATAGCTTTTGCTTTTGCAGAGCCATTAGCTAAAAGGATTATTTTTTTAGCTTCTAGAATTGTCCCTATTCCCATTGAAATAGCGGTTTTAGGAACATCATTTTCATTTTCAAAATAAATTTTATTTGATTGGATAGTGCTATCTGTAAGTTTTACTTCTCTTGTTCTATCATCGATTAATGAACCAGGCTCATTAAAAGCAATATGACCATTTGTCCCTATGCCAAGAATCATTAAATCAATCCCACCTTTGTCTTTAATCAATCTTTCATAGTTTTTTGCATTTTTAGTTATGTCACCTAAACCATTTGGTAGATGAATATTTTCTTTTTTTACATCAACATGATTAAATAAATTTTCAAACATAAAATAATGATATGAACATTTATTACTTTTTTCAATTCCTACATATTCATCTAAATTAAAAGTAGTCACATTTTTAAAACTTATTTCTTTATTTTTAAACATTTCTATTAATTTTTGATAAGTTTTAATAGGTGAATTTCCTGTAGCAAAACAAACATTAATTTTTTCTTTAGATAAAATCTCATTTTTAATAATATTCGCTACATATTCAGCAATTTCATTTGCATTATTTTTTATTACTATTTTCATATTTTTTTATTCCTTATTATTTTTGGTTTAATAATTATAAAATTATAATATTTTTTCTTTTTCTTTTGAATAAAATATTTATTTTAAATCTTTAATTTTTAAAAATATGCCATATAATTTTTTAATGTATAATTGATAAAATTAATTTATTAAATAATAAGAGGTGTTATGAGGAATATTAAACTTAAAAAAATTAATAAATTTGATGCTGAATTATTTAAAAAAGACTATCAATTTTATTTAGAAAATTTGGAATTAAAAAATGATGATTATGTCGAAATAATGGTGAACATAACACAAGGTGACATAAATATTATTAATTTATTTTATGTTGTAAAATACAAAGAAAAAGAACATGATATTTTTTATTTCACTTATGTTATTGAAGATTTTAATTTATTAGATGTATTAAAATTTTTAACAGAATTTCAAAAAAATCAAATTAAAGGAAAGGTAAAAGAATTTAGTTTTAAAAATTTTCATTTTATTAAATCAAAGCCTAATGCGATTTAAGAAATAATTTTTTTTAAAATTAAATTTATTAAAATAAAAACATGAAAACAATAGTAACTGTAAACATTGAAATACCAAGAGGTTCTAATATTAAATATGAATATGACCGTGAGAGAAATCAAATTGTTGTTGATAGAATTTTAAGAGATGGATTTAGATATCCAGCTAATTATGGTTCATTAAGAGAGGCTTTAGATTGAGATGGTGATGAACTTGATGTTTTAGTTTATTCTAGTGAATCATTTCAAACTGGAACTGCTTTAAATGCTAGAATTATTGGTGCTATGAAAATGATTGATGATGGAGAAACTGATACAAAATTAATCGCTGTTCATAATGATGATTATAGATTAGAAAATATTAATAAACTAGAAGATTTGCCAAAGTGATGATTAACAGAAGTAGAAATATTTTTTTCAACTTATAAAAATTGAAAAAGACCTAATATTACATCAGTAAATGGTTTTGAAAACACTGAATGAGCTTTAAAAGAATATCAAGAATGTGTTGAATTGATGGATAAATATGGTGCAATGCCCAAAAAAGATTTTATTAAATTAATGAAGGAAAAACATCCAGATAAATATAAATAAATTTTAATTTTTATTTGTTATTTAATTAATATGATAAATATTGTTTTATATCAGCCAGAAATAAGCCCTAATACAGGTAATATAATTCGCACATGTTTTGCAATAGGTGCAAAATTACACATAATTAAACCAATTGCATTTGACCTAGATCCCAAATATTTAAAAAGACCAGCAGCAGGCAAAAGACTTAGTGATATTAGACATGAAATACATTCTTCATATGATGAATTTCAAAAATTACATGGGCATAAAAATATTTATTATTTAACTCGTTATGCCTTAAATATTTATTCTGACATAGATTTTAAAAAAGAATTTGATTCTAAACAAGAGATCTTTTTAATGTTTGGCACAGAATCAACAGGAATTCCTAAAAAAATCTTACAAAATAATTTAAATAATTGCTTAAGAATACCTATGGTGCCAGAAGCTAGATCTATTAATTTAGCAAATTCAGTTTTTCTTTTAGCATATGAAGTTATGAGACAACTTAATTTCAAAAATCTTTCTTTATTCGAAGTACAAAAAGGCAAAGAATTTATTTTAAATGATAATTAGTTCATTAAATAACCCAAAAATCATTGAGTTAGCTAAATTAAAACAAAAAAAATACAGAGATCAAAATAATCTTTTTTTAATTGAGGGATGAAAAATTATAGATCAAGCAATTAAAAAAAAATTAGTTATAGAAATTTATAGTTCAGATTTGAACTTTAAATCTAATGATGTAAAAGTTATTTATGTAAAACAAAATGTTTTAAATAAATTGTCTACTGTAGCAAGTGGTGATTTAAAGCAAATTGCACTTTGTAAAAAAATGAATTTTAATGAAGATTTAATGTCTAAAGTTGTTGCACTTGATAATATTCAAAATCCTAACAATTTAGGTTCTATTATTAGAAATGCAATAGCTTTTAATTTTGACACTATTATAGTTCAAGGTGCTGATATTTATAATGAAAAAGTAATTCGTAGTTCAAAAGGTGCTATTTTTAATATTAATATTATTAATGTTAATGATTTATCTACTTTTTTATCTAAAATAAAAAATAATTTTTTTATTTTAGGAACAGATTTAAAAAAAGAATCAATTGAGTTAGAAAAATTAAAACTTAAAGATAAAAAAAATATTATTATTGTTTTTGGAAATGAAGGTCATGGTATTTCAAAAGAAGTTTCTAGATTAATTGATCAAAACATTTACATAAAAATTAATTTTGAATCATTGAATATAGCTGTTGCAAATGCTATAATATTATATTTTTTAAAGGATTAAATTATGGAAAATATGGAAAATAAAGAGAAAAAATATGCTAAATATTTTGAAGAAATTTTAGAAAAAAAATTTGATGTTGTAATAAATGGATATGATCCTGAGCAAGTTGATTTGTTTTTTGATCATGTTTCTGAATGACTAGAAGATGCTTTGCAAGAATTAACAAATCAAAATAAAAAATTAAAAGAACTTTATGAATTAAAACATCATAACAGTTTAGAAATTAAAGCACTAAAAACTGAAAATGAAAAATTAAAAGATTTTTTAAACAAAATTGATTATAAAAAAGAAAATATTTAACAATATGTGAAAATTTATTATCTCATCATCAAATAAAGATAATTGATATGAAAATTCAGGTAATGAAGTTTGTTTTATTGGTAGATCAAATGTTGGAAAATCATCTTTATTAAATGCTTTAGCAAACCAAAAAATAGCAAAAGTTTCTAGCGTTCCAGGAAAAACACAATTAATTAATTTTTTTGAAAATAATAATAAAAATATTGTAGTTGATCTCCCAGGTTATGGTTATGCCAAAATGGCAAAACATAATAATTTTAAAATGCTAAAAATGATTCAAGATTATCTTAAAAATAGAAAACAATTAAAAACAGTTTTTTTACTTTTTGATACAAGAATTGGACTTCAAACAATCGATTTTGAAACACTTAAATTTCTTAATATTTTAAATCATAAGGTTATTTTAGTTGGAACAAAAATTGATAAATTAAATCAATCGCAATTTTCAAAAATTAAAAAAACATTAGAGCAACAAGAAATTTCAAATTTTGTTTTAGTTTCTAGTAAAACTAAAAAAAATATTGACATATTAAATGAAATTATAAATAACGAATTTTCAGAAAAATAAAGTTATTAAAAAACACTATCAAAAATTTTGTATACTATAAAAGTTACAGTTTTTGAAGTGTTTTTTAATTTATATATCTAAAGGAGCTATAATGTTTGTTTGTACAATTGAATTTTATAATCAAAAAGGACAAGGTGCTTGTAAATGAAATAATAAAATTGTTTATATCTCACATGTTATTTTAAATGAAAAAGTCGATTTCACTATTGTTAAAGAATTTAAAAATCATTGCATTGGAAAAGTAAATAAAATAATTAGCCCATCAAAAAATAGAAATTATGATTTACCAAATAATTTTGAACAAATTGGGGGTTATGAATTATTTCATATGAATATTGAAGCAGAAAAAGAGTATAAAATTATTAATACAATAAATGCATTTAAACAAAATGCTAAATATGAATTAAAAAATATTGGTTTTTTCCAAGGCGCTCAAATTTTACGTTATCGTAATAAAATTACTTTATTTGATGGAAAATTTTATAAACCCAATAGCAAAGAACTTATAAAAATTGATGATTTTTTGCTAACTGATATTAGCCCGAAAACAGACAAAAAAGGTAAAGTTATTTTTAGAAAACTTGATACATTAATTATTGGGCATAAAAAAGACAATTTATATACTACTGATACAATGTTTGGAATAAAATTCAGAGTTGGAATTAATTCATTTTACCAAATAAACAAGGAAGTTGCACTTGAAGCTTATAAAGATATGTTGAATTTTATAAACAAAAATGATTTAGTTTATGATTTTTATTCAGGAATTGGAACAATAAGTCTTTTAGCAGCACAAAAAGTAAAAAAAGTGATAGCTGTAGAATATAATAAAAATTCACACCAAGATGCTTTATTTAATGCCAAAAATAATAATATTAAAAATGTTAGGTTTTATTTAGAAAACGTTGAAACTTTTTTACAAAAGCAAAAACAAATATTGAATGGAACTTTAATAGTTGATCCATCTAGAGAAGGATTGAACAAAAACATTATTGAACTTATTTTAAAACATAATTTTAAAAAAATAATTTATTTATCATGCAATGTTTTTAGCCAAGCAGGTGATTTTTTTGTTTTAAAAAATCATTATAATTTAGTTTTTAGTAAAATCTATAATATGTTTCCAAGAACATATCATATTGAAAACTTAATTGTTTTAGAAAAAAAAGGAGAATAAAATGTTTGAAAAAGAAATAGTTGGTTATTTAGCACAAAAAATTAATACAAAAGAAATTTATATTGAAAGAACACTTGAATTATTAGAGCAAGAAAATACAATTGCATTTATTGCTCGTTATCGTAAAGACTATACAAACAATTTAGATGAAAAAGAGATTAAAATAATTGATGATGAATATCAATATCAAAAAAAACTTTTAAAAAGAAAAGAATTTATTATAAATACTTTAAAAGAAAAAGAATTACTTAGTGATGAACTTTTGTCATTAATTAAAAATACAAAAAAATTAATTGAACTTGAGGCCATTTACAAACCTTATTCAACAAATCGTAAAACAAAAGCTTCTATTGCTATTGCGCTAGGTCTGGACCCTTTAGCAAAAGATATTTTACAATTTAAAAAAGATTTACCATTAATTGAAAAAGCTAAACAATATTTAAATGAAACACTAGATACAGTTGAAAAAGTAATAAATGGAGCAAAAGACATTATTGCTGAAATAGTTTCGCAAGATGGAGAGTTAAGAAATTTTGCATTTAATAATATTTCTAAAAGAGCTAAAATACTTACAAATAAAAAAAATAATGATTTAGATTCAGAAAAAAAATATGAATTATATTATAAATTTGCAAAACCAATTATTTATTTACAAGAATACCAATTAATGGCTATTGATAGAGCTTATAACAAAGATGTTATTAGTGTAAAATTAGACTATGATAAAAACTTTTTAATAAATAAAGCTATTTCTAAATATACTAAAAATTATATTTGAGAAGGAAAGTTAATAATAGAAGAAGCTATAAAAGATAGTTATAAAAGACTTATTTTCCCTAGTGTTGAAACTCAAGTTTATAATGAATTATTAGAAAAAGCACATATTAAGTCCACAAATATTTTTGCCAAAAATTTACAGCAATTATTATTACAAAAACCACTAAAAAATAAAGTTATTTTAGGTTGAGATCCAGGATTTAATAGTGGTTGTAAACTTGCTGTTGTAAATTATAATAATGAACTTTTATCTATAAAAGTAATATTTCCTTTAAAACCCCACAACAAAATCCAAGATTCTGAAACAATTATTCTAGATTTAATCAATAAGTTTAAAATTGAAATTATTGCAATTGGGAATGGAACAGGAAGCTGAGAAAGTATTGAATTTATTGAAAATTTAATTACAAAAAATAACTTAAAAATTCATTTTTTAAGAACATCAGAAGTAGGGGCATCCATTTATTCAGCATCAGAAAATGCCCAGTTAGAATTTCCAGAATTAAGTGTTGAAAAAAGAAGTGCAATTAGTATTGCAAGAAGAGTGGTTGACCCTATGGCAGAATTAATAAAAATCAATCCTCAAAATATAGGAATAGGGCAATATCAGCATGATATTAAAAAGTCAATATTAGAAAAAGAATTAAATTATACTTTAAGTTTTTGTACTAATAAAGTAGGAGTTAACCTAAATTCTGCTTCTGTTGAGCTTTTATCAAATATTTCAGGTTTTAATCAAAGAATAGCTAAACAAGTTGTTAAATATATTCAAACCAAAGGAATGATTTTAAATCGTAATGATCTTTTGAAAATTCCTTATTTAACTGAAAAAGTATTTCAACAGGCAGCTGGTTTTTTAAGAATTAGTGAATCAGCAAATATTTTTGATCAAACTAAAATTCACCCTGAAATGTATTCGAAAGCAGAAGAAATTTTAAAATATTTAAAACTTGATAAAAACTCTATTGGTAAAGTTCAATTTTTAGTTAATGATGAAATTATTAATGAAGTGCACAATGAATTAAATATTGATTTTTATACGACTAAATTAATTTTAGAATCTTTTAATGAGCCTTTTAGAGATTTTAGAGAACAATTCTCAGAACCACTTTTAAGAAATAAAAGTCTTAAAATTGAAAATCTTGAAATTGATAACCAATTAAAAGCAATTATAACTAATATTACAGATTTTGGAGTTTTTGCAGATATTGGACTTAAAAATGATGCTTTTATTCATATTTCAGAAATTAAAAATTTAGAAAACAATGCTTTATATATTAGTCAAGTTATTGATGTAAAAATTGCTAAAATTGATTTAGAAAAACAAAAAATCAATCTTTCATTAGTTTTATAATTTAAAAAATCTATTTTTTTTATCCCTAAAAATAGGCAAAAAATAAAAAAAATATTTTTTTTTCGATACACTCGGTTAAGTTGTTATATAATATTAAGCATAATTTGAAATTTATAAGAAAAATAAAATCAAAAATAGAAAGGAAAATAAATGCCAACAATTTCGCAATTAGTTAGTCAAGGGCGTAAGAAAAAAATTAGAAAAACTAAAGCCCCTGCACTAAATCGTGGTTTTAACTCTTTGAATAAAAAAGAAACAAAATTATCTGCACCATTTAAGCGTGGTGTGTGTACAAGGGTTGCAACTATGACACCTAAAAAACCTAACTCTGCTCTCAGAAAATATGCAAGGGTTAAACTTTCAAATAGAATGGAAGTAACAGCTTATATTCCAGGAGAAGGTCACAACTTACAAGAACACTCAGTTGTTTTAATTAGAGGTGGAAAAGTAAAAGACTTACCAGGGGTTAGATACCACATTGTTAGAGGGACACAAGATGCTGCTGGAGTTAACAAAAGAAACCAAGGTAGATCTAAATACGGAACAAAAAGACCAAAAAAATAATTATCTAAATTAAAAAAAGAAATAGAAAATAATTAAAGGAGAAAATATGTCAAGAAAAAAACGTAAATATTTCCGTGATGTTTTAGCTGATCCAATTTTTAACTCAAAATTAGTAACTAAATTGGTAAATGCTATTATGTTAGATGGTAAAAAATCTACTGCACAAACTATCTTGTATTCAGCATTTGATATTGTTAAAGAAAAAACAGGTAATGATCCATTAGAAGTTTTTCAAAAAGCAATTGACAATATTACACCTCAACTAGAAGTAAGATCTAGAAGAGTAGGTGGGACAAACTACCAAGTTCCTGTTGATGTTTCAACAAGAAGAAAGCAAACTTTATCATTAAGATGATTAATCAACTATTCAAGATTAAGATCAGAAAAAACAATGGACTTAAGATTAGCAAATGAAATTATCGATGCATCAAACAACACAGGTGGAGCTATTAAGAAAAAAGAGGATACACATAAAATGGCAGAAGCTAATAAAGCATTTGCTCACTTTAGGTGATAATATATTATGGCAAGACAACATGAATTAAAAGATTACCGTAATATAGGAATCATGGCCCATATTGATGCTGGTAAAACAACTACTACAGAAAGAATTTTATTCCATACAGGAAAAATTCATAAAATTGGTGAAACTCATGATGGTGTTAGCCAAATGGACTGAATGGAACAAGAAAAAGAAAGAGGTATTACTATTACCTCAGCTGCTACAACAGCTTTTTGAAAAGGTAAAAGAATTAATATCATAGATACACCAGGACACGTTGACTTTACAGTTGAAGTTGAACGTTCTTTAAGAGTTTTAGATGGAGCTGTTGCTGTTTTAGATGCTCAATCAGGGGTTGAACCTCAAACTGAAACAGTGTGAAGACAAGCTACAAATTATAAAGTTCCAAGAATTGTTTATGTTAACAAAATGGATAAAGCTGGTGCTGATTTTGAAGCATCAATTAAATCTGTTAAAGAAAGATTGGGTGGTAATGCAGTTGCTATTCAATTAAATATCGGAGCTGAAAATGACTATCGTGGATTAATCGATTTAGTTGAAATGAAAGCTTTTGAATATGATGGAAACAAAGAAGAAGAAGCTATTGAAATTGAGATTCCAAGTGATTTATTAGAAAAAGCTAAATTAATGAGAGCAGAGCTTGTTGAAGCAGTTGCTGATTTTGATGAAGAAATTATGATGATGGCACTTGATGGTCAAGAAGTGGATGCCGAAACATTAAGAGCAGCTATCAGAAAAGCAACTTTAACTTCTGAATTTTTCCCTGTAGTTTGTGGAACATCTTTTAAAAACAAAGGTGTTAAAAAAATGATTGATGCTATTATTGATTATTTACCTTCACCAATCGATGTTCCTGCTATTAAAGCTTATTACAATGATGAAACACTAGAAGTACCAGCTAGTGATGAATTTGAATTTTCAGCTTTAGCCTTCAAAATTATGAATGATCCTTTTGTTGGGACACTTACCTTTTTTAGAGTTTATTCTGGAGTTTTACAAAAAAGTTCATATATTTACAATTCAACTAAAGGTAAAAAAGAAAGAATTGGTAGAATTCTTGAGATGCATGCTAACTCAAGAGAAGAAATTAATGAAGTTAGAACAGGTGATATTGCTGCAGCAGTTGGACTAAAAGAAACTACAACAGGTGATACATTGGTTTCAGAAAAATCAAAACACTTTGTGTTAGAAAAAATGGTTTTCCCTGAGCCTGTTATTTCACAAGCTCTTGAACCAGCTTCAAAAGCTGCGACAGAGAAGTTATCAATTGGTCTACAAAAATTAGCTAATGAAGATCCAACATTCAGAACCTGAACAGATAATGAAACAGGGCAAACAATTATTGCTGGAATGGGTGAATTACATCTTGATATTATTGTTGATCGTCTTAAAAGAGAATTTGGTGTTGAAGCTACTGTTGGAGCACCACAAGTATCTTATCGTGAAACAATTACTAAAACAGCAGAAGTTGAAGGAAAACACATTAAACAATCAGGTGGTAAAGGTCAATATGGTCATGTTTGAATTAAATTTGAACCAAATCCTGATGCAGGATTTGAATTTGTAGATAAAATTGTTGGTGGAAAAATTCCTAAAGAATATATCAAATCAATTCAAAAAGGACTTGAAGAAAAAATGGCAGCAGGTATTTTAGCTGGTTATCCAATGATGGATTTAAAAGCTACATTATTTGATGGTTCATACCATGATGTCGATTCTTCTGAACTTGCATATAAAATTGCCGCTTCAAAAGCATTAACATTAGCAAAAGATAAAATTGGTACAGTGTTACTTGAACCAATTATGGATGTTTCAGTTGTTGTTCCTGCTGATTATTCAGGGGATGTAATGGGTGATCTCTCCAGAAGAAGAGGACAAGTTAAAGAGCAAGAAACTAGAGGTGATGGAGCAAACATTATTAGAGCAGACGTGCCACTCTCTGAAATGTTTGGTTATTCAACGCAATTAAGATCTATGACATCAGGTCGTGGAACTTACCAAATGCAATTTGACCATTATGAAACAACCCCTAAGCAAATTTCAGATGTTATTGTTAAAAAAAGAGCAATTAAAAATACAGAAGAATAATATTAATTTAAAAAAACCAGGAAACTGGTTTTTTTATTGTTTTTTTAACAAAAAACTTTTTAATTAATAAAATTAGTTATAAAATTTTATTATAAAATATTTGAAAGGTAATAAAATGATTTTAGATAAACTAACTAATTTAAAACGTTATAAAAATATTCATCCAAATTTAGACAAAGCTATCAATTGAATTGAAAATAATTCAATTGATAGTATAGATCCAGGTAAAACATTATTAGACGGAGATAATCTATTTGTAGTTAATACTGAATTAGAAGGTTATAATCTTGAAAATGGATTATATGAAATTCACCATAAATATGCTGATCTTCATATTGTAATTGATCCAAAAGAAACTATTTATTATGCGCAAGTAGATGAATTAAACTCTGTATATAAAGAATATGATACATCTATTGAAATGAAATTGTTTCATATGACAACAAGAAGAAATTCATTTAAATTAAATAAAGATGAATTTGCTTTCTTCTTCCCTTATGAAGCACATGGACCAAAAATTGTTGAAACAAATAGACCTGTAAAAAAATTAATTTTCAAAATTAAAATGAATTAGGTCTTTTAATAAACAAAAAAAATACAGACTTATAAAAGTTTGTATTTTTTTTGTTTATTAAAACATTATTTTTTAATTTGAGTTGTAGTTTTACTTGGGAAAGTATCATATTCAGGATGTGGCTCTTTGAATAGTCAAATTGCTCCAATTGACATTACAGAGAACACAACAATCAATACAACTCCAGCAACTGGTGAAGCACTAGCTACTCGTGACATGATAATTAATAAAATTGTGAGTCCAAAATATCCTAAACCTCAAATAAGACCAAATCTATAACCTACAATTTTAGGGTTAGAATTTGGATATTCATGTGGTAAGTTTAACATTACCCCTTGAATTCCTCAGAGCATTATACCCATTAAAAGTCCTAAAATATAGAACAATCAGGTATGTTTTGCTGAACCATCGGTATTTCAAACCATTGTTCTAAAGACAATAAGTGAAAGAATGTAAAATGATACACCTAAAGATAATATAAGGGAAATGAATCATTTTCTCTTTAATCTAAATCTTGATCATAATCCGATACTAAAGGAACCAATAAACATTCCTGCATGGAATAATAAGAAGAAAATACTTAGTATACTATTATACAATCCATAAACTTTTTCGCCAGCTTCTTTTGAACCAGCAATAGCATAAATTATTCATTTTCTTGATGTATAAGGAATAACAACAGATATTAATCATGATGTATATAATAATGTTCAATATCATGTTTCTTTTTGTTTTAAAAATTTAATAAGTGAAGGTTTATCTTTCCCTAGTTGTTTTTCAGCTTCTTTTTGTTTTTCGAGATAGCTTGGATAAATATCAAATCTTGATCCAAAAATGATAAATCCAATTGTTGGTATTAATGCTAATAAGTTAATAACTAAAAATATTGTTTGTCATTGATTAGCAATTTTTTTTTCAAATTCAATATTTGAACCAACAAATGGTGCAACAACTACAATAACACCTAAAGGATAGAATCATGGTGAAAATTGTGAAACACTACTTTTAAGTCTTGGTGGGAAAAATGCAGAAATAATTGGTTGAATTAACACAATCATTGTTGTACCACCAATTCCTAAAAATGTTCTAAATATTGTATATCCTCAATAGTTTGGAATATAGATACCTGGTAGTGATAATATCATTAAACCTAATGATATTAAAACAGCATATTTATGTGTAACTTTAACAATTAGTCAACCAATAAGAATTGAACCAATACCTCTACCAATAGTAATAACTCAATTCACTGCCTGACTTGTTAATATTGAAGGGGCGTCACTGGCATTAGGAAAAAAAGTACCAAGAATACCATAGCCATCTTTACCACCAGGTCTACCAATTAATTCTGAAGCAGCAGTTCAGTTGACAACAAATAAGAAATAAGCAAAAACTAATAATCCTCACAAAATAAAACCGTGAGCAATAGTTAATGGTTTTTCTTTAATGTTTGTAGGTTTAAAAAAATTCATCTAAACTAATAAAAAACTCCTTTTTTATTTTTATGAATAAAAATTTCAACTTAAAATTAATATTCATAAAATAATTATAATATTTTTTTGCTTTTTTATTAACATAAAAAATGATATTTTCAATATGTAAATAACACAAACAAATATTTTTTAAAACTTAATTTGTACTTTTTGATTATAATTTTTATTATGAACAAAGAAATACAAAAAGTATCTAGTAAAGAATTAAATTTGTCATTTGATTTTGTTATTGAAAAATATTATAACAGAACACTAGAAATAAATATTAATAAACTTTTGCGTGATATAAGTTATGGTCCTAGCTATTTTGATTGGTTTATTGAAGATTTAATCCATTTATTAGATCAAAATAAATATCAAAGAAGATGAGATTATGGAACAATTTTTATTAAAGGATTTGAAAATTTAAAATTAAATTCAAAAGATTTAGAAAGTTTTGTTTGACAATGTAAAAACGTAACTAATTTTGATTTAATTCCAATAATTTTAAAATAGTAAGAAAATAACAAAAACCAGGATATCCCTGGTTTTTGTTATTTTAATTAGTTATTATCTAACAATATCAATAGATTTTTTGATAACATTAATTGAATTGTCTAATTTTGCTTTTTCTTTATCGTTTAATTCTATTTCCATAACTTTTTCTATTCCATTAGCACCTAAAATCGCAGGAACACCAGCTACAACATCATTGTAACCATATTCACCATTCAATAATACACCAACAGGTAATACAATTTTAGAATCAGCTTGAACAGATCTAACAATTTTAGCTAAACAAGCACCAATTCCTCAAAATGTAGCTCTTTTTCTTTCAATAATTTTATATGCTTTTCTTGAAACTGGGAATTCAACATCTTTTTCATAGTTTGTAGCATTAATACCTGAAATTTTTTCAAATTTTGAAAATGGCATACCTGCAATTCTAAATCCTGAATAGTTAACAAGTGATGAATCACCATGTTCACCTAATACAAAAGCTTCAATATTATCTGTAGAAACACCTGTTTTTTGTGAAAGTAAGTATCTCAATCTTGAAGTATCAAGAATTGTTCCTGAACCAATAACTTTTTTATAATCAAAACCTGTTTCTTTAATATATACTCAGGTTATAATATCGACAGGGTTGGAAGCAATAACTGTTATACCTTTAAAGCCATTATCTCTAACTTGTCTTGCTATGTTTCTCATAACTTCAGCATTATCTTTAACCATTTCTAATCTAGTTTCACCAGGTTTTTGTGGTCTTCCTGCAGTAATAACAATAAAATCAGCATCTTTTACATCTTTGTAATCTGCTGCATATACTTTGTATGGTTTTGTAGATGGGAAGATTACATCTTCAAAATCTAACACATTACCATCTCTTGGATTATCAAATTGATCAATTATTCCATATTCACCAGCCAAACCTTGGTTAATGCTTGAATATACAAAAGCTGTACCTACCGCACCAGCTCCTATTAAAATAATTTTTGTTGTTTTCATAAAAAAAAAGTCTCCTTAAAATATTTTGATTTTTTTAAATAATTACAAATAATTTTAAAAATTTGTATACTTAAATTATATTTTATTTTTTATTTTTTTATTAAAAATTCAAAAATTTTATTTTTCTATAATTTAAAAACAGGTAATTAACTAATTTATTATTACCTGTTTTTAAATTATAGAAATTAATTATTTTAAAGATTTTCAAGCACTGATTTAATTTGTTCAAAAGCTTGGAAACCTACTAATGAAGTTATTAAACGTCCATCTTTAAAAATGAATGTTGTTGGTGTGCCTGTTACCATGTATTCTCTTGCAAAATTATTATCTTTTGTAACATCAACTTTATATACTTGAATATTTAATTTATTTGCAACATCTCTTAATACAGGACTCATCATAATGCAAGGTCCACAAGTTGGTGAGTGAAAATTTAAAAGTTGTATACCTTTACCTTCTTTTATAGCATTACCTAATTCTATTTTTGTTACATCTTTTACAAACATATTATCTCCTTAAAATATTTAAATAACTTTATTAATTATTTTAATACATATTTTAATAAATTTGTCAAAATAAAATTATTTTTTTTCTGCTTTAATATATGGCATTACTGCATAAATACTTCTATTTTGCAATCCTTCAGCTTTATCTTTAGGGAATGAAATTTTTATAGCATAAACTTCATTTTTAATAATTGCTTTTACTAAATTTTTACCATCTTTTTCTTCTGCAGTTGAAACATCAGTTGTTTCAATTCATTGACTATTTTCACTTTTTTGGTACTCTATTTTATAACTATTTTCTTTAAAATAATCACTTTGAGGAAAAAATAAAATTTCTAATCCATAAACATAAATTGCTTTTTTATCTTCATTTTTTACTGTTAATGTTAAATAAGGTTCTTCATCTTTATCTTTAGTTTTGGATTTTCAATATGCTTTTTCGCTCCCATAATCAAAAACTGTACTTGGTCTAAAGTCTTCAAATCATTGTTGTATAGAATTAATTGGTTTTGCAAATGCTTTTTTCGTTGCTTTTTTCACTGAATTTCATAGTTTTTTTAATAAAGGAATATCTTCCTCTTTTTCTTCTTCTTCATGTGTATTAACTGCTTCTCAATATGAAGATGCAGAAATTTCTCATTTTTCATCTCTTTGTGTTCTTGTTGATCATTCTTCTAATGGTTCAGCCACATGTTTAGTATCAATTCCAAAAGTATAATCTTTAGATTTATCACCCCGAGTAAATTTAAAAATTAATGATGATTTACCTTGATAGTCATTAACATTTGCTGATTTTACAAATTCATAGTTAATTGTTTCATCAAATAGATTATATTGTTTTAAATCTTTAAAATGTTCATCATTAACTTGATAAGGTAATAACTTTTTGTTATCAATTATTTCTTTGAGTTTCTTAGTAATTTTATTTTTATCATTTTCAATATCATCTAAATATTCTTGATTAGTTTTGAAATTTCATGTTATTTCTTTTTCAATTTGAACATTAACTTCATTTTCTAAATTAGCTTTTAAAAGTATGATACCTTTTCTTGTTTTGTTTTGCTCATTTTGTGAAAAACTATCTTTATTCAATGAAAATTCAAGATTTGTAATTTCAACTTCCCTGCTATCAACATTTATAGATTTATTTTTATCATCATAAGAAAAATCACTAATTGAATATTCATTTAAATTTACTTTGTCTTTTATTTTACGTTGATCTAAAATCTCAATATTTTGATTTGATAAGAAATTTTCAATTTCATTTTTTATTCTTATTTTTGTTATAAAATCACTAAACTTTTGATTATAAAATCTTTTATTTCCATAATCATCACTAACTTCAATTTTAAGTATCATTTCATCTTTGTCTTTATCTTGAATTTCTAATACTTTGTAATTAAAATTGTTTTTAAAATCCTTGTTAAATTTAAAGTGTTCTGCTTTCACTTCATAATAAAAAAGTTTTTGTTTACTATCTTTTAAAATTGGTGAAATTTCTTTTGCCTTTTGGAATTCTTTAAGTCTTTCTTCTATTTTGCGTAATTCAATTTCTTTTTCACTTTCTTTTAAATCAGTTTTTGTTTTTAAATCATTAAGTGTTTTTTTGTCTCGCTCACCTAAAACCACTTTTTTCTCTGTTTTTTCTTCTATAGTTGTTTTTGTTTTATTATTTTTATTATTTTCTATTTTAATATTTTTATTTGGTTGTTCATCTTGTGAAATTTCTATTATATTGTCTATTCTATCAATAGTTGTATCTTCTTTTTCACTTGATTTATAAAAAGTAGATGAAATATAAGTAGGATTTTTAGGTTTTAATAAAACTCCAGCTGTAATAGATCCACCTAATAATAATATTGCTGATGCTAAAATAACAGCTTTTGTTATTTTCTTTTTTTTCATAATTTCCTCGCTTTTAAATATTTTTTATTTTTGCATTTAAAATTATTACTAATTAAAAAAATATAGAAAATTATAAAAAAAAAATAAAAAAAACAATTTTTTTTATAAAAATAAGTAATAAATTTATCTTTTTTTAATCTTTTTTTAAAAAAATAATAAAAATCTTTGTTTTTTTAAAAAATGTGCTTAAAGTTATTAAACTAAATTTATTTAATATTTTACATTTAATTTTTTTATAAGATTTAAATAAAGATAAATAAAAATTTCAACAGTAATAATTACTTTTAAAAATATTCTTTTTTTATCTAGTTTTTTTGTATATCTGTGGTTTTTTGTATACTGGTGGTATATAGTTGTAACGTTTTTTTGTAAAATTATTTTGTGAATGTGTTGTTTTGCTATGAGAAAATGATCTTGCAGCTCCACCACCACCAGCACTTAACAATAAAGCAATTACAAGTATTATCATAAATATTTTTGTTCTTTTTTTCATATACTACCTTATTTTAAAAATATTTTATTTTGTATTTTAAATTATCATTAACTAAAAAAATTATAAAAAAAAATAAAAAAATATAATGAAATTTATATTTTTTTATTTGGTTATACTATTATTTAGACTGTTTAGTTATAGGCATAGCGCCAGCGACTGTTCTTCATTTTAATCCATTTCTTTTTTCTCTTGGGAATTTTATTTTAAAAGAAACAACTTGATCTTTAACGATTGCTTTTACGATATGATGTCTATAACCTTCTTTGCTTTCAATTTGGGGTTTAGTAAAATTATCAACTTTAATTCATGCACTATTTAAACTTTTTTTGTATCAAAATTCATAACTATTTTTTTTAAAATAATCAGAATCATCTCAAAATGCAAATTCATACCCATATGTATAGATAGGTTGTCTTGTTTTAGAAGTTAATATTAATTCTGGATTATCATCATTTTCACTTGCTGATCAATAATGATTTGTTTTACTTAAAGGATAAAATACATATTTAGAAGATCAAGTTCCTTTTCAATTTGAATAATCACTTGAAGATGAAATATCTCATTTTTTTTCTCTTTCATTACTTGTAGGGTATTCTTCTAATTCTTTTGCTATGTAATCAGTTTTTATATCAAATGTAAGAGTTTTTGTTTTATCACCTCTTGTTAGAATGTGCTCTATTTTAGATGTTCCATTAAAATCATTTACATTTGTATTTTTAGCTGAAACATTAATTGTTTTGTGGAAAATATTCCTGCTTATTTCTTTTAAATTAATTTCATATGGCAATCATTTTTTATCTTTAATAATTTTTTGAATTTTATTAAATGATTGATCTTTTTTATTTTCTTCTTCAATTAAATATTCAGTATTTGTTTTGTATTGTCAAGTAATTTCTTTTTCAATTTGTGCTTTTATTTCGTTGTCAGCCTCTGCTTTTATTATAAATTTTGCTTTTCTTTCATGAGTATTTTCATTTTCACTTAAATTTTCAAAAACTAATTCTATTTTAGGATTATTTTTTAAATTAACTGAAATATTTTCAATTTCAAAATTATTAAATTTATTATTTTTAATTTCAAAATATTGATTTAATTCACCATTTAAATAATCTTTTAATCAAGGTTTATCTTTGATGTCTACATTATCTTGAATATTAATTTCAATTTTATTTAACTCATTTTTTAATTGATTTTCAAATGCATTTTTTGTTATAAAATCAGTGAAAAGTGCTTTGTATATTTTAAAAACTTGTGTTTTATTTGTTGAATCAGAAACTTTTATTTCAAAAATATATTGATTATCATTAATTTTGTTAAGATTCAAAATTTCATAATTAAGTTTATTTTCATTTGTATTTTTAATTTCAAATACATTTTTAGATAAATTGAAAAATGCTTTATTTTGATTTGATTTAAATGTTGGTTTTAATTCAGAAGCATTAAAAACCTCATGAATATTATTTATTTTTTGAAAGATTTGCTGTAAGGCTCAGTTTGATTCATTTAAGTATTCAAAATTTTTTATTAATAAATTATTTGTTTTTTCTAAAGAATTAAATAATTTATTTTTGAGTTCTTCTGGTTTTGTTGAAAAATCATTTTCAATATTTTTAAATTCGTTTAAAATATCTCCCAATGTTTTATATACATTAATTTCATTTTCAAGACTCAATGCTTTATCATTAGTGTTTTGGAATTCATTTAATTTCTGTGATTTTTCAATAATTTTTTCATTTAAAATATTTGTTTTGTTTTTTCGAATAAAATTTATTTCATCAATCATGCTTAAAATATCATTATTAAAATTTTCACTATTGTTCAATTCATTTAAATTTTTGTTATTTGTATCATTGATTAATGGTGTGTTTATTTCTTTTTTATTAAAATTAATTCATTTTTCTATTTCATTTACTGAGTTTTTTAAACCTTCTCAATGTTCATCAATAATTTCATCGTCTTTTAAATTACTTAAATTATTTATATCATTTTTGTATTTAGACATTAAAACATTTATTTTTTCTGAAAAATTATTCGCTATTTTAGTAACTTGTTCATCAATTTTTGAAACATTATTTTCATCAATATTTGTCAATGTATTTATTTTGCTTATGAATTCTTTTAAATTTTCACTTGATAAATTATTTTCTAATTTTAAAAACACTTCATTTATTTCATTAAATTTTTCATAATCATCAGTTGAATTTTTTATTTTTTCTAATTCTTGCAATAATTCATTCTTTAAATCATTTTTTATTTTATTAATTTTTTCATAATCATCTTTTATGTTTTTTAATATTATTTGATATTCTTTTTCTTGATTAATTAAAAAATCAATAATTTCATTTGAATTTTTTTCATTTTTTGGAAATTTTTTAATATTTTCTGAAATTTTATTTAATTTTTTAAAATTGTTTTTAAAACTATTATAAGCAAGTTCTAATTTATTTTTTTCATTTATATAATTATCATTTTCAATATCAGTATTTTCAAGTATTGTGAATAATTTTTGAAATTTTTTATCATCTAGTAAAAAATCTTTTATATTATTTTCATCATTTACAAAATCAAAAATTTGTTTTTCAACTTGATCAAAAATATTTTGAATTTTTTCATTTATTTTTTCAATTTTTTTCTTATTATCATTTTGATATTCATAAATGTTTTTCAAATCATTTTTCAATTTTAAAAATTGATTTTCAAAATTAATAAAATCTTTAGTTTTTATGTGTTTATTTTTTTCATAAAAAGAACTAAAGTTTTTAATTTCGTTAAAAATATTATTTTTTTGTTTTTCAGCTAATTCCAAATTTTCTTGAACAGTTAAAGCTTTTTTATCTAACTCTAGAATAAGTTCCTTAACTTTATTTTTATTTTTTAAAACTGAAATAGTATTTTCTTGAGCATCTAAAGTTAAAAGTAAAATATTTAATTCCTCTTTTTGATTTTGAATTAATTTTAAAATTTTATTCAAATCATTTATTTTTTTTATTTTATTTTGTATTAATAATTCTAACTTTTTTTCTTTTTTGTCATCAATATATTTAATTGTTTCATTATTTTTGTTGTTTATAATTTCTTGATGTTTTAGTGATATAGTTTGAGGAAAATGATCATTTTGTTTATTATTTAAAACAAAAAATAAAGAAGCAGGAACAATAACTGCCAATGGAATTAATGGTCCTGCATAAATTAAAATTTTTCTATTTTTTTCTTTTTCTCTTTTCATAATTTAAACCTCTAAAAATTAAACTTTAATTTTAAACAATCTAACTATTATACTTTAAATCTATTTTTTTAGAAGTTTTTTCATCGCAGACAATTTGAATAGTTACTTTTTTAATATTGTCCTGAATAAAAATATCTTTTATTTTTATGTTGTAAATATTGTCTAATTCATTATTTAAAGTTTTTATTTTTGAACTAATACTTTCTTTTTCTTGAAGTTCAAATGTTAAATCCCTAATTTTTAATGGTAAATTATCATAATTTTGAAATTCATTAACAATATAATTTTTTGCTTTTTCTATATTAATTTCAGCATAAAATGCATTAGTTTTACTAATAAATGGAGATATTTTTCCAATTCAACCAATTTTTACATTATCTTTTAAAATAAAAGCACTTACATTATTGTGAAAAATTTCATTATTTGTTCTTTCGAAAGTAAAATCACTATTAAATAAATTTAAAATAATTTGTTTTAAATCATTAAAATTTTTAGTTGTACTTGCTAAACATAAAACTTTGTTTCAAGAATTTACCATTCCAATTTCAAAAATGGAAATATCATTAATTTTTCTTTTTTGATTATATTCTATTATTTCTTCTAATGAAATAGACAATGAATTTCTAATTTGTTCTCTTTCTTTTGAAACAAATGTTTTAAGAGTTAAATTATCTTTAAAATCAAATGGATTGAAAATATTTTTTTCAAATGAAGTTAATGTGTAACTTCTCACTTCATGAAAACCATTAGCAGCAACTTCTTCTTTTAATGTATCTAGTGATTGGATTGAAAAAGTTTGATTTTTAGGCTGTAGTTCTTTAATTTTTGAATAACCATAAAATCTTAAAATTTCTTCAATTATATCATTTATGTTTTCAACATCATTTCTATAATTGGGAATAATAATTTTGTCGTTTTTAAAAATAAATCCTAAAATTTCAAGCGATTTTTTAACTTTTGTAAAATCTAAACTATTTGTTATATTAAAACCAGCAATTTTATTTATTTTATCTTTGTCAAAAAATAATGTTTTATTTTCTGGTTTTTTTAAATTAATAGGTTCAGAAAAAATACTTAAATAATTACTTAAATATTTATGACCTAATTCCATAGTTCCAAAAGAAATATTTTTAGATGATTGCTTAAATGAATTTGTTTCAAGTTTTAATTGTTTTTGTGTATCTCTAATATTTTTAATTGGAAACTTTCCAATTTCAAATATTAGATTTTCACTATCATCATTTAAAGAATACTTTTCTATTCCAATTATCCCAGCAATAGAAACAATGTTTTTATTTCCATCAACAATTCCTAGTGAATTATCAAAATTAATTTCTTTTCCACCAAGAACTTTTGTAGTTTGACTAAATAATTTCGCTTTCAAAGGCGAATTAATCATTTTTTTATTATATGCATGATTTGGCATACCTGAAAGTAAAAAAATTAAATTACTTAAATCTATATAAGGACTAATAAGTTTGATGTTAGATTTCAAAATTAAAAATGAATCATTAATAGTGAGTTTGAACTTTTTATCTACTTTAGCTTCAATTCCTGTTAAAACCCCTAAATTATTCTGAAATTCAAAAGTAGTTTTTAAATTAGGATTTTGAAACTCTATTTCTTTAAATGTGCTATGAAAAAAAGCCGCCAATTCTCTTGCCATTATGTAATATGAATTTGCATCAGGACGATTTGATAAAATTGTAACATTTATCAAATAATCATCAAGATCGAAATAATCTAATGGATCTAAATTTAAATCAACTTTATCAAAGGTAAAAATGCCATTTTCAAATTTTTTTCAAACTAAATTTTTGTCAAAACCTAATTCATCTAAGGAAACTAACATTCCTTCTGAAATTATGCCCTTAAGTTCTTTTTCGGTGAAAATTATATTTTTACTTTTGCTTCCAGGTACAAAAGCCATGATATAGTCATTAGCTTTTACATTTGTTGCATTTGTTTGAATAATTCTAGTTTTGTCATTAAATTCTATTTCACAAACTGTCAATTTATCAGCATTAGGATTTTTATATGTTTTAATAATATGCCCAAATTTAATACCTTCTATTTCATTGAATTTTCAATATTCTTCTACCTCAAATCCAATAGAATTAATCGCATCAACTACATTTTTTATTTGAATCTGTGACTCTAAATTAGCCATTTGCTTAAGTTTTTTAAAAGAAAAAATCATTATTTTACCTTTCTAAATTGATTTAAAAATCTTAAATCATTTTTATATAATTCTCTAATATCACTAATTTTATATTTTATCATAGCTAATCTTTCTATTCCGATGCCAGCTGCAAAAGCATTCATGTCGTTTGTATAACCAGCTATTTTTAAAACATTGTGATGCAACATACCTGCACCTAAAACTTCAATTCAGTTATTTTTATATAGAACATCCACTTCAACTGATGGTTCAGTAAAAGGAAAGTAAGAAGGTCTCAATCTAATTTCGACTTTTTCCTCTAAAACATAGGATAAAAATGATTTTAAAGTTCAAATTAAATTTGGGAAATTTACATAACCAACATTTACAAAATCTAATTGTGTAAATTGATGTGAATGTGTTTGATCATCTTCATCATTTCTATAAACTTTACCAATTGAAAATTGTGCAAAACTTTTATTTTTGTTCTTTTCTAAAACTAAAGCACTTATCCCCGTGTTATGTGTTCTAAGTAAAATATTTTCATCAAAAAACAATGAATCTTGCATTTCTCTAGCTGGGTGACTTTTAGGAATGTTTAATCTTTCAAAATTATATTCATCATTAGTTATTTCACTTTCTTCCATTTCAAAATATCCATTTTGTAAAAATCATTCTTTTATTCTTTGGATAATCAAAGTCAATGGATGTAATGTGGAATTATTATACAAAGGTTCTTCTACATCAATTCATTCATTCTCTATTTGTTTATAAATTTTATTTTTTTCAATTTTTTCTGCTAGTAATTGAAATTGAATTTCTATATTTTCTTTTAATGTTTTTATTTGTTTTCCTATTAAAATTTTCTCATCCTTATTTGCAGTTTTAAGTTTTTGTGTTAAAGCAAAAATTTCTCCGTTTGGTCCGTAAAATTTATTTTTAGCAAGTTTTAAGTCTTCTAATGTTTTAATCTCATTCAAATTCATTTTTACTCCTTAGTTTTTTGTTTTATTTGCTATAATTTTACCAAATGATTAAAAATAAATACATTCAAAAAGTGCTTTATATTTTATTTTTATTAGTTTTAACAACGCTATTTCTTGTGTTAGGTTGGTTTTTTTATAAATTGTTAAAAAAATCTTGAAGTATAGAAATAATAGTTGCATTTTTTCTTTTTTATATTCTTAATATTTTATCAATAATTTTTATTTTAAATCAAGAAAGACATATTGATGCAAAAATTTCTTGAATTTTATTTATGATTTTTTTTCCATTTTTAGGTCAAAGTCTTTTTGTTATTTTTGGAAGAAAATACCATAAAAGAATTAGTGAACTACAATATTTAAAACAAAAAAATAATTTTCATCATTATCAATATGAAAAAGAAAATAAAAAATTTTTAGCTCAAAGTAATTATTTCCATCAAATAAATTCAATATTTGGAAATACACCGAAAAATTTTGAATACAATTTTATTTTTAATGGTTTTGATTTTTATGAAACAATGTTTCAAGATATCATGAGAGCAAAAAAATTTGTTCATATTGAAATTTTTATTGTTAAAAAAAGTTTTATTTGAAACAGATTAAAAACTATTTTAATCAAAAAAGCTAAAGAAGGTGTTGAAATACGGTTGATACTTGATGGTTTAGGTTCGTATGAAGTTTTAAAAAAAGATAAAGAAATGTTAAAAAAAGAAAATATTCAACTTATCACTTATAACAAATTAAAATTTCCTTTTATTTCATCTAGAAGTTTTTATAGAATCCACAAAAAAATTTTTATTATAGATGGAGAAATTGCATATATTGGCGGAAACAATATTTCTGATGAATATTCAAATTTTAGCCCATATTACGGTATTTGATTTGATACTAATTTAAGATTGGAAGGACCTATTGTTGAAGATATTTCACAAGCTTTTGTTGATGATTGAAATTCGTGAACTAATCATGAAATTATTTCTAGCCATAAATATGTACACAAAAATGAGACAAAAACCTTTGATAATCTAGGGGCAATCTTTCAAGGCGGCCCCAATGTTGACATATCACTATTAGAAACTTATTTAATTCAATTATTTTATAGCTCTAAAAAAGAAATAAAAATTTTTACACCTTATTTTATTCCGACAGAAAGGATATTTATTGCTTTAAAAGAAATTTTAATGACTAATAGAAAAATTAAAATTTACATTCCAGGTAAATTTGATAAAAATTATGTCAAACCTTTTACTTTATATTATTGCAGAGAACTTGAAAAATTAGGGGCTGAAATTTTTAGTTATGAAAATTCTTTCGCCCATAGTAAAGCGATTATTATTGATGATGAAATAGGTTATATTGGAACTATGAACTTAGATATTCGAAGTTTGTATTCGCAATATGAAATTAATATTTTAATAACAGGTAATGCTATTAATGAATATTTACAACATATTGAATATTTAAAGAAGCATGATGTTATAACACCTTTTTTTAAGAAAAAAAATAATAAAAAACATAGAATTAATAAAATTTTTGTTTTATTATTTAAACCATTACTTTAATTTTAATAATAAATATGCTAAAATTATTTAAGTAAATTAAATAAAAATTTAAAATAAATAAGGAGACAAAATGGTATCATTCACTGCTAAAATAGTAGATCCTTTAGGATTACACGCTAGACCTGCATCTAAAATAGCACAAATAGCTGCTAAATTTCCAGCAGAAATTAAAATTATTACTTCTGATAATAGAATAGCTAATGCTAAATCAATTATGAATATTATGTCATTAGGGATCAAGGCTGGTTCTACTTTAATAGTTGAAGTTTCAGGAGAAAATGAAAGTGCAGTTTTAGAAACTATTAAAAAAACAATGATTGAAAATAATTTAATTTAATAAGTCTTAAATTTTCAAAAAAATAGAATGTCAACTAGACATTCTATTTTTTATTTATCACTTTATTTATCATGGATAGCAGCTATACCAGGAAGTGTTTTGCCTTCTAAAAATTCAATTGAAGCCCCTCCACCAGTTGAAATATGGTTGAATGCTGATTCATATCCTAATTTTTCAACAGCAGCTATTGAATCACCACCACCAACTACTTTATAACCACCTCTAATTTTTGAAATAGTTTTAGCAATTTCTTCTGTTCCATGTTTGAAATTATCCAATTCTGTAATACCAACAGGTCCATTTCATAAAATTGTTTTAGCTTTCTTTAATTCAGAACTAAATAATGCAATTGTATATTGTCCAATATCCATTCCCATTTCATTAACATTAATTTTAAAAGGATTTGTGTTTCCATTTTCAACTCTTGGTTGATTTTCAAAATTAATTCCAATTGCATTGTCGACAGGTAAAATAAGTTTTTTACCATATTTTTTAATTAAACTTTCTGCTAATTCAACTTTTGATAAATCTAATAATGACTCACCAACATCATATCCAAGTGCATATCTAAAGGTGAATGCCATTCCACCACCAATTAAAACTTTATCTGCTTTTTCTAATAAGCTAGATACTATATTAATTTTATCTGATATCTTAGCTCCACCAATAACAGCAACAAAAGGTCTTTGAGGATTTACTAATACTTTATTTAAAGCTTTGATCTCTTTTTCCATTAAATATCCCATAGCTGCCACTTCAATGTTATTTGATATCCCCACATTAGATGCATGGCTTCTATGTGCAGTTCCAAAAGCATCATTAATAAACACATCTCCAAGTGATGCTCAATATTTTCCTAGTTCTTCACTATTTTTTGATTCAGATTTATCATTTAAGTCTTCAAATCTTGTATTTTCAACTAATAAAACATCACCTTCATTCATTTGCGCAATTTTATTTTCTAAAATTTCACCTCTTGTTTCTGGCACAAAAATAACATTTTTGTTTAATAATTTACTTAGTTCATCTGCAACTGGTTTTAAAGTTTTGTTTATTTTATCTTCTTCTGATTTAACTCTTCCCAAATGTGAAAAAATAATCGCTTTTCCTTTATCATCTATAACTTTTTGTATTGTTTTTAAAGATGCTTGAATTCTTTTTATAGAAGTGATTTTTCCTTCAACAATAGGGACATTAAAATCTACTCTGATCAAAACTTTTTTTCCCTCAAGTTTTAAGTCATCAATTCTATATTTTTTTTCTAAATCTTTTAATTCCATATTTTCCTTTCGAGTATTTATTATATACTAACAATAAGTTTAGCACTTTTTATGCTATATTTACAAAATATTTTTTTTATTTTTGTAATAATTTAATTTTATTTAATAAAATAGTATAATTAAATGCAACAATTTTAAAAAATAGTGTAAAATTTTAATAATTAGTTTAAAAGTAAAAAAATAAACACAAAAAAATATTCGTTGTTTTTAAAGTTTAATATTTTATTAAAATAAAGAATAAATCTAAAATAATGCAGGAGAAAAAAACATGATATTAAAGTTTTATTGTTCAAAAATCAAAAATAAAAAAACAGGTGAATTTGAATATCGTTTTAAAGCGATGAAGGAGAAAGAATATAAAATTTTTCATTCTCTAGAAGAAACTATAGAACACTTGAAATCTTTAAAACTTAATGCAACTATGTGATTAAGAGAAAACGAGGTTTTTGTTAGTTCAATTAAAACTAGAATTGATGAAGATCAAGAAAATGTTGAGGTTGAAATTGTTCACTTTAAAAATAAAAAGGAAGAAGATATTACCACTTCGGTTGAAAAAGAAGTTGTTGAAATTCCTACTCCAATTTATGATATACCTGTTGAAGTTGAGCAACCAGAAATTTTAACTCAATCAAATTATACAATAACAACAGCAAGTTTTAATCTCGATGATGTTCAAGCTATTAAAGAAGAAATTATTGCAAAAAGAGCAACTAGAGAGTATGTTATTGAAGAAGGTTATGTTTCTGATTTAGATGATATAGATATTCATCATAAAAATCTTGATGATACATGTGAGCTATGTATTGGTGACACTTCTACATATCATTTAACTGATACACATATGCATAATTTGAATGTATTAGATAATGAAGAACCAACAGATGAAGTTATCTATGAATACCAAGAAGAAGTAATTGAATCTGAACCTACTTTTTCAGTTGATGAAACTGAAAAATATGAATATATCGAAATTGAACCTACCCCTGAACCTGATTTTGAATGTCAAGATTGTAAATTATTACAAAATGAAAATGAATTATTAGACGAATTCTCACCTTGTCATGGTTGCGAAGTAGCAAATTTACTTCCTGAAGCTGAAGAAATTATTTTTGAGCCTGAACCAGAATTTGATCCAACAAATGATCTTTTATATGGTAAATATCCTGAATACGATGAATTCGAAGAGCAACCTGAATGTCCTAGATGTAATAATCTATGAAGTGATGATGAATTTTCAAATAACTTAATACAGCAAGAAGGAATGTCTGAATGAGAATTTAAAGAGGATTATATTGTTGAATCAGAAGTTGATAGATGAACAAGTGCT
This sequence comes from Mesomycoplasma neurolyticum, assembly GCF_900660485.1. Classification (NCBI taxonomy): domain Bacteria; kingdom Bacillati; phylum Mycoplasmatota; order Mycoplasmoidales; family Metamycoplasmataceae; genus Mesomycoplasma; species Mesomycoplasma neurolyticum. Next base: position 115,824 of record NZ_LR214951.1, read on the forward strand.
TTAGGATCAGAATGCAACTGTGAAAATAATGAAGTGTGCATGAATTTAGATGAAGAAATATTGGATTTAAATACTCAAATTTCTGCTTTAGAAGAAACAGTTCCAGCACCTATTGTTGAAGAAGAAATTCAAATTTGTGAAGAATGTGAAAAAGATAAAAATGACTTTATCAAAGAAGAGGAAGACCATTTAGCTAAATTAAATATTCATGGACATCAATGAGAAGAACATGAATTATGATGTAGAGAATGCAAGATTATCAATGCTGATATTAGTCTTTGAGAATACAATTCTAGAACACAAAAGATTATGGATGAATCACCAGAAATAGGTCATGATCTTTGTTCTATGGATTGAGAAATCGATAAAGACCCTTTATCTATTGATGTATTAAAAGATGACATTTTAGATGAAAAAGAAATGGTTGTTGATTTATCTAGAGATGATTTAGTAGTTTCAGGAAAAGTATTAACATACAATCAAAATGAAAACATAATTGATGATGGAAATTATGTATTATGAAATCAAGTTACAAATGAAATTATTCCTGTTAATGTAATGGATATCACAGACATTAATGCGAGAGATAATCTTCATGTTCGAATGGCTGATGAAATTAACATTATTAATAGAGATTGTGTTGAAGTTTCAAAAGAAGATACAGAATATGCTGTTGAAAGAAATGAAAATTTTTTGGTTGAAACACTTTGAACTAGAACTAATTTTGCATTATGATTTATTTTATGAATTACAATCGCAATATTTATTTTACTCTTTATAATATTTATGATATTATTCTTTGTTTAATTAAAAAAACACCAAAAATTGGTGTTTTTTTAATTAACTTAAATATTTATTTTGTTTTTTTAATTTTAAAAATTTGATTTCCTAACTTTTCAAAAGTTTTAACCTTGTCATTTAATAAATCAAAAGCAAGTTGAATTACTGATTCTTCTTCTAAATTAATACCTGCATCTTTTAAAATTTCAATTGGTCATTTACTTCCACCTGCTGATAAAAACTTCTTAATGTAATTTTCTAATTCACTTTTACCATTTTGCTTATATTTTTGATAAAAAATATTCGCCACTATATAACCTACTGCATATTTATAAACATAAAAATCATAATAAAAATGGGGTATAGTCACACTAGAGATATTTTCTATTTTTCCTTTTTTAATTTTTTTAGGATCTTTTGCATAATCTTTGTGAATATTTACATAAATTTCTTCTAAAGCTTCATATGAATTAATTGGTTCTTTATTATCTATTTTTTTATAAAGTTCAAATTCATAATTGGATCAAAAAGTTTGTTTTATTACTGTTTGATAAAAATCATCAATTGATTTTTTAACTAAATCAAATTTCAATTTGATATTATTATTTTTATTGAAAAAATAATCTAAAAGCATTAGTTCGTTAAAAATAGAAGCAATTTCTGCCAAAATTATTGGATAACTAGATAAAACATAAGGCTGAGTTTTGTCACTATATCATGAGTGCATAGAATGTCCCATTTCATGAGCTAATGTTGAAACACCATCAAATGTTCCATCATAATTCATTAAAATTAATTTCTTCTCAACACCATAACTTTGACCAATAGAATAAGCTCCACCTCTTTTATTTGGTACATGGTGATAATCTACTCATCTTTGTTCAAGAGCTTCTTTTACTTTGTTGTAATATTCATTTCCCATTGGTTTTATAGCTTCTAAAAGAATTTCTTTCGCTTCTTCAATGCTATAATTTTGTTTTACATTTATAAGAGGTAGTTTACTATTTCAGACATTATATGGTTCATTGTATTTCTTTTTATAAAAAATAGCATTTAATTTTTCATATTTTCTATAAATGTAAATATTTTTTTTAGTTGTATTATAAAGATTTTCAACTAATTTTACATTAATTCTATCTGAAAATAATTTAGAGTCCACAAGTGATTTATAACCTCTAATTTTGGCTTTTGTAGAATCTGATTTAATATGTTGTATTAAAAGAGAACTAAAACTAGATTTATGTTCTAAATAACCATTATAAAAATTTTCATAAGCTTGTTTTCTAATGTTGCTATTTTTGTTTAAAAGAAAATTTTTATAATTTGTAGAATTTAAAGTATATTTTTTCCCTTTTTCATCAATTATGTCTTTAAACTTTGTTTCACTATTATATAAAATTGAAAATGTTTCATATAATGAAACTTCACCTTGTTTTGAATCAACAATAAATTTTTCAATCTCATCATTTAATTTATATTTTTCACATTCGAGCATATCATCAATATCTTTTTTATATTCACTAACTTTTGGATCATTTTTTCATTTCTCAATATTATCAATGTTTTTGAAAAATAAAGAAATTGTTGAACCAATTTTTGCTTCAAATTGATCTAATTTATTTTTAAAAATAGCATAATTTTTGTTATTTTCACTATCAACAACATTTGTTGATTTTTTATTATATAAATAGTTATCAACTTTGTTCAAATAAATTCCAAATTCTTGTGATTTTTTTTGATATTTTAAATAATTCTCTATTGTTTTAAACTGATTATCTTTATTTTGGACTAGAAAATCACTATATTTATCAAATTCATTAATTAAATGATTTATTGTTTTACCTTCTAATAAATGTTCTAAATCAAATCTATATTTTTCTGGTATTTCATAATAATTTTTAAACTTTTTCATGTTTTTCCTTTCATGTTTTTTACATATTATATTAATAAAATATTATATTAATAAAATTTTTTTTTTATATTTTGAACTATCCGAAAAAATCTTTTATTTTATTTTTTTAAATTTTAATATCTAAAATAAATTAAATTTTTATAAAATAAAGTATAATTTAAATAAAATATTTTTAATATATTAAAATGTACAAAAAAGGAAGTAAAAATATGTTATTTAAATTTAGAAAAAAAAATAATGATAAATTAAAAAAAATAGATTTTCCAGTTGACAAAAAAGAACAAAAATTAAATGAATCAAATGTTTGACATAACAAAAAAGAAAATGATGTTTTTAATAACAAACTTCATTTATCTGCATTTTCTGGAATTTTAGGACTTCCAAGTAATTTAATTAAACATAATAAAAATTACAGTCTCTCATATGAATCAAATAAAATTTTTGGATCATCAAAATTAAAAGAAATTTCAACCTTTATAACTCAAGATTTTTTAAATTATAAAGATGTGGGAGTTACTAATGAGGCGACAGTTAAAGAAGAAAAAGATTCAATTTTAGCAGGTGGTGACTTATTATACAAAGGTAAGTTTTATAGATATTACACTGGCTTTAATGAAAGTGATATTGATTTCGACCCTGAAAACACTATGACTTACACATTGGTAGCTGAATTCGATCCTGAAACATCCCAAATAAAAAAAGAAACTAAAAAAGTTTTATTTAAAATGGATCGTTACAAACAAACTCCAGTTTCGAGAAATCCAAAATGTTATTACATTAATGGGTCATTTTACATTATTTTAGGTATTCAAAATTATAATTCACAAGGAGCATTAGCTGTTTATAAATCAGATTTTCCAGATCGTGATTTTAAATATGAAGGTGAAATTACTTTTAATGATCAGTTACTATTTTGAGATGCTTACTTTTTTGTTTCGCCTGTTTATTTCAAGTTAAATGATAAAGATGTTTTCTTATTTTCTACTGTTGGAAAAACAAAATTTGTTGATGAAAATACTATGAATCCAAACTCTACATATTTTGTAATTGGAAAATTAGACTTTAAAAAATTAACTTTTGATGTTGAAAAAATACAAAAAGTTGATGAAGGGTTTGATTTTTATGGAAGTAGAATTTTTGAAAATGATACAGACTTTGTAATGTTTTCTTTAATTTCTAATTCAAATGCTGATGATGAATTAGCGATAGAAAATGGATGAATGAATAATCTCTCATTACCAAGAATTTTAAGTTATAAAGATAAATCAATTTTCCAAAATGTTCATCCTAATATTTACAAATTAAGAAAAGTTTATTCAGCAATTGAAAATGAAATGTCATTTGCTAATAGATTACAAAATATTATTGTAAATAATTTTAATGATAAATTTGAAGAAAAAGACTTTGAAATTGAGTTTTTTAATGATGAAGGGAAAAAATTTATTATTAAATGGGAAAAAGGTGAATTTAGTGTTGATAAGTCACGATCTTTATTTGTTGTAGGTAAAGAATTTGGTCAAGTTTGAACTAAAAAAATACCAAGAATCCACTTTTTGGAAATTTTCTTAGATAATTCTGTTATTGAAATTTTTATTAACCATGGAGAATATACATTTACAAGCAAATATTACATTCCAGGTTTATTAAAAGCGAAATTTACTAATTTAAAAGGTGGCGCTGCTTTTGAATTAAACCCAATTAATGTGGAATGAAGAAAAACAAAAACTGCTTTAATTTCTGGTGAAATTATTGTTGATGAAAATCAAAAAATTCTTGGAAGCACATATAACATAGTTGAAAGATTAGCTGAAAAGAAACATAATATTGTCAAACTTTTAACAACAATTGGAGAAAATCAAAAAGCTGATGTTATTAAAAAAGAATTAGATAATTTAAATGTAAGCACTTTAAATTTAATTACAAATCCAGATAAAAGACATTCATGACATGATTTTGTTCTAAATTCTGATGAAACCATTTTATCTACAAACCAACTAGAAAGAATTAATTTTAATACTTTTGTTTTAGCATCTTCTGAATCATTATTAAGTACTAAATCATTTGAAAGTTACCAAGAAATAATTAAAGAAGTTAAATTAAGACATAAACCATTTATTTATAGACCTAATTTAAATTCTTTTGTTTTATCAAAACTTAAAAATTTAACTAAAGAAACTGTTCTTTTACCAAGAGTTAAATCACTTATTGATGAAAGTTGATTAACTATCTTAGATCAAAGTGAATTATTAACATTAAGTGAAACAAATGATGTTGATGAAGCTATTAAAAAGACACTTGCAGAGCAAAAGGCTGACAACATATTAGTTGTTACAGATAACAAATTATATTTATTGTCTAAAAATAATCATTACAATACTCTGATATTGCCAGAATTAACAGATTTTGCTAGAGAAAGATTAATTGATAGATCAAGTGGGTTGTTAATTCATGGAATAATGAGAATTGAAGAGTCAGAATTAAATAGAGTTGAACTATGACAATGAATTCAAAAAACCTTTAAGTTAGTTGCATTTTGTGAAAAATTCAAAAGCAAAACTACAGAATTAGAAAATTTAAATTCTGAACATTTAAATCTATTGTTGACTAAAGATGAATATGATATATTCGAATTAGAACCAGAACCTGAAATATCTGAAATCAATGAAGAAATTTTAGAAATTATTGATGAGCCAAAAGATGAAATAGTGGATGAGTTTACAGAATCAGAAGATGTAACTGAATTTGTTGAGACAATTGAAGTAGATGAAGATGAAGTTATAGAACAAGAACATATGAGTGAATCAATTAACTCAATTAATGAAGAAGAAGTTATCGAGACAATTGAAGTAGATAAAGGCGAAGTTATAGAGACAACTGAAACTTTAGAAGAAGACAAAACATCAATTCCAGAAGAAGATGACTGTCACTTTTATGTTACTCTAGAGGAACTTCAAAATCAAACAATTGATTGCGGATGTGAGGAAAAAAATAAGAATTTAAAATAATTTTTTTATATTAATTACTATATAAAAAAATTATTTTTTATTTAAAAACAATTTGAAAATTGTTGAAAAAATTATGCAAAGGAGTTAATGTGGAAAATAAATTTGCAATTATAGGCTCAGGCGCAATGGCTACAGCAATGGCTAAAGTTATATATGATTCAGGCTATAAAAACATTATCGTTTATGGTATTAATGAAAAAGAGCTTGCTGATTTAAATAAAGGTCAAAATTTAAAATATTTCCCAAAAGAAAGAAATATCCCACATTTAAATACAACTTTAGACTTAAACAAAGCTATAACTTATGCTAATTATATTGTTTTAGCTCTACCTTCTAAAATTATAGATGTTGTTTTTGAAAAAATTTTAACGGAGATAACCAAACCAACTGTAATTATTAATTGTTCAAAAGGGTTTTATCCAAATAAAAACATTTCGCTTCAACAAGGACTAAAGGAAAAATCAAAAGAAAATAAAAATATTATTTCTGTAGTATCGCTTTTAGGACCTTCGCATGCTGAAGAAATTGTGAGAGAACAATTTACAATTGTAACATTAGTAAGTGATAACTTAGAAGAGAGTAAAAAACTTCAACCATTTTTTAATAATAAATATTTTAAGACTTATTTACAAAGCGATGAAATTGGTGCTGAAGTTGGTAGTGTTTACAAAAATATTTTAGCTATTGCTTCAGGGATGATGTTTGCTGCAGGTTATGGAATAAATACTATTGCTGCCTTTTTGACAAGAGGTTTTGCAGAAGCTAAAAAATTTAATGAATTTTTAGGTGGTAAAAATAAAACCTTAATGGGTCTCACAGGGATGGGTGATTTAATAGTTACAGCACTTAGTCCATTATCTAGAAATTACACTTTTGGTTATGAATTTATTAAAAATCAGTTGACAATCGAAGAAAACAAAACAACTGTTGAAGGTTTAACAGGAATTAATGTTGTTAAAAAAATAGCAGATCATAATAATTTAAGCTTACCAATAGTTTTTGCACTTTATGAAATTATTTATTTAAAAACACCAATTAGTGAAATAATTGAAAAAATTTGAAATAGACCACTCAAGGAAGAGTAATAATGGCTTTTGTTATTGCAAAAAATAAAAGTGCTAATTTTAACTATGAAATTTATGAAAAATTTGAATGTGGAATAGTTTTGTTTGGCTGGGAAGTTAAATCTCTTAGAGCTAAAAAAATAAATCTTTCAAATTCTTTTGCATCATTTAAAAAGCATGAATTATTTTTAGTAAATGCTCATATATCTTTATACATGAGTGTTAAAGGCGAAGAAACAAGATCAAGAAAACTTTTGATGCATAAAAATCAATTGTTAAGAATTAGTTTGAAACAAAAACAACAAGGTTACACTTTAATCCCATTAGATATTTATTTTAACAATAAAAATAAAATCAAATTAACTTTAGCATTAGCTAAAGGAAAGAACAAAGCAGATAAAAGGGAAAGTGAAAAAAAACAACAAGCTAAAAAAGAGCTAAAACAATATTATTAAAATTATTTTTTAATTTTGCCATGAAACTAATGAAAAAAACTGTTGTTTATGAAGTGAATAAATCAAAATTTATTCCTTATTTTTTCAACATTGAAACTGTTGAAGAAATTAATTCTATTATACAAAAAATAAAAAAAGAGCATAAAAAAGCTAGGCACATTTGTTATGCTTATATTATCAATGAGCAAAAAATGGGTTTTTTTGATGATGGTGAACCCAGAGGCACAGCTGGCAAACCATTATTATGTTTTTTACAATTAAAAAAACAAATGAATTCTTTAATTATAGTTGTACGTTATTTTGGAGGGACTAAATTAGGCGCTGGTAAACTTTTGCGTTCTTATGTTAAAGCAGCATCTTTAATTATTTAGTAATTACAAATAAACTAAATAAAAATAAATATAATTAATGTATAATTTTAAAATTATGATAAAACTCAAAAATATTTCTTTTTCTTACAAAAATGCAGATGATGGTAAGTTAGCCTTAAATAATATAACAATAACTTTTCCAAAAAATAAATATATTGCTATTTTAGGACATAATGGTTCAGGTAAATCCACATTATCTAAGGTTTTAGCTGGTATTTACAAACCTTTTGCAGGTGAAGTTTATATTGATAATGTTTTAATGTCGAAAGAAACCTTGGCTGAAGTTAGAAAAAATATTGGGATTATTTTTCAAAATCCAGACAATCAATTTGTAGGAGCTACAGTTGAAGATGATATAGCTTTCGGTTTAGAAAATAGAGCCGTTGATCCTTCAAAGATGAAAGACATAATTTTTTCATTGGCAAAAAAAATTGACATGTTTGAACATCTTGAAAGAGAACCACAAAATCTTTCAGGGGGAATGAAACAAAGAGTTGCAATTGCTTCAATTTTAGCTTTAGATCCAAAAATTATTATTTTTGATGAAGTTACTTCAATGCTAGATCCAAAAGGAAAAACAGATGTTTTAAATATTATTAGAGATATTAAAAATTTAAAAACTAAAACATTGATTTCTATTACACACAATATGGATGAAGCTATTTTAGCAGATGAATTAATTGTTATGGCAAAAGGTCAAGTTATAGCTCAAGGCTCACCAAAAGAAATTTTAAAAAATAAAGAAATAATTGAAAAAGCCAGAATTGATTCACCTTTTGTTTATAAACTCTCTAGTTTAATAGAAGGCATTGAACCAACATATGATGAAGAGGAATTGCTTGAAAAAATATGCAAATAAAAGTTAGTGATTTAGTAAAAATTTATGATAAAGATTTACCAACCAAATTTAATGCTTTAAATAAAGTGTCTACAACCATTTCACAAGGAGAATTTATTTCGATAATTGGTCAAACTGGAAGTGGGAAAACTACATTTATTGAGCATATGAACGGTTTGATTCTTCCTGATGGTGGAAAAATAGAATATTTTTATGTTGATTATAATAAAAAAACTAAACAAAATGAAGATTCTTATTTAATTATTAAAAAACCTTTATTTTTTCAAAAAAAAATTAAGAAAATTAAAGCAATAAGAAAAAGAATTGGTGTTGTTTTTCAGTTTGCTGAGTATCAATTATTTGAACAAACCATTGAAAAAGATATAATTTTTGGTGCTTTATCAATGGGCGTTCCAAAAGATGAAGCTTTAAAAAGAGCAAAAGAGGTTATAAAATTAGTTGGATTAAATGAAGACTTCTTACAACAATCACCTTTTGATTTATCAGGTGGGCAAAAAAGGCGTGTTGCAATAGCTGGGATTTTAGCTATGAATCCTGATGTCATTTTTTTTGATGAACCTACAGCTGGACTAGATCCTGCAGGTATTAATGAAACACTTGAAATTTTTTATAATTTATACAAACAAGGAAAAACAATAATAATTGCAACTCATGATTTAGATAATGCATTAACATGAACAAAAAGAACTATTGTTTTTAAAAAAGGAAGAATTATCAGAGATGATGATACATACAATGTATTAAGTGATAATAAATTTTTAATAGAAAATAAAATGGAGCCTACAAAATTAATGTCTTTTATAGACAAATTAAAAAAAAGAGGACTTCCTGTACCAAAAGTTGTAACACAAAAAGAATTAGCAAATTGAATAAATCACTATAGAAAGGAAAAATAATGACAATAAGCGTTGGAAAATATGTGCATAAAAATACTTTTTTGCATAAATTAGACCCTAGAGTTAAATTATTATTTAATATTCTATTTATAGTTTTATTTTTTATTATTAGTCATTTATTTACATTTTTTCTAATTATTTTACCAATTTTAATTTTATATGTTTGTATAACTAAAAAACCATTAAGTTTGCTTAAAATGATTAAAGTTCCGCTTTTTATTTTTGTTTTTATGTCAGTTTTTTATAGTTTTATATCAGATATTCCAGATGAAAAATGAAAGACATTTGATTATTGAAGATTGGGATTTCAATATTTAAAAAAAGACGAGATTGAACCTTGATTTAAAAAAGAATGAATTAATTTGGAAAAAATAGGTTTTGTCTATACTACTGCTAAATTTACGAAAGTTTTTTCACTTTCCCTTAGAATTTATACAATGTTAATTATTACAACATTACTTATTTATACAACTAAGCCAATTTTATTAACTAAAGCAATTGAAGATATTATGTCTCCTTTGAAATTATTAAGAATTAATACTTCTATTATTGCTATGATTATATCAATTGCTATAAGATTTATTCCTACATTATTACTTGAAACAAATAGAATTCTCAAAGCTCAAGCTTCTAGAGGTGTTGATTTTAAAAATGGAAAAATTAAAGATAAGGTTAAATCAATGGTTTCTTTAACTATTCCACTGTTTGTTTTATCTTTTGCTAGAGCTGATGATTTAGCAAACGCTATGGAAGTAAGGGGTTATTCATCATATGCGAAAAGAACAAAATATCGAACATTAAGATTAAAGTGATTTGATTTTCTTTTTATAATTGGATTTATACTTTTAGTTGTTGTAGCATTTTTAATTGAATATGATGTAATTTTTTTACCTAAATGATGACTTTTATCATCACAAAGGATTTAACAATGAAAGAAAATGAGCAAAAAATAAAAGAAAAGATAGTTGATTTAAGAAAAAAAATTATCTATCATGATTCGTTATATTTTGAAAAAAACATTTCTGAAATTTCAGATTATGAATATGACAAACTTTTTAAGTTATTACAAAAACTTGAACATAATTATTACTATCTTTTTAGTCAAGAAGAAAATGATAATTCACCTACTCAAAGAGTTGCTCCATTAAATATCAGTGTTTTTAAAAAAGAAAAACATAGTCAATCAATGTTATCTTTGAATAAAGCTTATTCATTTGAAGAGTTAGAAAAATTTTCAAATGATGCTCAAGCAATGAAACAAGATGGAAATATTGAATTTTATATAGAACCTAAAATTGATGGAATGTCAATTGCTATTTATTATGAAAATGGTAATTTAATAAAAGCATTAACAAGAGGTAATGGGATTGAAGGTGAAGATATAACAGAAAATGTTTTAAAAATGTCTTCAAATTTTATAAATAAAAAAATTAACTATATGCTACCACTTGAAATAAGGGGCGAAATTTTTTTGTCCAAAACTGATTTTGAAAAATTAAAATCTAAATCAAACAATATTTTAGCCAATCCAAGAAATGCAACTGCAGGAATTTTAAGAAGAAAAAAAGATTTAAATAATGAAATTAGTTATTTGAGTGCTTTTTTTTATCAAGTTATTAATCCTTTTTCTCATAATCTTTTAACTCATGATAAAACTATTGATTTTTTAAAAGAAAACAACTTTTCAGTTAATGATTTAGGTCTTAAAACTAAAAGTATTTCAAAAGCATATAAACATATTGAAAAGATTATGAATTTAAAAAATACTCTTGACTATGAAATAGATGGTTGTGTAGTAAAAATAAATGATTTTGATTTATTTAATAAATTAGGTGTAACTTCTAAATTTCCAAAAGGAGCAATTGCTTTTAAATTTTATGATGAAATTGTAAATACTAAATTAATAGGTATTGATTATCAAATTGGAAGAACAGGAAAATTAGCGTATATTGCAAAACTTGAACCTGTTATTCTGAATGGTACAAAGGTTTCGAAAGCTTATTTGCATAATTATCAAAATATTATTAATCTAAAAATAAATCTAAATGAAGAAGTGCAAATAAAAAAAGCTGGAGAAATAATACCACAAGTCATTGGTACAACTAAAAAATTTAGTGAAAGTAACATAGAAATTTTAGTTAACTGTCCATTTTGTGGACAAAAAATTCATACTACCGATAAGGAGCAATTTTGTTTAAATGAAAATTGCATTCCTATTATTTTAAATAAAATATTACATTTTTTTTCAAAAGAAGCAATAAATGTTGAGACATTATCTAAAAAAACAGTTGAATCTTTATATAAAAATAAAATAATTTTTTCAGCTTATGATATTTTTAATTTGAAAAACAAATTAAAAGAATTAAGTGAAATAGGCTTTAGGCAAAAATCAGCACAAAAACTTTTAAAAGCAATCGAAGTTTCAAAAAAAACAACAATTGCAAAATTTATCTATGGTTTAGGAATAAAAAATGTTGGTTTAAGAAATGCTAAGCTTTTAGCTAATGAAATAAACACTATTGATGAGTTTATTAATTATGATTATAATAAATTGTTAAATATAAAAAATTTAGGACCAATTATTGTTGAACAAATCCAACTTTATTTAAAAAATGAAAATAATATTTCTTTTTTAAATAAATTAAAAAATATTGATTTTATTTTTGAGCAAAAACAACAAAACAATAATTTAATTTTTAAAGATAAAGTCTTTGTTATTACAGGAACATTAACTAAACCGAGAAATTATTTTAAAAAAATAATTGAAGAAAATGGAGGAAAAATTTCTTCTAGTATTAGTGCCAACACTAATTATTTATTATTAGGAGAAAACCCAGGTAGTAAATATACAAAAGCAAAAGAATTAAAAATAAACATTCTTACTGAAGAAGATTTTCTAAAATTATTATAAAAAAAATTTTTTTTTTATAAAAAATAATGTATAATATTTTTGCTTTCTTTGTGGGGGGGTAGCGAAGCGGCCAAACGCGGGTGGCTGTAACCCACTTCCTAACGGTTCGGGGGTTCGAATCCCTCCCCCCCCACCATTTTGCCCCATGGCCAAGCGGTAAGGCAGCGGTTTTTGGTGCCGCGATGCGTTAGTTCGAATCTAACTGGGGCAGCCATATCAAATAATATGATCTATTTAAGATGGAATTCACTCCATCTTTTTTTCTTGCTTTTTTATATTTTTGGCACTCTTAACATTAAAGTGCCAAAAATATGTTATAATATGCATATTAAATAATTTAAGTGAGGTAAAAATATGAATATGGAATTTAAAGAAAACAAAAACCCTTTAGAACAATTTGGGAAAAATTTAACTAAATTAGCTATGGAAAATAAGCTGGATCCTGTTATTAATAGAGATGAGGAAATCAGAAGAATAATAACTATTTTATCAAGAAAAAACAAAAACAATCCAATCTTAATAGGTGAACCTGGAGTAGGTAAAACTGCGATAATTGAAGGTTTGGCCAGAAAAATTGTAGAAGGTCAAGTGCCTGAGAATTTAAAAAAGAAAGAAATATGAGAAATTGATTTATCTTCTATTGTTGCTGGTGCTTCATATTTAGGACAATTTGAAGATAGATTTAAAAAAGTTTTAAAACAAGTAGAAGAATCAAATGGCGGAATATTAATTTTTATTGATGAAATTCATCTTTTAATAGGTGCTGGAAAAGCTAATGATAATGCGATGGATGCAGCCAATATTATTAAACCGATGATGGCGCGAGGTCAAATTAAACTTATAGGCGCTACAACATATGATGAATATAAAAAATATATTGAAAAAGATTCAGCACTCGAAAGAAGAATGCAAAAAATAGTTGTTAATGAACCTAGTGTTAACGATACAATTACTATTTTAAGAGGGCTTAAAGAAAGAATTGAAAATTTTCATGGTGTTAAAATTTTAGATGAAGCTATCATTGCTGCCGCGAATTTATCTTCAAGATATATAACTGATCGTTTTTTACCAGATAAAGCAATTGATCTAATTGATGAGGCAAGTTCTAATATAAAAGTGGAAATGAATTATAAACCAGAGATTTTAGAAAAATTACAGCATACATTAGCTAAACTAGAAATGGAAAAATTTTCACTTGATTCAGAGAAAAATCAAAATAACAAAGAAAAAATAGAAAAACTAAATAATGAAATCAACAATCTAAAAAAAGAAATAGTTGAAAATGAAAAACTTTTTAATAATCAAAAAACACTAAATCAAAAAATTGTTAATAACAAAAAAGAAATTGATAAGCTAAATAATAATTTTAAAATTTTCCAAGAAGAAGGAGATTATAAAAAAGCGTCAGAAATTTTATATAATCAAATACCTAAATTACAACTAGAAAATAAAGAGTTAGAAAAACAATTAAATCAAAGTCAAAGTTTTACAAATGAAGAAGTAAATCAAGAAGAAATTGCAAAAGTAGTTTCTAAGTGAACGAAAATTCCTATTACTAAATTAGTTGAAGCTGAAAAAACTAAAATTTTAAATTTATATGATAAATTAAAATCTAAAATAAAAGGTCAAGATGAAGCCTTAGAACTAGTTTATAACGCTATATTAAGATCAAAAGCAAATATAAATGATCCCAATAAACCAATTGCATCATTTATATTTGCTGGTTCAACAGGGGTTGGTAAAACAGAATTGGCACGTAGTTTAGCAAATTATCTTTTTGATTCTGAAAAAGATTTAGTGCGTTTAGATATGTCGGAGTACATGGAAAAGCATTCTATTTCTAAATTAATTGGTTCTCCTCCAGGTTATGTAGGTTATGAACAAGGTGGATATTTAACAGAAAAAATTAGACAAAAACCTTATTCAATAGTTTTATTTGATGAAATAGAAAAAGCTCATCCAGATATTGTAAATATATTATTGCAAATTTTAGATAATGGTTTTGTAACAGATTCAAGAGGAAAAGTAATTAATTTTAGAAATACTATTATCATTTTAACAACTAATATTGCATCTGAAAAAATATTAAAAAATCCTAATATTTCATTAGAAAAAATAAGAGAAGAAATGCTAAAATTCTTTAGACCAGAATTTTTAAATAGAGTTGAAGAAATTATAAAATTTAATCCTTTAAATGATGAAGTATTAAAAGAAATCATTAATTTAGAATTACAAAAATTGGCAACTAGAATTAAAAATCAACAAAATATTTCTTTGCTTTGAGATGATGAAATAATTAATTTCATTTTAAAAAGTAATGACTACAAACAATTTGGTGCTAGGCCTTTTAAAAATTTTATTAAAAAAGTTATTGAAACTTATTTAGCAGATAAAATTATTAAAAAAGAAATCGAATCCAAAAATAAGATTCAAATTTTTGTTAATAAAAATAAAATTGATTTTATAAAAAAATAATTTAGACAAAAAAAATTTAAATTTTTTTGTCTTTTTATTTTTTGCAATAAAATAAACATTGAAAATATTGTTATAATTTAAAAAAATGTTGTTGGAGAAAAATAAATGTGAGCCAATATATAATTGAGTTGATGAATATAAAAATAAATTTGAACAATTACATAGTGATAATATAGAAAAAAAAATTAATGAATTATTAAAAGAAGCAAATATCAATTTAAATGATAATGTCAAAAAAACAAAATTTCAAAAAAAGGATGAAATAAAATACGATTATTAAGACGAATTAAAAAGTTTTTATTTAAAGTTTCTATAATTTTAATTATTATAGATTTATTTTTTATTATTGGTTTGTCCTTAAAAAAATTTAAAAATCAAAAGTTCTTTATTAGTGCAATTATATTGGTTGTAATTTGTTCTATTTTAATTATTATTTTTTGGATTTGTTCACGTAAATGTAAAAAAAGAGTGATAAAATTTTTTTAATAACTCAAGAAATAGACAAAGAATTAAAAAATGAACAATTAAGATTCAATGCATTAATAGAAAATTATTCACCACATGAACTTTTTAAAGAAACATTTACATTTTTAAAATTTGATGACTATTTTTCAGCTAAAAAATTAGGGTATTTAAGAGAAAGATTTGGTTTTAATTTTGACCATCTTCTTGATCTTGATGTGACCACTTCAAAATTATTTACAGGTGATGTGAACGGAAATCCTTTTATTGTTTTAGAAAAATTAAATCAAGAATTATCAAGTAAAACATATTATGGTTCAACAGATGTTACATATCGAAAAAAAGATGAAAAAATTACAGAAACTTTGTCAGCATCAATAACAAAATCATATCCCATTTTTGGAACTAAAAAATATATATTATTCGCTAGTGATGCAGCACCAAATTTAACTTTCTTTAAGAAAGCTAATTCATCTCTTTGATTTTATGATAAATCTTCTTATAAAGAAAGCAAAAAAAATTAAATGATTTTGCAAAAAAACATTCAAATTTTATACCTCTTGCAAATGATAAATTTGAACTTTCATTTCCAGCTTGAAATAGAAATAACGAAATAGAATATAGACTTTTATTCACACCAATAGCACAAAAAAATATGTTTGATTTAATAAAAAACAGTTATGATTCTTTTGGTGATAATTTTGATTTTAATAAAAACAAAAAATGAAATTTAATTACATCAAGTAAATTTGAAGAAATTAATTTTCATTTACCACAAATTTTTTTGTATACTGATTATAACATCGCAAAAGCAAAATGAAATTTTATTATTCATAACAGTGAATATTTTAGACTTTGATATTTTGCTTTTGCACCAATATTTTCAATTCCTTTATATCAACATAACAAAACTTTTGAGTATATTTATGATATTAAGCACAATGATAATTATAGTTATTTTGAGCATGAATCAATCATGAATGATTTAAAAGATAAAATTTTTAAAAAAAGTTCTACAAAAGTAAATAAAATTATTAAGACAAAATTTATTTCTAGTAAAGATAAATATACTGACATTATTGAAGCAACATCATATGGTTATAAATTAGAAAAAGCTATTGAATATGTAACTAGAAAAGCAGGAAATGGTAAATATTATGATGTTGAAATTGAGTGGGACAAGTTTACACCAATTGTTGAAACAGTAAAACTTGAAATTACAGAGTTAGAACATTATAAAAAAAATAATAACATTCAAACAAAAATATCTAATATTTTAATAGCAAAAAATTTTGTTGTTAAAATATTATAAAAAGATTAATATTTGGAGAATATTATGAAAAATCAAATAAATCAATTGGATTCAAATAATATAAACAATAATGGAAAACAAATTCATGTGATTAACAAAACATTGTCTGTTAAAGTTTCAAAAGGTACGATTATTTTTTTTAATTGAATACTTTGGTTTTTATTTATCATTCCGGGTATTATTTTTCTAACAAAAAAAATAAAAGCGAAAAAAGAATTAGATTGACTACAACAAAACATTCAGCGTCATACATCGCTAATAGATAATTTCCTCGAACAAAAATACAATATTTTAGAAAATGTGTCAAAACTTCTTGAAAAAGCAATAAATCTAGATAAGGAAATTATAGAAAGTGTTACTAGTTATAGATATAGTGATAAAAATATCGATAAAAATGAAATGTTAAATAATCTTGAAAATTTGGGTCAACAAATGAATTTAACATTTGAAAAATATCCGGAATTAAAAGCGCATAAAACAATAATTAATGCAATGCAACAAAATAGCTATTTACAACAAGAAATTACAGCTGCATGTCAACTATATAATGACATAATATATGAATAAAACATTGCTATTTTTGAATACCCAACTAAAAAAATGTTGCTGCCAAAAATAATTACACTACAATAGTTCCTTTTATTGTTTCAAAAATAGTTAAAGAAAAAGTAAACTATTTTTAAAACAATGTTTATATTTTGATAAATTGATTTTCAATGTTTTTAATTTTATCTTTATTTTAAAAGTTTAAACATAAGATATAAATTAGAAAAATAAATAGTTTTAAATTAGCAAAGTATTTTTATTTAAATAGAGTAAAAATGCAAACACAATATATAAATATGATAATACTGTATTTTATAAAAACATAAAGAAAATTTTGTGATTTTTTTATTTTTGTTTTCGTAATAAAATAAAAATAAAAAATATTGTTATAATTAAAAATAAAAATAATTTTTATAAAAAGAAGGGAAAATGGAAGAACAAATATTTAATTGAGTTGAAGAATATAAAAATAAATTTCAAAAATTACATGATGATAATGTAAAAAATAAATTTGATGAATTATTAAAAAAATCTAATGTTGATTTACATGAAAATATCAAAAAAAATCAAAATTTAGAAAATACAAAAAATAGTTATAATTCAAAAAAAACTATTAAAACTTTTTTATTTGTAGGCTTTATATTTTTCGGAGTTATAGCGCTGTTATCTATTCTTGGTTTAGTTTTAAAAATAATACAAACAAAAACTTCTTTTGCAATTGCAATTACATTAGTTGTAATTTGTAGTATTTTAAGTATTCTTTGTTTAGTTTATATGTTTATATTCAAAAATACTTTGGCAACACTTGATCAAAAAATTCAGCAATTAGAAAGTGAATTATGAAATGATACAGAGCCACTTAATGCACTTTTAGAAAATAATTTACCGCATGATTTATTTAAAAAAACATTTAAATTTTTAAAATTTGACAATTATTTTTCTGCTGAAAAATTAGGTTATTTAAAACAAAGATTTGATTTTGATTTTGATCATTTTCATGATATTGATACATCAACTTTAAAAACATATACAGGTGAAATTAAAGGGAATCCTTTTATTGTTTTAGAAAATTTAAATCATAAATTATCTAGCAAAACATACACTGGTAAAAAGATAGTGTCATATCGTTCAAATAATAAAGTGATTAAAGAAACTTTAATAGCAACAGTGACAAAACCATATCCACTTTTTCGAAGTAAAAAATATATATTATTTGCTAGCGATGCAGCACCAAATTTAAGTTTTTTCAAGCCAGCAAATTATGCTCATGAAAAAATAGCTACAAATTCTAAATCTTTTTATAAAAAAAGTAGAAAAGAATTTGATGCTTTTATAAAACAAAATCCAAATTTTACACCTTTTGCTAATGATGAATTTGAATTTTTATTTAAAGCTTGAAATAGAAATAATGGTGTAGAATATCGACTTTTATTTACAGCCTTAGCACAACAAAGCATGTCTGAATTAATAAAAGATACAACAGTTGGTTTTGGTGATGATTTTAGTTTTGATAAACATAAAAAATGGAATTTAGTTACAGCAGATCATTTAAGAAACATTGATTTTCATTTACCAAAAGGCTTTTTTCATGACTACAATATTGAAAGAGCTAAAGAAAACTTTATTAATCACAACAATCAGCATTTTAAACACTTGTATTTTGGTTTTGCTCCTATATTTTCAATTCCTTTATATCAACAAAATAAAACTTTTGAGTATATTTATGATATTAAGCACAATGATAATTATAGTTATTTTGAGCATGAATCAATCATGAATGATTTAAAAGATAAAATTTTTAATAAAAGTTCTAAATTAGTAAATAAAATTATTAAGACAAAATTTATTTCTAGTGATAATGAATATAGCGACTTAATCGAAGCAACATCATATGGTTATGATTGAAAAATAAAAGTTGATTATGTACCTACAATGGCGGGTAATGGTAGAATTTATAATGTTCCTGTTAAATGAGATGAATTTACACCTATTGTTGAAACAGCAACACTTGAAGTTCAAGCTTTAGAATTAAATGAAAAAAATGAGAACTATCAAGAAAAATTACAAAATCTTTTAAAAGATCCCGAAAATTTCAAAAAAATGCTATTATTAAACCGTTTTCTTGTTAAAATTATAAAATAGTATATAAATAAACACATTAATAAAATATTGGAGAATATTATGGCAAACGAATTAAATGAATTAGATACAACCACTGTCAACAATGAAGGTAGACAAGTTCATGTTATTAATAAAGTTTTACCAGTTGAAGTTTCAAAAGGTACAATTATTTTCTTTGACTGAGTACTTTGATTCTTATTTATAATTCCAGGTATTATTTTTTTAATTAAAAAAATGAATGCTAAAAAGGAATTAGATCAATTACAACAAAAAATTCAGCATCATGCATCACAAATAGACAATTTTTCTGAACAAAGATATAACATTTTAGAAAATGCATCAAGAATTGTAGAAAAATCAATTAATTTAGATAAAGAAGTTATGCTAAGTGTTGCTGCATATAGAAGCGGAGCAAAAAGCACTAATAGAAATGAAATGTTAAATAATCTTGATAATTTAGGACGTCAAATGGCTTTAACATTTGAAGCATATCCAGAATTAAAATCACAAGCTACAATAGCTGATGCAATGCAACAAAATAGCTATTTACAAAGAGAAATTACAGCTGCACGTGAGTTATACAATGATGCTGTATATCAATGAAATAGCAGTATTTTTGAATGACCAACTAAAAAAATGGTAGCAGCTAAAAATAAATACACTACAAGAATTCCTTTTATTGCCTCCAAAGAAGTAAGAGAAAAAGTACATTATTTTTAAAAAACAAAATAATTAACACAAAAATAACAAAATAATTGTATAATTATTTTTTGTTATGCTCAGGTGGTGAAATAGGCAGACACGCTAGATTGAGGTTCTAGTGCTGGAAACAGCTTACGGGTTCAAGTCCCGTTCTGAGCACCATATACTTAAAAAAAGTACCAAATGTAAATACAAAGTTTAATCATTATTATAATAGAATAATATTGTTTTAAAAAAATAATAAACAATAAAAAAAACATTTTTTTAGTGCCACTGAACTTCATAACACATAAAAAAAACTACTACATTTTGAATGAAGTAGTTTTTTTAATTTTATTATAAAATAAAATTAAGTTGCTAAAATGGCATTAATTTTACCATTTTGTTTATCAATAGATTCAATTAAAACAAAAACATATTGTCCAATTCTAAAAGTGTTTTCTGCGTTTTTTAAAATTAGTTCATTTTCATCAATTTCATAATTTTCTCCAGGAAGAGTAGAAACATGGATTAATGCACTTGAGCTTGTTTCTAATTCAACAAATAAACCAAATTTTTTAATGCTAACAATTTGAGCTTTAAATTCTTGATTTATTTTTTTACCATAGTATTCAGCTGATTTTATAGCAAATACATTTCTTTCTAATTCAACAGCACTTTGTTCACTAGCAGAATTTAATTCAGCAATTTTAGGTAAAATATTTTTGAAATATTCTTTTTTTTCAAAATTTTTGTTAAATATAAATTCTCTTATTATTCTATGCAAAATTAAATCCGGATATCTTCTTATTGGACTTGTAAAATGGCTGTAAAATTCTGAAGCCAATCCAAAATGACCAATATTTTTTTCAGAATAAAATGCTTTGTGCATTGTTCTCAAAAAATTAATTTTTATAAAATTATCAAATTGATATTTTTTAATTTCATTAATATTTTTTGCAAAATCTATAGGTTTTTCAGAATGCTTAACTTTAACATTTATGTTTAAAATTTTTAAAACATTATTTAGTTGATTAATTTTTTCTTCTGATGGTGCCTCATGAATTCTATAAATATTTGGAATTTTTTTCTTATAAAGAAATTCAGCTACATTTTCATTAGCCCTAACCATGAAATCTTCGATCATAGCTTCACTTTCGCCTGTTTCTTTTATTAAAATATCAATAGTATTTCCGTTTTCATCTAAAACTAATTGTGGTTCTTGAATTGCAAAATCAATATATCCTTGTTTGTTTTTTTTGTTTCTAATAATTTGTGAAAGTTCTTTTGCATTATCCAAAAGATTAATTATTTTTTCTTCAAAATTAAAACCATGTTTGTAATATTTATTTACTTCTTCATATGTAAGTCTGGCTTTAGAATTTATTACAGAAGGATAAATTTTTACTCATAAATTATCTCCATTTTTGTCTATCTCACATTCCATTGTAATTGTCAATCTATCAACATTCGGATTTAATGAACAAATTCCATTAGATAGTTCAAATGGCAACATTGGAATTACTGTATGAGGTAAATAAATAGAAGTCCCTCTTTTTTTTGCTTCTATATCAATAATGTCTTCATCATTTACGTAATAACTTACATCAGCAATATGGACACCTAAAATAAAAGTATTATTTTGAGTTTTTTTTATACTTATTGCATCATCAAAATCTTTTGTAGATTTTCCATCAATTGTAACAATAGTTTCATGTCTCAAATCAATTCTTTCTTTTAAATCATTTATACTGACTTCTTCAGGTAATGTACTAGCATAATTTCTGATCTTTTCAGAAAAAGAATGTGGCACTTCTGAAGAGTTAATAGCAATCTTCATATCCATAAATTTGTCTTGAATTTTTCCTAGTTTTTCAACTAAAGATATTCTATAAAAATATTTTGTTGCTTCTATAACTTTTATTTTTACGACATCATTTTCTTCTAATGAATATTGTTTATCTCATTTAAATTTACCATTAATTTTTTTATCAATTGAAACAAAATCAAAATAAACATCATTTTTAACAATATAACCATAATAAAAATTATCACTTCTTGTAATTACTTTATCTACAATAGCCATATATTTTTCATCATTGCTATCTTCTTTAAAAATAGATATTTGGACTACATCATTATTAAGGGCATTATTTAAAAATTTTTTAGGAACAAAATATGATTTATCCTCATCATCTACAAAACCAAAACCTTTGTTATTTATTTTTATTTTTCCAACTGTTTCGCCTAATTTTTCTAAATAAAAATATTCATCATCTTTTGTTAAAAATAATTTATTTTTTTCTACTGCAGACTTTAAAAATTTTGAAAAATCAAAATTTTGATTTTTTGGAATTTTAAGCATTCTCACCAAATCAATATATTTATATTTCTTGTTTAAAATTCTTTTTTGAATATTTTCTAAATTAAATATAGCCATATTTAAAATAACCTACTTATAAGTGTCAAGACTAAAAGTAAAAAACCTGCAAAAAACATAATTCATTTTATTATTTTTTTAAATCCTTTTTCTTTTGAAACTTTAAAAAGATCAAGATCTGATGATCCGACTAAAGCTCCGGAAAAACCTTTTGAATCTGGAGACATTAAAAGAGAAACAATCATGATAATGATGGATACAATAACTAAAATAACTACTAAAAAAACACTCATTCTTTCTCCTATTTATTTTTATTAAATAATTATAAAGTAAAACAAATAAAAAAAATATAATAAAAATTATGATCTTTTTTTATTTTGTAGAAAACATATTTTATTTTTAAAAATTTTAGTTATTTTTTATCAATTTTTTATCCATAAATATTTCAATATTTTCTATTAATTTCGAAATAGTTTTTTTATTTATTTTATTAAATTTTGATGAATTTATAATCATACTTAATATATGTAATAAAATTATTCCAGAAAAAAAAGACAAAATTATAATTAATGGTGCAAAATTTTAGTAATTATGTCATTAACAAAAAAAGTTCTATCATTTTCAAGGAATAATCAATTAGAACGAAAAGCTATTTTTCATTTTGTATTATCAACAATAGTTTAAATTTGTAACAAATGTGAAAAAAAATAATGAAAATAACGAAAATTTAGTCTAAAATTTGTTTTTTCTTTTTTTTTTTTTTTTAAATTATTATAATCATAAAGTCATGACAAATTTCGAGAAATTAAACACTTATTTTAGTTTAAGTACATTTATCATTGAAATAATAGGCACGTTAATATTGACTTATTTTATTTTTTTAGGAAAGTATTTCGTGACTAAAACAAAAAAAAGTAATTTATTTTTTGCGCTTTTTTGTTCTGGTGCAACACTTTTAGCAATAATAACAACTTGAACCATTCAAAGTTTTTTATCAAAAACACAAAGCCATGTTTATTTTAATTTTATATTTGTGTTAATTCAAGTTTTTTTTCAAGGAATAACTAAAAATTGGAACCAACCTCCATTACTCAAAGGTTTACCTTATTTAATATCTTCACAAATCATTGGAACCATTTTTGGAATAGTTTTAGTGTATTTTACAATTTTTGGACTTGAAAAATATTCATCAAATGAAAAATTAACATTTTCAATGTATAAAGATAATAAATCCAAAGATCCTAATGTAGTTTATTTTAAAAATCTTTTCAAATATAAAAGTGTAAGTTACTCTAGACACACAATTAAAGAATTCATTTTTTTGGCTATATTTATAATTACAATATCATTTATAAATTATATTAATGATGTTAAATTTCAAACTAATATTTTCTATAAAACATTAATTGTAATTTTTATTTTGATGTTAGTGCTAATTTTATCATCAGAATTTAATTTTTTTATGTTTAGTGTTTATATTAGTTTAACTTATTTGGTTTGTGGCGCGTTAACAAGAAAAGTTACAAAAAACGAAATTATTAATTTTTGTATTTCATTTGGATTAACAATTGTTATAACAATTTTTATAAGTTTAATGTTTTTGCTATTTGCTAATAAAGCAAAAATAACTTTTTCATTATCATAGGAGAAAAAAATGAAATTAAAAAGAAAAAAATTAAAATTTTTTATTTTTTCAACATTATTTTTAATTAGTTTAGGTACAAGTGCTATTTCTGCATCATGTGGATATAGTGCCCCAAATTCATCATTAAATAATGTGGATAAAAAAACAGAAATAAATGATTTAAAATATGTTAAAGAATATTTAAGCACACATTTTGAAAATGAAATTTCCAATTACAAAGATACACCAAGTTATCAATTGTGAAATTTTTTCAATAAAAAATTAGATGAAAAAATCAGAGTTAAACATAATCTCGACTTATCTAAAATTTTAATTGAAGATTTTAACCAAAATTTAACAGCAGAACAAAATCTTTATTTAGATGATAGTGAATTAGATAAAGCTGATATTTCAATAAATTGAAAAGATATTGAATATAAAATAGATTTTAGCCAAATTAGAATTGCTTCTGATGAAACTAGTGAATTAGTTGTTCCTATTGTTTTTAAATTCAAAGCACCTAATAATAAGAAAAGAATTAAAACAGTTGAACGTCGTATTAATGGTTTCAAAGTTGATGAAGAAAATGAAAATTTAAAAAATAAATTAAATTTGTATATTGAAAAAGTGTTATCATCCAAAAATAAAACATTTTCAATTAATAATAAAATTTCCATTGTTGAATTTGAGCAATTATTTAAAAAGTACAAATCATATTTAAAACAATTTAATAATGATTTATTATCAACAATTGTATTTGATGCCCCTATATTAGAACAAAACAAAGTTATAGAAGAAAATGTTGAATACAACCATTTTTTAACTAATGTTGAAATAGATTCAAAAAATTTGGAACAAGCAAAATTAACTTATCGTTTTATAGCTAAAACAAATTCAATAGATAATTCCAGTAAGAAAATAATAAAGACTAAAAATATTGAAATTTATCTTAAAGATTTTAAGAAAATTTCAGATCAAGAATCTAAAATATTATTATCTAAAATGTTAACAATCAAACCACAAAGTCATTTATCACCTAATCATATTGATTTTGATTTGATAGACATTAGTGATTTAGAACATTTTATCCTTGAAAGCGATAATGAAGAAATTAATTTTGAAATTCAAAAAATAGAAAAAGATGATGTAGACAATAAAAAAATGTTAATTTTTACAATTGTTACAAAATCTAAAATTGCTGAATTTAATAACAAAATTTTTACTAAAAAATGAGGTATTCCTAAAAAAGGTTATTTATTTAGAGAAAATCAAAAAAGTATTCAAGATTCAACGAATATTTATAATCTTGAAATAAGTGAACTTACACAAGAAAATTTAACTCAAATCGATAGTATTAGTGAAAGAGCGGGTGCCGCAATTCTTTCAGGTGGTTTTTTAGATAATCGTGGTATTTATACCGGTGAAAAGCAAGCATTTCAAGTTCATTTGGGAGAAGATGTTATTGTGCCGCAAGACACTTTGATTCATGCTCCTTTTAAAGGAAAAATAGTTGGTGGAGTTTATTTAGAATCTAATCAATTAGGTCAAGGAATAGGTGCAGCACTTTTTTATGAAGTTGACAGAGAAAATCTTGATATTGATAGTGAGATATTGAATAATGAACTATTTGGGATTAAAAAATTTTACTTTAAATTTATCCATTTAGATTTTAATTTTTTTAAAGAATTAGGAGAAGTATACACTCTGAACGATGGTAAAAGAAATATCCATGTTCTTAAAGCTAGTTTTGAACAACCTATTTTGGTTGAAAAAGGTCAAATAATAGGCAAAGTAGCAAATAAATCACTTAATGGTGGGTGAATCCCTCATGTTGATGTTGTAGTTTGAGATGGAACACATGGATTAAAAGAAAACTACGAAAGAAATGATGAAGAAAAATTTTTAGATCAAAATGTTTTAGATACTAATAATGAAAAAATTTCAATTTCAGCTTCTTCAATCAATGATAAAAGAATTAAAACAGCTAATCAACAAATAAAAAACCAAAAAAATCCTACATTACCAACAATTTCTGTTGGATTAAAACTTATAAAAGGAAATATTTCAAAAACAAATGATTCAAAAGAACCAATAGATGAGCCTTTATTGGCACAAGATATTAATAATAATATTTTAGATTTACATCATGTTAAAAATATAAACAATAAAATATATGATAGAAAAAATCCAACATTTGGATATGACAAAAAATATAATGTTTTAAATCCTAATTTATTTTTTCAATTTGTAGATGAAAATTCACTAGTAGTTGAATTAGAAGATTTTTTTGCTAAAGCTAAAAAATAAAACTATTTTTTATTGTTACCACAAGCATTTATGTGCTTGTTTTTTTTAAATATTTTTTTATCACTGAAATTTAAAATATTATTTCTAATTAAAATTCAAACATTTACAAAAATTATTTGTTTTTATAAAAATAAAAATTACATTTGTTTATTTAATTTTTATTAAAAAGCTATATAACACTTTCTATCATTTTAAAACTTAATTATAAGCTTAAAAATAGTATTTTTCATAAAATCAAAAATAAAAAAATGTTATAATTAAGCAAGCAAGGTAGTTTGAAAAAAATTTATTGTCGTTGGTTGAATGCTACTAAATTATTAAAATAAAGGAATATATGACAAAAAAAAATTAGATTATTATGCAGCTAATTACTTTTTAAAGACAAAAAAAATTATTGAAAGATTCAATAATGGTTCTATTGTAACTCTGCAATTTTTTCAAAGAATTGATAATTCGATTTTAGGTGGGATGAATGAAGTTTTAAATTTACTAAAAAAACACACTAACACTTCTAAATATAAAATAAAATTTTTGCCTGAGGGTTCTATTATAAATAATAAGGAAGTGGTTTTAGAGCTTGAAGGAGAATATAAATATTTTGGAATTTATGAAGGTATTATTGATGGAATTTTAGCAAGAAGTACTTCTATTGCTACAAATGCAAAAAGATGTATTGATGCAGCTAAAGGGAAAGAAATCATTTTTATGGGGGATCGTTCAGATCACTATTTAAATCAAGAAATTGATGGAATTGCTGTCGAGCTTGCTGGAATCAATGCTCATTCAACAGATGCAGGTGCTCGTGGTGATAGCGAAAGAGTCTTCGGTAGCATTCCGCATGCTTTAATTCAAAATTTTGAAGGTGATTTAGTAAAAGTAATGCAATATTATTATGAACTTTTTCCTGAAGATCCTTTAATTGCATTAGTTGATTTTACGAATGATGTTATTACTGAGTCATTAAAAGTTTTAAAACATTTTGGTAAAAAGCTTTATGGTGTAAGAGTTGACACTTCTAAAGCAATAAGAGACAAAATGTTTAAAAATAATGAAAATGAATTTGGTGTGACAGTAAATCAAATTAAAAAATTACGTCAAGCTTTAGATGAAAATGATGGAAAACATGTAAAAATTATTGTTTCTTCAGGTTTTAATCCTGATAAAATAAGCAAATTTGAAAAAGAAAATGCACCTGTTGATTCATACGGTGTTGGTGAATATATGCTAAAAATTAACAACACTTTTAGTGCTGATGCTACAAAAATCAATGGCAAACTTTTAGCAAAAGAAGGTAGAAGATATTCAGAAAATAAAAAATTAGTTGTATACAAAAATGAATAAAAAAAATGTTGTAAAAAACTCATTAGGTTATGATTCTGATTTATATATATACCAAGATAAAACAATGTTTAATTATTCTGTTGATACAATTTTGCTTGGTAATTTTGTTTCATTAAATCGTAAAACTAAAAAAATATTAGAAATTGGTACAAATAATGGAGCTTTAGCTATTTTTGTTGCAGAAAGACACAAAGAAATACAAATTGATGCAATTGAAATCCAAAAAAAAGCTATTGTTTTAGCTAAAAAAAATGTAGAATTAAACAAAAAAGAAGCACAAATAAATTTAATTCAAGAAGATTTCAATGTTTTTTACAAAAAACATATGAAAAATCAATGAAAAAAATATGATACTATTATTTGCAATCCGCCTTTTTATAAAGTTGCAAATAATATGAAAAGAACTAGTGTTTCAGAAGAATTGTTGATAGCTACACATGAAATAAAACTAACTTTAGAACAAATTATTGAAGGAAGCTCAAAAATTATTCAACAAAAAGGCTATTTAGCATTTGTTTTACCAACGGAAAGGTTTGTTGATTGTATTTTTTTACTAAGAAAATACAACTTCGAGCCTAAAAGAGTTAAAATGGTTTTTCCAAGAGAAAATGAAAAATCACATTTAGTTTTAATTGAAGCAAGATTCGCTTCTGGTTGAGGCACAAGTTTTGAAACAAATATTTATCTACATCCTCAAGATAAAAATGTTCATATTTATCGTGATGAAGTTAAAAAACTTTACAAACCTATAAAAATAAAATAAGGAGTAATATGCAAAAAAATAAAAAAACTTTTTTTATTACAAGTCCTATTTTTTATACTTCAGGTAATTTACATATAGGACATCTTTACACAAATACATTAGCTTGAGTTTTAAAAAATTACAAAATACTTAGAGGTTATGAAGCTAAATTTTTAACTGGTTCAGATGAACATGGGCAAAAAATTTTGAAAAAAGCTAATGAACTAAATATGGATGTTAAAGAATATGTAGATGCTCAAGTTGAAAAGTTTGTTGAATTATGAAAACTTGCTGAAATAGATTATGACTTTTTTTCAAGAACAACAAACAAAAATCATATGGAAATAGTGCAAAATATTTTTGAAAAATTACTTTCAAAAAAAATTATTTATAAATCTGTATACAAAGGATTATATTCTGTTAGTTCAGAAGAATTTTTAACACCTAATCAAGCAGTTGAGGAAAATGGAAAGTTTTATCATCCTGTAAGTAAAGATTTACTTATTGAATTAGAAGAAGAATCTTATTTTTTTAAAATGTCTAGTTTTCAAAAATGATTGATTAATCATTGAAAAACTAAACAAAATATTATTTTCCCAACTCAAGTTATAACTGAATTACTAAATAATTTTGTTAAAAAAAACTTAGAAGATTTATCAGTTACTAGAGTTTCTTTTGACTGAGGGATTAAAATAAAATCTGATAAAAAACATGTTATTTATGTTTGATTAGATGCTTTGTTTAACTATATTACAGCATTAAATTATTCATTAGAAAATGATAATGATTATGTAAAATTTTGAAAAAATGGTGATGAAAAAGTTCATATTATAGGAAAAGAAATTTCAAGATTTCATTGCATTTATTGACCTATTTTTTTAAATGCTTTAGATTTACCTCAACCTACTAAAATTATTGTGCATGGACTTATAAACGACTCTGAAGGTCGAAAAATGTCTAAAAGTTTAAATAATGTTGTTGATCCGATTTATTTACTAAAAAAATATTCACCAGAAGTTGTTAAATTTTATTTAAGCACTCAGTTAACAATGACTAGTGATTCTAAATTTGATGAAGAACATTTAAAAAGCATTTACAATTCTTTATTATCAAACAATTATGGTAATCTTCTTTCAAGAACAATTGCTATGGTTAAACAATCTTTTATTGATAAACCTGTAAAATACAAAGAAAATCAACTTACAAAATTAGAAAAAGAAATTTTTGATGATATTTTAAAAACAAAAGAAATATACATTAATGAAATGGATAATTTTTTAATTTCCAAAGCATATAAATCTGTGTTTGATTTTTCTAAAAAATTAAATGGTTATATAGATATAACAATGCCGTGAACACTCAAAAATAATTTAGAAAGACTTGAAGTTGTCTTAAACACTCTTTTAAATGGTATTTATTCAGTAAGTGTATTTTTAAGTATAATTTTTACAAAAAAAATAAATGAAGTAAAAAACCAGCTGAAAATAGATGATTTTTCTTTAGAAAATATAGGTAATTGAAATTTATTTGATAACATTATAGTTGAGAAAAAAGAGCCTTTATTTCAAAGAATTAGTGAAAAATAAAATCAAAAATATTAGATTTTTGACTTAAAATAATTTTTCCTAAAATTCTAGTATTAGGTTTAATTTTTAAATTAGTTGAATGAAAAAGCACAACATTAAAAACATCATTTTTGATGTTTTTTATTTCTTTTATTTTTAAGTAAAAATTTTCATTGTTTTTAGCATATTTTTGCTCTATTAAAATTTTACTATTTTTATTAATTTCATAATACAAGTTAGAATTTATTTTAAAATTCATTTGATTCTGATTATTTATTTCAATTTCAACTAAAATATTTTTTTTATAATTAATTTTATATAATAATGCTAAAACTATAAAAAAAATCATTGTAATTAATAATAATGAAAAAATTAAAATTTTAAAATTATAATTTTTGAACATTAATTTTTTTGGAATCCTTTATAAATTTATGTGAATGGGAAACTTCTACAAAAATAGCATCATTTTGAAAATCATTAATTAATATTTTTAAAGTGTCAAAATTTTCATCAGAAATATTTTCAAATGCTTCATCCAATAAAATCAAGTCATATTTTTGATTAAATAACTTTAAGAGCAAAATAATTTGTTTTTGACCCAATGAAAAATTTGATCAATCATTTTTTATTTTTTGGTTTAAATTTATTTTTCATTTTTCTAACATCTTAGTTAAATCATAATATTCAATATTTTTTACAAACACTTTTTCTTTTGTTGAATTTTTGTCAATAATAAATTCATAAACTGTTACATCTATTGATGGTGTGTTTCCAGAAATATAAATAATTTTATTTCTTAAAAAATTTTTATTTAAAAAACTTAACGCTAAATTATTAAAATAAATTCCTTTTTCAAGTTCTAAATCTAAATTTAAAATTTTCAAAAGAGTTGATTTACCTGTTCCATTATTACCAATAATGTGTATGTTTTCTTTTATTTCGAAATTTTCAATTTTTAAAATTGTTTTTAAATTATTGTATTTGTAATTTATATTATTTAAGTTTATAGTGTTAATTTTATCTAAATTATTATTTCCATTTTTTTCTTTTGGTAAAAATAAAATAAATTTTAATAAATCATAATCATTAATAAAAATCGGATAAGAAATTATTAGATCAGTTAAACTATTTAAAGGGTTTAAAAAATTAGAAATAAAAGTGATAAAAAGAATCATTGTTCCAATTTGAATATTTTTATTAATAACAAACAAACTTGAAATAAAGATACTAAAAATAGGTAAAAATTCACTTAATAAATTTTTTGCATTTTGGAACACATAATTTATTTTTCAAATAAAATTTTCTTCTTTTTTATAATCATTTAATTTTTTTTCAATATTAAATTGCAACATTTTATTAATATCTTTATTTTTTATTTTCTCAATATTTTTTATAATATCAAAAAAGCTAGAATTAAATTCTATGTTTTTTTGGTTTAAAATATTATATTTTTTATTGACAATTTTTTTATATATAAAACTAATTAAAATAAAGAAAATCCCAATTATTAATGTGATAATAAATAAATATTTATTAATTAAATACAAAACAACAGTTGAAAAAACAAAACTTACCATTTCACCAAAAAAAGAATATAAAAAATGAGAGCAATAAAAAGAAAAACCAGGAATAATTGAAAATCTTTTTATATAATCTGAAATTTCTAATTTTAATAGTTGTGAATTTTTTCCTTGTTTTATTGAAAACAAAAAATTTTTGATAATTTTATATTCAATGTTATTTTGCAGTTTTTTAATATAAATATTCTTGATAATATTTTGGCTAAATTTAAAAAGAAAAATTCATAAAAAAATAAATGATATTTTAAATAAAAGTTCCTTATCATTGAATGGCAAAATTTTTTCAATTACTGTTTTCAAGAAAAATGCACTAGAAAAATGTAAAATTGAGACTAATAAAATTGAAAAAAATAAAAAATAATGCTCTTTCTTGTTTAAAAAAGTAAAAATTCAATTTTTTGTATTTTTTATTTCAGGATTAAAAATTTTATTTGGAAAAATAATAATATCAACAAACATTTTTTCAAAATCATTAATCTTTATTTTGCGATTCCCTATTAAAGGATCAGCTATATAAAAATATTTTTTATTTTTATTTTCTAGAATTACATAATGATTGTTATCATTTTCATTAATTAACAAAATTACTGGTTCATTTAATTCTTCTTTTTTTAATGTTTCAAAATCAATATTGTATGCTTCTAATTCAATACCTCATTGAAAAGCTAAATTTTGCAAATTTTTTATAACAATTCCATCATCACTAAAAAAAGCGCTTTTTTTCAACTCGAAAAGTGATATTCACTTTTTATTATAGTGATAAAACAAAGCTTGAAATACTACTAAACCACAATCTTTTAAATCATTTTGTTTTTTTATTTTCATATTTAATAATAGATTTTTCTTTCTTTTAAAATGATAAAAAAAATAAATATAAAATTTGAGAAAAAAAAGTTTGTATTAAAAACACTTTTAATAAGGTTCAAACTTATTTTAAAAGTGTTTTTAAATAATAAATTTATTTTTTATTTTTTTAACAGACCCATACGCACTATATTGTAGGTTATTATTATGTATATTAAAAACAAAATAATTAAAGATGACACAAACAATAAAACAGATGTTGTTGTATTATATTTCTTAAATTGTCAAAAAAATAAAATTAAACTAAAAATTAAAGATTGTAAAAAAGCAATTAAATAATGAAATTTTGAATATTTATTTTTAAATCTTCTATTTTTTTTCATATTTAAATATATAAAAATTTAAAGGTTTTAAACTTAAAAAATTTTTAATTTTACATCTTGTATTACTAAAAATAAGACTCAAATTTTCATTAACAAATTGACTAATATTTTGTTGTTTTTGTGATAAATTAAAAATAAATAATCACTTTGTGTTATTTAGATTTCTCTTAAAAACAAATAAATTAGAATTTGATTTTAAAAAAGTAATTTTTCCATTTGTAAGAATTTCATTATTTTTTCTTAAATAAATTAAATTTTTGTAAAATCAAACTACTGATTTTTTATTGCTAATTTGATTATCTAAATTAATTTGTTTGAAACTAGATGAAACGTTTATTCATGGTTTGTGAAAACTAAAACCAGCATTTTTACTTCCATTTCATTGAAAAGGAGTTCTCGAATTATCTCTGCTAAATTTTGAAATAATTTTTAAAATTTTATTTTTTCCCATACTATCAATGTTTTGTTTATAAAAATTTAATGTTTCAACATCATTATAATTTTCTATTTTTTTAAAGTTTGGATTTATCATACCAATTTCTTCACCTTGATAAATATAAGGAGTACCATAAAGCGTAAATATTAAACCACTAAATAATGTCGAAGATTCAAATCAAAATTTTTTTATATTTCCAAAACGGGAATTTGATCTAGGTTGGTCATGATTATTAAAAAATAAAGCAATAT
Organism: Mesomycoplasma neurolyticum; assembly: GCF_900660485.1. Lineage (NCBI taxonomy): Bacteria > Bacillati > Mycoplasmatota > Mycoplasmoidales > Metamycoplasmataceae > Mesomycoplasma > Mesomycoplasma neurolyticum. Next base: position 149,087 of record NZ_LR214951.1, read on the forward strand.
TTGCATTATTTTTAAAAAAAGTTTTTTGTCATTCAATCAAAATATTTTTAAATTCTGACTTATTTCATTTTTTAAAATTCCATTTTTGATTATTTTTGTAATCTAACTTAAGATGGTGAAAGTTAAAAATCATCGAAAGTTGGTCATAATTTTCATTTGAATGTTTTACTGCTTCTAAAATATTTGTAGAAGACATTTCACCAACACTAATAATTTTATTTGTTTTTAAAAAAGTATTTTTATTTAGTTCTTTCAAAAAAAATGATAAATTTGGACCATCTGTATAAAATTCTTTACCATCATTTTTTAATGAAATACATTTTGTAAAATTATTAGGTTTTGAAATTAAATTAATAACATCAAATCTAAAACCCTTAACCCCTAAAGAACTTCAATAGTTGACAATTTTAAAAATTTCTTTTCTTAATAAAGGATTATTTCAATTTAAATCAGCTTGTGTTTTGTCAAATAAAGCTAAATTTCATTTGTTCATCTCTTTATTAAAATTTCAAGCACTACCACCAAATTTTGACTTTCAATTATTAGGTGGTTCATTGTTGATGTTGTTTTCAAAAAAATAAAATTTTTGATATTTTTTAACATTTTTCAGTGCTTTTTGAAATCAAACATGTGATGTTGAACTATGATTGAATACCATATCTATCATTATTTCTATATTTTTTTCTTTCGCTTTGTTGATTAATTCTTTAAAATCATTAATTGTTCCAAAAACTGGATCAATTTCATAATAATTACTTACATCATAAAAATTGTCTTTTTTTGGTGATTTAAAAATTGGAGTTATTCAAATAACATCTATACCTAACCACTCTAAATAATCTAGTTTTGAAATAATTCCTTTTAAATCACCAAAACCATCATTATTAAAGTCTTTGAAAGATAAAGGATAAATTTGATAAATAATTTTATTTCTAAAATTCATTTTTAAGTCTTAATTTTTTGTTAAAAAATTTTAGTTTTGAAAAAATAAAACTTAATGTTATTGTTGAAGCTATAACTACTAACATTGTTATAGCAAATCATAAAAATCCACTACCAGGTAAAGTATAAACATCATTTACTTGTGATTTTGTTTGAATTGATAAAATTCCAAAAATACCTCCTGATCCTATACCATTTGAGGTAATACCAAAAATTGTTAATAACAATGAACCAAGTGCACTTGAAAAAATTGCTGCAAAAAATAGAAATATTTTTTTAAGATTTATTCCATACATAGCAGGTTCTGTGACACCTAATCAACAAGAAATAAAAGCAGATAAAGATTGTTCTCTGATTTTTTTGTCTTTTTTATTTAACATAACAAATGCTAGTGCAGCTGCTCCTTGAGCTATGTTGCTAATTGCTAATATAGGAAATACAAAACTTCCACCTAATTGTGCGGTATTTTGAATCATCAATGCGTTTAATGCATGGTGTATTCCAATTATAACCATTGGCGCATATAATAAACCAATAATTGGTGCGAAGAAATATTTACTTATTGTATTTGTTAAACTTCATTTAATTGCTTCACTTATAGCATAACCTATAATATAACCAAAAGGTCCTATTATGGTCATTGCTAAAGTATAAGAAATTAAAATAGTTAATAATGGCACAAGTATTTGCTTTAAAATATTTGGAATTACTTTTTTTAGCGTTTTTTCAATGTATGCACCTACAAAAGCAATAATTAATGCGGGGATTACTTGGGCAGTGTATCCAATTTTAAATGGGTAATGTCATTGTCCGAATTTAAAATCTTTATTTTCACTTATTCAATTAAAGATTCATAAGCTTTTTTCTCCAGCTTTTCCTGTAAGAGAGTAAATATTTGGAAGTTCAACTAAAAGTGTAAGACCAATTATAATCCCTAAAATGGGTGATTGATTCATTTTTTTAAATGTAGCATAAGAAATACCAACTGGTAAATATCAAAAAACAGCTGAGGCCGGAATTCAAAGAAAACTATTTAATCCATCAAAAAAAGCAATTCTATCTTTAATTACATAGCCATTTCAGTCAGTTTCTAAAATATTTCTAAATCCTAAAATTAATCCGCCAGCAACTAATGCCGGAATAATGGGAGCAAATATATCTGAAAAAAATATAAACATTTTTTCATATCATTTTAAATTTTTTGCACTAATTTTATTTAATTTTTCTTTAGAAACTATGTCAATTTCAGCAAATTTTTCTTTATTTATTAAAATTTCAAAATATTCATTTACTTCAATACCTAAAACAATGTGAAGTTGTCCTTGTGTAAAAAATACACCTTTCACTTCTTGTATTTTTTCTAGTTCTTGCATTTTTACTAAGTCTTTTTGTTTTATAACTAATCTAAATCTAGTTATACAATGTGAAGCAGAAACAATATTAGAAAAACCACCAATATTTTTTATTATTAAATCAACAGTTTCATTTTTATTATTTTTTTTAACCATTTTACCTCCTAATTTAAGTATATAAAAAACTTAAATATGCAAAAAAGTTAAAAAATTTTTTTTGGAACTGTTCCATATTTTTAGTTAAAATATAAAAATTTTATTTTCAATTTTTTTATTAAAGATTTCACCTATTTTTTCACCTATTTTAAAATAATCAATAAAAATTTTTTCATTAGCAAAAGCAAATTTGTCAAAAAAAGTTTTTCCACCAATATCAGTTAATAAAAAAGATTGCTCTTTTTTTAACAAAACAATAGTTTTAAAAATAGTGTGTGTTCCACAAATAATAGCTTTTATATTTTTTCTTTTAATATCTTCAAAACTTTTTTCAATCAAGTCAACAGAATTTTTTTCTAAAAAATAACTATAAAATTTTATTTTATTAGCTTTAATGTAATTTGACACACCTTCAAAACGTTCTTTTCCTGTAATTGGATCATCCATATCCAAACCAATGTAAGCCAACTTTTTAATTTTATTTTTTTCAACAAAATTTTTTGTTAAATTAAAAAAATGTTGTTTTTGTTCTAGAACAATAGATTTAATATTTTCTATTATTTCACCATAAACAATAATATTTACATAATTTATATTAGAAATAATTTTTTTTAAATATGATGTAGTTTTAGGCAAAAATAAAAGCAAATTTTGCGGTTTTTGCTTTAAAACATAACGTAATTTAGAAAGATATTTTCTTCAATCTAATGTTGCTTTAACAATTAAAAGATTAAATTCATTTTCAACTTGCTTTTCTAATCCATTAATAATTTCACTTATACTATCTGAAAAACTGGAAATAATAACATAAATAGTTTGTTTGTATGTGTTGTCTTTAATTAATCTATAATTTGGTGAAAAATTTTCTTTAGTAATAATTTTTTCAATTTTTTGTCTTTTTTCATCAGAAATATAACCATTATTAAAATATCTAGATATAGTGCCAATCCCGACATTAGCAATATTAGCTATTTTTTTATAATTATTATTTGTTTTTTTATTTTTAACCATTACTTAAAAAATTATAAATTTTTATTTTAAAAATATTAAAAAAATAAAATTTAAAAGTATAAAAACAAAATTTAATTAATAATAAAAACTTTGTATCAAAATCGAAGTTTAATTAGCAAATATAATATTATGTTTAAAAAATTAAATTGTGCTATAATAAAGTCATGAATTTAACAAGATTTTGAACTAAAAAATTTGATAGTACATTTTTAACAAATGAACAAAAAAAATTAAAAAATAAAATGCTTGCTTATTCCATAGGATGATTTGCCTTTGGATTGGCAGTTACATTTTTATTCACTTATACTATTTTAGCATCCACAGCATTATATAATGCTTATTATTCTTTTTTAACAAAGATGTTTTTTTATAACACAATTACTACTATTTTATCAGTTGTAATAATGTCGGTGATTGAAATAGCTCTTGTTACATATATATCAAGACCAAAAATAAGGCGTCCATTATTATTTGTAGTACTAGCTTATATTGCATTTATTATTTCACACTCTTTATTTTTACCACTTATTATATCTATTAGTTACTTTACTTCTCTTATTGATAAGTCAGGTATGGACTTTATAACTAAAATCACACTAGCATTGATAGTGCCTAGTGTTTCAATAGCTATTTTTGGTTTTTTAGGATATTTTGGTTTTATTGATTTCGCAAAATTACTTCCTTTTGCAATAATAGGAAGTATAGTAGTTATAATAATGGCTATTATTTCATATTTTATTAGACATTCATTATTAGATTCATTAATTTCTGGTATAAGTATTTTAGTTGCGTGAATTTATATTGGTTATGCATTCCAAGGTATTGCAGCAGAAGGTAATAGAATTCTTCTTGAAGATAGCACAGAACAACATAAAAAATCATTTATGCTTAAATCTTCTATTTATTTTGGATGTATATTATTAATTATGTTCATAAAAATATTTATACACATGTTAAGATTAACAAATAGAAGATAATAAATTTAAATTAATTTAGAACTCACTTTCTAAGTGAGTTTTTTTATTTATTAAAGTATTTGGTAATTTGTTATGCAAAAAAATGTTTATTTAAATAAAATTTAATATAATTTTTTTATTATGATTGCTTATATTAATGGAAAAATTTGAATTGAAAAAAATATTTTTCAAGAAGCCTTTATTGTTAAAGGCAAAAAAATTATATTTGTGGGACAAACAAAAGATGCATTAGAATTTAAACCAAAGACTATTATTGATTTAAATAAAAAATTAGTTATCCCAGGATTGATGGATAGCCATGTTCATTTTTATTTTGGTGCAAAATATGAATCTTATCTTGATTTATCTAAAATCAAAAATCATAAAGATTTAATTAATGAATTATTAGTTTTTAATAAAAAACATAATTTTAAAAATGATGATGTTTTGATAGGTTATGATTGAGATGAAGAACAGTTTGAAGAAAAAAAAATGATATCTAAAAAATATTTAGATGATCATTTTCCAAATTTATCTGTTTTTTTGTGAAGAAAATCCTATCATTCTGCATTTGCTAACACACATGCTCTAAAGCGTTTAGGTATTTATCATAAAAATGCTACTTATGAAAAAAGCTATATTGAATTAGGCGAAGACAAAATGCCAACAGGTTTTTTAAAAGAAAAAATTTGTTACAAAGTAGATGCATTAATTTCAGCAGAAAGAAACATTCAATATCAAAAAGATTTTATAAAATGAGTAAAAAAAGCAAATAATTTTGGCATAACTGGAATTTTTACTTGTGATTTAAGAAATGAAAATTGAGAATTTGATTTGAATGTTTTTGAAAAATTAAACAATAAAAATAAATTATCATTAGAAATTTCACATCAAATGTGATTAACAGAAGAAAAATGAATAAATAATTTTTTAGCAAAAATTCAGCATATTAAATTAAAAAAAAATAATCACCAAATAAGAGCTATTAAAGTTTTTGCAGATGGTACTTTTTCAAATAATACACTTAATTTAAAAACAACTAATTCTTTAGATAATTTATTTATCGATAAAGAAAAATTTTATGAATTTGTAAAGAAAATCAATAGTTATAATTTGTCAGTTGTGACTCATTCAATAGGAGATTTAACAAGTGAAGTTGTTATTAAGAATTATGCAATGAATGATCATAGTAATTTAATGCGTAATGGTTTAATACATAGTGATGTAATGAACAAAAAATTAGTTAAACTAATTAAAAATCACAATATTTATTTATCTCTTCAACCATGTTTTTTAAAAGAAAATTATTTTTTTAATGATAAAATGGAAATTTCACCTTATAAAACATTAGTTAAAAACAAAATAAACATAAGTTTTGGAACAGATTGAAAGGTTTGTGATTTAAATCCTTGATGTAATATTCATTTAGCTATTAATCATCCTAATCCAAAACAAAAAATAAAATTATGACAAGCTTTAGAAGCTTATACACTAGGTACAGCAAAATATATGAACATCGATGATAAAGTAGGTAAAATAGCAAAAAATTATTATGCTAATTTCATCATTTTAGAAAAAGATATTTTTAGAAATCATAAAAAAAATATTCATAAAACAATTGTTTTATCAACTTATTTTAGGGGAAAAAAGGTTTCAAATTAAAAAAAATTCTCATTGTTTTTATATCAAATAGTGAGAATTTTTTTAAATGTAAATTTTATTAATTTCCATGAACTTTTTTAAATTCTTTATCTTCTTTTTTATTCAATGCAATTAAAGATCTTTTTGATTCTGTGTGATAATTGTTAACTCTTAAAAAGTGATGTCCCATTCTTTCTAATGATCTAATCACAAAATCAAATTCAAACCCTACTTCTAATTGTTTAGTATGAGAATTAGAATTTGCTAATCTCAAAATGTTGAGCTTTAAAAATTCATGAGATAAAATATCTAAATTATCAGTTAATTTTTGAATAGTTTTTCTTTCCTTGGCATTGAAATTACTAATTTGCTTAATTGTTTTTTCAGCAATCAGTCTTAGTAGTGAAAGTAATTCATTTACTTCATGAATAGATTCACTATCCATATCAAAAAATTTCTCATTTTTAGAATTATGAATTTTATTTAGTTCTTTAACTGCACCCACTCCTAGCTTCATAATTTTTTCAATAGAACGAGCTGATAAAATTAATGATAAATAAATTTCTGAATCTTCTTTGTTTAATTTCTTAGAGTTGATTTTAATTAAATAATTATAAATTTCTCCCCTTGTATTATCAACAAAAGCTTCAAGTTTATATAATCTATTTAAAATTTTCTTATCACCAGTTTTAAGAAATTTAGAAATAATTTCAGTTCCTTCTTTTAAAATAATTGTTTGTGTCTTGATGGCTTTTTTAGCACTTTGAAGTGCTAAAGTATGATTAACATCAATTAGTTCATTTGGCAAAATAATTTCATAATCAAATTTACTTTTTTTCTTTTTGTCTTTTATTATTAAGTTGACAAGCTTTTCTAAATATTTGGTTAATCAAATGTAAATAGCAACCAAAATAAAATTAAATAATAAATGCCCAATAGAAAGTTGGAATCTTGGTGAATTTGGCACAATCATTTTAATTAGATCAGCATATCAAGTTAATGGAGATAAGAAAAATAGTAAAACAAATGAAATACTAAAGTTAGTTATACCTCAAATAACAGCAATTTTTTTAGATTCTTTGTTTCTTGTAGAAAATGAAACAATTAATCCTGTTATTGTTGTACCAACATTCGCGCCAAAAACTAATGCTAATGCTGCTGATAATGACATTTGTATTCCTTGATTATCTGTTGCTGTTTGTGAAGCTTCATACATAACTTGATAAAGAGAAACTGTTGCACTAGATGATTGCAAAACACCAGTGAATAAAAACGAGATAATAAAACTACTTCAAGCATTAGCGCTCATAACACCAACTACTTGTTGAAAAATAGGGAGTTTTATTAATAGTTTTGCTTGTCCTGAAAGAATTTTAAGTGAAAAGAAAATTAAACCTATTGAAAATAAAAGTGAAAAAAGATTTTGTCATTTCATTTTCTTGGTCAATAACATTCCAAAAACTCCAATAAATATTAAAAAAATAAAGTACTCTGTGAAACTAAATTTAGATTCAAAAGCAACTATTAATGAAGTTGTTGCTGTTCCGATGTTAGCACCTAATAAAAATGCAATAGCAGTTCTTAAATTAATTAAGCTTCCAGCTAAAAGTCCCATAATCAAAGCGACGGCTCCATCAGATGACTGGATCATTGTAGTGATTAAAACCCCAATAATCATTGCAACAAAATTATTTTTACTGATAAAATTCATCATTTTCTTCAATCTGGAATCACTCAGTTGTTTTAATGTACTGGATAATCCTTTGGTTGAAAAAATAAATAAAGCAAGCCCAGCAGCAGCTAATAAAAGTGAAAGTGTTAAACTTATTTTTCAAGTAAAATTTTCCATAATTCCTCTAAATATTTTTTTATTTAAATTGTTCGAATATATTACCTAAGCCAGAGTTATTGTTTTTCGTTATTTCTTTCATTTTTTTGACAAAATTTTCAAATTCATTAATCATTTGATTATATTCTTGATTTGTTCTTCCTGAACCTTTGATGATTCTATTTTTTCTTGATGAATTTTTCAAAAGTTTAGGATTTTTTCTTTCTTCCATTGTCATAGAAGAAATCAAAATTTCATATAGTTTTATTTTTTGATCAACATTTGCTATTTTGGAAGCATCAATATTTTTGGGTAATCCCGGTATCATTTTGATTAATTTTGAAAATTTACCCATTTTTTTCATTTGTTGTAATGATGCAAGTAAATCATCTAAATTAAAATTACCAGATAAAAATTTTCTTCCTAATTTTTTTGCTTTATCTTTATCTATTACTTCTTCAGCCTTTTCAATAACACTTAAAACATCACCCATACCTAAAATTCTATTAGCCATTCTATCTGGGTGAAATAAATCAAAATTTGATATTTTTTCCCCTGTACCGATAAATGCGATAGGTATATTTAACAATTTAGTAATTGAAAAGGCTGCCCCACCTTTAGCATCAGAATCTAATTTTGTAATAATTGATGATGTTAATGTTAGATACTCATTAAATGTTTTAGCAACATTTATAATATCTTGCCCTGCAAGTGAATCAGTTACAAAAATAATTTCTTGAGCTCTAGCAATCTTTTTGATTGCAACTAACTCATTCATTAATTTTTCATCAATTGATAAACGACCTGCTGTATCTATGACAACAAAGTCATAATTTTCATTTTTTGCTTTTTGAAGTCCGTTTTCAACTATTTTTTCTGCGCTTGTTTCATTTTTTTCACTATAAACATCAATATTTATTTGTTTTCCTAAAGCAATTAGTTGCTCGATTGCAGCAGGTCTATAAATATCAGCTGCAATCATTAATGGTTTAGTAATTTTCTTTTTCTTTAAGAGAAAATGTGCTAATTTTGCAGTTGATGTAGTTTTACCACTACCTTGTAAACCTGTCATTAAAACAACTGAAATTGGTTTAGTTATTTTTAATTCTTTAACTTTTCCACCTAAAATTTTCACTAATTCATCATTAACAACTTTAACCACTTGTTGTCCAGGGTTAAGTTTGCCAATGATTTCAGAACCTATAGATTTTTGTTTAATTTCTTTTATAAATTCTTTTACAATGGTAATATTAACATCCGCTTCAAGAAGTGCTATTTTAATATCTCTTGTAATTTCTAAAATATCTTCTTCCTTTAGTAGTGTTTTTTTAGATGCTTTATCAATTGCTTTTTGTATTCTTTTTCCTAAAAAATCAATCATGCACATATTATAAACAATTTTTTATTTTTTTCTTTTATAATATAAAAAAATAATCTTTGTTACTTTGGCATATATAATATAAAAAAAATAATTTTGTTTGTTATTTTTATTTTTATTTTATGTAAAATTAAAGTAATGTTTTTTAAACTAAAAAATAAAGGTGGTAATATGTCAAAATACATTTTTGTAACAGGTGGTGTGATTTCAGGGCTTGGTAAAGGAGTTTCAGCTGCTTCATTAGGTCTTTTGTTAAAATCAAGAGGCTACAGTGTCTTTGTTCTTAAATTAGATCCTTATTTAAATATAGATCCAGGTGTTATGTCTCCTTATGAACATGGTGAAGTTTTTGTAACTGAAGATGGTGGAGAAACTGATTTAGATTTAGGTCACTATGAAAGATTTATTAATGAAAATTTTTTCAAAGACTCTAATTATACAAGTGGTAAAATTTTTAATAATATTTTTACCAAAGAAAGACAAGGTTTTTACAGTGGAAAAACTGTTCAATACATCCCACATGTTACAAATGAAATAAAAAATGTCATAAAAAATATTGAAAAAAAATATAAAAAAGATTTTATTATTGTTGAAATAGGTGGAACAGTAGGTGATATTGAATCTAATCCATTTATTTATGCAATTTCAGAATTAGCATATGAAGCTAATGAAGAAAAAACTTTTTTTATTCATGTTACTTATGTTCCTTATTTGAATACATCAAAAGAATTTAAAACAAAACCTTCTCAATATTCAATTAATACACTTAGATCAATGGGAATCAAAGCAAATATGATACTTTTGAGGTCAGATAATGAAATAGAAACAAAAGTTATTGAAAAAATTTCAAAAATTTCATTTTTAAATAAAGAAAATGTAATTTCTATATATGACTTGGACAATGTTTATAAATCACCTTTATTATTAGAAGAAAAAAAAGCGGATCAATTAATACTTAAATATTTTAATTTACCTGTGAATAAAAATAAAGCACTAAATAAATGAAAAGAGTTTGTAAAATTGAGTGAAAAACCTGCAAAAGGGGAGTTGAATGTTAAATTAATTGCTAAATATTCAGAATTTCAAGATGCATATAAATCTATAATTGAGGCTTTAAAAATTTCAGCAATTTATAAAGAACAAAAGTTAAACTTAGATTTTATTAATTCAGAAGAATTAAATGAAAAAACAGCCGATAAATTATTAAATAATTCAGATGCGATTTTAATTATGCCAGGTTTTGGAGTAAGAGGTTTTGAAGGGAAAATTTTTGCAGCACAATATGCAAGAGACAAAAATATTCCAACCTTAGGTATTTGTTTGGGTATGCAAGCTATGACAATTGCCCAAGCTAGAAACAAAGGTATAAAAAATGCAACTTCAAAAGAGTTTTTAGGTGAAAAAGAAGATGAAGTTTATGTTTTGGATTTAATCAAAGGAAAAAATAAAAATAACATAGGTGGAACTCTTAGACTTGGGAGAAGTGAAATTATTTTGAAAAATGATAGTGTTATTGCTAATATTTATAAAACAACAAACATTTTTGAACGTCATAGACATCGCTATGAAGTTCAAGAAAAATTTGTAAATATATTAGAAGATGAAAATTTTGTTTTTTCAGGAAGAAGTGTAAAAAATAATTTAATTGAAATTTGTGAAGACAAATCAAAAGATTTTTACATAGGTGTACAATATCACCCTGAATTTCATGCACGTCCTTTAGAACCACATAATTTATTTACTACATTAATAGAAAAAACTATTGAAAGAAAAAAGAGAAAAAATGCTAAACAATAATTTTGATATTTATAAAATAGACTTAGATAAAGGTTTGAATGCAAAACAATTAAAAGAAAATAAAAAACAATATGGTGTTAATAAGTTAGTTGAAAAAAATAAGCAATCTTTAATTTTGAAATTTTTAAAACAATTTGTAGAACCTTTGATTATTCTTTTGATCATTAGTTCAATTTTGGCTTTATCAATTGCTTTTTTTGAATTTTTTAAAAATAAATTTACTAACAAAATAGATATAATTATTGCTTTTTGTGAACCTTTTATCATTTTATTTATTGTAGTTCTTAATGCAATTTTTGGTTTTGTCCAAGAAAATAAAGCTGAAAAATCTTTTGATGCTTTAAAAAAATTAAATAATGAATATGCAAGAGTTATCAGGGATGGTGATGAAATTTTAATATTAACTGAAGAATTAACAATAGGAGATGTTATTTTAATTGAAGCAGGAGATAAGGTGCCAGCTGGAGGAGTTATTGTTAATTCTTCAAATTTAGAATTAAATGAATCTATTTTAACTGGAGAATCTGAAGCTGTTTTTAAACAAAATGATGATGGAATATTAGATGTTAAGGATGAAAGTAAAAAAGTTTTTTTCGGAACTTTAGTTACAAAAGGAAGAGCAAAAGTAATAATCACAGAAATTGGGATGAATACTAAAGTTGGGCAAATTGCTAATTTAATTGACAATGAAAAAAATAAATTAACACCTTTACAAAAAAAGATTTTTGCTTTTAGTAAAAAAGTCGCATTTTTTTCTATTATTCTTTGTATTTTAACATTTTTTATATATATTTTCGTTGTTCAAAATGGAAATTGAAATTTTTGATCTAAAGGAATAATTATCGGTGTAACTTTAGCAATAGGTTCAATTCCTGAAGGGCTTGTTCCTATAATTACAATGATTTTATCTATTAGTTCAAATAAATTAGCTAAAAAAAATGCATTAATTAAAAAAATTTCAGCTTCTGAAACCTTGGGTAGTGTCTCTATTATTTGTAGTGATAAAACAGGAACTTTAACACAAAATAAAATGACTATTGTTGATCAATTTATAAATAACAAAATAAAAACAAAACTTTTTTTAGAATATTCTGTTTTAGCTACAAGTGCAAGTTATACCAAAAATGTTGAAACTAACAAAATTGATTTTTTAGGTGATCCAACAGAAATAGCTATTTTAGAACATGGACTAAAAAATAATATTTACAAAAATAAACTTTTAAAAGAAATAGAAATTTTAGGTGAAATACCATTTGATTCAGAAAGAAAAACTATGACTGTTTTTATTAAGAAAGATGGAAAAATTTTATCTATTTCTAAAGGTGCGCCAGATATTATTTCAAAAAAAATTAATAATTTTGATCCTGTTTTTAAAGAAAAAAATGATGAATTTGCTTCAAAAGCACTAAGAGTTTTAGCATTTGCAATAAAAGAATGAGAAAAAATGCCAGATATAAATGATATTGAAATAATAGAAAATAATTTAACATTTATTGGACTTGTTGCAATGATGGATCCACCACGTGAAAATGTTAAAGAATCTATTATTAAAGCAAGAAATGCAAATATCAAAACAGTGATGATTACAGGTGACTATAAAACTACTGCTTATGCTATAGCAAAAAAATTAACTATTATAAATTCAAAAAATGATTTAGTAATAACAGGTGATGAACTAAACTCGATGTCTGACAAAGAATTAGATGATAAGATTGAAAATATAGCAGTTTTTGCAAGGGTTAGACCTGAAGATAAAATAAGAATTGTTAAAGCATGACAAAAAAAATCACATGTTGTAGCAATGACAGGTGATGGGGTGAATGATGCTCCAGCACTTAAAGCAGCTGATATTGGTTGTGCTATGGGAATTACAGGTACTGATGTTTCTAAAAATGCAGCTGATTTGATTTTAACTGATGATAATTTTACAACAATTGTTACAGGGATAAAAGAAGGAAGAGGTATCCTATATAGTATTAAAAAATTATTAATTTTTTTACTTACAACAAATTTATCTGCTTTGTTAATTACTATTTTTGGTATTTTAATTTTTAAAACTAACCCTTTATCTGCTTTGCAGATTTTATGAATTAATGTTGTATCTGAAACATTTCCAGGAATTGTTTTAGGTTTAAATCGTCCAAGTCATGATTTAATGAAAAACAAACCAACTCCTTTGAATCAATCAATCATTACAAAAGAAATGTTTTTAAAAATTATTTCTTTATCATTGATAGCTTGCATATTATCGCTTTTAATTTATTATTTAACAACAGCAATAGCTATTGATAATTTCAATGTAAATGAAATAAAAAAACTTTTAAAAAATAACAATGATATAAAACAATTTTCTTCATTAAATTTATTTGTTACAACAGGTATCATTTTAAGTTTAAATTCTTTTATTATTAAAGATCATAATTCATTTTTAAGTCAAAAATGTCAACATCAAAAATGAGGTTTTATTTCATTTTTAGTTAGTTTAGCTTTTTTAGCTTTTGCTAGTTATGTACCTATCGTTTCTAAAATTTTTGATATGAATTTATATATCGAAAAATTTTGATCAAAACAATGAATTATAGTTTTACCATTTTTATTTGGTATTATTCCATTTGTAATTGTTGAAATTTTTAAAAATTTAAAACAAATATTGACGAAATAATTTTCATATAATATATTCTTGATAAAAAAATCATATATTATAACACAGTTCAACAAAAAAAAAAAAAAAACATTTTTAATTTATTGTAAAAAATAAATTTAACTATTGTTATTTTTTTATTTTTTTGTTTTTTATTATAAAAAAAATTTAATAGTATAACATAATTTAAATATATAAAAATAACAAGGATATATAAAATGAATTTTTTAAAAGTGAAAAAAAATCAAAAAGTTTTAATTTTGATAACTACAACATTCACTGTAACGACTGTTTCAGCAAGTATATATTTCACTATGAAAATGACGGATCTTAAAAAAGTTTTTTTAGATTCACCAGAAATGGAATCCAAAAAATATGAAATTATATCTTTTGATAAAAATAATAACTTTAATGATGAAAGCAAAAATATTAAAGATAGTATTTTAGATTCAAATTTAGAAAAAATTAAAGATAAAATTGAAATTCCTGAAATAAAAGTAAAACCTTTAGAACCTGAAATTGTCCTGCCTGAGATAGAAAAAAAACCAGAAATTATTGACAATCCCAAACCTATTGAAGGCAAGGATAAAACGGTTGATTTTGAAGGAATTAAAATCAATGCTCAAGTTAAAGAACAAACTAAAAGAGAAAATATTCAATATGATATAGATAATGGTTTGGTTAATAGAGTTCCTTATCAAGCTATTGTTACACCTGAAGTTTTAAGTATTGAAGTCACTGATGAAATCATTCAAAAAAATCTTGAAAATTCTCAAAAAGGTTTAAAAATGAATTTACCAGAAGCAACTGTTAAAATAATTCAACAGGAAGATACTAAAGATTTTAAAGTTGTTGACCATGTTGCAAGTAATGATTCAGAATACTTTACAAAATCAGTAGAAAAATTTAAAAAATTAATTGATGGTCCTCACTTAAAAGATTTCTTGAAATCAGAATATACATTGGCTGATGTGGAAAAAGATAAAGAAAAACGAAGATTAGAAGAAATCGATTTAAAAAACAGTGGTATTAAAGGTAAAAATTATGAACTTTATTGAAGAAAAGAAAAAGCAATAGAAACCAGTTATTATTTAAGAGTTATTGTAAAATTAGATTTTAGTAAATTTAAAAAATTTACTCCTGAGCATGAAGAAGATTTAAAAAAAGGTTTTGTTATTGAAGAAGATAATTACAATGTTTGTATTAATGAAAAAGGTGAAATCGACTCACATTCAAAAGCGCCTATTATTAATGCTGTTAAAACTAGATATCAATTAGACAATGCCCAAAAAAGAGCTTTTGGTTATGTCGGTTATCAATCAAGACATCCTGGTCAAATTACAAGTGGAGAAATTCCTGGTTGAACTATCAAGGATATTACAGATACAAGTGAATATAAAAAATATGATGTTTCAAATAATGATGGTATCTTTATTCAAAAACTAACTAGGGATCAAAAAAGTGAAAACTATAGAAATGAAGGTGTAAGAGTTGTAATTGATTTAGCTAATAATAAAGGTTATGAAAAATCTATAAAATTAATTCAAAATTTAACAAAAGATAAAATGCCCATAACATCATATCAAATTAAAAATATGGGTAAAACTGACTCAAATCAAAGATTTAAAGACATTTTGGTAGCATTACCTGATAAATTACCACAACTTGAATTGTTTTTTATTACTACCAATACTTCATCATTAATTGCATTAGAAAATAAAGAAATTGATGAATTAGGTATATTTACTGTAGGAACACCAGGAGCTAG
Source organism: Mesomycoplasma neurolyticum (assembly GCF_900660485.1). Taxonomy (NCBI): domain Bacteria; kingdom Bacillati; phylum Mycoplasmatota; order Mycoplasmoidales; family Metamycoplasmataceae; genus Mesomycoplasma; species Mesomycoplasma neurolyticum. The sequence goes on from NZ_LR214951.1 coordinate 164,557, forward strand.
TCTTAAAGAATCTTGAAGTATAAATCCATGAGCATTGAAAAAAACTGCATGAGTTAATACAATTGACTATAATGCTTCATCTTCATATGGTGATAATCCCAATATTGCTTCGAGAATTACTTTTGATTCATTAGCTTTCGAGGATGCTGATTTTGATCCAAGTAAACCTGATCCATATAAAAGGATTAATGATGGTCTTAGAATGGCTTATTGAACAAGAAACAACGAAAAAATATTCCAAGGTGGTTTTGGTGGTGGATTAGCACCTGATCATGATGAACAAAACAATAGTTTTGCACAAGGTTTAGACCTAAGTCGTGTTACTAAAATGAAATCACTTAGAAATTTGAAATTTCATGATGAACACAAATCATCGAATTCCAAACCAAGAAAATTAAGAAGATTGGTTTTATACAATAATTCTGATACTTTTGAACTTTCGATTGATGAATTAAATAATTCGCAATTTTCTGATTTTTTAGTAACAGAACAACCACAAATGCCAAAAACAAAAATTTTATTTAGAAATGGAAATGCAACATCCAAATTAAAAATCACAAATAAAGAAAATTCATCATTAACATCTAATGGCATAAAAAATTTAAATGTTTTCTTGGAATATGCTGAAGGTATAAGTAGAACTATTATCGCTAGTGATGAAAATGTCAAAAATCATTTAAATTCTAAAGGAATCTCAAATATTCAACTTGAAAATCCTAATACTCAATGAACATAGGAGAAAAAAATGAAAAAGAAAATATTAATACCTAAAATTATTCCGCTTATAATGCCAATAGTTTTTATTTCTGCGGGTTGTACAAGTGAAAGTACAAATGGTAATAATGTAGATAAAACATCAGATTCTAAAAATTCAACACCAAAAACACCAGATATATCTAAAATACAACCAAAATTTAAATTTAAAAATAATTTTGGTGGTTTTTCAGAAAAAGAACAACTTTGTGCTGGTAATGTAAAAATATATAATATTGATGCAGAAGTTGAAGATAAAAATATAGATATTCAAATAATAGATATTAAATATGACACTGATGAGCATGGCATTCCTATTTCTAATTTATCAGGAAAACTAACAATAATTTATAGTTTAACAAATAAAAACGCTAATGAAACATTAGAAGCTCAAAAAATTGAAATTTCAGGTTTTAAAAAAAATGTTGTTAATTCAGGTACAGATGGAATAATTCATTCATCACCTGTTGATTCTACTAAATTATCTGGTGGTGAATTTAGTGAATGAACAAATGCTAATTTATTAAAAAGATATGAATTAAACTCTAAAAACTATTTAAAAGAATTAGAAAGACAAGTAACATTTAATGGCGAAATTCCACTAGACAAATATAGATCTGAATTAAAAATTACAAATGATAAAAAAGAAGAATTTGACAAAAAAGCAAAAGATTTAAAAATAGATAATTGAGATAGCTTAAAACTTAAAGGTTATACTATTCCAGTATTTGATGAATCTGGTAATTTTAAAGGTTTAAAAATTAAAGAAGGTCCAGGGATTGCTGTAGGTCCTAGTTGAGTAGATTCAAGAGGAAGAGATCCTTATAAAATTACAGGACTTTCACGTGTTTTAGTTGACCAACATTATAAAGATATAGCACTACAAACTTATTCTATTGCTATAAATTCTCAAAGGGGTGATGATCCAAAAGATTTTGAAAAAGAATCTGGAACAATGTGAATTTTAGATTATGAAATCCCAGAGGATAATTCATATCCAACAAAGTGATTTTTTGGAACAAATCTCCATGTGGTTAAGGCTTTTAATTCGAAAACAGCCAATATTCATTTACAATGGTTAAATAAAAATGCACCTTTAAGAACAAAATTCAAACTTGTAGAACAAGATGAAAATTTTATCAAACAATCAATTAGTGTTAAAAATAATGATAAAGATGTAGTAAAAGTTTTTTATGAAGCAAAAGATTATTTAAATGATAGTTATAGTGATTATTTAGCTGAAGAACAAAAAAATAAACTTATTAAAGTTTTAAAATTTGATTTTTGACTTAAAGAAGCGGAAAAAGTTTTAGAAGAATCTAAAAAAAATGAAAAAGATCCAAAAAAATTAGAAATTATTAATAATTTCAAAAATGAATTAAGTGGGTTAGATGCATTAATTAAATCATGAAATGTGGAAGAACTAGATGAAAAATTTAAAAAATTAAAAGATGAAATTAAAAATTTTAATTCAAAAACATTAAGTGATAAAACACCATATGATGATCTTGATAAAATTGAGGAGTTTGCTGACTTTGCAGTTATTGAAATTGATTTTGCAAATATTGCTCCAGAATTTTTAAAAGGAAAAACACCACAAGAATTTGCAAAACATGTAACAAATGATTATTTTAATAACAAAGATAAACAAATATCTTTTTTAAAAACAAGTTACTTAAAAGATTACACACAAATTCAAGATAAAATTTTTAAAAATGAAACTAATATAAAAGAAAACCATGATAATTTATATGCTTTAGGTTACCCAAGAGCTGATAATGATTTTTTCTTTGATCAATATGAAGATGCAGCACAAATTAAGTTAAAAAAAGAAAGTAAAGTATTATGAACAAATGCTGATTATAGACTTTATAATCAAGGAAATGTTGATGAAAATCAAGAAAATAATGCAACAACTAAAAACTCTAATAACAATTTATCTTATAACATAGGTTATCGTTCATTTATTGATAAACCAGGTGTGACTGATTTATTTATTGCATTACCAAAAAATGAGAGTTTATTATATATTCATAATGATAAAAAACCTTATTTAGCTTCAGGATTAAATTATGTTGTACGTCAATTTGCGCCATTTGGTGGTTCATCTGGTTCAAGTGTTAGAAATCAAAAAAATGAGTTAGTAGGTATACATCATTCATCTAATTATGTTTCTGCTATGACAGGTTTATCATTAGCATTTAGATCTGAGGGGTATAATTATAATGGTGCTTTTGGAAAATATAATTTACCACAGTATGACTTAATTTATGGTGGGGGAAAAGACCAAAAAACATCTTATCGTCAAAAATTACAAGAAAAATATGGTGATTCTATAAAAACTAATTTATTCCCTAATGGATTAAAAGAAATTAATGAGGAATATAAATTTAATAAATAAAGAGGAAAAAATGCTGAAATTACTTAATCACAAACAAATATTCAAAAATAACAAAAATCTTTATTTTGTTACATTACGTTATTTATTATTGATTTTATTAGCTATTGGCACTTTTCTTATCTTTGTTTTATCAGATAAAACTTTATTTTATAAAATAGAACTTAAAGAAAAACTATTTGATTTTAGTGATTATAAAAGTAAAATAATAAATTTTGTTTTTATATTTTACACGTTTATTTTATTTTATATTTTTTATTCATCAATAATTAAAAATTTTTTAAATTTAAATAATTACAAAGAAACAATTCATAAATATTTTTTATGGTTTTTATGTTATTTTATTTTTAGTATAACAAGCTTGATTTTAATTTTTGCTTTCCATCCATTATCTAATATAGAAGAAATTTATGAAAATAAAAAATCTTTTTTTAATATTTTTTATTTTATTTTTTTATTAATATTTTATATTTTTTTAAATATAGGTTTTAGTTTTTTTAATTTATTTTTAAACTGAAAAATAAGTCCACTTTCACCAATTAAAAAATGAATGATAATAGTTAGTTCAATTGCTAAAATCATTTTAATTAGTGTGTTTACAATTATTTTGTTTTTAATAATGAAAAATACAAATGAAAATAATATTGAAAGTCTTGGGAATCAAATTTTCAAAAACAATAAAACATATAACTTTTTTGAAAATTTATTTTTTAAAAAAACAACTTTAAATATTTTTATAATTATTACTTTAATTTCCTTGTTAATAATAATGTTGATTTTGATGAATATTGAAAAAATATTTTTAATAATAACAAAACAGTTTTCTAAAATTCATTTTAAAAATATCATCATAATATTTTTTGCAATAAAAGTACCTTTAATTTTGATGTGAATTATTAATTTAGCAACAATTAAAGAAAAGACAGTTTTATTAATAGAACAAAAAAATACTAATTTCTTATTACCATTAATACATTTTTTTGTTATTTTGTTTTTTATAGGAATTTATTTCTTTATTAATTTATATTTTAAAAATATTATTAGTGCACCTTTGATTAAAAAACTTTTATATACATCAATTCATTTATTGATCTGAATAGAGACATTTATAATATTATTTTTTGTAAATTCGAATGAGATATCAATAATTAGTACTATTTATTTGTTAAGTGGTTTATTATCGCTTATTGTTGTTATTTTTCATGCTTGACAAAATAATAGAAATTCAAATCAACATTGATTTACAACAATATTATTTTTAAAATTATTTTTATTAATTATTTTTATTGAAAACTTAAATTTAATTTTAGTTTATGAAGCAAATAATTTTATTTTTAATGAACTTTTTAATACTTTTAACACTAATGAAATAATAATGCTATTTATAATTTTACTTTGAATTATTTATTTGTTTTATATAGTAATAGAGTTTTTATTAATTAAATTCAATATAACAAAAAAAATATTTAATTTAAAAAGGAGAAAAAATGTTTAATTTATTTAAAAAGAAAAAAGATAAAAAGGAAAACTTGGGATTAAATGTTTTTTCTTTAAACAAGGAATTTGATGAAGCAGTAAATAGTAATGATTTTATTTCTTTTAATCGTTTTATTTCTACTGTTTTATTAAAATCAAATTTAGGTTTTGAAAGTCAAGTTTATTTAAAATTTATAGAAAAATTTAAAATGGCTTTTGATAAAAAATATTTAATATCATTTGATAAATTTAACATTTCATTTGTCATAGACAAAATGACAAATCAGAATTTGTTAGTTCCAATTGTTAAATTTGAAAATATTTCTACTCGAGAAATTATTAGTTTTCATTCCACTATAAAAAACACAGATGTTACATCAGAAAATGTTTTTTATTTTAATTTAAATAATGAAATTACAAATTTATTAAATAATAATTTTAAAGTTGAAATTTTTCCTAGCATTATTTTAACTTTTTCTAATTTTTCTAAAAATCTTAAAATAATTTATGATTATTCAAATATATCTAAGGTCACATTGTAAAAATAATGCATTTAAAAAACATAGTTAAGAAAAAAGAAAATTTAGAAAAAATTTTTTTAAAAGCAAATAGCCAAAAAAATATTTTATTAGTAACAATAGCAAAATTAAACAATCAATTAAAATTTTATGCTAGAAATGCATTCAACAATAAGGAAATCATTAATCAAATTTCTAGTTTATATAACATTGAAAATAGTTTAATTGAAAAAGAAAAAAATATTTATTCTTTTTTGTTTAATAAATTCCAAAAAGAAAAAGAATTATGAATTTACCTTAAAGAAAAAGAAGAATATTCAGTTGATTCATATTCGCGTTATGAAAAAATTATTTTAAATAATGTTAAATCTAAAAAAATTGATTTTATAGCTCTTAATGAATCAGCTAAGAATTTTTTACAAAAAAATAATTTAAAAATTTTAAAAACTTTTGATCTTAAGGTTGAAGAAATATCGACTATTTTATCAACAACAATTAAATTTTTATATTTAAATAACAATTATAAAAAAGTAAATTTTATTTTAAACTCAAACAAAAATTACAATAGTTATTTTACTATTTTACCACTTCATGATTTTGATATAAGTAAATTCAATCTAGATAGCAACAGCATTTTAAAAAATTCTATCGATAAATATAGTATTTACCCTAATGTTAATAATTTCGTGGATAATACGCTTGATACTTATATTGAAAATGTTGTGAATTCCTTGATTGTTGAATCAAAGTTTTATAAAGCAAAAAACAATCTTGTTAAATTTAATAAAGTTTTAAAAGATATTGATCAAAAAATATTTACAATCAAAAGAAAAATAGCAAAAATAAAACAAGAAAAAGAAATTGAAGAAATTGCTTTAATAACCAAAAACAATAGTAAATTCAATTTGATGTTTGAAGGTGAAAATGAAAAATAAAAAAAATGATAAACAATTATCAAAAATTACTATTTATTTTGCCAATAATGAAAAAATTACTAAATGAAATAGTTTTTTATATTTGTACAATGATGAAGAATTGAAATGATTTAATTTAAATGATTTATCCATCGCTAATTTTAAATATATGTTTATTAAAATCATTGATTTTACAACAAAAAATGAAGAATATATTTTTCTTGAAAAATGTGATATTTTTAAAGAAAATGACAACATTAACATTTTTAGCACAAACAAAAAAAATTCTTATTTTCAACAAAAACAATATAGTAAAAAAAATGATAAAATCAAAATATTAAAACAAGATTTGAAGGAATTATTGAAGTTTAACAAAATTGATAATTCAATAAATACAGCAATAGAAATAGAAAATAAAAAAAGAGATATTTATCTCGAAACTGTTGTTAATTTTTTAAAAATTAAAAAGGAAATATAGAAATGAGAAGAAAAACCAAAAACATTTTATTAAAATTTTCATATTTATCTATAATTCCAATGTTAACGCCATTTGTTACATTAAGCGCTGAACTAAAAGATGAAGATAAGAACAATATTAAAAAGATGTTTGATGATGCTATAAAAGCAGCAATAGAACAAATTGAAAAATATAAAAACAATATAAGTGAAACATCAGAATCTTTGACAATAGAAAATTTATTTAAAATTTATTATTTAGAAAATCTTTTGCTTTTTTTAAAGCAAAATCAAAATGCTATTACTGATGATCCAAACTCATTTGGTTTTAATACAGTTTTTTTCAATAATATTTTAGAAAAAAAATCATTTAATAAAATTACAATAAAAATCGATGATAATGAATATACAAATGTTATCAACTCAAATGATAATTCAGAAAAGTATGATTATTTAAAACATTTTTCTAATAGTATAAATAAAATTAATGAATCAGATGTTAAAAATGAAATCACCGATGAACAAAAAACAACAATTTTTAATCGTTATGCCAAACAATTAGGTAGTGAATTTTTTAAAATTTTATTTAATGAAAATGATTTCCCTAATTTTTCAAACAAAGAATTTATAAAATTTAAAACACTCACACAAGAAGATGGAAAGCAATTAAGTAGTATTGTTCCCAATTTCATAAATGATAGTTCATTAGAAAATTATTTTAGAACTAAATATTCAAGTAGATTTGTTGAATTTGATTTAAAACAAAATTTTATTGATGATAAAAATGAAGAACAAACCGAGGAAAAAGAAGAAGAGAAAAAAGACAATCTTGAAAAACCTTCTTTTGAAAACATTTTATCAGATAATCCCAATGTAATAAATGATAAAAAGATTGATATTTCCAATATAAACGATCCTAGAAGACTAAGAATTTTAACACCTAACATAAAACCAAAATATATTACTCAATCTTTTAATGAACTAAGAACTGAATTTTTAAATTCTAATGATGAAAATAAATCAGAAAAATTTTTCTTTTTTGATAACCCAATATTAACTAAATATAGATATGATGTCACTAAAATTGAAGATATTGATAAAGATGATGGCAAAGAAACCGCGTGATTCTATGTTAAAATATCAGAAATTGAAAAACCTGACAATAATAGAATTTATAAAGTAAAAATTTTTAAAACAAACGCAACAAAAGAATTTCAAATAATTTATGAAAAAAGCATTGAAGTTATTAAAGAAATATATTTAAAATTATATAATAGCTTAAATATAGGGAAAGAAATGAAATTTACCAATATCCCTACTGGTGTAGTTAGAAATGAATTATTTAATTTTATAATTAATTCAGCGGATAATATTTATTATTTTGATAATAAAAAAGGTAAGAGTTTTGAAAAAATTAAAATAGATTTTTTTAATAAATTTTCAAAAAAAATACAGAATACAAACTTACAAAGTGTTTTAAAAAATTTTGAAAACGAATGAAGTGAATTATATTTAAATACTTTAAAAAATACTGAATATAATCAAAGTGATGGAATTAATATTTTTAATACAATAGTAATTGGTTTTGAAAAAGATATTAATTATTATGAACAATTAATAAATGATGATAAATATGATTTTAAAACTAACATTCAAGAATTATTTAAAAAAAATAATGGTGATCCTAAAATTATTAATGAACTTTTTAGTAATATAAAAAAAGATATTAAAATTTTAAAAAAACACACAACATGAAAAACTTTTGATATTTTAAGTTGGTATGACAAATATATACAAAACTTAAATAAGATAACAAAAAAATTTCAAATAATAACTAATTTTTTAAAATTATCATCTGATTTAGAACAAAAAAACCCAGAAATTTTGGCAGCAAATTTAAATTTTGAAGATGTATATGAAACTACTCATCAAGTTTTAACTGTAGATAAAACTACTAAAAAAACTTTTTCACTATTTTTAGGAATATTATTAATTATTGTTAGTTTTATTTTATTTATTACTACTTTGATTAAAGTAAAAACACTAAAAATATCCAGCAAAAAAAATATTGCCTTTTTATCAAGTTCAATTTTCATTTTGATATTAGGAATAATATTAATAGCTTTAAAATTTATTGGAGGAATTTTTTAAAACATGCAATTAAAAAAACTTATTGTTACAGCTATTCACGACTATATTGTGGAAGTTACAGGAAATTATAACTTTCGGCAAAGGCAGAATTTTACCATCGCTAATAAACCAGATATTAAAATGATATTAATAAATGCTGAAATAAATAAAGCATTCTTATTAACTAATGTGTCAAATTTTAATTCAATTTCAATCGGTGATGAAGTTATAGAAATGAAACAAAATGATGATGTTATAACTTCAAAAAATTTTTTTGGGAAAATTATCAATATTTTTAATCAAGAAATTTTTCCAAAAAAACAAAATATTACAGAAAACTATTTAAATCAAAAAAGTAAAATTTTTCTTCAAAATTCACCATTAATGCGAACAAAAATGTTAAAAGAACAATTATATACAGGTATCATTGCAATCGACTTATTAATTCCTATTGGTAAAGGACAAAGAGAGTTAATTATTGGTGATCGTCAAACAGGTAAAACTCATATTGCAATAAACACTATAATTAATTCAGCTAAAAATAATGTTAAATGTATTTATGTTGCTATTGGTCAAAAGAAAGAAGATTTATCAAGACTTTATCACATTTTAGAAAATCATAAAGTTTTAGAAAATGTGATAATTGTGGATGCGCCTTCAACTAGTGCATATGAACAATATCTTTCAGTTTATGTTGCAATGGCTCATGCTGAAAATCTAGCTTATTATAATGATGTCTTAATTGTTTTTGATGATTTAACTAAACATGCAAATATTATTCGTGAAATAGCACTTTTAACTAACAAATCAGTGGGTAAAGAGGCAATGCCAAGTGATGTTTTCTTTGCTCATTCATCTTTATTAGAAAGAGCTGGTTTATTTGAAAATAAACATTCAATAACAGCTTTACCAATTCTTAAAACAGTTGATGGAGATATAACAAGTTTAATTGCTTCAAACGTTATTTCAATTACAGATGGTCAAATTGTTACAAATAGTGATTTATTTAATTCTAATAAATTACCAGCTATTGATATTGAATTTTCTGTTTCAAGAACAGGAGGAAGCGTTCAAAATCATACTATTAAAAAAGTTTCTGGGGAAATTGGAAAAATTTATTACTCTTATAAAAAAAATCTAAAATTAGCAAATTTAGACTATGAATTAAACAAAGAAACATCATCACTTTTTTTTAAGGGAAAAATGATTGAAAAACTTTTTAATCAAAAAGGTTTTTCTCTTTATTCTAGCCGTTTTGTTTTATTAAGTTTAAAATTAATTTTATGACAAACATTAAAAAATATTAAAGAACATGAAAAAGCAATGAAATTTATTAATGTTTTAATTGATAATAATAAAATAGCTAATGATACTTTTAAAAAAATTCTTGAAGGTAAAAATTATGATGAAAAAATTACAAGTGATTTCTTTGCATATGCATTAAAACAATATAGTGATGCTCTTAACTTGAATTGAGAATTAGAATATGAAAATTCATTTGTTGATTTTAGTTCTGAAGAATTAAATAAAATATTAAAACTAACAGGAGATAGATAATGTCTGGAAAAATTATCAAATTAGAAAATGATGTTATTGAAATTTATTTTAAAGAAAATGAATTACCAAAATTAAATTCTGTATTAACATTACATGACAACAAAAGTTTTTTAATAGCTGAAAGAATACTAAATAAAAATGTTGTAAGAGCTATTATTGTTAGTCAAATTCAAGATATTCAAATGTCAGATATTGTTATTGATACAAAAAGAGCCTTAATTGTACCTGTTGGTTTAGATGCAACTAACAATATTTATAATTTTAGTGGCAAACCACTTATAGCAAACCGTAATAATAATATTAAATATGTGGAAATGAATTCAACAATTAACAAAGAAAGAATTGTTGATGAAAAACCAAAAATTATTGAAACAGGTATTAAAGTAATTGATTTTTTCATCCCTATTGTTTCTGGATATAAACTTGGTATTTTTGGTGGGGCTGGAGTTGGTAAAACTATTTTGATGAAAGAAATTATTTTTAATATTAATAAAAAATATGATCAAAATAAAACTTATAATGTTTTTATAGGTTCTGGTGAAAGAAGTAGAGAAGCTATCGAACTTTTTAATGAACTAGAAAAATCAAATTTGATGAAAACATCTTCAATGTACATTTCTAGAATGAATGAGTCAGCTGGTTCAAGAATGTCAATTGTTCCTATTGGAATAACAGCTGCTGAATATTTAAGAGATTATGAGAAAAAAGATGTTTTACTATTTATTGATAATATTTATCGTTTTGTTCAAGCTAAAAATGAAGTAAGTGCATCTTTAGGTAAAAAACCATCTGTAGGTGGTTACCAAGCAACTCTAGATAGCGATATCGCAAATGTTCAAGAGAGATTATTTAAAAACAAAAATGGTTCAATAACATCTTTTCAAACTGTGTTTTTACCTATGGATGATTTATCTGACCCTTCTGTAGTTTCTGTATTTAATTATCTTGATTCTAAATTGGTTTTATCACGTGAGCAAAGTGCTAAAAATATTTTTCCAGCATTTGATCCTCTTGAAAGTTTTTCGAATTCAGTGGATGTAAATATTATTGGTGAAAAACATTTTAATGCTATTTTAGAAGTTAAAAAGATTTTTAAAATCTACAAAGATTTAGAAGATGTTATTTTGATACTAGGTTTTGACGAGCTTGATGATGAAAATAAAATTATTGTTAAAAAAGCACTTCAATTAGAAAACTTTTTTAGTCAAAATTTCTTTACAACTGAAGAATTTACAAAAGAAAAAGGTGTTTATGTATCCCTAAGCGAAACTATTGCTTCTGTTATTAAAATTATTAATGGTGAATATATAAATCAAAATCCGGAAATTTTTAGCTATGTTGGTTCGACTTTGAAAATACCAACAGATAAAGATTTAAATTTAAAATAATAAAAGTGCATTGCTTATATAGCGATGCATTTTTATTAACGCGATATAATAAAAACATGAGTCAAAATAATTTAAAAACAATTAAAATTTTTGAAGCTTTTTCCGGGATTGGTTCACAATACCAAGCTTTAAAAAACATTTCTAAAAAATTAAATATTAAACCAGTTTCACTTGGCTATATTGAGTGATATATTGATGCTATAGTTGCATATGAAATTATGCATAATAAACAACGTGAACCTGAGCAGAAAAAAACGAAAGAAGAAATGGCGAATATTTTATCACAATTTTCATTTAGTACAGATTCGAAAAAAGCTGTTTTAGAGAAATATTTTTATAGAATAAAAGAAGAAAAATTAAGACAATTATTTCCATATTTAAAAGATTTTATTTCTTTCAATAATAAAACAGAAACACAAATAAGTTTGCAAGATAAAGGAAGAGAGAGAGAGAGAGAGAGAGAGAGAGCAGCGATTTTGCAACATTAAAAATGTTACAAAATTACCTAAAAATATAGATATTTTTACTTATTCTTTTCCTTGTCAAGATTTATCACAACAAGGTAAACAAAAAGGTCTAAAATTTGAAACAAGAAGTGGTTTATTGTGAGAAGTTAAAAGAATTTTAGAACATAATTTAGATAATTTACCAAAAATTTTGGTAATGGAAAATGTAAAAAGCTTACTTCAAAAAAAATTTGCTCCTGAATTTAATGAATGAATTAATTTTTTAAAAACTTTAGGTTACAATTCAGACTATAAAGTTTTAAATTCTCAAAACTATGGCTCTTCTCAAAATCGAGAAAGAGTTATAATGATCTCAACACTTGCTAATCAAAAGTTTATTTGACCCAAAGAGGTTACGAGAAGCAAACAACTAGAAAATATTTTAAATCCAAAATATGATAACGAAAATGAATTTCAAAAATGGGATTTTTTATTAAAACAAATTAATGAAAATGATTTTAAAACAACCATAAATGGAATTACAAAATTAACATTAAAAAATTACACTCGTTTTAATTCAGAAAATTACATTTATTTACCTATAAATAAAGGCCCTACATTAACTGCATCTGGTGCAAATTCAAGATTAAAATTTTATTTTCAAGATAAAAAAAGAATCAGAACTATGAATGCAATAGAAGCTTATAAATATATGGGTTTTAATGAAAAAAAAGCACAAAAAATTCTTGATTCTGAATTAATTGATGAAAAGAAAATGATTTTTACCGCAGGAAATTCAATACCAGTTGAGATGCTAGAAAAAGTTTTTGAACAAATTGTAATTTTTCTACAAAATTCATCAAAAATAAATAAGGTAAAAAATGATGTTTTGAAATAGTGAATATTTTTATGATGAAATAGAGTTTCAACGTAATAATTTTGAAGAAACAAATGCGGCAAAATATAAAGGAAAACTAAAATTTATTTTTGATAAAAACGGTATTATTTTAGATTTAAAATGAGAATTTCAAACAGTTTTTTTTGATTTGTCTACCACTCCAAGTTGATTTAAATCAGAAACACATCTATTCAAATTAAGAAAAGAATTATTAGAATTTATTGGAATTGGGAGTGAAAAATTATTTCCTAGAAAGGGACAAAAATTTCATAAACTTTATGAATTTTCACAGTCAGAAATTAGTAAATTTAATTTATGACTAAACACTAAATATAAAAGTACAATCAATAATGTAGGTGGATTAATTAAAGGTAATAATCCTGGAGGATGCGATTATAAACCCGAAAGTTGTGAGATGGTTGATAAAAATAACAATCGTTTTTCTACTTTTTTAAATGCTTCTTATATAAATGAAAAAAGAAATTTATTAATTGATTTTTCTACTGCAGAAAAGCAGCAAGAATTTTTTAATTATATTTATAATGATTTTAATTTTAAAAAAAATTATTTTGATATTATTCCTGAAAGAGAGAAAGAAATTTTTGAAATAATTCAAAAACCTATTTCAGATGTTCTTAAAAAAAAGTTATGAAATGAACTTATGTCTAAATTAAAGAAAATTAAAAAATGAAATACTTTTCTTTATAAAAATATTGCAGAATTAAGAAGAAGTTTTTCAAATGAAATTAAAAAAAATTATGAAAATTTAAAAATTTTTAATTTAGAGTATAGTGAAATTGAAAAATCTCACATTGTACCAGTTATGTTTTACAAAGAAAAAATGTATAAAATTTTGCACAAAACTGATGGTGATATAGAAAATGAAGAATATAAAAAAAATGCAAACGCCATTAAAAGCATTGATAATTTTTTAAATTTATCGCCTGATGCTCATAGGTTTTTTGATAAAAATTATTTTACTTTTGACACTGAGGGCAAAATTATTTTTTTAGAAAATAATGATGTAGGTTTTTTAAGTTGAAGAAAAAAAGGTAAAGATAAAGAATTTAACGAAATTCAGCAAAAATTTTTAATAAATAATGAAAGAAAAAATTATATTAAAAAAAGAAATGAAGAATTTTTAAAAATTAAAATTTAAAATGTTATATTTTTAAAAATGTGTTTAAAATAAATAAGAAAATTTTTTAAGCACATTTTTTTATTATTGAGTAAAAAAGATATAAATATTGACTTCCAAAAAATGAACATTTTGTTATTTTTAATGCTTAAAAAATAAATTTTGCTTTTAAAAAATGCATTTTTTGTTAAAATTTATATTATTTTATTTATATTTTTAATTTTAAAAAAGCACTAAAATGGATTTGGTTGGGTGTGCATTAAAATGTGCTAATCAAGTTGAAGTTTTAGGAAGAATAACAAACTAAAAAGGAGTTCTTAATGGAACAAAAAGAAATTATTAAAAAAAACAACAAAAAAAATGTTGTTGAAAATGAAAAACAAGTTGAAATTATTTCAAAACAAAAATTATTAGAAGCAGGTACATATTTTGGGAGAAAAGCATCTTTATGAAATCCTAAAATGAAACCATTTATTTACACTAAAAAAATGGGAAATCATATAATTGATACTTCTAAGACACAAAAAGCATTAGAATTTGCATATAAATTAATTTATAAATATGCTTCAAAAGGTGCATCATTTATTTTTGTTGGAACTAAAAAACAAGCTAAAAAAGTTGTTGAAGCACAAGCTGCAAGAACTAATTCAGATTATGTTTCTGAAAGATGATTAGGTGGTACACTAACAAATAGTAGAACAATTTTTTCAAGAGTAAGATATATGAGTGATCTTGAAAAAATGGCTGAAAGTAATTTCCCAGGATATACTAAAGTAGAAGCTTTATTAAAAAGAAAAGAGTTAGATAAGTTACATAAAAATCTAAATGGTATAAGAAACATGAAACAATTACCACAAGTAATGATTGTTGTGGATCCAAAATTAGATGAAATAGCTGTAAAAGAAGCGCGTAAAAAGAAAGTTAAAATTATTAGTATTTTAAACACAGATGCTGATCCTGATATGGTAGATTTAGGAATTCCAGCAAATGACAATTCAGTTAAATCTATTACATTAATTATTACTATTTTAGCTGATGCTATTGTTAGCGCTAAAAAAGGTGTTCCATTATTTGCATATCAACCAGATGAAAAAATTGTTTTACCAGAAGATGCAAATAAAGAAAAAACTAATTCTTTTGTAAATAACTCAGGTGAAAAACCAAATTTTGAAAAAAATAACACAAATAAATATAAAAACAAAGAAAATAATCAAAAAGAGAAAAAAGAAGTTGTTGAACAATAAAAATAATAAAGGAGGTAAATGTGGAAAAAGTGAATACAATGTCTTTAATTAAAGAACTTAGAGAAAGAACTGATGCTCCATTTATAGAGTGTAAAAAAGCATTAGAAAGTTCTGGATGAAATATTGATAAAGCTATTGATTGATTGCAAAATAATGGGAAAGTTAAAGCAGCGAAAAAAGCAGGCAGAATAGCTGCAGAAGGTCTTGTTTCAATTGCGAAAAATGAAAAAAGTGTTGTTATTTTAGAAATTAATTCTGAAACTGATTTTGTTGCTAAAAATGCACAATTTGTTAATTTAGTTACAAAAATTTCAAATATTTTACTAGAAAATGATTTCACAACTAATGATGAAGCACTCAAACTCAAAAACGAAGAAGGTGTTACAGTTGAGGAACTAACAACTATAGCAACAGCTACAATTGGTGAAAAAATTGTATTTAGAAGAGCAAATAAATTTAATTATAACCCAATGACTCAAGTTGCCGGAACCTATGTTCATACAAATGGAAGAATCGCTTCAATTGTTATACTAAATGGTAAAGATGAAGAAGTTGCAAAAAATATTTCAATGCATATTTCAGCAATGAATCCTGAATATACGTTTGTAACTGATTATCCAAAAGATGAATATGAAAAATTAAAACAAGAATTTACTAATGAGTTAAATAAATCAGAGAAGGATAGCAAAAAACCTGAAAATATTAAATCTATGATGATACAAGGGAAAATTGAAAAAGAATTATCTAAATTTGTTTTAGAACTTCAAGAATTTGTTGTAGATTCATCTTTTAAAGTTAAGAAATATCTTGAAAGTAAAAATTCGTCTATTGTGTCTGTTGTGCGTTATGAAGTTGGTGA
Organism: Mesomycoplasma neurolyticum; assembly: GCF_900660485.1. Classification (NCBI taxonomy): domain Bacteria; kingdom Bacillati; phylum Mycoplasmatota; order Mycoplasmoidales; family Metamycoplasmataceae; genus Mesomycoplasma; species Mesomycoplasma neurolyticum. Next base: position 180,732 of record NZ_LR214951.1, read on the forward strand.
AGGAATTGAGAAAAAAGAAAATAATTTTGTCGCTGAAGTAAATGCGCAATTGGCTGAAGCAACAAAAAAATAATTTTAAAAAAATTCCAAGTCAATATTTGGGATTTTTTTGTTTTTAATAATGAAAAAAGATAATTTAATTGAAATAAATAATTTATTATTTAAATATGATAAAGAAAATATATTAAATATAAAAAAATTAGAGATAAAAGAAAAAAAATGAATTTCAATTGTTGGTCCTTCAGGAGCAGGTAAAACAACACTTTTAAATTTAATATCTCAAATTAATATAGATGATACTTCATCAATAAAATTAAAAAACAATTTAAAAACTCATGAAATTGGTTATATTTTACAGAATCATGCATTGTATGAAGAAGCTAAGGTTTCAACAAATATTTATTTAAGTGCTAAAAATTCCTTCAAATGAAAAAAAGAAAAATACTTGAATTTTTATAATAATTTTTTACAAGAAAACAATATTTCAAATAGTGATAAAATAAAAAAAATATTAAAAAAATACAATAATAGTATTTCAGAATATAAAGCAAAATTAATATTGCTAAAATTAAAAATTTTAGTTAGTTTAAAATTAAAAACATTGAAAAATATTTTTGTCTTTTTAAAGCAACAAAAATTAAAATCTTTTTTTAATGATGAATTAAAAATAATTGCTAAAAAATTAGAAATTCAAAATATTTTAAATAAAAAAGCCAAAAATATTTCAGGTGGGCAAAAACAAAGAGTTGCAATTGCTAAAGCATTAATCAAAAAAAATATTTTATTATTATTAGATGAACCATTTTCAGCTTTAGATGTTCAAATAAAAGAAAAGACATTAAAATTATTAAAAAAGATTAAGGAAGATTTTGACTTATCTATTGTTATGGTGACTCATGATCAAAATGATGCTTTAAAGATTAGTGATAAAATACTTTTAATAAATAAAGGCCAAATTATACAATATGATGAGCCACAAAAAATTTTCGAAAAACCTTTTAATCTTTTTGCAGCTAATTTTTTTAGTAATCCTAGTATCGTATTAATTAAAAAATGCGATTCTCATGATGTATATATAAGAGAAGACAAAATTTTTATAAATCTTGATTCTTCAGGTGATTTTATAATAAAAAATAAAAAATATTTAGGAAATAATTTTCTTTATACAATTTATAATCCAACTTTTGAAATAACATGAAAATCAATGTCAAAAAATAATTTTAATGTTAATGATAGAGTAAAAGTTTATTTAAATAAAAAAGATTTTCTCTTTTTTAACAAAGAAGGAATTAGATATGAAAAAAATACATAAAAAACATTTAATGTCAATTTTATTTATTTTGCCCTTTATCATTTTTATAATTTTATTTTATATTTATCCATTTTATTTTAGTTTAAAAAACGCATTTATTTTTCCTGATAATGAATACAAGGAAACAAATTTTATTTTTGGTATTAAAAATTTTTCTTTAGTTTTAAAAGATAAAGATTTTTGAATAGCTTTTAATAATTCCAATTTTTTATTTTTTTTAGGATTGCCAATAAGTATTTTAATTTCTTTGATTTTTGCATTTTTATTAAATTCGTTGCTTTCTAAAATTTTCAAAAAAATATTTATTAACATTATTTATTCACAATTTTTTATTTCTATATTTGCAATAGGAATATCTTTCACATTACTTTTTGGTGAAAAAAATGTTTTTTTTAAAATGTTTAACATTGAATATAATGTTATAAACAATAAAAATGTTTGAGTTTTTAAATTCTATCTTTTATTTTTTACAGTTTGAAAAAGTCTTTCATTTAATATTGTTTTTTTAAGTTTTATTTTCGCCTTTTTAGATAATAAATATAACAAACAAATTGGTTTGGATAAACTAAAGTTTAAAGATAAATTTATTTATTTATATTTTTTAGAAAACAAAAAAATGTTTTTTATACTTTTGTATAGTAATATAACTTTCACTTTTTTAATTTATCCTGGAATACTTTTGGAAAATGAAGCAGATATTTTAAAAATAAATGGTCATACTTTTTCAAGTTATATTTTAAATTTACTAAATCCTCTTGATAATTCTATATATTTTGACTACAACAAAGCTTTTGCAGCAAGCATTATAGTAATTTTATATTTATTTTTAATTATTGTAATATCTATATTGTTTTATTGAATAATTAAAATATTATATTTAAAAATAAATAAAATAAAGGAATCTAAGTATGTATGTATATAAAAAAATATTTTTAGAAATTATTAAAAACCTTTTAATAATTTTTTTAATATTAGTTCTTTTGTTTCCTTTATATTATTTAATTGTTTTATCTTTAAAAAGTAATACTTCCATTAATAATGGAGATTTTTCAGTATTATTAAAAGAATGAAATTTTAAAAATTTTTCATTTTTAAAAGATGCATTTTTTTGAAATGCATTAGCAGTTTCTTTTGGTGCGATTATTTGTTTAATTATAGTTAGAGTATTTACCTACACATTGTTTGCTTGAGGTTTTTTGTATTTAAATAAATATATAAAAAAAATATTTTATATTATTTTAATAATAGTAAGTTTAATACCTGAATTTAGTATATTTTTAGCACTTAAAATGGTGATATCATCTTTAAAAATAATGAATGTTTTGACATGATTTAACCTTTCGACTAATTCTATATTTTCTATTTTTCTTTTATTTAATTTAATATCTGTATTAGAAAAAAGTAAAGAAAAAGTTAATATTTATGGAAAAATAGATAATTTAAAATTAATTGAAAAATTTTATTTTTTAATTTGAAAAGAAATTAAAGGATTGATTTTGTTAACTATAATTTTTAGTACAATTTCAATGTGAAATAGTTATTTATGACCTAGTTTTTTATTATCTAACAATGAAGAACAAACAATATCTATTTGATTTAGAAATTTAGGTCAAAAATCTTTAGGTTCTAATTTTGTAAATATTCAATCAGCAGGTGCATTAATATCTCTTATTGTCCCTTTAACTATTTATATTTTATTTTCTAAAAAAATTAATAAATTTATTTTTTAATTTTAAATTTATAATTCAAAACAAAAAAAACAAAACTATCACTTATTTTTACAAATAATATAGTTTTGTTTTTTTGTTTTTTTTAATTTTGAATCATTTTTTTTATTTTTAAATATTTATTTAAAAATATTTTATTAAATATAGATTTTTTAGAATAGATCATCATTTTATTTTCAATTTCGTATTTTTCCATAACATAATAAAATTCTTTTAAATTTTCTTTATAATTTTTTCAATCTTTTTTAAATTTTCTTATTTTTCATTTAAATAAAAAATCAAAATATAATAAATGTTTTAAAAATCGTTCTTCTATTTTGGTTTCATTAAAAGTTTGAAGCAGATTAGATCTTTTTAAATTTCTATATAAGTGTTCAAGATTTTTAGCTATTGATAAAATTTTAAAAGAGTTAAAACTAGTCATTAAGCTTTTTGGATTAGCTAGTAAGTATGCATAAGTTTTTTTGTTTGTGTAAAATATTTTGTTTGATTTTAAAATTAGCGGACTAGTTATAGATATATCTTCAAAAATATAACCTTTTAAAAAAGACAAACCACTTTTAATTCAAAATTTTTTATTTATTAAAATATTTCAAACAAAACTTAAATTTTTAAGCATATATTGTATTTGTATTTTCTGATTATTATTGAAAGGAATTTTAACTCATTTTGCTTGTAAAAAATTAAATAGCTTTATTTTTCTAAAATAAAGTGAAAAATTGGATAATACTAAATCTTTTTCTTCTTTATTAATAACTTCATTAAAATAACTAATAGTTTTTGGATAAATAAAATCATCTGGATCAAGAAAATAAAAATATTCACTTTCACAATTATTAATTAAAAGATTTCTAGCATTTGCTATTCCTATTTGTTTTCCTAAATTAATAATTTTTATATTTTTATTTAAATTATTTTGTTTAAATTCATTTAAAAGTTCTAATGTTTTGTCAGTAGAATTATCATCTAAAAAAATAATGTTAAATTTTTGATCAACTTGTTTTAACAAAGAGTTAAATAATTTAGGCAAAAAATTTTCTTTGTTAAAACAAGGAATTAAAATTGTTATTTTAAATAAGTTAGAATGCATTTTACTTTTTTAAAAAGTTCCTTTAATTATTTTTTCATTTTCTACAATTAAAAATTTATCTCCAGGTTTAGCACCAAAAGGAATTAATGCATTTTTTGCATAATGTGGGTTTTGTTTAATTTTAGAAAATAAATCAATTGAATCTTTGGAAACAAAAACTGATGATGTAATACCAAAAGAACCAATTAGTTCTATATCATTAATAATACCTATAATTGCTGTGTTAGGTCTAAACATCGCAACTTTTTTAAGTAGTCTTCCAGTTCTAGATAAAACAACTGTAAAACGATAATAATCATTCATTGTTAAAAAAGCGATTTTATGTGCAATTCTAGCTCTTTCCCCAGTAGATTTTTTTGCTACATTAGCCAATTGGATAGAATAAAATAATTTGTTATAAAATTCTTTTTCAGCTCTTTTGCTAATTGTTGCCATAACTTCAACAGATTCTAATGGGAATTTACCTTGAGCAGATTCTCCTGAAAGCATAGTAGAGTCAGAACCTAATTCAACCGCTAAATAAACATCTGTTACCTCAGCTCTTGTAGGATGTGGTGAATTTTCCATTGAATCAAGCATTTGTGTTGCTACAATAACAGGTTTTCCTAATGATCTACATTTTCTAATTATTAGTTTTTCGTAGTAAGGAACATCTTGAAAAGGAATTTCAAGACCAAGGTCACCCCTTGCTATCATAACACCATCTGATGCTTCTATTATTTCATCAATTTTTTCAATACCTATACGAGATTCAATTTTAGAAATAATTTGAATATTTTTACCACCATTTGTATCCAAAAGATCTCTTAATTCATAAACATTGTTAGCTGAATTAACAAAAGATGCAGCAATGTAATCTACTTTGTTTTCAATCCCAAATAAAACATCATTTTTATCTTTTTCTGATAAAAAAGGTAAAGAAAATTCAACACCTGGTAAATTTATTCTTTTGTTTGATTTTAAAATGTGTGAATTAATGGTTTTAATATAAATTATCCCAGGTTGAATTTCTATAACTTCTGAAGTTAATTTTCCATCATCAAATAAAACATGATCACCAATTTTAAGATCTTGATCCATTTGGTATGATACAGTTAAAGTATCTGAATTACCTTGAAAATTTAAATATGAGTCATTATCAGTTAAAATTTTTACAATGCTATTTGCTTGGATTTGTACTGAACCATTTTCAATTTGTCCAACTCTGATTTCTGGTCCTTTAGTGTCTAATAATATTGAAATAGGAATATTTAATTCTTCTGATGCTCTTTTGGCATTATCAAATTTAGCTTTATGTTCTTCATGTGAACCATGCGAAAAATTAGCTCTTATTGTGCTAACACCTGCTTTTATAATTTTTTTTATCAATTCATAATCTTGTGTTGAGGGTCCAATTGTTGCAATAATTTTTGTTTTTTTATCAATAAGATTCATTTTTTCTCCTTCTGTAAAATCTTTAATAATTATATTTTGATAATTTTTATATTTTATTACTTAATATTTAAAAATTATACACTTTTTTGTTTTTTGTGTATATATTTATGTTTTATTTTATGTAAAAAAGGCGTTTAAACAAATGGCGGAATAGACAGGATTTGAACCTGCGCGGGTATTGCTACCCCTAATACGTTTCCAACGTATCCCCTTCAGCCTCTTGGGTACTATTCCAAATTTTAATACTTATTTTTTAATTATATTTTCAAAATTATTTATAAAATTATAACATATTTTTTAATATTAATTAATACAAAAAAACACCATTGTAAACTTTTGATTATTACCACAAATGTTGTTTTTTTAAAAAAATAAAACCATATAAATTTTAAAAAATGTTATATTTCAGCTAACAAGGTAGAAGATAAAAAAAGCTACTAACAACTTTTGAACACTACTTTTTTTCCAAATTTTTTTTCATTTTTTGGTTTTTATTAGCCTAAAAAAACAAGAATAGTTTATAAAAAAATAGTAAAAAAATAAATTATCATAAAACATGTTATAATTAAAATAACCAAAAATATTATGAAAACACTATTTTAAATTTTAATACAGTCAAAATTTATAATATTTTTTAATAAAAAACTTTAATAAAAAAATAAATTTTTATTATTTATTTTTGTTTTTTTAATATAATTTAAAAACATGAAAAAAATACAAGAAATTATCAATCATTTAAAAAACTTTGGTTTTGTCTTTCAAGGCTCAGAAATTTATGGCGGATTAGCTAATACATGAGATTATGGACCTATTGGAACCCTGCTTTTCAAAAGACTTAAAGAATTTTGATGATTTGAATTTATAAACAAAGAGAGAAACATGTTTGGGCTTGATTCAAAAATTTTAATGAATCCGAACGTTTGACATGCATCAGGACATGTAGATAATTTTTCAGATCCATTAATTGAAAACAAAAATAACAACAAAAGATATAGAGCGGATCACATTATAGAAGAACTTTTCAAAGATGTTAATGTTTCTAAAATGTCTAAATTAGAAATGGAGCAATTTATAAAAGTAAATGTTCCTTATTATGACAATTCACCAACAAATTGAAGTGAGATTAAACACTTTAATTTAATGTTTGAAACTCATCAAGGTGTAGTTGAAGATAAAAAAAATAAAATTTACTTAAGACCTGAAACTGCTCAAGGGATTTTTATAAATTTTAAAAATGTTCAGAGAACTATGAGAGCTAAATTGCCTTTTGGTATAGGTCAAATTGGTAAATCGTTTAGAAATGAAGTGACACCTGGTAATTTTATTTTTAGAACTAGAGAATTTGAGCAAATGGAATTAGAGATTTTTGATTTTCCTGAAACATCATTTGAAACATTTAAAAAATATGTTGATAAATCATATAATTTTTTATTAAAACTTGGAATTAATAAAGAAAATTTAAGAATTAAAGAGCATTCTAAAGATGAATTAGCACATTACTCTGTAGCTACAAGCGATATAGAATATTTGTTTCCATTTGGTTGAGGTGAACTATTAGGTATAGCTCATAGAGGAGATTTTGACTTATCATCTCATATGAAGCACTCAAATGAATCATTAGAATATTTTGATCCTGTTCAAAACAAAAAAATCATTCCTCATATAATAGAACCATCAATGGGAGCTGATCGTTTAATGTTTGCACTTTTAATTGATGCATACAATGAGGAAGAGTTAACTAATGATGATAAAAGAATTGTTTTAAAATTAGATAAAAAAATAGTGCCTTTTACTGTCGCGGTTTTACCACTTGTAAAAAAACTAAGTGATAAAGCGCTTGAAATTTTTGATAGTTTAGTTAATGCTAATTTTTCAGTGGATTATGATGAAGTGGGTTCTATTGGTAAGCGTTATCGTCGTCAAGATGCAATTGGGACATTTTATTGTATAACTATTGATTATGATACTATAGAAGATTTAAAAGTTACTATTAGACATCGTGATACAATGAAACAAGAAAGAATAGATATTTCTGAAATTCAAAAATATTTAAGGATTTAATTCATGTCACAAAATATAACAAAGGTAATAAATGAAACTCTTGATATTGCTACTGTAATATCTAGTTTCATCTCTATTCACAAAAAAGGTAATAATTATATTACTATTTGTCCTTTTCATGGAGATAGGAATCCTTCACTTGTTATATCACCACAAAAACGGATTTTTAAATGTTTTAGTTGCAATGAATCAGGTGGCATCATTGATTTTGTTATGAAATTTAATAAAATAAATTTTGTTTCTGCAATTAATTTGTTAAATGAAAAATTTTCATTAAATCTTGATCTAAAATATTATGATAATAATGAGAAAAACACAAAATATAGTGAATTAGAAAAAGAAATAATAAATACAAATTCATTAGCAACTATTTTATTTAAAGTAAATTTAAAAACAGAAATAAATAATAATGTCTTGTTAAAGAATTTTTTTTATGAAAGAAAAATGACAGAAGAAATTATTCAAAAATTTGATATTGGTTATGCTTCCGATAATGAAAAATTTAAAAATTTTTTAATTAATGTTAAAAAAATACCTAAAGATATATTAATAAATTCATCTATATTAACTGAAAGTGAAAATTCTTTTTTTATCAATAGGATTATTTTTCCAATTAAAAATGAATTTAATGATATTGTTGGTTTTTCAGGAAGAATTATTCAAAAAAATGATAATGTTCCAAAATATTTAAACACTCCACAGAATAATTTGTTTTCAAAATCAAAAATCTTATTTAATTATTATGAAGCAAATAATAATTTAAATGAAAAAAATGAAATTATTATTTGTGAAGGTTTTATGGATGTTATTGCTTTATATAAAAGTGGCATTAAAAATGTAGTGGCACTAATGGGGACATCTCTTAGTCAATACCATATTCCATTATTAAAAAATAAAAAAGTTGTATTATGACTTGATGGTGATAAAGCAGGAAAACTAGCAACAAAAAAATCAATTTTAATTTTATTAAAAAATAAAATAAAAGTAGAAATAATTAATAATACAACTAGTTTGGACCCTGACGAAATTTTAAATTTAAACGGAAAAGAAGTGTTAGTGCAAATGATAAATCAAAGAATAACAGCATTTGATTTTGTCTATAAAGAACTCTCCTTTGATTTAATTCCTGACAATTTTTTATCTACAACTAGTTTTGTAAAAGAATTTTTGTCATATTTAATTTATGCATCAGATCAAGAAAAATCTTTTTTTATTAATAAATGTGTTTCCGAACACAAAATTCCATCAAATTTTTTCAATTCTATTAATATTGATAATTCTCAAAAAACTAGTGACAAAGTTGTGAAAAAAAAATTTTTAAAACAAAAAAATGAAATTTTCGCTAACCATTTAAAAGAAATGGTAACTTCTATTTTGTTAATACCTGAAATTGGGCAAAAGTATTTAAGAGATCAAGAATTAGTTTTTTTAGATCAAAAAATAAAAAAAATGATTAATGAATTTTTGAAAATTCCTGATATCAATAAAAGAAAAGAATTACTAGAAAAAAATCATTTTTTTTCTGATAATAATCCAAAAAAAATAAATGATTGAAAAAGTATAAAAAAACGTAATAATGAATTTTATTTTAATAATTTTAAGGTTAATATTTTTAATAAAATAAAAGAATTAGAAAATGAAAAAGCAAATGCAAAAAGCGAAAAAGAGGTCTTAGAAATTAAACAAAAAATAAATTCCATTTATAATTTATGAATAAATTTTTTATTAAATAATAGAAAAAAATAAAATTTTGTTATAAAATTTAATATTTAGTTTGTAATTTTATTTTTTTAGTGAGGTGTTTATGTCTAGAACAAAGAAAAAAAATAATAATAAATATGATGTTATTATTGAATTTTTGAAAAAGAAAATTAATAAAAGAAAAAAATTCCTTACTCAGGAAGAAGTTTTTAAACATTTAAATTCTAAAAAAATAGATATTGATGAAATGGCAGCTGATGAATTTTTTTCTATTTTACTAAAAGAAAACATTATTAAACCTGAAGCTGATGAAGGTGATTTAGATGATGTAAAAGAAGAAGAATTTTTAAAAGAATTAAAATCTGAAAAGAAAAAAACAAAAAAAAATTCTAAAAAAAATGATGATGACTTTGATGATGACTTTGATGAAACATTTGAATTAAAAGATTATGGTTTAGATGATGATTTAAGTTTGAATTTAGAAGGATTTGCAAGTGATGAAAATTCATTAAATCTTCATGATAATAATTTAAGAAACAAATTGACTGAAACAGATGATATCATAAAATGATATATGCGTTGAATAGGGAAATATGGTAAATTATTATCACATGAAGAAGAAATTGAAATTGCTAAAAAAATCCATAATTCTTCAGCTAGAAACGCAAGAAAAGCAAGGCATTTATTAGTTAAAAGAAATTTAAGACTTGTAGTAAATAATGCTAAAAAATACAAAAATAAAGGTTTATCTTTTATTGATTTAATTTCAGAGGGCAATGGCGGTATTTTAAAAGCTGTTGATAAATTTGAGTATGAAAAAGGTTTTAAATTTTCTACATATGCAACATGATGAATAAGACAAGCTATAACAAGAGCAGTAGCTGATCAAGCAAGAATAATTAGAGTTCCAGTTCACATGGTAGAAACTATTAATAAATTAACAAAAATCGAAAGAGAATTACAACAGGAATTGGGTTATACACCATCAGATGAAGTTTTAGCAGAAAAAATGGGTGATGATTTTACACCACAAAAAGTTCAATATATAAGAAAAATTAATATTGATCCAATTTCCTTGGATAAATCCATAGGAAAAGAAGATGATTCATATTTTTCAGATTTTATTAAAGATGAAAATGTAATTTCACCAGTTGATTATGCAGCTAAAGAACAATTATCTTCATGAATTAAAACAATACTTAATACTAATTTAACCCCTTCCGAAAAAGAAATAATTATGAAAAGATATGGTATTGGTGAAGATGAAAATGGACAAAAATACAAAGTTCATTCACTAGATGAACTTGCTGCTGAAAGACAAGTAACAAAAGAAAGAATAAGACAGATTGAATCAAAAATTTTAAAAAAACTTAAACATTCACAAGGCAAACAAAAATTAAAAGATTATGTCAAAAATGATTAGCACTAATGATTTGGCTGAATTTTTAAATCGAAAATTTCCGCCTTCATCAATTGAAGCTTGGGATAATGTTGGTTTTTCTTATTTTGTTGATAAAAAAATTAAAAATGTTTTAATTGCAATCGATTTAACAAATGAAATTGTTGATTATGCAATTAAAAATAGTTTTGATTTCATTCTTACATATCATACATTTTTTTTTGAAAAAATATCTTTGAAAGATACATTTAAAAAATATAGTTACAAACAAAAAATTTATAAAAAATTAAAGAAACATCAAATCAGTGCTTTTTCAGTGCATACAAATTTTGATCATTTAATAAATACAAGTGTTAAACAAATGATTGAAAAGTTAGGTTATGAAGGAAATTTAATAGCCATTGATAATTTTAATGCTATATTAGAACTAAAAAAACCAATAAAATTTAATAACATTGTAAATGATTATAAAAATATTTTTTTTTTAAATAGTTTGCAAACTAATTTATATGATAACAAAACAATTAAAAATATCACATTTTTACCAGGTTCCGCTGGTATTGATAATATACTAAAATCAATTAGAACTAAAAAAACAGATTTATATATAACATCAGATTTAAAATGAAGTGAACAAATAACTTTAAATGAAAGAAAAGTTAATTTTTTACTTGTAAGTCATTTAGTAGAACAACATATTCTTGATTATTTTCAAAAAATTATTTATAAAAAATTTAATAATCAATTAAAAATTGAAATTAAATTTCTACAGGAAATTTTGATAAATTTATAAAAAAAATTTTTATATTATTTTTTTTAGTGTATAATTGATAAAGTTAGTATTTAAATTGAATAAACTAACATTTTTTAAATTTAGAAAGGAATTACAATGGTTTTTAACACTTCTATTGCTAATATTGCTAATATTGCAAAAATTAAAAAAATTGTTTCATTTATGACCAAGTGAAATAATTTTTTCCATTGTCATTTTTCTAAATAAGTTCCAAAAATTTAAACAAAAAGAAAAAAATATTTTAAAAAAGGGCTTATTTTGAAAAAAATAAGTTTTTTTTTAAAATAAATAATTTTTAACAATATATTATTTTAGGAGTTAAAATGAAAAAAATTAGTGATTTAAAATTTCGGAGTAAACTTTTATTATCAATAGGTATAATAACAACTTTCTCTACTATTACTATTGGTTCGCTCATTGGTTATGCGAATAATTCTGATGAAGTAAATGGAATTAAATATCCTAATAATGATTTAAGTAATAATTTCGCTTCTATTTTTAAAAATAATGAAATTCAAGCTGAAGTATATATATTAGATCCATTAAAAAAAGAAAAAGTTGCTTTTGTTAACGAAGATGCCACTCAATTTTGATTTGCAAAAGACAAAGAAACTAAATATAATTTTGATGATTTTTTTAAAAAATATTTTGAAATTTATAATGATGAATTTGTTTTAGAAGTAAAATACAGTTCATTTAGTTTTTTTAATGAGTATGTTTTAGCTGTTAGACCAAAAGAATTTATTAAATTTACTAAATGATTTATGAAAGAAGTTGCATGAGGACCTGATTTGGTTACACTTGACAGTTTTTCAATAGTTAAAGGTGTTAAAGTTAATGGAAATGCTATAACTTTAGGGAGTCATACAACATTAAGAAAAGAAGAAAATAAAATTGAATTTTATCCTGATGCATTTTTTGGTTCATTACCTATTTATAGTCAACTAAGTGGGGATAATAACTGAAATGAAAGATTAACAACAGATGTATTTTCTGAAGCACAAACCAAAGAAAAAATAGATGATCTTATCTCATCCATTCCTTTAATTTCTACAATTGCTAATTCATCAAATTATAAATTTTCATTTCTTGGTATTGCAATTCCTAAAAAGTTAAAAAATCAAGAATTATATTTAGTTAAAAATAAAAATAACAATGATTATTTATTTTTAGATTTTGATAAAAAACCTACTGTTGATGAATTTAATAAATATTTAAAAAATAAAAATCAAAATGAAAAACAATATGATTTTAATGATATTAAAAAATATATTATATCTTCAACAGAAGCAAAAAGTGAAGAATTAGAATATGATGAAAAAGATAATACTAAAAAAATTAATGCTTCATTTTTAGCATTAACATTAGAAGAAATAGATGAAATTAAAAATATTAAAATAAATAATAATAAAATTAGAATTTCATTAGATGAAAATTATTTATCTAGCACATCACTTGTTAATTATGAAGTGTTAAAAAAATATCATGATAAACAAATAGAACATTTTTTAGATTTTTATGATGTTAAAGAACATAAAGGCAAAACATTATTTTCATACGTTAGTCCTTCTAGTTCAAAACAATGATTTTTCAAGTCGAAATTAAAAGCTATAAACACTTTGAAAGAACTTAAAGACTATAGCAAAATCACTGAAGAACAAAAAAAACATTTTAAATTTTTAAAAATCAATGATATTTTTGTTCAAGATTCCATTTTAACAATTAAATTAATTGACAATGAAAATGAAAAAAATGAGCAAATATTAAAATTTGATTCAAAAAATATGTCTGATGATGATCAAGAATTATTTGAGCAATTTAAATTATCGATAGGTTATAATGGTTCATTAAATCCAATTACTCTTTCATATGGTCCAGAAGAAAAAAATATTTTCAACAAATACGGAGAAGAACAAAAAGGATTAAATAGTAGATATTATAATATTTATGTTGAAAGATATAGTAATTTATTAGAAAAAATAACAAAAAAATACCCACATATATTGAGAAAAAGTAATGGGCCTCATATTGTGAAAAAAATTAATGATAAAGGATTTTATGAATATACAATTCAAGATGGGGAACATCACTCCTTTAAACCTGATGATAGAATTGGTTTAGCTTTAATTTTAGGTGCATTAGATGAAAAATTTGATGGATTTTCTTATGATTTTTTAAAATATGTTTCAGCTCATGAGTATGGACATCATTTTACACTTGATCAAATTAAAAATTTAAATTCAGTTAAAAATTCAATAATACTTGGTGCTATAGATCCGAGAACTGGGTTGTCTGATGATTCATTTTATTCAAAATATGCATTAAACAACTATTTAAAAGCAAGAAGTACACTTGATTTTACAACATCTCATGCTTTAGGTCATGAAACTAGCGATAGTTCATATATAAAATTTAAATTTTTAACTAAAAATGGTGAATGAAAAACTGAAACTAAAGATGAAGTATGAGGGTCTAGCAAAAAAAATGCAACAGCAATTGACATTTCGAAAAATAAATCTAGACGTTTTTTACAAACATGAAAAGGTATTGAAGAAGCTGCTAAAATTAGGGGTGTTAAAATTTCAGATTTATTTTTAGCCAATTCTTTAGATGAAAATTCAGGAACACTCAATCCAACAATAGGTGGAGAGAATAAAATTATTTATACATCAAAAGAAAATAATGAAAACAAAAAACAATGAGAAGTTGTTGATGCCAAAAAAATTATTTCTGAATTAAAAGACGGTGTAGGTAACCCTATATTAAATGCAGTTAAATTTAAAGGTAATAATGTTAATAATTTTGATCTTGAAATTGTTCAAATTGTTGACAACAAAGCTGTAAAAATAAATCTTTTTGATCGTGATGGGAATCCGCTTATTAATGTGCCATTAAACGAAGACTTAGATGATGCGACTAAAGAATACATTAAAAGTGAAACAAAAAAAATTAGTAACATTATTAAAAGTATTGTTGTTTTAGAATGAAATGAAAGCGGATGAGATAGACTTGATACAAAAATCGGTGGGAAAATAGAGTTCACTTCAAAATATTTACTACCTCCCCCTAATAACTGACTTATCCCAAGAGAAGAAAATTGAAAATATGATTTGTTTGACTATGAAATTAAAACTAGAACAAGAAACAATAATGTTGTCCCTAAGGATGCTTATGGATTTAATAATGCTATACTTGAAAGCCGAACTTCTTCAAATTACTATAGTGCATTTAATTTAAATAAAGAATCATATGCTTTTAATGATGACCAAAATAAAAATGATAAAATTTCAAAGCAAAATTCATTATTCAATAATGCTTATGTTTTTTCTTCAAGTTCTGAAAAAGCAACAGAAGGAATTGTGGGTGCATGATGACAATATTTCCTAAGTGTTAATGATTCTGGAAAAGTTTTTGCCTTTGTAGAAAAAAACAAAAACAATAATTATGAAATAAAAGAGAAATTTACTTTCCCATTAAATGATAGTTCTAAATTTCTTAAAAATTTACATGATAGTTCTTCTGATCCTACACCTTGACCTAAAATACTTCAACAAATTTTGAAAAATGAAAATTTAGCAAAATTTCAAAAAAATATTCATACTGAAATAATTAAATCTTTAGAATCAGAAAATGGAATTTTTAAATTTGTTAATCAAAATAATCAAATAATTGATTTTGGGGAATTTTTACTTAATAAAAAAACATTGTCTAAAGATGAATTAAAAAATAAATATGCTACTTCTTTTGAAAAAATAATTTTATATAATTATGAAAATATTTTTAATATTCAAAATAATTTTTACAATTCTTTTGTTAAAAAATATCATTTAAAAGTTGATGGTGAAGCATATATTTCATTAGCTTTTGATAGTTTAAATGAACTTTTAAATTTTTCTTCAATTGATTATTCAAAAGCTAAAATTGAAAATATTGAATTTAAAAATAATAAAGAAGAATATATTATTAATTGAGATATTAATTATGTAAAAACTAAATTTGATTTAGAAGAATTTAAAAAAGGTGTTCTAAATAGCGAATATGAAAGTCAAGAGTTAAAAAATATTGTATCTAATAATAATGAACAAATGATTGCTAATGAATTGATGAATCGTTTTAGATTTTCAAATTTATTTTTATCAGTAAAAGATTTCAATCCTACAAAAAGTTTAGTTGAAAATCAAGTAATTTTTACCAAAGAATATGGAATAGATATTTTTGATTCCTTATTTAAAAATATGCTTATTTTTGATGAAAGTAATATTCAAAAACATAATTTAGATAATTATTATTCTATCAAAAATATTCAAGAAAAACTTAAAGAGTTTATTATTTCAATGATTTCAAATAATCGAGATCAAGATGAAATTTTAGAATTGATAGATACACAGGATCTATACAAATTTATTGGTAATATTTTTGTTTCTACTTTTCGTAATGATGTTGCTATTTATCAATTTTATAAAGGTACACCATCACAGGATTTTGTTCAATATGCAGAAACTAAAATTGAAAATCAAGTAAAAGATAAATTTAGTGATTATGTTTATAATATTGCTGAAACATTAACAAGAGATTTTGTACAAATAACTTATAAAGCAAGTGCAAATGAATTTGATAAATTATCTACATTTATTACTGGAATAAATGAAGAAGGAACAAGTCTTGATTATGTAGTTGATGCTGTTTCATTAAAAAGTATAAATGATAAATTTATTGATTTAGAAAAATTTGATAATTATATTGTCAATGGAATGAAAGCTCAAAAAGCTGATGAATATATCAAAAAAATATCACCTGAAATTCTTCAAAATTCTTATTTAATTGATAAGAATTTGGAAATTACAGATTCATTGAAGAAAAATTTAAAAAGAGTAGATTTAAGTGCTAGTGAAAAAGAAAAAATTAATTCAGAATTAGAAGAAATAATAAATAACATAAAAAAAATATATAAAAAGAATAATTTAATTATTAAAAATAATGTTGATGAATTATATCCAGTCTTTTTAGATGAAAAATGAGCACAAATTCATAATGGTTCACAAAATAGAAATAAATATTTTGGAAAATTTATTACAAAATCAAATGGATTTGTTAAAGATATGTTGATTAAAGAAAAAGTGGATATGCATTTTTATGACAAAGATTTAAATGAAATTCATGATGATACTATTAGATTAAAAGATTGAGATGGTAATAAAATAACATCAAGGCCAAAAGCATTCTTTGTTTCACAAATATTAAATTTTGGTGCAGGTAATAGAAATATTTCTGGAATTTTTAGAAAAAAATCAAATGATGCTGTTGCACTATATGGATTTATGAAAAATGAAGATGCAAAAAAAATTAAATATATTAAATTTTATGATGAATTTACTAAAAAACCAATTTATATAAAATTTAACACAGAAAAAACAAATAATTTATTTTATCTAAAAAAACAAAGTGATTTAAAATCTAAAGTAACTCTAGAAGATTTAGGGTATACTACATGAATAAGTGATTATGTAATTATGGGAAAATATCGTGATGGGCATTTAAAACCAAAACATAAGTATACTATTGAATTTGTAGATGAAAATTATAATCTTGTAACTAAAGCTATTTTAGGAGACTTAGAAGCTGTAACTGAAAATGGTAAAACATCAGACCAAGCTCCAATTCAAATTTTTAAAGATAAAAATAATAACAATGCTACTACTATTCAAATTAATCATCAATTTAGAGTTTCTAATTAAGAAAGGAGAAAAAAATGTGAAAAAAGAAATTTAAATTTAGAAATTTTTTACTATTTTTAGCTTTCAACTCAATTTCTTTAAGTGCATTTTTGTCAATTGCTTGTGAAAATAAGGAAAAAACAAAAAATACTGAAAATTATAATTATGATTTTGGTTTAGTTGCTCCTCCTATTAATAGTTTGAATTATATAAAATACGAATCTACTTCTAAGGTTTTACCTTCTTTAGTAGAACCATTTACAAAAACTGGACCTATTGAAGATTTAAAATCTATTTTGCATCCTCCTAAATATATAATTCGTATAGCGAACACAAGTGCATCTGTTGATGAAAAAGGTGAGAAAAGTTCTAATTTTGATATTTTTTATAAAAAATCTAAAGATGAAATATCAAAAGATTGAACAAAAACTATTTCTAGTAGTTTTTATTCTGCGCATGATTGAGAATTATTAGGAGGTCTTGGTAGAGCTAGTCAAGATAGTCAAGAAACATCATCTTTTTATTTCTTTCCCAATCCAAAAAATCCTACTAATGTTATGGCTTATACAGCTTTTTTAGGTGAAAAAAACAATTTTTGAAGTAATGGCGATGTAATTGAAGCTAAGGATTTACGCGATTATTTTGAATATATATTAGATTTAAATGTTGGTTCACAAAAAAAAGAAAAAATAAGAAAATTAGGAATTAGAAGCGCAGATGAATTTATTCAAGCACAAAATGATTATGTATCCAAGTTTAGTACACTTTATAAAAATCCTTGAGGAAGAAGAAAATACATTAAAAATGAATTTGGAGACTATATACAAGATCCAGATGAATTAGTTTGACAATCACAAATAAAAGGTGATGAAGAATATGTAAAAAAAATTAAAGATGCTGCTTTAAGATTTGGTTTTTATACAGGTCAATTATTTTTAGATTATACAAATGAAGAAATTGAAAATAATTTAAAATACAATCCTAATTTCGATCTCCAAAATAACAATACACAAGTTTTTAAAATTTTATTACCAAATAAAAAAGGTGAAAAACCAGAAGATTTTAAAATAGTGAAAATTATTAAAAATCCTTATTTAAATCCATATCAAGAATTTGTACATGATAAAAAAGAGCATAAAATCATTGCTAAACAAAAAATATTTGCAAATTCAGAAAATAGCTTTACATTAATTTATGATGAAAACAAAACACTTCGTCCTTTTTCTGTTATTCATCAAACTAATTCATTTTTCCCTGTTAATAGAAAATTTATCGAAGCTGAAGTGGGGAATATTGAAAAATTTGGAATTAGTTATGAAACATTTTTAACTACTGGCCCATTTAAATTAGAAAAAGATTTAATTTTAGGACCTAATGGTTATTTAAAATTAACTAAAAATTTAGATTATTTTGATGCTTCAAGTACTATACCAAATAAAATAAAAATTTTATTTTCAACTGATGTAAATGTTTCTAATATTCTTTTTGAAGATGGGGTAATTTCTCATACATACACATCAGCAAATAAAATTTTAAAATATTATTCAGACCCTAAAACCAGAGAATTTTTAAAGAAAAATGGTGGTTATGGAACAATTGCTTTTTCATTTAATTTAGATGATGAAACAAATAAAAATATTTATTTAAAAGATCCCAATTTAAGAAAAGCAATTCAATTATTATTAAATAGAACAGAAGCGATTAAATATGTTGGTTGAGATTTCTCACTTCCAACCACATTATGAACAGCATATGGTCAAAACACTTCTGATGATGGAAAAAATTTAGAAACTTTCTATGAAGGATTAAAATTCAAGGAAAAAAATAATGTTGAAAGAGAATTATTGGATATTAATTTTTTAAAGCATACAGGTAAAAGTTTTAATTTAGAATATACTTATTTATCAGATAATATGTATGATCCAAAAACTGCCGGATATTATTTAAAAGAATTCCAAAAAAATCACCCTGATGTTAAAGAAGTTAAAATTGAATATCTTAATAATTCAACTGAAGAGCAAAAAAAAGCTGGTTTATTTTTACAAGAACAAGTAAGAAAAGGGCTCAAAGAAATTGGTATGAATGATTTCATCACATTTGAGCTTAAATCATTGCCAGAGAACACTTACGCATCTTTTGTTGATGAAGGTAAATTTGAAATTATCTATAAAAATTACGATTATCTTGGTGGTGCTTCACCTGAAGATTATATTGCTGTGTTTTTTGAAAGCGATGAAATTAATAAAATGTCCCAAAAAAATATAGGATTTAAAATTAATCCAGTTGGGAGTTTCACTTATGAAACATATGTAGCTGATTTATTTTTTGAAAAACTTAAAATTAACAATAAAAGTATTACAAAACAAAAAATTTTAGAGCCACACATTAAGGCAATTGAATATTTTATTGAAAAAAATAATTTTAAAAATAAAGTGGTTGAAGCTCAAAAACAAAATTCAGATTCTAAATATTCATCACTTTCTAAAGATATCACAAATAATTTAATGTCTAAAATAAGTGAGATTTTAAAATACTTAGAATCAAAAGATGATCTTACAAGTGAACAATTAGAAAAATTATATACTAAAGATTTTCTAACTTATCTAGTGGAATATAATATTTTAAATCGGGCTGAAAAAAATAAAATTCAAAGTAAAGTAAACAAATTATTTAGAATTTATATTTTAGAAAAATATGGAGTTAAAGAAATAGCTAACAGAACAAGAGATACTGCAACAAGATTGATGTTTGAACAATTTATTGAAAGTTATGATGATGATCCAAATTTAAAAAATACATTAAATTATTGAGATAAATTTGTTGAATTAGCATTTAAAAGGCAAAATGAAGATTCAATTTCTTATAACTCTCGTATTAAATCATTTTTTACCTCTAACTTTACAGACAAAGAGATAGAAGATGGTTGAGAAACCATTTGATTATACCCATTTATAGGTTCATATGAAAAAGTTATTAAAGATAGCGCTATTGTACTTCCATTAATGGAAGTGGATACTAACTGAGAAATATCAAGAATAACTGGTGTAAGTAGCTTATATACTTATGCACTTCAATATGCATATGATTATACAAAACCACCTAGACCAGGTTTACCAAGAAAAAGGAAAAATTAGTTATGAAATTAAAAAAGAAAAAAATTAATAATGTAAATTATTATTATGATGAAAATAAAGTTTATTTTTCAGCAAAAAGAGTAGAAGAAAGAACATTAAAAGAAAAACTTTTATCTTTAAATTCACCTTTGTTAAATTTTTGATGAAAAATCTTTAAAATTATTTTAGAGTTTTTTATAATTGCTGTGATTGTTATTACGATTACATTTTTCTTGATAAACATTGTTCCTGGTTCTAATACTATAACTGCTGGATTAGATGAAAGTCAAAAAAATGCAATTGAAACTAAATATGGTCTTAATTTGCCTTTATGACAAAGATATTTTAATTATTTAGGCGGGGTTTTTAAAGGACAATTTGGAATATCACTTTCATTATTTCCTGGACAAGAAATTAATGATTTTATTTGAGTTAGATTTTATAAATCATTTTTAATAGGTATTTTTTCTGTTTTAATAACTGTTAGTGTTGGGATTTCTATTGGTGTTTGAGTTGGTAAAAATCCTGGTGGTTTTTTAGATAATATTTCAACATTTTTAGTAAGTATTTTTTCTTCAATTCCTTCTATTATTTTTGCTTTGATTCTTGTGTTTATAGGTAGAGTTGTTAATTTACCATATATTTTTGAAGAGAAAAATTTATTAACTTATATATTACCAGGTCTGGCTTTATCATTAGGAAGTATTATTGTTTATATCAAATATATTCGTACAGAATTAAATCGAGAAATTAATTCGGTGCATGCTAAATTTGCTTATTTAAAAGGTGTTTCAAGAAATAAATTTGTATGAAAACATGCACTTAAACCTTCGCTTTTTCCAATTGCAACATTTTTCCCTGCTGTTATATTTGGTTCATTTATTGGAAGTATTTTTATTGAACAAATATTTTTTATTAGTGGATCAGGTGCAACTTTTTTAGAAGCTATTCAAACAAAAGATTATAATGTTATTTTGTTTTTAATTATTATTTTTTCAATGTTAACTGTTCTTTCATATGCAACAAGAGATATTTTATATGAATTAATCGATCCAAGAATTAGGAGAAAATCTAAATAATGAAGTTTTTTAATAAACATAAAAATGATTTAAATGAACAAAATGACTTTAATAATAAGAATTCATTTAAAAATGCACCTAATAAAATTTTGCAACCTTTTCAATATCAAGCGTGAAAAATTGTTGGTCAAATTTTTGATTCGAATTTAAGCAATCAATTAAAACCTGAAATTAAACCATATAAAGAATTTATTTCTCGTTATTCAAGAAGTTTTTTTGGTGTTTTTGGTTTTACACTTTTATTAATTATTATTTTACTAGGTTTAATTATTCCATTTTTTACTAAAGATCCTTTAGTAGACAATGTTAATGATAGGTATTTAACTTTTAATCAATATGATATAAATGAAAATTATCACTTTTTCGGAACTGATTCACTAGGAAGAGATTTTTGAGCTCGTTTATGACATGGTTTACGTTATTCATTGTCACTTGCATTTGTTGTTACTTTTATTGAAGTCGTAATAGGGCTTACAATAGGTATATTAATGGGACAATTTAATTTATTTGATAAAATAATGACTTTTATAATTAAAATTATTTCTATTGTGCCAAGTATTTTAATTTTAATTTTGGTTACTATTATTTTTAAACCTACTTTTTGAGTTATTGCATTAGCACTTTCAATTACTTCATGAACAGGAATGGCTAATCAATTAAGAGCGCAAGTGAAAAGGGCTAAAAATTTTGAATGAGTTTCAGCTTCTAAAGTTTTAGGAACTTCATCGATTAGAATTTTAATAAATTATATACCTGTAATTGTTCCGATTTTAATCACACAGTTAATTTTCACAATTCCAGGTGTAATACTTTCAGAAACATCACTTTCATTTATAGGTCTTGCTATTGAAGATATACCAACTTTAGGTAATTTAATTTCTGATGGCCAAAAAGTTTTTCCTAACTATTTAAGATATGTTTTTGTACCATCTACATTTTTAATTTTAATCACTACTTCAGTACAATTAATAGGAGCAAGTGTTCAAGATACACTTAGAAGACAAAGGTAATTAAATTATGAAATATTCTAAAACAAGACAAAACTTTAAAATTATAAGAAGTAGAATTAAAAGAAAAATTTATTATAAAAAATTTAATTGTGCCCATGTACATAATCAAACAAGTGCTTTTTTAACTAAAAAAGGAGCTAAAAATAATTTTAATTGAAAAAAGTTTGAGGAAAATGTTTTATATAGAGAATTTGAAGATGGAACTAAATATAAAATCACAGCTCAAATTGATAATGTGTTTCTTTCATTTAAAAATTCAGCTAAACCTGATGAAAAAAATAAAGTTTTAAGAGGTGCATCCTTAGAAATTTATGAAGGTAAAGTTCATGCTATTATAGGTGAATCAGGAAGTGGTAAATCAGTTATTACTTCACTATTATATGGTCTTACAGGTGATAATGCTATTATTGATTCAGGAGAGATTAAACTTTTTAACAATAATGTTGAAAAGTTTAGTCAAAAAAAATGGGAAAAATCACAATATAGAGGAAAAGTGGTTTCCGCTGTTTTTCAAAATCCAATGTCAACATTAAATCCAACAATGAAAATTGGTAAACAAATTATTGAAGGTATGTTGATAAATAAAATTGTTCCTAACAAAAAACAAGCTTACAAAAGAGCAATTGAATTTTTAAAACTAACAAAAATTAATGATCCTGAAGCTGTAATGAAACTTTATCCACATGAACTATCAGGTGGAATGATTCAAAGAGTTGTTATAGCTGCTATAGTTGCGCTGGAACCTAAAATTTTAGTTATGGATGAACCAACAACTGCGCTGGATCCAACTGTACAAGCATTGGTTTTAGATGTAATTAAAAGTCTCCAAGAAAAACTAAAACTTTCAATTGTATTTATTACACATGATTTAGGTGTTGTTGCTTCAATTAGTGACTATATTTCGATAATGTATGCAGGACAAGTGATAGAAGAGGGAACAAGAGAAGAAATTTTATTCCACCCACAACATCCTTACACTTGAGGTTTGATTTTAAGTATGCCTGATTTAAATATAGGAGAAAAATTAAGTGCAATTAGAGGTAATGTTCCATCCAATTTAAACAATATTAAAGGTGATGCTTTTGCCGTTAGAAACGATTATGCACTTGGACGTGATTTTGAAATTGAACCTGATTTTTATAAACTTTCAGAAACCCACAGGGTAAAATCTGCTTTATTAGATCCACAAGCTCCTAAATATGAACCTCCTAAAATAATCAAAAAATTATGAAAGGAATATAAAGCAAAAAATGATAAAAATAAAAAATAATAATTTGAAATCAAAAAATTCAGATATTAATAATAATGAAAATTATTCTAAGGTTTACAAACAAAAAAGCTTTTTATTTTTTTCAAAAAACATTGTTAGAAAAAATACTAAAAATATCGATGAAATGTTGAAGGTTCCAAAAGACAAAGAGCTTTTAGCAACCTTAAGAAATCTTGATATTACTTATGGACATGGTTTCAAAGCATTTAGAGCTGTTAGTGACATTAATCTTAATATTTATAAAGGTGAGGTTTTAGGTTTAGTAGGTGAATCAGGAAGTGGAAAATCAACTATTGGAAAAGCATTAGTTGGACTTGTTCCATATAGTTTTGGTGAAATTCATCTTGTTAATAAATTATTGCCAAAAAAGCTATATCGTGGTTTTAAATTTGGAAAAGCATTAAAAGAATACAAAGAAATTAACAATTTTTTAACAAATAAAGTGCAAATGATTTTTCAAGATCCAGCCAATTCATTAAATCCTCATGCAAATATTGAAAAAATTGTTTCAGAAGGTTTAGTCAATACTAAAAATGCTAAAGAAATTTATTTATACAATTTTGATCAAAATACAAAAAAAGAAATTTATGAATTATTAAAAAAAGAAAATGAAAATACCAATTATTTTGCTAATGATTATGAAAAGCAATTAGATGATGATATAAAAAATTCTAATCAAGAAATTGCTTTTGAAAGTTTATATATTAAACTTAAAAATGATATACAAAATCAGCAAATGTTATCTGAAGCTATTTCACAAGTTTTTGAAGAAAAAACAAAAATTAGAAATGAAATTACAAAAATTAGTGAAAAAGATGCTAGAAAAAAATTGGTTATTGAAATTCTTAAACAAACAGGTTTGGATGAAAGTATATTAAGACGTTATCCACTTGAATTCTCTGGAGGACAACAACAAAGAATTGGTATTTCTCGTTCTGTAGTTTTAAGACCTGAATTATTAATTGCAGATGAGCCTATTTCAGCACTTGACGTTTCTATTCAAGCCCAGGTAGTTAATTTATTTAATGAATTAAAAGAAAAATATGACTTAACTATTTTGTTTATTGCTCATGATTTAAGAATGGTTGAATATATTTCTAATAGAATCGCAGTTATGAATAAAGGTAGAATTGTGGAAATTGGTTCAACTAATGAAATAATGAAAAATTCATTTCATCCTTACACCAAAAGTCTTTTAGATGCTGTGCCTTCAATTCATGGTAAGAAAGGTAGTTTAGTAGGTTATGTATATAATCCTAAAATTCATAAATATACTGAAACTAATCAACCTGAATGAGTAAAAATTAATGATAATCATTTTGTTTTTGCAACAAAAGAAGAAGTGGAAGAGTGAAAAACATGAAAAAAATAAAAAATATTTTCTTTAAAAACAAAATTTTATTTTTATTAACACCAGCGTTTGTTGCAACACCAATATTATTAGCAAGTTGCCAAAATAATAAAAAAGATACACCAAAACTAGAAACTCAAAGTCAAAAATTGTTCGAGGATAAAAAAAGTAAATATAATGACGAGTTAAAAGATTATTTTTTAAATAATATTGATAAAAAAAATGATTTTGATAAAATTGTTAATCTAAATGATTTAGAAAAATTTATTATAGATTTAAATTTTGATAAATCTATTGACAATTTATCAAAACAACGAATTATTTTTGATAAAAATTTAAATTCAATTAATTTTTTTAATGTTGATTTTTCTGAAAAAATAAAAAGTTATAATTTAATTTTAAAAGAAATCAACAATGAAAAAAATCAAAAAAAAATTATTGATGATTTAAAAACAAAACATATTAAAAATATCACTCTAGAAAAATATCCTGAAATAAATAAAGCAATAAATTCCGATGATTTCTTGCAAGAATTAATGAAAATAAATGATGGTGAACAATTTAGTTCTATTTTAAATTCAAAAATAGATTTATTATTAAAAAATAAATATAAAACACTTGATGACTATAAAGAAAATTTAAAACTTCAAGCAGAGCAAAATGAATTAGATAAAAATGAGTTGTTAAGAGTTATAAATAAAGCTAATAGTTTTCATGATTTATTAAATATTGAAAAAATGATGGATAGTCTTTTAAAACAATCAATAAAAGATCTCGAAACAATTGAAAACAATTTAAAAACAATGAGTGATGTAGAAAAAAAGAATCAAAATTCACTTTTAAAAGTTATAAAAATTTATTTAAAAACAATTAATTATTATGAAAATAATTTTTTAGATTTTGAAAAAAGAGTAAAATTAGCTAATACTAATGATCAGTTTACCCAAATGTTCAAAGAAATTCATAAATTGTCATTAAATTACAAGCCAGTTTTAGAAATTTTAAAAACTGAAAATGGAGAAAATTATTATTCTTCAAAAATTTATAATAATAAAATAAATTTCTTTATAACAAGTCAACTCTCGGAATATGACGAGGAAAAAGAGGATGGTATTGTAATTGTTAAAAATATTGATGAACCAAATACATCATTGCTAGAATCAGCATTTTATAAGTTTACGCCACCTGCTCTAGTTAGAACTTTTGAATTAACACCAGAAGATAAAAAAATTCAAAGTAAAATTTTAGATTTAAGACAAAATTTCATAAAAAATGCATTTAACAAATCTGTAGGAAAAGATCTTAAATTTTATTTCAATGATACATCACTCCAATATTATCAATTAGATAATAATCCTGATTTAAGTGAAATGCAGAAATTAATATTACAAAGAGGATTACTTCAGCAAGGTTTGAATCAATTAGTTTTAACAAGATATTTATGAACAATTGACTATGTTTTAGCTAATGGATGATTTTATGAAGAAATTTATCACAAATTAATTGGATATAATGAAAATTATGAAAGTGATTTAGAAACACAAGCGATTAATTATAGGGTAATTTCAGAAAAATTTAATTTTAAAAATTTACTTGATTTTAAAAAATAAAACTATAAACCAAAATTTATAGTTTTATTTTTTTAGTTAAATAAGTATGGTTTATTTTTTTATTTTTTTTAAAAAATGGTATTATATAAAAGCAAAATTTACAAATATAAATTTGCAAAAAAAAAAAAAAAGGATAAAAAAATTTAATGAAATTGATTGATTTTTTAAAAAATGAAAAACTTATTTTTATTAATAATAATTTTTTAAATAAAAATGAAGTTTTGCATTTTATTTCTAAAAAATTAGTTGAAGTTAAATATGCTAATGATGATAAAAAAATTTATAATCTTTTTGAAGAAAGAGAAAAAACATCAACAGCCATTGGTGATGAATTTGCAATTCCTCATATTTTAACAAATCAACTTACTACAAGTACAATAATTTTTTTAAAAACAAATGCAATAGATTGACAGGCATTTGATGAACAAAATGTAAAGTATATCTTCGCAATTGCTTTAAAACAAAATGATTCTTCAAAACATATAGAAATTCTTCAAAAATTATCAAAAATTTTGATGAATCCAAATTTTAAAAAAGAAATTAAAGAGATTAAAAATACTAATGAATTTTTAGATATTATAAACAAATATGAAAATTTAATAGATTTAGAAATTTCAGAAAAAACTAATGATGAAATTTATGATATTGTAGCTGTAACAGCATGTCCAACAGGAATAGCTCATACATTTTTAGCTAAAGAAAATTTAGTTAAAGCAGCACAAAAATTAAATATCAAAATTAAAGTTGAAACCCAAGGGACAGAAGGAATTGAAAATAGTTTATCTGATAGTGATATTAAAAATGCTAAAGGTGTAATAATCGCCGCTGATAGAACCATTGATAAACAAAAATTTGCAAAACATAATAATGTTTTGGAAATCTCTACAAAAAATGCAATTCATAATGCTCAATTATGAATTGAAAAGGCACTTGAATTAAAAGGAAGTACAATTAGTGCAAAATCAGATGATAATGCTAAAAAGTTACTAAACAAAAATGAAAACTTTTCATTCAAGTCAAAAGATTTTGGTAGAAAAATTTACCAAGCTATAATGAATGGTGTTTCTCATATGCTGCCATTTGTTGTTTTTGGTGGCATTATGATTGCTCTATCATTTATTCTTGATACACTTATTGGACTCTCTTCTGGCCAATCACTTGATGATCCTGATTTTTTAAAAAATTATGGTTCTTTTTATAGTGTTTCCAAATGATTTATAACTATAGGGGGTAGTGCATTAGGTTTTGCCATCCCTATTTTAACAATATTCATCGCTTATGCAATTAGAGGAAGAATTACCATACTACCTGCATTGGTTATCGGTTTGATCGCTAGTGGAAAAATGAGTAGTTCATATTCTTTTTTAGGATCAACACTAGGCGATAATTCAGAAAAAATATTAGAAACTGGTTCAGGTTTTATTGGTGCTATAATTGGTGCATTTTTTATTATAGTGATGCTTGATTTAATGAACAAATACATTTTTAATAAAATGCCAAAAAGTTTAATGGGAATAAAAAATATATTAATTATTCCATTATTAGGGACATTAGTTATTGCATTGATGTTTTGAGTTGTAAATATACTATTTATATACATAAATTATGGATTAAATTTATTTTTAGGATTAATGACAGGGAATGTTTGATTAATTTGATTGCTAGGAATAATTATCGGAGCAATGATGGCAATTGATCTTGGGGGTCCTATTAATAAAGCTGCTTATGTTTTTGCTGTCTTTTCAATTTCTTCTTCTGGGAAAGCTGAACATTCTGCTGCAATGGCTATTGCAATGGCGGCAGGTATGGTTCCACCACTTGGTATTTCTTTATCAATGTTTTTACATAAAAAAATATGATCAAATGAAGAAATTAAAGCTGGTAAATGGTCAAATATAATTTTTGGTTTATCATTTATTAGTGAAGGAGCGATTCCATATACATCAGCTAAACCAAAAATTTTAATTCCAGCTAACATTGTTGGGGGGATTGTTGCAGGTCTTATTGCTGCTATTTTAGGAACAACAATAATAGCACCGCATGGTGGTATATTTGTAATATTTCTCTTAAAATCAACATTGTTTAATTCTTTCGGATTACAAGTTGCATTTGGTATAATTTTTTGATTAGTAGCAATATTAGCAGGTGCCATTGCCCAAGCTTTAACAATTTATATTTTATCAAAATATCATTCTAGAAAATTGTTGGCAAGAAAAAGATAAGTTTTAAAATATAAAAACAGCATGTTTATGCTGTTTTTATATTTTTTTATTTTGAAATCTATATTTATTTTTTGTTTTATCACTAACAAAACTTTTATAAAATGCTTCATTAATAATTATTCCAAAATATAAAATATATGAAATAAAAAGTGTAAAAGTGCTTAAATATAAAAATGTAGCAAAGATTCCAAATTTATTATAATCAATAATCTTTATTGAAGAAAGGTAACCAAAAATTGTTGAAAATAAAGTAGATGCTAAGGAACTAATAATAACGCCTGGTTTAATATTTTTAAAACTTGTTTTAAATGTTGGTGTGTATTTTAATAAGAAAAATCAAACTATAAAAAAGAAAAATATTATATAAAAAGATGAAATAAGATAAAAAAGAAAAATATATATTGACTTATTTTCAATTTGGACATCTAATTTTTTAAATATAAAAGTTGCTGAAAGCAATAAATATGCAAAAAATATTGAAATAACAGTAACAATAATAAGTCCTTTCATCCTATTAATAAATCAATTACCTTGATTTTTATGACCATAAATTATTGATTGACTTGTAATAAATTTAGCATAACCAGTTGATGAAATTCAAAGAGAAGAAATTAATAAAATAATATTGATTTTATTAAAACTTAAAATTAAATTATAGTTTTTGACTTCGCTTTCATTTTTATTAAAATCAAAAATTTTATCAATGGCCGGAATATATCTACTTATTATCTCTTCAAAAATAAATTTTTTCGTATCATCATCCTTATAATGAATATTAATTAAGGAAATGCTTAAAATTAAAACAGGTATAAATGATGTGAATAAATAAAAAGCAAAACCTGCAGGGATAAAAGCATATTCATGTGAAGATATTTTTTCTACACTTCTTCTAACTAAAATTTTAGTTTGTTCATTGTTTTTTTTTCATCATTTGGGGCTTACACCAATTCTTAAAGGTATAAGTAAAAGAAAAGATAAAATTTTGTAAAAAATTTTTCTATCTTTTTTAGTTATTATTTTGTCTTTAAATCAATCATTATTAAACATTTTTTTATATTATACACCAAAAGAAAAAAACAAGTTTTTTAATATTTTTTTCTTTTTTCACATATTTTTTTATTTTTTTGCTAAAAAATTCTTTTTTTCTATTTGTTTTTGGAGGAAAAAATGAATTCAATTTTAATATATTTTTCAATCAAATATAATGGTGATTTTTTTTCAATTTTTAATGCATTAAAAAGACAGGAAAAAATTGATAAAAATTTAATAATAGAAATTGAAAATGATATACAGAACAAAAAAATACAAGCAATAACAATCTTGGATAAAGAATATCCTAAAGAATTTAAATATTTAGATAAACCACCTTTTGTAATTTTTTACAAAGGGAATATTAAACTATTAAAAGACAAAAATAAAATATCTTTAACTGGTGATAAAAATACACTAAAAGTTAAAAAATATTTAGAGCAATCACTTCCTGAAGTAAATAAAAATAGTGTTTTAGTTACTTCGGCTTATAAAAATTTGGATCAAAATATAATAAATTATTTTGAGAAAAATAATGGAAAAATAATTTATGTCTCAGTCAATGGAGTTAGCAATCCATTCTTTGCTAATAAAGTAAATATCAATGAAAACAATTTAATTATTTCTGAATATCCTGATAAAACAGAAATAACAAAAATAAGATTAAAAAATAGAAATAGAATAATGGCTTCTATTTCAAATGCATTAGTTATTTATTCATCTAAAATTGATAGCGGAATCATGAATTTAGTAAATTATTTTTTAGAATTAGGAAAGGAAATTTTTTGTTTTCCTGGTGAATGAGATAATGAAGAAGAAGATGGGAATACAGCTTTAATAAAACAAGGCGCTAATTTAATAACTTCAATTAAGGATTTAAAAAACAAAAAAAATGATCACAAATTTAGTGGATAATTATTTTATTGATACAATAAATTTTGCAGATAGTAATGAAATAATTCAAAAAATAGGTAATAAAACTCAACAACTTGGATTTATAGCTCTTTCAGCTTTTTCAGGAGTTATTGCTTTTGCTTTAATGCTAGCATTAATTATCACTGGAGTAAAAATATCATATTCATCAGGTGAAAAAAGAAAAAATTATATTGTACATTTATTAATTATATTAGTTGTTTTTGTAATAACAATTATTATTTTTTCTGTTGGTTTGAAGTTTGCTATAGATATAAGCAAAGAAGCAATCGAGCATTCAAAAATAAGTTAGTGTGTTTAAAGAATTAGTAGATCTTTTATTCTATCCTATTTTTTCTTTTTTTTGATCAATACTTATAAAAATACCTTATAAGTTTTTATCATTATTATGAGATCTAATAAAAGTTATTGAAAAAAATGAAATAATAAATTTTTTATTTTTTTCAATAAAAAAATCGAATTCTGATTTTAATAATTTTGAATTACCACTTTTTTTAAAAGTGTT
This sequence comes from Mesomycoplasma neurolyticum, assembly GCF_900660485.1. Lineage (NCBI taxonomy): Bacteria > Bacillati > Mycoplasmatota > Mycoplasmoidales > Metamycoplasmataceae > Mesomycoplasma > Mesomycoplasma neurolyticum. The sequence goes on from NZ_LR214951.1 coordinate 212,085, forward strand.
TTTAATTTTAAATATTTTCGTTTTTATTACTATTTTTTTAGTAACAATTTTAAATTGTGTTTTTAAAAGTAGAAATATTTTTAATAAAAATAATATTTTTACTATATTTAAAAAAACATTACCATCAGCAATTTTAATTTTTATTTTTCCATTAATTTTATTCACTATGTTAATTTTTATTTCAAAAATATTTGAAATTTTATCTTTAGCATGAGATAAAGATCCTAATATTGCAAAAGTTACTTTTAATAATTTAAGACACATTGGAATAGATAAAAATTATTGAAATTCATTGTCTAGTGATAATAATTTCAATCCTTTAAATTACAATGCATATAAAAGTCTAAAGGTTTCTACTATAGAAATAATGTTTTTTCCATCTATTGTTGGTTTTAGTTTATTTGTAATTTTTTCAAAATCATTAATTAATGTTATGAATAAAATTTTTCAACTTTTTATTTTATTTTTAGTTTCGCCTTTTGTTTTTTCAACTATCCTTTTAAACCAAAATTCAAAATTTTTAATATGAAAACAAATGTTTGTATCAAAACTATTATCAATATTTATTTTTGTTTTTGCTTTTAAGATATTTAGTTTTTATGTTGATATTACAACTGAATGAATATTAAATATTGAAGAACTTACAGCTTTTCAAAAAAATTTTTTTAATTTTTTTACTGTTGTTGGCGGTTCTTATGGGATTGTTAAAATTTCTGTATTAATTACAAAATTTTTTGGAGAAGAAATTAAAATGAAAAATAATTTTTATGAAAGTAGTAATTTATTTAAAAATGTTCAATTTTTTTCAAATAAAAAAAAGATTTGAAAAGAAAGTTCAAAAATAAAATCAAATAATTTAAAAAATAATGAAAAAAATGTTTTAGGAATTATGAATGAAAAAATAAAAAATAAAAAATTAATACCATTTGAAATATATGAAAATTCATTTTATAGCAATGTAAATACATTATTCACAAAACAGCAAATAAATAATCATGATCAAATATATAATGAAATGTTTATAAGGATAAATAATGTTACAACCTAAAAATATTAAAAAAAACAAACTTGTTTTAGCAAAAAATTTTTATTTAGCTGATTTAATTGCTTTAATTTTTATTATATTTTTTTCTTTTGTTTTAGGATGGTTTTCAATACCTGATTTTTTATATTATAAAAAAATTATATCTTCGATTTTAATTTTACTTTTACTTTTATTTTTTAGTCCATTAATGTTTTTCTTACCTAGCGAAAATTTAAGAGTTTGATTATTTATTTGATATTATGTAAAATACTTTTTGGTTAACAAAAAATATTTAAAAAATTCTAAAAAATCTAATACAGCTTTTTTTACAAAATACAAAAACATTGATGAAAAAGGAATATTAGAACTAAAAACAAAAAAAATAAATGATTTAAAATATGTTTCTTTTTTAGAAATAAAAGGTTTAAATATATGAAATCATAATTTTGAAGATAAAAAATATATTTTAAATCAAATAACATCTTTTTTCAACATTTTAGATTTTAAAATTAGTTTTGTAAAAATTAAAACAAAAAATGATTTTAATAAAAAAATTAATGAAATAAAAACAAGACTTTCAACAATTAATGATAAAGAAAAAAATATAACTAGTGATGAAAAAAATGAGTTTAATTATTTATTTTTTAAAAAAAAGGAATTTGAAAAATTAAACATTCAAGAGTTGAATGATAAATATATAATAGCTGTTTATGATAAAGATAAAGGCAATATTAATAACAATATATTACAAATTATAAATTTCTTTAAAAAAATAGAAATTGATGTCAGAGCTTTAAATAATGTTGAAACTTATGATTTTTTATATACATTTCATAATATTGTAGAAAATAAAAATATAGATAAAAACCTAAAAGAAATAGTTCCTAAAAAAATATTTTTTAAAAAAAATCACTTTATTCTAAATAATATATATTCGAAAATTACTAGTATTTCAGAATATGCACTTGATTTAAATGTTGGGTGAGCTGATACATTTTTCAATTCCACAAATACATTTGCTATTTGACATATATCTCCAATTATAAATGAAGATTATGAAAAAATACTAGATAAAGCTAATGATAAAATTTTAACTTCAATAGCATTTAATAAAAAATCTATTTATAGAAGTAAAAAAGATTTTAAATTTATTGAAGCAATTGATGAAATTATGGATTTAGTTTCTAATCAAAATCAAAAAATATTTGATACAAATCTTTTGTTTTTGACTTTCGCTGATACAAAGAGTAATTTAAAAAATACATTAAAAAATTCTTTATATAAAAATGTAAAATTAGAAAAATCAAAAATTAACAAATTATTATTTAGACAAATTGAAGCTTATAGCTATTTTGGGTTTAATAATTCAAACTGAACAAAGGAAAATATTGAAATGGTTTCTAGAAATATAGCATTTTCGTGACCTTTTACATTTGAAAAAAACATTGATCAAAATTTTTTGTATTTGGGAAAAAATAACAAACAATCAATTATTCTTGATATATGAAAAAGAAATCATTTTCATTCAAATTCAAATTGTGTTTTTTTTGGAACATCTGGTCGTGGTAAAACGACTGCTATTAAAAAAATAGCATTAGATTTCTCAATGCAAAAAAATTCTACAGTTATAATTGTTGACCCGCAAAGAGAGTATCAAATATTTAAAAATATTTTAGATTTATCTTGAATTGATATTGGTTCAGGAACAACAACAATAAATCCTTTAGAGATATTAAATATTAATTTAAAAAACAAAAGAGAAACTATAATTGGAAAACATATTAGTTTTTTTATTAATTGGATAAAAATATTGTCTAATACTTGAAGTGAAGAAAAAGAAACTATAATTTTAAATTCATTAAAAGTTCTTTATAAAAAATGAGGATTTTATGACAATAATTTAGATATTAGTAATCTCACATCAAATGATTACCCAACTATAAGTGAATGAATTAGAATATTAAGAGCAATTAAATATAACGATAAAAATTATGAAAATATTTATTTAAATGAAAAAATAAAATTAATTGAATGATTAAAAACAAATTTCGAAGATTTTGGAATATATTCAAAAAATTACAATGGTTATACTAATGTTGAATTAAATAATAATTTTATTGTAATAGATTCCAAAACATTTGTAGAAAATTCAACAAAAAACAATGTTAATGCGTTTTTTTATTTAATATTCCAATTAATTTTAAATAAAATAAATATTAATTTTTTTAATGAAAATAAAAAAACTATGCTTATTTTTGATGAATTACACAAATTCATTAATAATAAAAATAGCGAAGTATTAGATTTTTTATTTGACATTGCTAAAACAATAAGAAAATTTAATGGTTCACTAGTTGTTTCAACACAAAATATTTCTGATTTTATTTTAAATGACGAAATAATCAATAAAACAAGTGGTATTTTGAAAAATTCACAATATAAGTTTATTTTTAATGTTCCAGGTGATGATATAAAAATTATAAATAAATTGTACAATCCAGATGTGACTCAAAATTCTAATAATTTAAATTTAATAAATGAAAATGATTTTAATTTTATATTAAACGCAGGTGTAGGTGAATGTTTGTTAATAAGCACACAAAAAAGAAAAATCCATTTTAAGTTTGATTATAATGAATATGAAAAACAACAGTTTTTTGTTTAAAATAATAAATAAATTTAATATTTGATTTTTTCTTTTTTTATCAATATTTAGTTTTATTTCATATAAAAGTATTAATGAAAAATCTGAAATTGTTTATAAACAAGACATAATTATAAATAATAAAAAAAGTTTTGAAACAAAAGAGTGAGATGTTGGTGAAATTTTAAATTATGATGAAAAAAATAGAAAATTTTCTTCAGAAAATTCACAAAAATTTCCTTTTACAATTTTAGATGATGGTATTTCACAAAATAAAAAAGAAGCTTTGCACCAGTATTGACATACAAGTGGTAATGTTTATGGTTTTATAAATTGATATAATTATCTAACTGACAATTGATATGGTGCTAATATAAATATAGCGAATGGTTTGGAAGGTTGGTATAACAATAAAAAACAACAATATCTAGGTTCTAATAATAAACCTGAAGGATTAAATTATGATGATGGCTATTTCGCAATACAAAAAACAACTAATTCAATCAATTTATTAGATGAATCAATTAACAAGTTAAAATTTTATTTTGGTTTAGAAAAAAATAATTTAGATGCAAGTGAAACCCAATTTTCTAAATATGGGAAATATGGGAAAGATTTATCAAATTTTATTTTTGAAGAATTGTTTAATTGAAGAAAAAATGAAATTAATAAATTTAAACAAGAACAACATAAATTAAAAGAATTTTATCTAAAAAATCTAGAAATTCAATTCAATTTTTACATTAAAACAAATAACAAAAATTATTATGATTTTTACCCTTTTGAGTTAGATACTAAAATAACTAAAATTAGAGCAAAGCTTTCATTTGATTATCACATTAAATATGATGAATTCCAGCCTAAAAAATATAATTTATTAAAAAATATTAAAAAGTTTCAAGACATTTTTTTAGAAAAAATTATAAAAAATAATGAAATATCTATTTATTCAGATTTAGGTTCAGATTTTAATCTTGCTCCAATGGACATAAATAATAGTTATGGTTATAAAAATAATGTTACATATCTTGATGAAAAACTAAATAATTTTTTAATTGAAAATAAAAAAATTATCAATGATGATTTTAATTTAAAATATAAAATTCAAAACATAGATAAAATAGATAAATTAGATTTTTATATTGAATATTATGACATCATAACTAATAGTAATCAATGAATTAAAATAAATGATTCTCCTATTACCATTAAATATATTAAAACTGAAAAATTTAAAAATTTAGATATATATAAAAGACTTTTAATTATACCTGGATTTTTTTTAGATCAAAAAAAACTAGATTCATTAGATTTACAAAAAGATATTCCTATTAGAATGGAAAATGATCGAGATATAGGTTATGATTATGGTGGTACTTGAATATACAACGCACCAGTAAAAATTGCATTTCAATCAACTTTTAAAGAAGATGAAATACTTTTAATTAATAATAAAAAAATAGATGTTTTAAATCAAAATTTTTTCATTGATATAGGTTTTAATGATGAAAACAATTTAAAAAATGAATACAAAATTGAATTAGTTAAATTTAAAAAAAATTTAAAAACTAATGAAAATAAAGAAATTTTTAGATGAACTAAAATTATAAAAATATTAAAAGATGAATTGAATTTAAATATAAAATGATTTGCATGAGACCCAGAAAATAATAGAGAACAAAGAAAATTAATTGAACCATTTGTTATTATAAAAAATGAAGAATTATTAGACAAAAATGGTGAAAAAATCCCCAATCCTGATTTTGATCCAAATATTGATAAAAATAATGGAACTAAAAGCGAAATTGTATGAATAAATTTTTTAAAAGATAATGATTTATTACCAAATAATACCCGTTTTTTACAAGACCCTATTGATGAAAATGAAAATTTAAATTATATAGCTTTTAATAAAAAAATAGGTTTTATTGCAGAAGCTTATGTTATAAAAAAAGGTATAAATCTATCAATAAATAATAAATATGAATCATTTAAAATTTTTAAAATTGCTAAAAATAATGAGCAATTTGAATTAATCAGTGATGAGACATTAGAATTAACAAAAAAAGGTAAAGAAGCAAATTTTATTTTTAATGATAATGAATATTTTTCACATGAAGGTTTGTGGCTTTTTAGTTATAGAACTAAAAATTCATTGAATAAATATAAATTAGTTTATATTACAAAAGAAGACAATAAAAAAAATTTTAATAATTTTTTTCCAAATAATGACATTATAAATTTGTGAGAATCTATCCCTGGTAAACATTTATCAAATTATTTAAATGAAAAATTTAAGATTAATGAAACATTTTTAAAACAATTAACATATGATGAAATAATAAACTATTGAAAAATGTATGTTTCAAATACAACTACTTCAATACCAAATAATTATATTAATTTTAATATTATTTCGCCAAAAATTGATCTACAAAAATCAAATAATTTTACATCTAAAATTAATTTTGATGATTTTAACCCAAACGAAGAAGAAAAAAATGAATTTTTGTCTGATTTTAAATGAAAAGAAAAAATAAAATTTAAAATTGAAATAAATGAACATTTTTCAAATGTTTTAAAATTTACTTTTGATTTAAAAGACAATGTTTTTAATTCACAATATAAAATAAATAAACCTGTGCATTTAATAAATGTTATCTGAAAAAAAGATAGGCTACAAAAATATGAAAATATTAATAAAAATGAAAAAAAGGAAATAATTCCTAAATTTAATGATGAAAAAATTATAGATATAATTTCCAAATCTAAAAATAAACAACAATTTTTGAATTTGATAAATGAAAAAATTTTCTCTTTTCTAAATTTTGAAAAAACAACTTATAAAACTATTTTTTTAGAAAATAATATTATTTTTAATTTTTCTGTAATTCCAGATTTTTATAATTCATTTTATATAAAACCTGAGTCACAAATTTTAATTTTAGAAATACCTTATTATTTAAATAATGAATTAAACAAAAAAATAAATATTTTTGAAAATTTTCAATTTAATGTTTTAGATTTAAAAGGTTTAATTGATAAAAACAAAATAAAAAACCAAATTCAAAAATTTTTAAAAGAAAATATACAAAAAGAATTTGTTTATAATGAAGATTATGAAATAGAAAATTTTGATGAAAAAGTTGAAGAAATATCAAATTTAACAAAAAAACCAAATTCTTGAATTATTTTAAAACTAAAAACCAAAAATAATTCACCCAAGAATATAAATGGTTCAAAAATTTTAAAAATTTTTAACACATATAAATCTAAAATCAGCATTGATAAAATAATAGATTTGTCATTAATAAAAATTCCTGATTTAGTAATAGATAGCGAGGAAACAACTGAAAGTATCACTTTGTTAATTGAAAAACATATTTTAAGTAATTTAAAATCATTTAATTTAAATTTGCAAAACGAAATTAGTGTTATAGATTATTTTAATAAAATAAAAGTGCTATTTTCAAATAAAAATAAATGAATTGTTTTTGAAATTATAGGAAATTTTCAAAATTTTATAAACAAAATAACTTTTAAAATAATGTATAAAAATAATGGTGAAAATGCTTTATTTGATCTTTCTAATTTAAATTTAGAAATAAATTTAGAATGTGAAAATTTTAATTGTGCTTATAAAGAAATTTTAAAACAAATAACAAAATATTTAGATGGTTTTTCACTAAAAAAAGACTATGATTATGTAGTTGAAAAAATTGATGACCAAAATTATTTAAAGTTAATTATTGATAGAGTAGGTGAAAATGTTTTAAAATTAAAAATCAATTCTATAAATAATAAAAAAACTCTTAATCATTTTTATGTTATTGTTAAAAATATAATAAAAAATCAAGATATTGAAACAATTAAAAAAAATTGATTAATAGAACAAAGAAAAATATCAGCAAATAACTTTAATTTTTTGTGGCTAATTCCTGTAATATTTTTTGCATTTATTATATTAATAATTTTAATTTTAAAAATTTATAATCTTTATTTTAGATATAAATAGTTAATTTTATATATTATAAAAAACAATTTTTTATATTTTGATACAATAAGTGTATTATGAAAAATATGATAGCGTTTTCTGATGTAGATGGAACAATTTATGGTAAAGACTATAAATATAGTAAAGAGTTACAACAAAGTATATTAGATTTTCAAAAAAAAGGCGGTTATTTTGTAATTGCAACAGGTAATCCACCATTTAGTAGAATTCAAAAATTAGCAACTGAATTGAATGTCAGATATTTGATAACTTCAAATGGAGCAACAATTTTTGATAATATAGAAAAAAAATATATATATAAAAATCTAATAGATAAATCAACACAACAAAAAGTTTTTGAAATTGCCAAAAAGCATAAAACACAATTAAATTGCTGAAATGAAGAAAATTTTTATACTTACAACCGTTGAAAAGAACATTCTAAAAGTTATAATTACTCACTTTTAGATGTATCAGTAATAAAAGAATATAATGAAAATGTAAATAACTTAGTTAAAATGGAATTATTTGGTGATAAAGAAAGTATTTTGAATTCATACAATGAATTAAAAAAAATGAATGTTACAATAGCTTTTATGCGCGATGAACATTTAGAAATTACAATGCCCAACACATCTAAAGGTATAGCATTGAAATGATTTGTTGAAAATCATTTCAATGATTCAATTGAAAATGTTATGTCTATAGGCGATAGTCCTAATGATTGATCAATGCTAGAAATAACAGGATTTTCTTATGCTGTAGAAAATGCAAGTGAAAAAACTAAAGAAAAAGCAAAATTTTATACTTCTCGTTACGACCAAAATGGTGTGAGTATGGCATTATTAGATTACATGGACCGATTTAATTCCAAAAAATTAAGTTAAATTTAATTTTTTAAAAAAATAAAAAAGCAAAATATTTTGCTTTTTTTCATAACAATAATTTAAATTTAAGTTTAATAATTTTATATATAAACTTTTAAAATAAAAATTTTAACACAAAAACAAAAAAATATATCATAAAAAAAATAAAATTTTTTTAGTTTTTTTTGCAAGAAATTGTAATACAATAAAAAGACTATGTTTATCTTTTAAGGAGCAATTATGAAAAATAAAAAAACTAATTATTTTAATGATTCTGTTTCGCCTTTAGAGTTTGTTTTAAATGGAATGAAAGGGAAAATGCGTTCAGTTAATTGAAACTATCTAAATGATGATAAAGATTTAGAAATTTGAAATAGAATTACTCAAAATTTTTGATTACCTGAAAAAATTCCTGTTTCTAATGATATAGAAACATGAAGAAATCTCTCTCCTGTGTGGCAAAAAGTTATTACTAGAACATTTACAGGTTTGACTTTGTTAGACACTATTCAAGCAACAATTGGTGATGTTGCACAAGTTCAACATTCACTTACAGACCATGAACAAGTTATATACACTAATTTTGCTTTTATGGTTGCAGTTCATGCTCGTTCATATGGAACAATTTTTTCAACACTTTGTTCAACTGAACAAATTAATGAAGCGCATGAATGAGTAATTAATACTTCTAGTTTGCAAGAAAGAGCTAAGATTTTAATCCCTTATTATACAGGTGATGATCCATTAAAATCTAAAGTTGCAGCAGCATTAATGCCAGGTTTTTTATTGTATGGAGGATTTTATTTACCATTTTATCTTTCTTCAAGAATGCAACTACCAAACACTTCTGATATAATTCGTTTAATTTTACGTGATAAAGTTATTCATAATTATTACTCAGGGTATAAATATCAACAAAAAGTGCAAAAACTTCCTGTAGAAAAACAAGAAGAAATGAAAAAATTTGTTTTTGATTTATTATATAAATTAATAGATCTAGAGAAAAAATATCTTAATGAATTATATTCAGAAATTGGTTTAGCTGATGATGCAATTCGTTTTAGTGTTTACAATGCAGGAAAATTTTTACAAAATTTAGGATATGATTCACCTTTTAGTTTAGAAGAAACAAGGATTGAGCCAGAAATTTTTAACCAGTTATCTGCGAGAGCTGATGAAAATCATGATTTCTTTTCGGGTAATGGTTCATCATATATAATGGGTGTTAGTGAAGAAACTGAAGATGAAGATTGAGAGTTTTAGTTAAAATGCATGATGATGTAGTTAAAATTGATGAAAAATTAGTTATTAAACCAAAGGGTGAAATATTTTTAGTTTATTTTTCTTCTACTTCTAATAATACACACCGTTTTATACAAAAATTAAATTTAAAAAACGCTAGAATTCCTTATGAAATGTCAGAAATTTTAGAAGTAAATCAAGATTATGTTCTTTTTGTGCCAACATATAGTGGTGGTGGTGATATAAAACAAGGTGCTGTCCCTAAACAAGTAATTAAATTTTTAAATAAAAAAGAAAATAGAAGTTTTTGTCGTGGTGTCATAGCTTCAGGGAACACAAATTTCGGTGATACATTTGCTATTGCTGGACCTATTATATCTAAAAAACTACAAGTTCCATTGTTATATCAATTTGAATTATTAGGTACAAATGAAGATGTAGAAAATGTTAAAAAAATATTAGAAAAATTTTGGAATTAAAAGGTGAAAAAATGTTTGAAAATGATAAATATATTAAGTTAAATGCAAAAGCTAAAATGTTTTGACAACAGTCAGAGGTAAATTTTGACTTAGAAGCAGCAAGAGAATACCAAAAAAATGAAATTGAACCTAAAATGAAAAAGTTTAATACTTTTGATGAAAAAATAGACTTTTTAATTAAAAATGATTATTATGAAGAAAAAGTAATAAACAAATATTCTATTGATCAAATAAAAAAATTAAACAATCAAGCTAAAAGTTATAAGCATGAATTTCCTTCATTTATGGGAGCATTAAAATTTTACAATGCTTATGCATTAAAAAGTTTTGATGGAAAAGAATATCTTGAAACATATGAAGATAGAGTTTTGATGAATTCATTATTTTTGGCTAATGGTGACTTTGATAAAGCGCAAAAAATTTTAAAACAAATAATGCTTGGAAGATTTCAACCTGCAACACCTACCTTTTTAAATGCAGGTAAAAAACAAAGAGGTGAATTTATTTCATGTTATTTAATTAGAACTGAAGATAATATGGAATCAATTTCAAGATCTATTTCAACTTCGTTACAATTATCTAAAAGAGGTGGAGGAGTTTCAATTTTATTAACTAATCTTCGTGAATTAGGAGCTCCTATTAAAAAAATTAAAAATCAAGCAACAGGAATTATTCCTGTTATGAAATTACTTGAGGATTCTTTTTCTTATGCAAATCAATTAGGTCAAAGACAAGGAGCTGGTGCTGTTTACTTAAATGTTCACCATCCTGATATTTTACAGTTTTTAGATTCTAAAAGAGAAAATGCTGATGAAAAAATCAGAATTAAATCTTTATCTTTAGGTGTTGTAATACCAGATATAACTTTTGAACTTGCTAAAAAAAATGAAGAAATGGCGTTGTTTAGTCCTTATGATATTTATAAGGAATATAACAAAGCTATGAGTGATATTTCTATTACAGATGAATATTATAATTTATTAAATAATCCAAGAATTAGCAAAAAATTTATTAATGCTCGTAAACTTTTTTCATTAATTGCTGAATTGCATTTTGAAAGTGGTTATCCATATATTCTTTTTGATGATACAGTCAATCGTCGTAATGCTCATCCAGGAAGAATTGTAATGTCAAATCTTTGTAGTGAAATTGCCCAAGTTTCAACCCCAAGTGAATATAATGTTGACTTGAGTTTTAAAAAAATTGGTGAAGATATTTGTTGTAATTTAGGAAGTATTAATATAGCAAAAGCAATGGAAGCTGGAGAAGAATTTGAGGAATTAATTTATAATTCTATTGTTTCTCTTGATCATGTTTCAAGAAATAGCGATCTTGATAGCGCTCCTTCGATTAAAAAAGGAAATCAAAATAATCATGCAATAGGATTAGGGGCTATGAATCTTCATGGATTTTTAGCTACAAATCAAATATTTTATGATTCACCAGAAGCTATTGATTTTACAAATATTTTCTTTTATACAATGGCATATAATGCATTCAAAGCATCTAATAAATTAGCTAAAATTTGAGGTAAATTTAAAGGTTTTGAACAAAGTAAATTTGCTAATGGTTCATATTTTGAAAAATATACTAAAGTTGAAAAAGATAAATTTGTTCCTAAAACTGAAAGAATTAAGGAAATTTTTAGAGAATATAAAGTCTATGTGCCAACTCAAGAAGATTGAAAAAATTTAGTTGAAGAAATCAAAAAAACTGGTTTAGCAAATTCTCATTTAATGGCTGTTGCTCCTACAGGAAGCATTTCATATCTTTCATCTTGCACACCATCACTTCAACCAATTGTTGCTCCAGTTGAGACAAGAAAAGAAGGTAAATTGGGTAGAGTATATGTACCAGCATATAATATTAATTTAAATAATTTAGAATATTATGCAACAGGAGCATATGAAATGGGGCCATTTCCAATTATTGATATAGCAGCTGCAGCACAACAACACGTTGATCAAGCTATATCATTAACACTATTTTTTACAGATAAAGCTACTACAAGAGATTTAAATAAAGCATATATTCATGCATTTAAAAAGGGTTGTGCTTCTATTTATTATGTAAGAGTAAGACAAGATGTTTTGGAAAATAGTGAGTTTTATGATGTAAGTGAGTGTGACGCTTGCAAAATTTAAAAAGTAAAAATACTAAAATACACTTCAAAAATTTTAATTTAAATATTAAAGTAGTATTTTAGTATTTTTTATAGAAAAAATACTACCTTATAATAGTAAAAATATTTTTTCTAAAATACCAGATGAAGTGATTTTTTTAAGTAACAAGGTTTTAAAAATTCAAACATTTTTATTTATTGCACATTATCACAATTCACAAAAAGTCAAAGATGCATTTTTATGATTTTTTGATGATTTAACGTTTTTAAATTTAAATACAACTAATTTTCTATTTTTAGTAAATGATTGAATTGTAAAGTCATTTCAATTTGAATTAGAAGCAAAAGATTTTAAAACTTTTTTTTACATCTTTTACAAAATGCGGATTTTAATATTAAAGATATTATTATTGAACAAATACAAAGAACTGATATCTCGGGTAATCCATTATCAACTCATGAATTTTTTTTAATTCATAAAAATAATTCAAAAGATTTTAAAGTTTATTTTTCTAATGAAAGTGAAGGAACACAAATTTTTATTTTAATGCATTGTTTTTATTAAGCAAAAAAATTAATCAAAAAGTTATATTAATAGATGAATTTGATAAATCATTTCATTTTGAATTAAGCAAAGCATTAATTGATATTTTTCATAAATCATCAAAAGAAAATCAATTTATTTTTTCATCCCATAATTTAAATTTAATGAATCATAATTTGCGTGATGATCAAATTTGATTAACAGAAAAAAATGATATTGGAACAAGTGAACTTTTTTTGATTGTGGATTTTGATAATTTAAAAACTTTTAAAAAGAAAGATAATATTACATCTCAATATTTAAATGGAATTTTTGGAGCATATCATATTATTAATAATGCACAAAACAAAGAAGGACTGAAATATTTAGAAAAAAATAAAGATGAGAAAAATACAAAATAGAGAAATTAAAATTCCTTATTGAATTTTTACTGAAGGCCATAGTGAAGCAAAATATTTTGAACTTTTATTTCAAAAATTGAGATTACCTAATGCTAAAATAAATACAATTGTTTTAAAAAACAAAGGCAACAACTGAGCAATTAAAACAAAAAGAAAAATAATCGAAAATAAAATAGCGAAAAATAAAGCTGTACTTTATTTAGTTTTTGATAAAGATGATTTACCTGAAGAAAAATTTCAAAAAAGAAAACATTAATATTATTTTTTCGAATATTGATTTTGAAATTTGATTATTAGCTCATTTTAAAAAAATAGATTCAGAAAGTAAAATATATTCTAGAAGTGAATTAAACGAAGAATTAGGTGAATATTTAAAGAAAAAATACAAAAAATCTAATATTGAGCAACTAAAAAAAATAGTTGAAAACTGAGAACAAGCAATTCAAAATACTAAAGATATTTCGAAAAAGTAGATTTTTTTACACAATCTACTAATGTTGGTATATTAATTGAAAATATTTTAAATAATAAAAAATAATTTTTATTATTGTTATTATATAATTTTAAATTATTAATTAACACTAAAATACTAACAATATATAAAAAGGCAGATAATATGAACAAAACAATAAAAAAAATACTATTTTTTTTAATTTCTTTTATGGTTTTAATAACGTTTATTTCTTGTAATCCAACAAAAAATAAAACAACAATTAAATTTGCTACAGCACAATATAAAAATTGACCTTTAACCAAAGCAATGACCAAAATTGTAGAAATGTATAATAAAGAAAACAAAGGCACAAAAGATTTTATTGAGATAGAATATTTACTAAATGATAAAACCAAAACATTGCGTGAATCAGAGTTAGCACTAAAGCAAGTTGTAAATATATATAAGGATTTTAATTTTCCAGATTTAGCTAATATTATTTTAAATAACCCAATGGGTGCTTTTTTAATTAATTCCAAGAATAGAAATATGGATTTAAGTGATGTTGGTGTTGGTTTTGAAAATTTTCCTGAAGAAATAGCTAAATTACATTCAGTAGTTCCTGGTGAAAGAGTAGATTCTAAAAGAATGTATAGTATCCCTTTTAATATTTCAGACACAAATGCATTAATGTTCAATCTTGATTTAATGTTTTTAATTTTTAATTTAATTGAAAACAATGGTGGAAAAGTTGATAAAAATTCAAATATTTATAAAAAATCATTAATTGCTTCTCAAACAGGGTCTGAAATTCCTGAAAATTCATTTTTTTTAACACTAAAAGCTAAAAATAAAAGCGCATTTAAGAATATAAGTGTTAACGATGAAACATTTCAAAGTTATAATTCTATTTTAAATTTTGTTGATATTTTTTTTAATGGAATTGAAATAGATGAAACAAAAATTAAAGACGAAACACCTGAAACAAATGCAATTTTTGGGATTAATTATCCAATTGATACCTTTTTTCAAGATTATAATAATTTATCACAAAATAAAAAAATGTGGAATTTAAAGCCAAATCCTAATGACGAAAATACAACATATTTAAATTATGATATTTTAGAAGATAAAATTTTACAATCTAATTTTGAAGAAACTACAAAAAAATATATAAATAATATAAAGTATTTAGAATCTAAAAAAAACAAAAAAAATATTTTTAATAAAAAATATCAAATAAAAAATACTAGAGTTGGTTATGAACTAAGAGATTATAGAATGGCATTTGGTTTTGGCTTTGTTGTAACTAAAGAAGAATTGGTAAATACTTTAGAAAAGAAAAATGAATTAATAAAAAAACAAAACTTAACAGAAGAACAAGTAAAAAAAATATTACCAACAGAAGAAGATTTATATTTTTTACCTCAAGTAACTAAATCAAATATTTTAGATAAAAAAGGTAGTTGATGAGAAGGAGGTTCAAGCATAGTTGCTATTTCAGTGGATAATAATGGACCTTTAGACAAAGCGACAAAAAAATTTTTAAAATGATTATTTAATGCAAAAGTAAATTACAGAAATAAACAATATAATGTAACTGATTTAATACCAATTTTGTCTGGATATTTTTTTCCTTCTAAAAATAATGTTTCAGAAAAATATTCTGAGTTTTTAAAACAAGAAATATTAGATAGACAAAAATTAATTAATTCACTAAAACAAAACAACAATGACTTTGAAATAATTAGTGAATTAGAAAAAGAAAAACTTAATTTAGAAGCAGCACTTGTTAGTCAAATTTCATTGTTAAATGCTATAAGAAATAAAGATAATTTAATTTACAAATTAGTTGATAAAAAAGCTTCATCTATTTCAAAAACAATAGAAAGAGAATTGAGGAATTCAACAATTAAATCAAATGTAAATAATGAATTTGAATCTGAAAAATTTCTTAATGAAATTTTAAATAAAATGAAAAAATAAAACAAAGGAGATATATGTTAATAAAACAAAGAAAATACTATAATGGACAACATTATTTTATTGATAAAGAAAAAAAAGTTTTAATTTTAGAACATAATTTTTTTGAAACTTTAAAGAAAAATAAGGGAAATTGAAATGGTTTTAAAAAAATTGGTGGTTCATCATTAGGGGATGTACTATTAACAGATTCATTTAAATCTCATTTTTTAGCTTTTGTTAGAATCTCAAAATTAGATATGCCAATTTTAGATAAAAAATATATAAATGCTGGTATTGCTATTGAACCTAAAGTGATTAAAGTTATTGAAAAAAAACTCAAAAAGAAGGTTACAGTTTATCCACCACAAAATTATCAATATGATTATTTTAAAGATAAAGATGATATTGTAGGTGGGATTCCTGATGGTTACATTGAGGATTTAAAATTATTAATCGAAATCAAAACAACACAATTAAAAAATTTAGAAAAATGAGAAAAAGATGAAATACCACTTTCATATTTAAAACAAGCACAATTATATTCTTACTTGATGGGTGTGAATGAGTTTGCTATTGTTGCAACATTTTTGAAAGACGAAGATTACTTAAAACCTGAAAATTTTCCTATTGAACAAAGACATATAAAAGTTTATAAATACAAGCTAAATAAATCACAAGTTGAAGATGATATTGAAAAAATTAAAAAATGATATAAAAAATACACTGAAAAAGGTGTATCACCAAAATATGATTTAAAAAATGATGGTGATCTTTTAGAATATTTAGAATGTAAAAATGAAGCGGAATGAGCAGAATTAATTGATAAATGAAAAAAGATAGGAAAAATTAAAGATATTGAATAATGCAAAAAGAAAAAATATTATTTAGTCATTTTTTAAGATTTAAGACTATGCAACCTTTTTTTGTTTGAAATAGTGTTGATAATTTAAATTATTCTAGTTTAGAAAGTGAAAGCTTAGAAGATGAAAATGAACAACTTTGAAATTTTGATGATTTATTGGATAATGGTGATGAAAATAAAAATGATAAATTCATTGTAACTAAAAGTAATGTTTATTTAGAGTTAACTAAAAAATTTATCGAAGATATAATTTTGAAATATGGCTATGAAAATATATATGTTGTTAAATCCAAAAAAACAGATGAAGCTATCAAAGAAACAGTAGAAATTTTAAAAAGTAATAAATATAGAATTATACTTTTTGGAGTATTTGAATATAAGAATGCTATTGCAAGAGTAGATTTATTAGATTTAGAAAAAAGAAAAATATCATGCTTAAAACTTTCTACATCTACAAAAATTAAAGATGTATTGAAAATATATTGAAATTTTCAAATAATAAGAAATTTTTTAGAATTAAAAAATGCATCTTATTTTTTAATTTCTACCAACGAAAAACCAAAAAAAGGTGAAATTTTATTTGATGAAATTTTTAATATAAATTTAAATAAAAATAAAAAAAAATTTAAAGTAAGTGATAAAATTCCTAATTCACAAGAATTTTTTTATAAAAAACTTAGCAATCAACAAGGTATAGGTTATGATGAGTGAAACTCAAATGACAAAAAAATATTTAATAATTCTATTTTTAAAATAGTTAATGAAAAAAAAATTGAATTAAAAAATAAAACTATATATTTAGAAGAAATAAATTATGCTATTAAAAAGATTAATTCTTTTAAAAATGTTGATAAAATACAAAACTTTTCAGAATTAGATAATGGTCCTTTTGGTTCTAACCCAAATGTAAATTTTATTGTTGAACAATTTTATCCAGAAATAGCTAATTTTAGTGGAAAAGTTTTAAGTAAAAAAAGTATATTAAATTTTATTGAAACTAGAAATATAACGTATATTCAGTTTATTGAATATTTAAAATCAGTTAATGCTAGAATTGATTTATCTATAAATGATGAAGAAATTTTAAATATTTTAAATAATCCCAAAAATTCAATAGTTTGATATGATTTTGAAGGCTTTTCATTACCTTTTCCACCAATTGATGGTGTGGAACCATATAAACAAATTGTATTTCAACTTTCAATAAAAAAAACTTATAAAAATAAAATTTATACAGAGAATATTGTTTATGATCCAAAAAAAATTGATTTAAATGTTTTTGTAGAAATAATTGAAAAAATTTATAGTAATGGCTCAGATTATTTTGTTGTTTTTAATAAATCATATGAAAATACAAGAATTAAAGAAATGATGAATTTAATAAAAGAAAATGATGAAGAAAAACATGAAAAATTATTATATAAATACAATCATATTATTGAAAACACAATTGATTTAGCTGATTTTTTTTCGAAGTATAAGGCAAATGAATTTATTCTCCCTTCTATTTTTTTTAGTAAATTAAAAGGTTATTATAGTATAAAAAAAATTGAAAAATTAATTACAGAAAACAAAGAAAAATTAAATTTAAAAAACTTTATAATCCCTTATAAAGAATTAGTGATACAAAATGGAGTTTTAGCAATGTCAAAAGCTATAGATCGTTATTTAGGGATTATTGGTGATAAAGAATGAGAAGATGAAAAAATAAATTTAAAAAAATATTGCGAAAATGATGTTATGGCAATGATAATGGTGGTAGAGTTTATAAATTGAACTATTAAACATAAAGATAAAATAAAGGATTTGTAATTTAATAAATAAAAATATTTCAATTTTAATATTGAAATATTTTTATCAAATTATTTCATTTTTATTCATTTTCTTCAGTGTTTGATTAATTTTTTTAAAAATTCTGGAATTTTTAAAACTTAAAGAGTAACTAAACGGTGAAGGGTGTGATAAATTAATTACAATTTGTTTGTTTAAAATCAATTTTTTTTGAATTTCTTGAGCTTTTTTACCTAATAACAAAAAAATTACATTATTATAATTGTTGTTAATAAACGAAAGAAGATTAAAACTAAAATTCTCTCAACCAATATCAGCATGTGACATTGGTTTATCTTTTTGAACAGTTAAAATTCTATTCAAAAGTAAAACCCCTTGTTTTGCTCAAGATGATAAATCCCCATTAATTTTATTAAAATTTGGATAATCTTTTTGGATTTCTAAATAAATATTTTTTAATGAAGGGGGCAATTTTCTGTTTAATGTAGAAAAAGCTAAACCATGAGCTTCATTTTCACCATGATATGGATCTTGGCCAATGATTACAACTTTCAAACTATTGAAATCAGTTAATTTTAAAAAATTAAATATGTCCTTTTTTTGTGGAAAAATAATTTTATTTTTATATTCATTATTTAAAAATTTTTTTAGATTTATAAAATATTCTTGCTGAAATTCGTTTTTTAAAAAAAGATTTATTTTTTCATTATTTGTCATTTTTTAGTTTCCTTTTTAGTGCAAATATTTAAAAATAAATTATAATATAATTTATGAATATAAAAAAAAATAGTCTTAATTTTCTTAATGATACTAAATATAAATTTGAATTTCTAAATGAGTTTAAAAAAATTGTTGATTATGCACAAGAAGAGTTTGAAATAGAAAAGCCTTTGCATGTTGATTTGCTTTTAACCAATAATTTAAAAATTAAAAAAATATCCAATGAATATAGAAAAAAAGATAAAGAAACTGATGTTTTGTCATTTCCCACTGATTGAAATGATTTTAAATTTTTAGATTATTTATTTTTAGGTGAAATAATTATTTCTTATGAAAAAATTATTGAGCAAGCAAAAGAATATGGTCATAGTATTAAAAGAGAATTTTGCTATTTATTTACACATGGAATGGTTCATCTTTTTCATTTTGATCATCAAACAGAAAAAGATGAAGAGATTATGAATTCTCATGTTAATAACATAATGAAAAAACTAGGAGTTAATCGTGATGATAACTAAATTAAAAGAATTATTGAAATTTTCATATGCACCTTATTCTGATTTTCCAGTTGCAGCTATTTTAATTGATAAAAATGGCAAAACTTGAAATGGAGTAAATGTAGAAAATGCAGCATTTCCTTCAGGGATTTGTGCTGAAAGATCAGCTATTTTTGGTGCAATTTCTCATGGTTTTAAACAAAATGAAATTATTGAAATTCACATTATTTCTAAAAGTCCAGAATATATTTCGCCTTGCGCAGGTTGTAGACAAGTTATGACTGAATTTATGCCTTTAGATGCAAAAGTTTACCAGTATAAAAATAATGGTGAATATAGAATAAATACTTTGAATGAGTTAGTACCTTTTCCAATTATTAAGGATCAAATAATTTAATGAAAACTTGTTTTGTTTCAATTATAGGCCGCCCAAATGTAGGGAAATCTTCATTATTAAATAAAATTTTAAACTATAATCTATCAATAGTAACACCTAAAGCACAAACAACAAGAGATAAAATTAATGGTATATATAATGATAGTGAATATCAAATAGTTTTCACAGATACTCCAGGTATTCACAAAACCCAACAAAAATTAGGTGAAAGTTTAAATGCAAGTTCTTACGAAGCGATTAAGGAATCAGATTTAGTTTTATTTTTAACCCCTGAAAATGAAACGATAGCAAAAGGTGATTTGATGATTATAGATAAGTTAAAAAAGATCAAAAATAAAATAGCTATTATTACAAAGGTTGATTTAATAGAAGAAAAAAATGAATTAGATACTAAAGCTTCTTTTTTAAAATCTTTAGGTTTTAATTCAGTTTTAGGTGTATCAATAAATTATCAAAGAACCATTGATGAATTAATGGAAGAAATTAAAAAATATGCAATTGAATCAAATTTATTTTTTGATCCAGAAGAGATAACTGATAAAAGCATGTCTTTTATTGCAAAAGAAATTATCAGAAAAAATGCTATTCAACTTTTAGATTATGAATTACCACATAATATAGCTGTTGTTATAGATAATTTTAGTGAAGAAGAAGATAAATACATAATTGATGCAATTATTTATGTATCAAAAGATTCTCAAAAAGGCATTTTAATAGGTAAAAACGGAAGTATGATTAAAAAAATTGGAATTAATGCGAGAAAGGAAATTGCTTTAACTTTTGATATGCCAATTGTTTTAAATACTAGAGTAAAAGTAAGTAAAAAATGAAATGATGATGAAAAATCAATTAAAAGAATGGGGTATTAATTAAAATGAAATATTTAGAATATTTTAATTATTTAGTTAAGTGATTGCAAGATGAAGTTAAAAAAGCTAAAATGAAAGGTGTGATTGTAGGTTTGTCAGGGGGTATTGACTCATCTTTAGTAGCAGCTATTGCAAAAAAAGCTTTTCCAAATAATTCATTAGGTATAATCATGCCTATAAATTCTATGGCAAATGATCTAGATGATATAAAAGCATTAGTAAATAATATAAAAATTGAAACTTTAGAAGTAAATTTAAAAGATAGTTATAATGAATTATTGAAAAATTTAAATATAAATGATAAATTAGCTATTGCCAATATCAAACCAAGATTAAGAATGACAACACTTTATGCAATTGCTCAAGCAAAAAAATATTTAGTTTTAGGTACAGATAACTTTTCTGAAATGTATTTAGGATATTTTACTAAATATGGTGATGGTGGAGTTGATTTATTGCCAATTGTTCATTTGAAAAAATCAGAAGTTAAACAAATGTCGAAAGAAATTAAAGTTATTCCTGAAAGTATTATTAATAAAAAACCATCAGCTGGTCTTTGAGAAAATCAAAGTGATGAAGAAGAATTGGGATTTAGCTATGATCAATTTGAATTATTTTTTACAAATCCAGAAAAATTAAGTAATGAAATTATAAAAAAAATTAAAAAACAACACAAAATTACACAACATAAAAGAAAAGCTATTCCAAAACCTAAAAAAATGTATGAATAATATTTAAATTTAAAATAAAAATGTTTTATTAATGCAAAAATAATCATTTTTTCTAAATTCAAAAATCAAAAAAAATATTATAAAAAATATATAAAATTAAAAATCATCATTTTATAATAAAATTTTCAATTTAAAGCAAAATACTAAGTGCAACATCAATAAAGTTTGATTTACAAAAATCAATTTTTGTTGTATTTAGTATTTTTGTTTTTTTCATTTTTATCTTTTCTTTTATTGAATTTAAAAAAACTATTTTTTATCTTGTTATTATTAAAAAATAATAATCACAAATGGAACTTTTGAAAATTAAAATTTAATTACACAATAATTTATATTTTAATAATCATTTAATTAAATTGATTATTATTCATTTTAGAATATTTTATTTTAAAATAAAGAATATAAATTATAATTAATTCAAAAAAATATACATAAAAATTGAAGACTAAAATGAAAAAAATATAAAAAAAAGTTCAATTAACTTTTAAGCAAAAACATGAGGGGGTCTTTTTATAAATGCAAAAAAATGTATTCAGCAAAAAATTTTTTAATGAATTTGAATTTTTTTAAATAAAAAAATTTATAAATTTAAAAAAGAAAATTCTAATGTTGAATTATTTGATTTAATTATTAAAGGAAGTTATGTTTTAAAAAGAAATGGAATCATTGAAAGAGATTTTAATGATGTTGATATTTGTTTCTCTTCAGAAACTCCTGAATATACAAGAGAAAAATTTATTGAGTTTTTAATAAAAGAAATAAAGGAAATAACTTATGATAATAATTTATTTGTGTTTTATTGAAAAGGAATAAAAATCGAATTTATTGTTTTAGAAAGTATTTCTTTAGAGTATTGTACGCAAATTAAAAATACAAATTTATATTATTTAAATTTAAATTTTCATGTATTTCAAGTTTTTTTATCTTTAGGTTATATTATCGCCCCAGTTTTTCAACATGACAGAGAGAAAAAAGTAAATAATATTTTAAAAGATTTAAAATTAATTTTAATTAAAGAAAATAATTTAGATTTAGATATAAATACAAAAATTAATCAAAAATTTTTAATGAGTCAAATTTACACATCTACAATAATTTCGTATCATTATAATTATGAATATTTACCTATTTTTAATTATTTAAAAAATTCTATTTTTATAAACCAGAATATTTAAATTCATAAATTTTGAGAATCATTAAAAAATAATGGAAAATTATTAAGTGTTATTAAAAGTTGTAATTTATTTTTGAATATTTTACATAAAAAAAACAATGAAATTTTAGATTTTTAAAAATTCCCCTCTATTATAGGTTTTAAAAATAATATTATAAAAAAATTTAAAAATAATTTTAGTAATTATGAAAATATAAATAATAATTTTATTTTTAAAAATTCAACAAATCTAAAAACAATATTTTATTTATAGGACATAGTGATGAAGTTGGTGGAATTTTATTTAATAACCAAGTATACAATTTAGGTACAATCAATTGAAATAATACTGATGTCAATATATATAATGTTGATGGTGAGTTCATCAAAACAACTAAAAGTGTACAAAAAGATAATTATATTTTTTCAAATGAAAAAATAAAAAAAATTAATAGACCAACACTAAAAATTCTGGAGAATTTAATTTTTGAAAAAAATCAAATATTTCAAGTTTTACCTAAACAAAATGAAATATTTGATTCTAAAAAAATAATTTCTAAAAACCTTGATAATAGATTAAATATTTTAATTTTTTATCTCTTTGGTAACCATATTAATGATTTTTGTTTAACAACAAAAGAGGAAATTGGTTTAGTATCGATAAAAAATATTGATTTTAAACAAGAATTAAAAAAATATAATACAATAATAAACTTAGAAGTTTCTGAAAATGATAAATGAGATAGTGAAAAAATTTATATAAGAGTTGCAGATAGTTTTACAGCACCAAATATTAAAATGATTGAAAAAATGAAATTATTTTTCGAAAAAATGTTTATACCTTATGAATTAGTTTATGGTTCTGGGCTAACTGATATTACAGAAATACAAACATATGATAATGTTATAACAATTAATATTGCTGCTATCAAAATACATTCGCATATTTCGAAAACTACATTTAAAAATTTTCTTTATTTAACAATTTTATCTTAGAATATGAAAACAAATTTATATAAATATATTATAGCTATTTTTATTTCGTTAATTGGATCAGGAGCTTTTAAATTAGGTACTTCATTATACATGTTTAAATTTGAAGGTAATCAATGAAATATAGCATCAATGTATTTATTGATTCAAATTCCTACACTTGTAATTTATTTTTTTAGTAAACGAATTTCTAAAATAAATTCTAAATTTTCATTAGTAATTTCTGATATTTTGTCTTTATTTCTTTTGATAATATCAATATTTTTATATTTTTTGTATTCAAAAGAAAGTAAATTATTTTCAATATTAATGATTATAATAAATTCACTTTTAGGTTTTGTTCATGCTTTTAGATTTATACATTTAAGAAATATTTTATATTATTGCAGTAGTCATGAAAAAGAAATAAAAAAATATAATTATTTGAATTCATGAGCAACTACATTATCATTTGTATTTTTTCCTTTTATTTCATTATTATTTAGCTATTTTAATTATTATTTTTTGATAATATTTAACATTTGCACTTATTTATTAAGTGGTTTGCTTTATTTTTCTTTAAGTTTAAATAAAAAAGCTATTGTTTTTAAAAATATTAAAAACAATGAAAAAAATTATTCAAAAAACAAAAGCAAATGATTTTTCACTATATTCTTTTCTATAGTGATTTCATTAATTTTATATCCAAAGCAATCAGGAATGTTTCAATTTTTAAAATTTTCTAACTTTGATTTTATTGACAGAAATTTTTCAAGTGTAATAATTCCAGTTTTAACATCTATTTTTGGTGTTTTAGGTACTTTTATAAGTCATTGATTAAATTATAAAATGAAGTCGAAAATTTTAGCTATATTTTGTATTTGTTCCTTTTTATTAGTTTTAATTGGATTTCCATGACTTTTTATAATTTTGATGTTTGAAAAAAATTCATGATTTTCATTAATTTTTTACGTTTTAATTATTTCATTTCAACAACTTTTATTTTCCTTGTTAATACCTATATATTATAATTTTCATTATGAAATGTTTAATAAAGAAGATAATGCAAAACAGCTTGGATTATCTCTGATATTTAGAACTTTAGTTTCTTCATTTGCAATATTGTTTTTTACATTTTTAAGCGAAACATATAATTATTATTATGCATTTATGACTTATTTAATTATTATTTTAATTTTAATTTGTTTCACTATTTATTTTATTATTGATGCAGTTTTATTATGAAAGAAAAAAAATATAAATAATTCAATTGTTAACTTTTAAAAATTAAAATTAGACATAAAAAATAGTTATAACAAAAATACAAACACTGATTTAGTGTTTGTATTTTTGTTATTGATTAATTTAAATGATACTTATTAAAGTTTTGGCTTCTATGACATCGCTAATAACTTTATTTTCTTAAAAAACTTGGGAAATAATTTTCTTCTGTTTCATCATTATCATTTTCAATTTCAAAAAAATTTGGTTTATTGTAATTTAACTCTGAAGAATGATTATTAGTTTTTTGACCAGATGCACTTAATGTTTCTTCTCTAGTTTTCTGGCTAATAGTTGCATAGTTTGATGCAACATTAGTTGTTCTCTCTTCAGGTGTTGAACTTTTTTCAGCCATTCTATGTCTTAATTTATCATAATTTAAACTAGGGGTAGAATTGCTGGTCATAGGATTAGTGTTTGTTTGCACTGTTTCAACTTTCGGATTGTTTGCGTAAGGACTTGCCATACTTCTAAAATTAGTTTCAATTTTACTTGAATTTTCACTCTGAATTTTTGGTAATGAATTTTCATTATTATTAACTTTTTTTTCCATTTGACTTCTGACTGCTTCAGTTATCGATGAAAAACTAGGTTTCTCCATTTCAGTGTTATGTTCATTTAAAACTGTTTTAGTGTTCATGAAAGTGCTTTTTGGTGTTTCACTCACATTCTCCCTTGAAACATTGTTATGATTATTTGTGATAGTTGAACTGATTGTTTTATTTTCTGAATTAAATTCATTAATTCCTGTTGCAATAATAGAAAGTGATAAATCTTTGTCATTGCTAGATTTTTGTATCAATCCATAAATAACATCAACTTCATTTTCAGATTCTTTTTTAATACGATTAATTATTTCACTGATTTCAGCAGAAGTTATATCTGCTGAAGCAATATTAAGAATTATGTTTTTTGCCTTTTTGATATTATTTTCAAGAATATCAAACTCCAATAGTTTATCAATTGCTTTTTGAACTTTGTCGCTACCAAAGCCTTTAACTGAATTAATAATTACTTCGCCTTTTGTTTTCATAATAGATAACAAATCAGCAAAATCTACGTTTTGAATTCCTCTAACATTAATAATTTCATAAATGACATTAATAATTTTGTCAAAAAATACATTAGCAATTTTCATTGTTTCAAAATGAGGTAAATTAGCGTGTTTAGTTGCTAATTTATTGTTGGAAATAATCAAAAGTGCATCAACATGTTTTTTTAGGTTTGCAAGTCCTAAAGCTGCATTACCACTAATTTTTTTTCCTTCAAATTCAAATGGCATTGTAACTATTGCAATAGTTAAAGCACCATGTTTTTTAGCTTCTTCTGCAAAAATTGAACTAGAACCTGATCCTGTTCCTTTGCCCATTCCTGCTGCCAAAACAACAATATCTGCACCAGCCATCTTTTCACTAATTTCATTTTTAGATTCAAGTGCATACTCTCTACCTTTGAGTGGATCATTGCCCGCTCCCGATCCTTTTCTTTTTTCACTATCACCTAAAGCAATAGTTTTTTCTGGATCAAAAGTATTAAGTGTAATTAAATCTGTATTTGCAAAGTAATATTCAATGTTGTCTTTTGCATTTTCTAATGCATGTTTTACTATATTATTTCCACAGCCACCAATACCAAAAATTTTAATTTTTCTATTTGACATTTTTTATCTCCTTAAAGTTAGTGTTTTAAATAAATTAGCAATTTTATTACTTTTTTTCATGATAAAAATATCATTTAAAATTGGTTGTGTCTCTATTAAACTAATTTGTTTAACAAATTGACTTTCAAGACACAATTCAACATATTCTAAACCAACAACTATTTCTCTGATTATTTTACTTAAGTTTGTTTTATATTTTGAATTATAAAGAATTGTTTCTTTATTCATAATGAAAGTATTAATTGCCATCTTAATATTTTCAACTGAATTCAGAGCTCCTAGTCAAAAGAAATTTTTAGTTTCAATTTTTTCTTTTTTAATAAATTCTAAAATTTCAAATGAGTTTTTTTTAACTAAATTTATTATTGCTTGTGAAATATCTTTGGCGCTAATATTTTCATCAATTAAATAATTTGCTTCATTATTATTTAAAATCTTGCCATAAACTTTAAATATTTTTTTTGCTTTTGTTTCAGTTAAATTGAAATTATTAGAAAATTCTTTAATCATGTCATTATAATTTAAACTTAATTCTTTATACTTGATAGTTGAATCATTATTTATGAGTGCCAATCATGAATTATTTTCATCTATGTTTATAACAATTTTTTCAGAATTTGTGTTAGTTTCAATGTTTATTAAATTTTGGATAGAATTAATGTTTGTAAATATATTTTCAATTTTTAAATCGAAATTTTGAAAAAAGTTAGTCAAAAATTGAAAATATTTTTTAGAAATATAAGTTGCATTATACTCTACAATTAAATTATCAGCATTTTTATTTAATGGTCAAGTTAAATATTGTTTTTTTTCATGCTCATAATTAGTTGTGAATTTTTTTGCTTGAAACAAAATTAATGAATATTCATTTTTATTAAATGTTTTTTTTGCTTGCTCAATGTTTTGATTAAAAATTTTATTATCAATTATTTTTTTATTATTATTAATGTTAGTGGTAATTTCAAATTGTTCACTATTAAAATGAATATCTCTAAAATTATTTAAATAAACAAATATTTTTTTAATTTTAGCTTTTAAAAAGGTATTTATTTCATTTAAAGAACTTTCAAAAAACTTTTGCATCATTTCGTTTTTATTACTTTCTTTACTGAAAATTAAAATATTGTCATTTTTTATTTTTTCAAAAGCATAAAGCCCAAAATTATCTTTTGAAATTTTTGCAACAACTTTGATTTTTCTTTTCATAAACACCCTTTCATAAATATTATTTTAATCTTGTTAAAATTCTTAATTTAGCACTTCTACTTCTGTTATTAGTTGATATTTCATCATTTTTAGGTTTTAAAGAAATATTTTTTCACTTTTGTTCAACAATAATAGGAAGTTTATAGTAATCTTCTTTTTTTGTTAATGAATTAAAAAAGTTTTTAACAATTTTATCTTCAATTGAGTGAAATGTAATAACTAAAAGTTTGCCGTTTGTATTTAAAAAATTAATCGAATCTTTTAACGCA
Organism: Mesomycoplasma neurolyticum; assembly: GCF_900660485.1. NCBI lineage: Bacteria > Bacillati > Mycoplasmatota > Mycoplasmoidales > Metamycoplasmataceae > Mesomycoplasma > Mesomycoplasma neurolyticum. The sequence continues at coordinate 240,207 of NZ_LR214951.1, forward strand.
AGTTTTAATGATTCTAATTCATCATTTACTTCAATCCGAATAGCTTGAAAAATTGCTTTAGCAGGATTTTTTAACCTTACTATTTTTGCAGGTAGTGATTTTTTTATAACATCTACTAATTCTAAAGTAGTATTTATAGGTCTATTATCAATAATGCCTTTCGCAACTTTGTAAGAAAGCTTTACATCTGCATTTTTGATAAAAATAGAATTTAACTGCTCATAACTGTAGTTATTAACTATATAATGAGCATCCAAACTCTGGCTTCGATCCATTCTCATATCTAATCTTGAATCTTTGTTATATGAAAAACCTCTATCTTTATCATCTAATTGTGGAGATGAAACACCAAGATCCATCAAAATTCCGTCAACTTTTTCAACTTTTAAATTATTCATAGCATATTTTATGTTTTTAAAATCACTGTGAATAATAGTAAAATTACTGTTAATTTTGTTAAGTATTAATCTACTTTCTTTTGTAGCTTCAATATCTTTATCAAAACCATACAATCATCCAGTTTTGAGTTTTTTCAAAATGTGTGATGAATGCCCAGCTCTTCCTAGTGTTAAATCAATATATTTACCATCTTCTTTAAGATTTAATTGTTCTAACACTTCATTTAATAAAACAGGTAAATGTTTCATTAAAGAATAACTCCACTTTCGTTTAAAATTTTTTGCATTTCTTCAAGTTCTTCTTCATTTGTAAACTTTTTGTTTTCAGCTTCATATCTATCTTTCGGTCAAAGTTCTAACTTTTCACCTACTCCAATCAAATATGCTTCTTTGGTGATAGTGGTAATTGACAAAAGGTTTTTTGGTAAAATCACCCTTCCCAATTTATCACATGAAACTTCTGTGGTGTTTCCAAAGAAAAACCTTGCAAAGTCTCTTACGTTTTTATTTAATGAGTTGTGTTCGTTAATTTTATTTTTTATTTTTTGAAATTCAAATTTATTTCTGATTTCAATAATTTTGTCTAGTCCTAATGATACATAAAAAACATCACCTAATTCAGCTCTAAAATTGCTAGGAATTACGATTCTATTTTTTTCATCAATAGTTTTTAAATAATTGCCAAACATTCCAACTCCTTCCACTATCTACCACATTATACACCTTTTACCACACTTTTTACAAAAAAAAAATATTTTTTTCTTTAAAATTAAAAAAATGCTTTAAAAAAGGGAATCTTAAACAAAAAAAATTAACGAAAATTATTTTTTTAAAAAAAAATGGCTTTTTTTAAATAAAAAGGAGTAAAATAAAAAAGCAAAGTTTAAATTTAACAAAAAAAATGTAATCAAGGGGTAAATGTGCTTAAAAAAATAAAATGAATTTTACTTTTATATTTATTAGTTTTTTTAGCATTAAGTATTTATGCATTTTGAGATTTTTCATTATTGTTAGGCTGAATATTTGCAATGCTATCAATAGGTGGTGGGCTTTTTTTAAAAAACAAATTAATTATTTATCTTTTTTTAAAAAAAGTAAAAAAATCTATTGATTTTAAAAGAAAAGATAAAGCTAAAATAATTTTTGTATATTTTTTATTTAATTTAATATTTATTGGCTTTCAGGTTTTGATTGTAATTTGTATCCTTTTATTTAATCTTAAATTTAATGATAATAAAAAATTACCAGATATTGGAATATACCCAATAAATATTATTAGTTTTATGATCGGTGTTTTAATGTTTATGCCATTTATCATAATCAAAACATTAAACAAAAAATTTTAGTATATTTAATTTATATAACATATAAAAAAATAAAGGAGGTGAAATGGGAGCATTTTTCGATAATTGACAACAACCACAACTTTTTACACTTTTTGTTGTAGTGTTTTTAATTTTATTGTTTTCAATTATTGTTTATTTCAAAATTAAAAAAGAAAAAGCAGATAAAGCACCTGGTATAGTAGTTTTTATTGCTGAAAAATATTATAATTTTTTAGATGGTTTTTTTACTGGAAATGAAGTTAAAAAAATTAATTTTTTAAAACCTTATTTATTTGCACTTTTTACTTTTTTATTATTTGGAAATTTAATTTCACTTTTTGGTGTTGAACCAATTGGAAGTAGTATTTCAATACCATTAACATTAACATTGATGTCTCATTTAGGGACTCAAATTATAGGAATTTTTTGTTTAAAGTGGCGTTACTTTGTTAAATATTTAAATCCATTAGAAATAGTTTCGGCTATTTCACCTTTACTATCTTTATCATTTAGGTTGTTTGGTAATATAATTGGTGGTTCAGTTATATTATTGCTACTTTATGGTGGACTAAATTATGTTTGAGGATTATTACCTATTGGTGTTTTTTCTATGTTTAATTTACCAGCATCATTATTTTTAGCACCATTTTTATTTTATTTTGACATTTTTGGTCCTTTTATTCAAGCGTATGTATTTACACTTTTAACAGCTGTTGCTTGATCTTCAAATACAACTAATGATTAAGGGTTTAATTATTATTTTATATAAATGAAACACTTATAATTTTTATTATTACAATAAAATATAAATATTTTTTTAAAAAGAGAGGTTTAAAAATATGAACACAGAAATTTTAGAAATTGCAAACAAATTATCACAAGAAAATCCATCTAATGCAGTGGGAGTTGGGCTTGTAGCTGTTGGAGCAGGTGCATCATTAATTGGTGTTATGGGAATAGGAGTTGGACAAGGTTATGCAGCTGGTAAAGCTGTTGAAGCTGTAGCAAAAAACCCAGAAGCAGAAAAAAGCATTGTTAAACTTTTAATTATTGGCTGTGCAATCGCTGAAACATCATCAATTTATTGCCTTATAGTTGCTATTCTTTTATTATTTGTTTTTTAAATTTTAAAAAATGTTAACACAAAATTTATCACAAAACACTAGTGAAAAAACTAATGAATTCTCAGCTGGCGAAGAAATATCAAAATTATTTAAAAATATTTTGCCTAATGTCTGAGTAATGCTGGCAACTTTAGTTGCATTTATTATTGTTTTAATTATCTTATATTTTCTTGTTTATTCTCCTTTGAGAAAGGTAATACAGGAAAAAAGAGAATTTATTCAAAAAAATATAAATGAAACTATAGTTAAAAAAGAACAAGCAATTAAATTTGAATTACAAAAAAAACATGAACTATCAATTGCAAAGCAGAAAGCTTTGGAAATAATAGAACAATCTAGATTTAATTCTGAAAAAGAGTCATTAATTACAATTAATAATGCGAAAATTGAGGCTAAACAAATTATTAATGATGGAAATAGAGCTATTAAAAAAATGCAGTTAGATTATCAACAACAATATAAAAATGATGTAGTTAATACAGCTGTGAAACTAGCTTCTAAAATTATTGAAAAAAATATTAATGAGAATGATAATCAAAATTTAATACAAACATTTTTTGATAATATAGAAACAGAAAATAATGAATAAAATAAAATCATCTAATTATGCTCATGCATTGTTTTCAATAGCTTTAGAAGAAAAAAAAATAAAAAGTTTTTTAAATCATTTGCAAGAAATTAACAATATTTTTCTTGCTAATGAAAAAATTTTTTTTATTTTATCTTCTTTTAATCTTACACAAGATGAAAAAGAAGATATTATTGACAAGATTTTTCAAAATACTGTTTTTGAAAAAACTATTATTAATTTTTTAAAATTATTAACAAAAAAAAGATATATTAATAAATTACCTGAAATTTTTAATACATTCCAAAAAGAAGCATTTCAACATTTAAATATAAAAAAAGGTGTTGTTTATTCAACAAGAATTTTAAATGAAAATGAAATGCAAAAATTGGTAAATAAAATTAAAGAGAAAATAAATTGTGAAATTCATTTAGTGAATGAAATAGATACATCACTTATTGCAGGGATTAAAATCGAAATTGAAAACCATATTTTTGAAAATTCAATAATTTCTAAATTAGAGGGTATAAAAGATTATATTTTAAAGGAGAAAACAAATGGCTTTTAATAAAAATGATATTTCTTCAATAATTAAAGAACAAATAAAAAAATATGAAAATAAGGCTCATTATTATGAAACTGGAAAAGTTATAACTGTTGGTGATGGTGTGGCCTTGATTTCAGGTTTAGAAAAGGCTATTTTAGGTGAAATTATTGAATTTGAAAGTAATGTTAAAGGAATGGTCTTGAATCTAGAAGAAGATTTTGTTGGTGTTGTAATCTTAGGTAATGACCAAAAAGTATTTGAAGGTCAAATAGTTAAAAGAACAAATAAAATTATTTCTGTTGCAGTAGGTCAAGAAATAATTGGTAGAGTTATTAATGCATTAGGTGAACCTATTGATGGTAAAGGTCCTATTAATAGTGCTAAAACAAGGAATGTTTTTACAAATACACCAGAAATAATGAAAAGACAAGAAGTTAACCAACCACTTAAAACAGGTATTCTTTTGATAGATTCACTAATTCCAATTGGTAAAGGGCAAAGAGAACTAATTATTGGTGATCGTCAAACTGGTAAAACAGCAATTGCTATTGATACCATTTTAAACCAAAAAAATCAAGATGTTTACTGTATTTATGTAGCAATAGGGCAAAAAAATTCAACTATTGCACAAATTGTATCTAAACTTGAAAAAGAAGGAGCTCTTGAATATACAACTATCGTTGTTGCAAGTGCTTCTGAGCTTTCACCTTTACAATATATTTCACCTTATGTTGGGGTTACAATTGCAGAAGAATTTATGGAGCAAGGGAAAGATGTTTTAATTGTTTATGATGATTTATCAAAACATGCTGTTGCATATAGAACACTTTCACTTTTATTAAGAAGACCACCAGGGCGTGAAGCTTTTCCAGGAGATATTTTTTATCAACATTCCTATTTATTAGAAAGAGCAGCTAAACTTAATGAAAAAAATGGTGGTGGTTCAATAACAGCGCTTCCAATTATTGAAACTCAATCAGGTGATATTTCAGCCTATATTCCAACAAACGTAATTTCAATTACAGATGGACAAATATTTATGAAAGAGTCATTATTTAATTCAGGGCAAAGACCAGCTGTTGATGTAGGTTTCTCAGTTTCTAGAGTTGGTTCTTCAGCACAAACAAAATTAATGAAATCTGTAGTTTCATCACTTAAACTTGAACTTGCGCAATATAATGAAATGAAAGCTTTTGCTCAATTTGGTTCAGATTTAGATGAATCTACTAAAAAAATACTTAGTCATGGAAGTAAAGTATATGAAATATTAAAACAAGATCAATATTTACATATTTCCGAAATTGATCAAGTTATTTTACTTTTTACTATTCAATATCAAATTGTTAACCCAATTCCATTAAATGAAATTCGTGCTTTTAACAATGAATTATTGCAATGAATTAACACTGAAAATGAAATGTTAAAATTAAAAGCTGAAATTTTAAAAAATAAAACTTTAGATAGCCAAACACTTTCAAAACTTTATAAAAAATTAGTTGATTTTGCTAATGATTTTACTTCAAAAATTGATGATTATAACCCAAATAATCATTTAAAAATTCCTCAATTAAATTAATATGGAATCACTTAATTTAATCAAAAATAGAATTCAACTAATTGAAAATATCAAAAAAATTACAAATGCAATGGAACTTTTAGCAACGGCAAAATTTAAAAAAATTCAAAAAGAAGCAGAAGTTTCAAAGACCTTTGCTAATTCATTAATTGAAATAGTAAATAATTCTTTTAAAAATAGTGATTTAAATAAATATTTAAAACAATTTAAACAAGAGAAAAAAACAATTTATATTATTATAGGTTCAGATCTTGGACTTTGCGGTTCTTATAATATCAACATTATAAAAAAGATTAAAGAATTGGTTCAAAAAAAAGATAAAATCATTGTTTTTGGAACAAAAATTAATAATTTTTTAATTAATGATTATAATGAGCAAATCATTAAAAAAATCATTCATTATGGTGATAATATTGAATATGGAATTTTAGATGATGTTATTTCTATATTAATTGATTTGTTAATGAATAATGAAATCAATGAAATAAAGATAATTTATACTAAATTTATTAATAGTGTCACTTTCAATAGTGAGGTTCAAACTCTTTTCCCACTTGAGAGCAAAGAAAACGATAACAAAAAAAATATTGATATTGAATATGTGCCTTCTTTTAAAGAAGTGGTTGAAAGAATTGTGCCTTTTTTCTTAAAGGCAACAATTTTTAACTTTTTAATAGAGTCAAAAATTTCTGAAATGGCATCAAGAAGAATTGCAATGGAAAATGCAACTAGTAATGCAAGCGATATTATTGTAAATCTTAAAATAGATTACAACAAAAGAAGACAAGCAGATATCACTAAAGAAATAACAGAAATTATTAGTGGAACAAATAATTAAAGGAGAAATTAATGAATAAAGGAAAAATTGTCCAAATTTTAGGTCCTGTTATTGATGTAAAATTTAAATCAAATAACATTCCATCATTACTTAATGCACTTGAAGTAATAGTTGATCCAAATGATCCTAAAAAAAATATTGTCCTTGAAGTTGAACAACATATTGGTAATGATACAGTGAGAACAATTTCAATGGAAATGGCTTATGGTTTAACTAAAAATATGACTGTAATTGATACCGGAAAACCAATAAGTGTACCTGTTGGGACACAAGTTTTATCTAGAATGTTTAATGTTCTTGGTAAAGCTATTGATGAATTACCAGAAGTTGAGAGTGATCTTAAAATGCCAATTCATGCACTTGCACCAAAATACGAAGAACAAAAAAGTAATTTTGAAATTTTAGAAACAGGAATCAAAGTAATTGACTTATTAATTCCGTATGTAAAAGGTGGGAAAATTGGTCTTTTTGGTGGGGCTGGAGTTGGTAAAACAGTTTTAGTACAAGAATTAATAAATAACATTGCAACACATCATGGAGGACTTTCAGTTTTTGCTGGAGTTGGTGAAAGAAGTCGTGAAGGAAATGATTTATATCATGAGATGAAAAATGCAGGAGTTTTAAACAAAACGGCTTTAGTTTTTGGTCAAATGAATGAATCGCCTGGAGCTAGAATGCGTGTTGCCCTTACAGGTCTTACTATGGCTGAATATTTTAGAGACCAAATGAATCAAGATGTTTTATTATTTATTGATAATATTTTTAGATTTACTCAAGCTGGTTCTGAAGTGTCTACTTTATTAGGGAGAATTCCATCTGCTGTAGGTTATCAACCAACACTTGCTACAGAAATGGGGCAACTTCAAGAAAGAATTACATCAACATCAAAAGGTTCTATTACTTCTATACAAGCTGTTTATGTTCCGGCAGATGACTTAACTGATCCAGCGCCTGCAACAACATTTGCACACTTAGATGCTAAAACAGTTTTAGACCGTAATATTGCTGCATTAGGAATTTATCCTGCTGTTGATCCTTTAGCTTCAGGTTCAAGAATGCTCGATCCACAAATTATTGGTTTTGAACACTATAACGTGGCAAAGCAAGTGCTACAAATTTTACAAAAATTTAAAGAACTACAGGATATTATTGCAATACTTGGGATTGATGAATTATCAGAAGAAGATAAAAAAACTGTTTATAGAGCAAGAAGAATTAGAAACTTTTTATCTCAATCATTTTTTGTTGCTGAAAAATTTTCAGGTAAACCTGGTAAATTTTTAAAACTCGAAGATACAATAAGAAGTTTTAAAGAAATTATTGAAGGTAAACATGATGATATACCTGAAGATGCTTTCTTGTATATGGGCTCAATTGAAGAAGTAGTTGAAAAACACAAACAAAATATTAACAAAGTATAATGAATGAAATAAATTTAAAAATTATTAGTCCAAAAGGTGTTTTTAAAGCAACCAAATCTGATTTAGTAACAATTGAAACAATTGATGGTTTTCGTGGTTTTCAATATGGTATAACACCTGTTGTAACAATAATTGAAAATGGCCAAATTTGAATAAATTCTTCATGATCTAAAAATCAAGAAATTTATTGAGCAAAATCTGGTTTTGTTTATGGTGATAAAGAAAATCTTTTTATCATTGTTGAAGAAATATCTAAAACTAAAGATGATTTTAAAGAAATAAAAATTAATGAAATAAAAACTAAAAGTAAAAATCAACATTTCGAAATGTCGCATAAAAAAGCAATGATCAAGAAAAATATAGAAAAATCAAAGAAAAACAATTAAGAATTTATTACAATATTATTTTTATAGAAAAATAAAAACGCAGCATTTATGTGTTTGCGTTTTTATTTTGTATTTTTTGATTATAGCAAATAATAAAATATTTTAAAAAAATAAACAAATATAAAAAAAATGTTATATAATTGATTTGTTATTTGTTTTAAATATTATTTAATATAAACAGTAACAAAAAAAAGTAGAAAGAAATTATTTGTTTAATAATGACAAATAAAATGACAAATTATAAAAAAATAAAATCATTACTTATGTTTTCCGCTTTAGGTGTGATTTCCACAACTTCTTTTATCGCTTGTACAGAGGTAAAAAATTCAAAAGAGAATCAAGTAAATTCAAAACAGAACGAAGAAAATTCAGATCCTAAAACTCAAAAAGAAATTAAAGAATATGTACATTCCACTAATTTATCTAATGCAAAATCTGATGAAATAAAAGATGAATTTCAATTAATTGTTACAAAAGAAGGTGAAGATAAATACTTAGAGATTTTAACTATTATTCAAAATCAACTAACAAATGGTTCAACAATTTATGATATTTTTCAATACTTTTTAGATCATCATCATTATCCAGATCAAAAATGAGTTGAAGTAAAACAGAATGATACTTGAAGAGCGAAAATTCTAAGTGAAAAAAATTGAGAAGTAAATTTTGATAATGATAATTGAATTATTGAATTTAAAATACCTATAAAAGAAAATGATTCAAAAATTTATAAAAAATTATTATTAAAATTTAAAAAACCTGAAAATATTTACAAACAAAGTATTATAGAATCAAGAAAAATACAAATCACTTTAAATGATAATATGCATGTTGATTATTCTAAGTTTAAAAATGATTTTTATAAAAAATTATTTGAAACAGGATCAGCTGGTGATGCTATTACTTCTATGTCTGAAGGAGAAAATCCTTGATTTAAGAAAGAAATAAAAGATACTAATTACATTGATCAGACATGAGAATATAATGTTGTTTTTAATGATGAAACTAAAGTAGTAAGATTAGAAACAAAATTAATTAACAAAAAAGATCCTGAAAATGATAAAAAATATGACACATTTTACTTTAAATTTGATCAAAAAGATAAACCAACTTTAATGAATTTATCAAAAGATTTATCAAATGAAAAAGCTACAAATAAAAACCTAGATATAAAACTTTCAGAAAAAACTAAAAATAATTATTTAGATTTTGTGACATGACTCAAAGTATGAGCACCACAAGTAAGAATTAGTGAAATATTTAAATTTTATTTTACAGAAGAAAATGCTTTTCAACATAATGAAAACTTAATTAGCTTTTTAGAAAATCCAAGAAACAAAAGCTTATTATCTGGTTGAAAAGTAGAATTTGATGACACTAATTTAATTATCAAGTTAACAGTAAAAGTAAATCAAAATATTTTCGAGAATGAAAAAATTATTGATAAACAACCTCGTGATGAAGTAATTATTCTTAAATTTAATTCACTTTCTGATAATGAAAAATATCCAAATGATAAAATTGTAATAGAATTAAAAGATGATTCTATGAGTTATCAAGAATTTGTTAATAAATACAAAGAAAATATTTATTCTAATAATAATCTTATAACAACATTACAAAAAATATCAAAAGAAGAAGATTCAGCTCTTGTTTTTGATACTAAACCATTTGATAAAACTATTAATGAAGAATTTTATTTTGAAGGTTCTTCAATCAGATTTTTAGAAGAAAATAAAACCGTTGCTATTACAATACCAACAAGGTGAGAACATGGTCATGATGACCATAAACATTATCATTATAATTTCTATTATTTTGTTTTAAAATTTAAATCCTAATATAGGGTTTTTTATATATTTTATCTTTAAAATTAAAAAATAAAACTTTAGACTATTAAAAGTTTAAAGTTTTATTTTTTAATTCCATTAATTTTATTTTTATGACTTAAATTTATGCCTTCTCTTGCCATAAATCTCTTATTTATTTTTTTAATATTTTGTTAATAATCTTTAATAAAATATAATGAATGAAATAAATTTAAAAATTATTAGTCCAAAAGGTGTTTTTAAAGCAATAAAATCTGATTTAGTAACAATTGAAGCAATTGATGGTTTTCCCGGTTTTCAATATAATATAACACCTGTTGTAACAATAATTGAAAATGTCCAAATTTGAATAAATTCATCATGATCTAAAAGCAAGAAATTTATTGAGCAAAATCTGCTTTTGTTTATGGTGATAAAGAAAATCTTTTTATCATTGTTGAAGAAACATCTAAAACTAAAGATGATTTTAAACAAATAAAAATTAAAAGTAAAAATCAACATTTCAGAATGCAGCATAAAAAAAACGATTAATAAGAAAAATATAGAAAAATCAAAGAAAAATAATTAAGTGTTTATTACAATATTACTTTTATAAAAAAAAGAAAAAACACAGCATTTATGTGTTTGCGTTTTCTTTTGTATTTTTTGCTTGTAGCAAATAATAAAATATTTTAACAAAATAAACAATATAAAAAAAATTTTGTATAATTAATGTATAATTAATTTGTTATTTGTTTTTAAATATAAAGAGTAACAAAAAAAGTAGAAAGAAATTATTTGTTTAATAAATGACAAACTATAAAAAAATAAAATCATTACTTATGTTTTCTATTTTAGGTGTAATTTCCACAACTTCTTTTATCGCTTGTACAGAAGTAAAAAATTCAAAAGAGAATGAAGAAAATTTAAGTCCTAAAACTCAAAAAGAAATGGAAAATAAAGAAAATCCAAATCCAAAAACTCAAAAAGAAATGGAAAATAAAGAAAATCCAAATCCAAAAACTCAAAAAGAAATAGAAAATGAAGAAAATCCAAATCCAAAAACTCAAAAAGAAATTAAAAAATATGTACATTCCACTAATTTATCTGATGCAGAATCTGATGAAATAGAAGATGAATTTCAATTAAAAGTTACAAAAGACGGTGAAGATAAATACTTAGAGATTTTAACTATTATTCAAAATCAACTAACAAATGGTTGAACAATTTATGAAATTTTTAATGAATCTTTAGACTATCGACATTATCCAAATCAAAAATGAGTTGAAGTAAAACTCAATAGTGATTGAAGAGCGAAAATTTTAAGTAAAAAAAATTGAGAAGTAAATTTTGATAATGATAATTGAATTATTGAATTTAAAATACCTATAAAAGAAAATGATTCAAAAATTTATAAAAAATTATTATTAAAATTTAAAAAACCTGAAAATATTTATAAACAAAGTATTATAGGATCAAGAAAAATACAAATTACTTTAAATGATAATATGCATGTTGATTATTCTAAGTTTAAAAATGATTTTTATAAAAAATTATTTGAAACAGGATCAGCTGGTGATGCTATTACTTCTATGTCTGAAGGAGAAAATCCTTGATTTAAGAAAGAAATAAAAGACACTAATTATATTGATCAGACATGAGAATATAATGTTGTTTTTAATGATGAAACTAAAGTAGTGAGATTAGAAACAAAATTAGTTAACATACATGATGAAGATGATGAAGAAGAAAACACATTTTACTTTAAATTTGATCAAAAAGATAAACCAACTTTAATGAATTTATCAAAAAATTTATTAAACGAAAAAGCTACAAATAAAAACCTGGATATAAAACTTTCGGAAAAAACTAAAAATAATTATTTAGATTTTGTGACATGACTCAAAGCATGAGCGCCACAAAAAAGAATTGATGAAATATTTAAATCTCATTTTACAGACGAAAAGACTTTTAAACATAACGAAAACTTAATTAGCTTTTTAGAAAATCAAGAAAACATAAGTTCATTATATGGTTGAAAAGTAGAATTTGATGACACTAATTTAATTATCAAGTTAACAGTAAAAGTAAATCAAAATATTTTCGAGAATGAAAAAATTATTGATAAACAACCTCGTGATGAAGTAATTATTCTTAAATTTAATTCACTTTCTGATAATGAAAAATATCCAAATGATAAAATTGTAATAGAATTAAAAGATGATTCTATGAGTTATCAAGAATTTGTTAATAAATACCAAGAAAATATTTATTCTAATAACACTCTTATAACTACATTGCAAAAAATATCAAAAGAAAAAGATTCGGCTTTTGTTTTTAATAATAAACCATTTGACAAAAATATTAATGAAGAATTTTATTTTGCAGGTTCTTCAATCATATTTGTAGAAGAAAATAAAACCATTGCTATTACAATATCAACAAGTTGAGAAGATGTTAATAATAACCATAAACCTGTTTATGATTACTATTCCTTTGTTTTAAAATTTAAATCCTAATATAGCGTTTTTTATATATTTTATCTTTAAAATTAAAAAATAAAACTTTAGACTATTAAAAGTTTAAAGTTTTATTTTTTAATTCCATTAATTTCATTTTTACGACTTAAAGTTATTGAACCAGTTTCAGTAACCAATAAGTCATCTTCAATTCTAGCTCCACCTAATCCTTCAATATAAATGCCTGGTTCAACAGTTATAACCATTCCAGGTTCTAAAATTGTTCCAGGTTGTTGACTAGAAACACTAGGCAATTCATGGACATCAATACCTAAACCATGACCTGTGGAATGAACAAAGTATTGACCATAACCTTTTGTTGTTATGTAATCACGACATGCTTTGTCTACTTCAAATGTTGAAATCCCAGGTTTTACTAGTTTTCTACCAATTGCCGCAGCTTCTTCAACAATAGTTAAAATTTCTTGATACTTAGAATCATTAGCTTTAGAACCAAAAATAAAAGTTCTTGTAATATCAGCACCATAACCATTGTAAATAGCCCCAAAATCAATAGTTAATAATTCACCTTTTTTAATTTTGCGCTCTGTAGGTTTGTGGTGAGGTAATGAAGAATTTGGGCCACTTGCCACAATAGTGTCAAAACACTCTTTTTGAGCTCCTAATTGTTTCATAAAATAGTTTAATTTATGATCAATTTCTCTTTCAGTTTGTCCTTCCTCCAAAGTTGGAATAAGTTTATCTAGAGCAAGAAGCGAAATGTCTATTGCTTTTTGAAGATTTTTAATTTCTTCATCAGTTTTTAAAATTCTAAGTTTTTGACCTAAAATTGGCTTATATTTTGCATTAGGAAAATATGTTTTTATTTTATTAAGTTCCCCCAATGTTATATAATCCTCCTCAATACCAATTACCTGATAATTTTTTGATTGAAAAAATTCCTTGAGATTTTTCGCAGTTAATAAAATTAATTCAGCATTTTTGGTTTGTTTACGTGCATATTCAATGTATCTTGAGTCAACAAAAAGATATTTTTTATCTTTCTCAATCACAACCATTCCTTCTGATGATTGAACAGTTGTTAATCAAAGTCTTGTTTGAGCTGTGAAAGAAATGATTACATCTATTTTTTCAGATAAAAAGTATTCATTTAAATATTTTGTGTTCATAATAAACTTTCTATTTTAAATTAATTATTTTTTTTCTTTATGCATTGTGTGTTTTGAACACTTTGAGCAATATTTAGATAATTCAATTTTTTCTACTTGAGTTTTTTTATTTTTTTTAGAAATGTAATTTTCCATTTTACAATCATTACATCTTAAAGTTATGCCTTCTCTTGCCATAATTCTCCTATTTATTTTTTTTAATATTTTGTTAATAATCTTTAATAAAGTATTAAAAATTATACCATTTTAATACATTATTTTTTATTTTTTTTATTCAAAAATACTAACCACACTTTTGTAGTTAGTATTTTTGAAATAATGTTTTTTGTTATTTTACTTTAAAAGCAACTTTTCCAGCTTTTAATCTTCCATAATGAACATCATAAACTTCTGTTTTTCTAGAATCTTGTGGAACAACATAAACAATTTCTGCATTTGTTGCTTTTTCACGAATGATTTGCATATCAACCTCAGCAACTAAGTCACCAGTTTTAACTTTTTGTCCTTGTTGTACATGTGATGTAAATCCTTCGCCATTTAAGTTAACAGTATCAATTCCAACATGAATTAGAACATTAACACCATTTTTCGAAGTAAAGCCATAAGCATGACCGGTTGGGAATGCTGTTGTGACCACTGAGTCAAATGGAGCATAAATTTTTGCTCTTTTAACATTACGTGGTACATAAATAGCAACTCCATCACCTACCATTTTTTCTGAAAATACACCGTCATTTAAAATTTCAAGTTTTTTCACAATTCCATATGTAGGATTTTTAATTTTGGAGTAATATCTTCTATGTTTTTTAACAACTACTTTGAGTGTACCATCTTCTGAAATCTCTTCGACTTCTTCTTCGACTTCTTCTTCATCATCAAATGTTAAGTCACTAAAATCAACCATATCATTAGCTTCTAAAACTTCATTTTCATATTCATGTTCTTCTGTAAACAATTCTTGATCATTAGATGTTATTTCTTCTTCTGGATTTGGAATATCATCTAAATCTTGAACATCAGGAATTTCATTATCAAAATCTAAAATTTCTTCTGTTTGATCTTTTTTCTTGAAATGTTTACAATAGTCTTTTGCAAAAACAACTTTTATTTTATCAGCTTCATTGTTTTCAATTAAACCTAAATCTGCATTCATATGAGAAATAATTGTTGCATTAATTTGTTCAGCTTTAGGTCCAAAAATAGCTTGTGCATGGTTATCACCAACAAACATAACACCTGTAGCACCTGCTGCCTTAATTCTATTAATGTCAACTTTGTTTTTATCAATAATATCGTATCTCAATCTAGAAGCGCAACTATTAAATGCTGTTATATTATCTCAACCACCGAAACCTAAAACAATTTCTCTTTCTCTTCAAGGTAACAATCCTTCATAAGAAGATGATTCATTTCTTGAATTATAATCTGCCTTAGTAAATAATCTTGTTGTTTGACCTCTACCTGGGGTTGCAAGATTAAATTTCTTAATTCAGAAGTAGAAAATAAAGTAATAAATTGGTACATAAAATACACCAATAATTGCTCATCATCAGAATTTTGTTCCTTTAAGAACAGGAAGAGCTCCATAAATAATTAAATCTAAGAAACCACCTGAAAATACTTGTCCAATGTGTGCACCGAATAAGTTCATTAACATAAATGCTAATGCACAGAAAAATGCATGGAATCCTCAGAATAAAACAGGTGATAAGAATAAGAATGTGAATTCAATAGGTTCTGTCACACCTGTGACTAAAGCTGTAAATGCACATGGTAATACAACACCAGATGCGAATTTTCTATTTTGTTTTGGTGCTGCCATAATCATAGCGAAAGCTGCTGCAGGTAATCCAAATTGCATAAATGGATATTTACCTTGCATAAATCTACCTACTTTTAGTGATAATTTTTGCTCATAAAAAGTAAATAATGGCAATGATTTTTGAACAAATGTTTTTTGACCATCTTTTGTTACAACATCGATGAATGATATATCATTAGCATCAATTCCTAATGAAGCTGCTGAAATTTTTGAATCACCTTGGAAAGAATCTCTATTTTTACTTACATAATCTAATAAATCAATGTAAGATAATCCACCATTTTTAAGATTTAAGTTTTTTAAATCAATATTCTTTTTAGCTATTTCAAGTGAATCACCACTAATTGCATAAGCTCCAACTGAATTTTTGATATATGCAATAGCTTCTGCATCTGTTGTAAATTTCATTGTAGTTTTTACATCATTAATTAAATTTAAATGATAATCATTTAATGATGAAGCTACATCACCACCAACAGATGTATATCATAATGGTGCATAAAATGCGTGATGCAACCCAAATGGAATTAATGATCTTTCAATAAATCCAAAAATTAATGATTCAAAACCATATGGAACTGTTTGAAGAAATCTTCCAAATAGATCCAATACTGTACCAACTCATGGTCAGAATAACAAGAATGCAAATGATAAAGGTATCATTGCAAAAATAGTTATAATTGATACAAATCTTTTTCCACCAAAAAATGAAATGTAAGTTGGTAATTGAATTTTGTGGAACCTATTGTATAAATAAGAAACAATAATACCAACAATAATTGATCCAAATACTGATGTTTGTAACGATTTGAAACCTAAACTATTACTAATAATTTGTTTTGAAGCTTCTAGGCTTCTTCCAGCTTTGTAAGAAATACCTAAAATTTCATAACCAAGGAATTCTAATATTTTATCCCCTTTATCATCAAGGATATAATAAACACCTAAATCCTTATTATGTTCAAGCATACCAAGTTTTGGATCTGCTAAAATTTTGTCAATTGTTTCAGCATCATTTGTCGCATCATAAAATTTATATTGATAAACATCAGTAAAGAATGGTGCTTGCACCGCTAAGAAGGTAAAATAACCAACGATAGCTGCAAAAACTCCGACTCCTGCTTCATTTGTAAATGCCACAACAAAAGCTGCTGCAAATAATAATGGTAAAGCATCGAAAACTGGTTTTCCTAATGCTTGAATAAAACTACCAAAAATTTTACCAGCATCAGAATTTGTATTAGAAGCAATGGTTGACCCAACACCCAATAGCAACCCAGCAATCGCCATAATAGAAATAGGTAATAAAAACGCACCTGAAATTTTAGAAAAAACTAATTTTCATTTTCCACTTCTGTTTTTATTATTCACTTTAACACTATTATTTTGTTTTCTAAGTGAAATCATTTTTTCCTTTCTTTAATTTTTTATTTGAAAAATAATTGTTTCAAGCCAAAAAAAGCTTATAAATATTTTTCTCTTAAATTATATATTATTTAAATATATTTATATATATGTATTTATTAATTAAATAAAAAAAATATTTAATTATTATAATTTTTTTTAAAAAAAATCAAAATATATATATTTTTTTATGTATATATACATAAACATTTTTTTAATTAAATATTAATTTATTTTTTTGTCTAAAATATCTAGAAAATATTTTTTTCAAAAAAAATAAATTTTTTAATATTTTTCTTATAAATAAAGTGTTAAAATATATTTATGAATTGATTTCAAATAAATAATGTCAATAAATATATTTTTTTAACTATTTTTATTTTGATTTTAGTAATAATAATTATTAGTGAAATTTTAAATTCTGGATTTTGAATAGGGATTGCATCGATTGGTAATATTATTGCAATAATTATTATTGCAGCTACAAAAGGTGAAACATTTTATATTATACTTTCATTAATTTTGTTTGTAATAATTGATTTAATAGCTTATTTTATTTTCTGGTTCTTTTTTAGAGAATATTTCTACAATAGAAAAAAAGCGAATAAAAATCTTGCAATTAAAAACTTGCTTTTTATTGAAAAAACAAAATTAATTGAAGATTCTTATGAAGAGAATGAAAATGAAAAATATGGAAAAATAATTTTTGATGACAAGATTTTTTTAACAATCTCTGTCAAAGGGGAAGGTTTGATTAAAAAAGGTGAAATAGTTCAAGTTAAACATGTAAAAGGTAATATTTTATATGTAGAAAGAATTCAAAAAAATAAAGGAGAATAAAAAAATGGTAGGTATTATCCTAGGCTCTATCTTTATAATTTTATTTTTAATATTTATAATTTCCTTGTTGATATTAGGAATAAAGAAAATTTCACAGTCTGAATTTGCAGTTGTTGAAAGATTAGGTAAATATAATAAAACTTTAGATAAAGGAATGAATTTTATTATTCCGTTTGTAGACAAAATTGTTTTAAGTGAAAATTTTAAAGAAAAAGCATTAGATTTTTCAGAACAAGCAGCTATTACAAAAGATAATTCAACTATTTTAGTTGATACAGTTGTATTTTTACAAATTACAGATCCACAAAGATATGCTTATGGAGCTGAAAAACCTTTGGTTGCTATTGAAAATTTATGTTATACAACATTAAGAAATTTAATTGGTGAATTAGAATTAGATCAAACACTAACTTCACGTGATACTATAAATAGTAAATTAACTATTATTTTAGATAGCGCTGCTAATTCATGAGGGATTAAAATTCATCGTGTTGAATTAAAAAATATCACACCACCAGTTGATGTTCAAAAATCAATGGAAAAACAATTAAGAGCAGAAAGAGAAAAAAGAGCAAACATTCTTGAAGCTGAAGGATTTAAAATTGCTTCAATTTTAAAAGCAGAAGGTGAAAAAGAAGCTGCTATTTTAAATGCTGAAGCTGAAAAAGCGACTAAAATCTTAAAAGCTGAAGGAGAGAGAAGATCGCTCGAATTACTTAATAGTGTTAAAATTAGCGATAGTGTTCTAACTCTCAAAGCTATTGAAAAAATTAGTGATTTAGCTAATGGTAAAGCAACTAAAATTATTATTCCACCTAATTTACAAAATGTTGCATCAATTATGGGGGCAACAAGTGGGATTTTAGATTTAAATAATCAAAAACATAGAGAAAAAGAATAATAATCATTTTATTAAATAAAATAATAAACAAAACACAACATAAATTAAAGTGTTGTGTTTTGTTTTTTTATATTTTTTAATTTATTTTAATATTATTGTTTTCTAAAATAAATAACATTTCTTTCAACTGTTTTTTTAAAGCTTTATTTTCTTGTTTAATTTTTTTTAATGAATTTTGAAATCGTTTTTCTTTTTTATTAAAATTATCTACTAATGATTTAAGTGTTTTAGTATCTAAAGCATTTACATTTTCTTGATCACTCATTAAAAGTTTTAAATCATGTTCAGCTTGAAGTTTGTTTTTAATGATGTAATTTTCATCTAATGTTTGTGTTTTAATGTGTCCTGTAATATTTGCAATTTGAGTAGAATTATAGCCGAGATAAGCTCATTGAGTAATTTTATTAGTTCTTAAAGTTTGAAAATTTATATCATGTTTTTTAAATTTATTAGGATGTCTTTTAGATAAAAATTTAAAAAATTTACTCATTCTTGAATTTAGTGATGAATTATTAATTTTTAGATTATTAAAATTAATTTCTAAATATATATCAACTAAATATTCAGGTATACCTACAACTCTTTGTGATTGTTTATGTTTAGTTTTTAAAACTTGAGTTGTAGTAAAATAATCAGAGTTTAAATTTTCAAAATCAGCGTTAATTATTTCATTAATTCTTGCTGCATTTTCATAAACCATTCAAAAATAGAATTCTAAAACTTTATCATTAAATATTTTTAATTCTTTAGTTAAAATTTCAATTTCTGTTGTAGTGAAAATTCTTTTTTCTCTAGAA
Organism: Mesomycoplasma neurolyticum; assembly: GCF_900660485.1. Taxonomy (NCBI): domain Bacteria; kingdom Bacillati; phylum Mycoplasmatota; order Mycoplasmoidales; family Metamycoplasmataceae; genus Mesomycoplasma; species Mesomycoplasma neurolyticum. The sequence continues at coordinate 259,611 of NZ_LR214951.1, forward strand.
TCATTATTGTATGTATTTAATAATTCAACATTAAAGCTTTGCTTTTGATTTTTATTACATCATCTTAAAAAACTTTTAACAACTCTCATGTATAAAAGTTTTGTATTATTTCTTACATTAAGAGAAGAAATATATTTGTTAATTTGTTTAATAGTAATCTTTTCAAGTAAAATAATACGTTTTAAAAATGAAAAGTAAGTTTTTTGTGTTTTATAATTTTGTTTAGTAGATAAAAATAATTTGATCATTTTTTCATTATTTTTTAAAAAATTCATAATTTCCTTTCTTTTTTTTAAATGAAAAAATTATAAAAAAAGCATAAATATATAAAAAAATAAAAAGTCAGAATAAAAATTTATTTATTCATAAATGGCAATTTATAAACTTGGGGAAATTTCTAAAATAGTAAACGGGAGCACACCATCAACAAAAAGGATAGAATTATGAAAAAAAGAAATTCCGTTTTTAGGACCATCCGATATAGAAAATATGAAAATAAAAAGATTTATTACTAAAACACAAAAAATAAAAAGAAAAGGAACTGTTTTAATATCATCTACAGCAACGATTGGGAATGTAGGTATTTTGAAACAAGAATCATGATTTAACCAACAAATAACTTCTATTGAAGCAAATAATGATTTTATTTTAGATAAATATCTTTATTTTTATTTAAAAAAAATTAAAAATAAAATAATTTTAGAAAACAAAAATACTGCAACTATCTTTCCTATAGTTAAAATTAATTATTTTAAAAATTTAATTGTTGATATTCCACCTTTAGAAACCCAAAATTCAATAATAGATATTATTGAACCATTAGAAAAAGTTTTAAATAATTTTAAAAATCTAGAAACAAACATTAACAAATTTACAAATAAAATTTTCAAAATTTTAAAAAATAATTTTTATATTGATAATATTTACGAAATTTCAACTGGTAAATGAAATAATGATGTTATAGATGAAGAAAATGGTATTTACAATTTTTATTCATGTTCAGAACACATAAGCAAGTCATTTAAAAGCAATTACAATGGTAAATATATAATATTATCAGGTAATGGTAATTTTTATTGCTGATGATATAATGGTATTTTCGATTTGTATCAAAGAAATTATGCAATAAAACCTAAAAAATTATTTTTTACTACTTTTTGAACAATACAAAATTTTATTCAACAATTAAGAAATCAATCTAATGGATCAGTAATTAAATATTTAAAATTAAATCAAATAAAAAACATTAAAATTCTAGATGTTTCTTTAGAAAATGAATTAGAAAAAATTTATATATTGCTAAACACCTTAATACTTATTAAAAATAAAATTAATAAAATATTAAATTTAAAAATTAAGCTATTAGTAAATAATGAAAAACATTTATTTAAATAAAAATAGGTGTTTTTTAGATGAAAATTTTTAATATTTTTTTTAATATAGAATTTATATTTTTTTCTAAATTTATTAAATTTGATAATTGACTAAAAAGATTATTACTATATAAAATGTCTTTTTTAATAAAAATTTTATTAAGGTTTTCTTTATTTAGAGATTGCATTAATGTACCAGTTTGTAATTGATTTTTTTGATATATAAAATCGTTAGACAATAAAAAAGATAATAAATGATCATTTGTTTCATTTTTACTTTTTATATTAAAAAAACCAGTAGAAAAAACTATATTAGGAGCTTTTGAAAAAATCATCAATTTGTTTTCACCAATTATTTTTGAAAAAATAAATGAATTATCTTCTATTGTTAAATCTGCTCTTGATGGTTTTTTGGTTTGGTCTAATAAAATTAAATTTTCTTTATTTAAACTAAGTTCACTAACAAGTGAAGTTGGGCAATAAAATTTTTCATTTTTATATTTTTTATTTTTTATAATTATTTGATTTTTTATAGGTTCTTTTGAAGATTGATTTAGTTTATAAATTAAAATTAAATGTTTTTTTAATATTAATTTAATTTTATTTATTGTGTTTTTTAACTGTTCAATAGGTTCAATAATATCTATTATTGAATTTTGGGTTTTCAAATCAGGAATAATAGCTTCTAAGTTATTAATATCTTTTGCATAAATATGTTTGATTACACTGCCATCACCTATTTGTTTTAGTCTTTTTTCTTTTGTTTTTAAAAGAAAAAATAAATATTTTTCGTTTATAATGCTTAAATCTTTTGGTTTAACTAAAAATGCGCCTGTATTAATAGAAAATGGTTTATCTTGTCAAAAAACATTTCCAATACTACCATCTTTAGAAATTGTAATTCCTTTTTCATACATAAATGTATTTATATAACCGAAAATTCCATTATTAAATGAACTACTAGATACAACACCAAATTCACCATTATTTGCATCTACATATTTTTTTGTAAGTTTGCTATTACCTGAAATTACTTGAATTATTTCCTCAAGTTTATAAATTGCCATTTACATACAAAAAAACATACAAAAACCCAACACATTTATTTTTTAAAATGTGTTGGGTTTTATTTATAAATGGCAATTTATGAATTGAACAAAATTGTTAAATTTTTAAAAGGTAAAAATATAAAACAAAATGAAACACTAGAAAATGGTGAATTTAATGTTTATTCATCCAAAACTAAAGATAATGGAATTTTTGGTAAACTTAATACTTTTATTTTTGATGGTGAGTATATATTAATTACAAGTCATGGTGCATATGCTGGAACAGTTATTTATGTAAATGAAAAATTCTCTACTACAAGTAACTGTTTTGTTTTAAAGCCTGATAATAGTATTGTAAATACAAAATTTTTGTTTTATTTATTAAAAATGAATCAATTAAATTTAAACGCAATCGCCAAAGGTTCGGCTCAAGGTTTTTTAAGTAATAATGATTTGTCATATTATAGTGTAAAAATCCCACCTTTAGAAACCCAAAATTCAATAATAGATATTATTGAACCGCATGAAGAATTATTTTTGAGGCATAATCATTTGGTAAGAATTGATACTATTGAAAATGCTGAAAAAGATATAAAAACATTAATAGATATTATTGAACCCATTGAGCAAACAAAAAATTTAATTATTCAAATTGAAAAAAAAATATTAAAAATTTACCAACAAAGAAAATTAAGTAATGTTTTGATAAAAGATATTTCATATAAAATAAATACTGGTTTTGCTTATAACAAAAAGCATATAGAAGATAATGGAAAATACAAAATTTTTAAAATATCAAATATCGGAAATTCTTTAACACAAAATCAAGAAACTAACTTTATGAAAAATAATCTATTAAATATTGGGGATATTATCACAGGGCTTTCAGGCACAATTGGTACATCAAAAGTTATAACATCAAAAAATTGAGTTTCTAATCAAAGAACATTATCATTAACTTCAGATTACCCATTAAATATTTCAGAAAGCATAAAAAAACAAAAAACAGAATTATTAAATATAGCTACTGGCGCTGCTCAAAAAAACATTACTAAAAACAATATTTTAGAATTGAAATTAATAAAAACTTATAATATTGATTTAAAGATAAATGAAATATACATAATTTTAACAAAAATTAAAAAAATATTAACTGTATTAAAAAAACAAATTTTAAAATATTATTTTTAAAATTTTGTTTTTTAATTTTTGGATTTTTTGTTCAATTTTTTTTAATTTAAAGTCAAAATAATATATTTTTTCAATTAATTGAACATGATTAAATTCGAAATTTATTAATTTATTTTTTGCTTTTGAAGCATGCATTATAGTTGTTCCTACTGAAAAATTTTTAATAATTTTTTGATTAAACTTGTTTATTAAATTTAAATATATTTCCACATCTTTTTTTGTTTTAGATTCTACTTTATATGCATATCCATTAAACCCTTCGATATTATTATTCACTATACCTGTAGTTGCATCTAAAGATATTAAAATATCACCAAAATGCACATTTTTCTTATCACATGTAAAATCATTAATTTTCCCTTGTAACGAAGATATATTAATAAAAGTATTTTTTTCACATGATGTATTTTGATTTTTACTTTTATTTTTTCCTTTAATAAAAGACACATTTTCATAAAGAAAATTATTGCGCCTTATAGAGAAATTATCAAAAAATCAAAAATAAATTTTATCAATGTTTTTTTTCATTTTTTTTATTTTATTTTCTATTAGTTCATTTGGTTCAATAATATCTATTATTGAATTTTGGGTTTCTAAAGGTGGAATATTTACACTATAATATGACAAATCATTATTACTTAAAAAACCTTGAGCCGAACCTTTGGCGATTGCGTTTAAATTTAATTGCTTCATTTTTAATAAATAAAACAAAAATTTTGTATTCACAATATTATTATCAGGTTTTAAAACAAAACAGTTACTTGTAGTAGAAAATTTTTCATTTACATAAATAACTGTTCCAGCATATGCACCATGACTTGTAATTAATATATACTCACCATCAAAAATAAAAGTATTAAGTTTACCAAAAATTCCATTATCTTTAGTTTTTGATGAATAAACATTAAATTCACCATTTTCTAGTGTTTCATTTTGTTTTATATTTTACCTTTTAAAAATTTAACAATTTTATTCAATTCATAAATTGCCATTTATGAACTCCTTTCTTTAATTTTTTTAAATATAATTTGATTATTAATCAAAATTATTTTCTGTATTTTATTTTGTATATTTGTTAATATTTTTATTAATTTTTCAAGTTTATTTATAATTAATATCATTTTTTGTTGATTTGCTAATGTTGGAAGTGAAAGTGTTAAATTTAAAATTGTTAAAAAATTTATTCCACCCAACAATGTTGATGTTTTATTTTTTTGTTTTCAATTTAATCAAAAATTTGAATAATTAAAATATTTAAAAAAGTCTTTTTGAATTTTAGTTTCATCAATATTTAATTTTACTAATGAGCTATCAAAAACAGCTGAGTTTTCTTCATAAATATTTTGAATTCCAAAACTAGGTTCTGGGAATCTAGTAAAGAAAACATCATTTTTGTTAGCAAAAAAACTTTCTAATTTTTCATCATAAAATGTCATTTTGTCATTTAGATTATTATTTTTGAAACTCTTGTAAGTTAAAATATATAAATTATTTTTTTTATCATCTGACTCAAAGTTAATTTTACCCATTTTATATGGTTTTTGTTTATCTAATAAATCAGATAATAAATAATTTTGTTTATTACTTTTATTCATAACATAATTAAGTGTTTTAACTAATAAATTATTAATTTGAAATATAGGATTTTCAAAAAATTTTTCAAAAAATACAAGACTTTCGTTTGTTTTTTTTCAATTTTGAACAATTTCTTTTTGAATACTTAATTCAGGAATACTTAACTTTAAGCTTTTTAATTTTTTTAAACTTAAACGTTTGATGAAATCTCCCTCAATTGCATATTGACTAATTTTAGTATTTAGTGATTTTAATAGTAAATATAAAAAATCTAAAATTACAATATTTTTATTTGGTTTTACAATAATTAAATGTGATGTAGCACTAAATTTATATTTCCTTAATGTGAAAAAAATATTATCTTCAATCCCTAATCTTGGCAATGTAATACAATTTTGAAAATCAAATGTCTCAACTTTTCCAATAATCCCATCATTTTTGGAAGTAGATGAAATTAGAGGGTATTCTCCTTTGCTTTCTGTTGGTTTTTTTAAAATTTTACCAAGATAAAATTCAGCTATTTCTTCTAATTTGAAAATATTTGGATTTTGAATTTGTTTCATATTACTTTTCCTTATTGATTTTAATTTTTGTAGTTATAAAATATTTTTTTTGCTTTTGTTTTATGGAAAGACTGTTGCTAATTAAATAAATAATAAGGAATTAATTCTATTTTTCTTTTTCTTGCCCATCAGCAAATTTAATAGCTTGTTCAATAGATTTTTCAACATCAGGAATTAAATCAGTGAATTCTTTAAATAAAATTTTAAGTTCATTTTGAATTTCTAGAATCTCTGCTTTTAGTTGTTCTTTATCCACTTCTTCTTCTAGTAAATCAATGTATCTTCCAGGTACAAGTGAATAATCATTTTCTTTAATTTCATTTAATGAAACTCTTTTTGCAAAACCTTTAATACTAAAATCTTTATTTAACTTAGCATCATTATAAGCAGAAACTATTTCATTAATATTTTCTGTGTTAAACACTCTAAGTTTTTTAGTAGCTAATTCTCCTAAATTTTCAGCATTAATAAAGATAACATCGTCATTTAATTTGTTATTATTAAAAATTCAGATTGTGGCAGGAATGCCAGTTGTGTAAAATAATTTATCTGGTAAAGAAATTATTGCTTCTATTTTATTTTCTTCAAGCATTTTTTTTCTAATGCTTAGCTCTTCTTTTTGTGAAGAAGAAAGCGCACCATTAGCAAGAATAACAGCTGCTCTACCATTTTCATTTAATTTATATAAAATATGGGATAATCAAGCATAATTAGCATTTTTTGTAGGTGGTAGTCCTCATTTGTATCTTGGATCATCTGAAGCATTTTCATTTTCTCATATTTTAAGATTAAATGGTGGATTTGCTAATACAATATCAAATTGTTCAAAACCACTTAAGTCTTCTTTGAAAGTGCTTTCTGCTTTGGAACCAAGATATGTATCATCAGGATCAAAACCATTTAAAATTAAGTTAATTTTTGCTAATTTTCATGTTGTAGATGAAAATTCTTGACCATATACTCTCATTTGGGTTACATCTTTTTTATGTTTTTCTAAATATTTTTTAGCTTGAACAAACATTCCACCTGTTCCACAAGCTGGATCATAAATTTTACTATCGCTGTCTGGAGCTAAAATAGCAACCATAAGTTCCACAATGGATTGTGGTGTGTAAAATTCTCCACCATTTTGACCTTGTTTTCTAAAAAAGTTTCCTAAAAAATATTCATATAGTCTACCTATAAAATCTTCTTTAAGTTCAGAAAAATTAATGTCAGAAAACTGTTTAATTACTTTACTTAATCTTTGTTTGTCTAAATCTTCACGACTAAAATTTTTTTCAAATAAACCTTTTAATGAATTGTTTTGTTCTTCTAGCGCTAATAAAGCCTCATCGATTTTTATTCCAATTTCTTCTTTACTTATATATTTTTGAATATTTGATCAGCTGGCACTTTCTGGCACAATAAATTGAACATCATACCTTTTAAGTAAATTTAAATCTTTTTTTGCTAATAATCATTTTCTTTCACCATCATTCAAATATTTTTTTCTAATTTGTTCTCCTGCTTTTTCATATTTATCAGACATTGCTTTTAAAAATATAATAGCAATAATAATGTGCATATATTGTTCAGAAGGAACATTCCCCCTCATTTCATCACATGATTTTCATAATTTTTCTTTGATTGAATCAATATAATTGATTTCGATATTTTGTTTGGACATTTTTTTACCTCTTTTTTTTTTTTTTTTGAATTTAATATATAAATTCTTATATATAATGTTTAATTAAATAGCTAAATAATTATTTAAAATTGCATTTATTTTTAGATGCAATAATATTATAACATGAATTATGAGTTTTTTTACAAACTTTTTATTTTTTATTAAAAAAAATGCTTTTTTGTAATTTTAAAAAGTATTTTTTTTGTTTTTTATTTAATAAAATTATTAGAAGTTTCGTTGTCAATCACTCTTTCTATTTCGTCTATAAACAATTTGTTTGCTTTATTTTTAATAATTTGATTTTCTTCTGTATCATCCATAGTAGGAGGTCAATTATTATCGTGCAATATTCAACTAATATCACTAATAATCGCTTTTCTTTTTTGCCTAGATTTAATTCATCCTTTTTTAAAAGGCGACATACCATTATTGGTTAATTTTTGATAAATTTCCTTTGCTATTCTTTGTAATGTATCCTTATCTTCATATTCATTTTCTATGAATAAAACATCCATAAATCTTTTCACTAAAATTTCTTCCTGACTTAAATTATCATTATTATCCAAATTTATTTTTTCAATAATTTCATTCAATTGTTTTATAAATTCTTCATAAGATATGTTTTTTTCCATAAATTTTTTATATATTTCACGAAGTTTTTTTGAATACTTTTCTTGTGCAGTTTTAGAAATGTTTTGTGAGTAATCGATAAATGTTTGCACTGCTCTTACTACCATGTCAGCTTTTAAATTATATATTTCACTTAAGTTTTTTTCGATTCTTTGAATTCTATTGTGTATTCACTCAAAATTTATTTTTTCTTTTGAGTAATTTGGCAGTATTTCTTCATAAATTAATGCACTATCTAAATCTTTTTGATTTCTTTCTTTTCATTTTATTCAGTCAATTGAAGAAACATTTTTTTTTGCAATATAATCATAAATATTAAATAAATTTTTTACCATAATTTTTTCATTTTTAGTTAAATTGTAAAAAACTAAATTTAAATTCTTTTTTAAATTATTAGTCATTAACATAAATTTATTTAATTCTTCTTCTGATGAATTAAAATAAAAAGCATTGATAGTTTTATTGAACAATGAATTATTTGCAATCATTTCTTCTATTTTGGTTTCATTGAAAAAAAGTTTGTAAATTTTATTTAATTCAAGTAAAAATAATTTTTTTAATTTTTCCACATTTTTTTCACTGTCTTTTATAGTAATATCTTTTTTATTTTTATTATTAATATCTTTTCTATCTCAATAAAAATCAAGTGCATCTTGTAAATTTCTATATATACCAATATAGTCAACAATAAGTCCATTTTCTTTTTTTTGATTTCCTTTTTTGAAGGTTCTATTAACTCTTGCAATAGCTTGCATTAAATTATGCATTTTTAAAATTTTATCTATATATATAACATCTAATGCTGGAACATCAAAACCAGTTAAAAGTTTATCAACAACAATTAATATTTTTACTTCTGAATCAACATCTTTAAAATCTTTGATAATTTTAATTTCATTTTGATTAATTAAAAGTTCATGCATTTCAGGAAATTCTTTTTTATCTTTTTGACTGTTTGTTGTTACAACTAATTTAACTTTATCTTGAAAATCTGGTCGCTGATTTATAATTTCTTTATAGTACTTATATGCAACCTCCCTGTTGAAAGCAACAAACATAGCTTTTCCATATAGTCATTTTTTTCTTCTTTCATAATGTTGAATAAAATGTTTAACAACATTTGTAACTCTTCCAGAAGAAAAAATAAAATTTTGAATTTCTTTAATTTTTAACCTATTTTTATATTGAATAGCTTGTTTTTTTAATTTTATATTTTCATTTTGATAAATGATATTTGTTTCTTCTTCGTCAATATCATCAATAAGTTTTAATTGTTCTTCTGAAAGTTGCGCATCAATTTTAGAATCTTCATAAAATATATCTACAATTGTTTTATCTTGTAGTGCATCTACAAGTCTGTATTCATCGATATAATCACCAAAAATTCTCTTAGTTTCAACATCTTTAGTTTCTATTGGTGTTCCTGTAAAACCAATAAATTTGGCATTAGGAAATGAGTCTCTTAAAATTCTTGCATATGTTCTTTTATATTCATCAAAGTCCACATCTGCTTTAAAAATTTCTTTATAACTTTGTGAATCATAACTATTATGTGATCTATGTGCTTCATCTGTAATTATCAAAATATCATCACGTTTATTAATAATAGAAAAATCATTATCTCTAAATTTTTGTATATTTGCAAAATAAATTCCATTAACTTTTGTATTTTCTAATATGTTAATAATATCTTGGGTTTTTTCAATTTTTGTTGGTTTTTCTAATAAATATTCTGCAGAATTATTAAATGTATCAAATAATTGATTTTGTAGATCAAGTCTATCTGTTACAACTAAAACTGTTAAATTAGGTGCAATTTCTTGTCTTAGCATTCGAGTTAACATTACCATTGTTAGCGATTTACCTGAACCTTGTGTATGTCAAACAATACCTAATTTATTTGAATTTTGTCTATAAACATCTAATGTTTTTTTTACTGTATAATATTGATAATATCTAGGTATTATTTTTTTAAGGTTTTTATCATAAAAAACAAAATTTTTAAATATTTCTAAAATATTTTTTTTATTTCAAAAATCACTTTCTAAAACATTTTCTTGTTTATCATTTTCTCTTCAGTGATTAAAAGTACTTTTTTTAGAAATCGGATTCCCTATTAACATTTCATGCAAATTTGAAACAAAAGAAAAAATATTTGTAGCAAATAAATCAGGCAAATGCATTGCATAATTAGTTATTTGATAAATAGCTTCTTCAATAAGTGATGTATTTAGTTCACTATATGTTTTTAATTCTCCTACAATAATCGGAAGTCCATTTATAAATATAACAATATCAGGAATGTTTTCATTATTTTTTCCATATTTACTATTCATTCTAAATTGATTAGTAACAATAAATTCATTATTTTCAACATTGTCAAAATCAATTATTTTTCATAATTTATTAATTTGTTCTTTTTCTCTTCTTATTGTAAAACCATTTTTCATTATTTTTAATAATTCGCTGTTTTTTTTATCTGGATTTGCATCAGAAGATAAATCTTGAATCTTTCTTATAATTTTATTAACTTCATCTTGTAAAATACCTGGATTAATTGTTCTTAAACAATCTTCAAAAGTTTTATTAAAAAATGGTTGATTTTTATCATATTCTCTACTTTCTAATGATTCTTCATCATCTAGATATTTATATCCTTTTGTTTTTAAAACTTCAATAAAATTTAATTCAATATCTTTTTCTAACATTATTATCACTCCTATTAAATAAATTTTTGGATCATAATTATTATAACATATAAAAAATATTTGTAAATTAAAAAATACATTTTTTTTTATAAAATAAAAAATGAGTTATTTTACAAATATTTAAAAGTAAAAATTAGTTATTTTTTTAATTTTACAATAATAAATACATATAAGAAAAAATTAAATTGTTTATTTTCATCAATCGCAACAACACTACAAAAAAACATATAATATTGTTGCTAATTTATATCTTAAAAAAATCTTTTAAGTAATTTACAACATTTTAAAAAAAATACAATTTGTTTTCGTTTTTTTACAAGAATGTTTTTTTATATTATTTTACTGTAATTATTTAGTAGAAATAAATCATTATAAAATTTTATTACTTTTTAAATTTATTTTTTATCCTAAATAAAAAAAGCGAATTAATAATATAAAAAAACACCTGTTTTTTTAAAAAGGTGTTTTTAATTTATTTTTAAATAGTTTTTCATTTATTTTCACTTTGATCAAAAACAAAGGTTTTAGATTGTTTTTTGTTTAATTTATAATCATAACTTATTATATAATATGAACTATTATAATCCATATTTTCCATCAAAATATCTTTACTTCTTGTGAAATATACTAACTTATCATTTTTATATAATTCATATCCAATAGTGGAATCTTTTTCAGGAATATCAGTCACAACTTTTCACTTACTATTTTCTTGTTCAAAGGTTATATTTAGTTCTGTTTTATCTGAATAAAGTGGAAAATTTTGCGCTTTAAAAGTAAAAGTGTTTAAAGTGATATATTCAATAGGTAGTGAAAATTTAGGAAACTGACTTGTAAATGATTTAACTATTTCTGGAATATCATTTTGACCATATCTTTGTAAAATATCGCTAAAATCATAACCACTAACTATGCTTAATAATGCAACTATTCTTCAACTATTAATAATTTTTTTTCTATCCATATTAGCTTGTTGCTCATTAGGAATAATTTCCATAACTTTATTAAAATCATCATCTTTTTCTCTAATTATCCTTTGCATAGCTCCTCATAAACCATATTTTTTAATATCTTCTTTATATTTAGAATTAGAATCTTTTAAATCAAAATTTTTTAAAAATGTAAATGAAATATATCATGAATAAATTGGAGGTCAAAACTTTTCTGAAAGAAAAAAATCATTATTTTCCTTTTTGTTAATTTTATTCATTAGTTTTTCATTAAATTTTTTTTCAATTCTAGGTATTGCTTCATGATAAAAGCGTAATTCAGAATCAAGTGTAATTTTTGAATTAGGATTTTGTTTTACATAATTTTCAAAATCTTTTCTTGCTGCTTCCATACCAAAAAGATTATTAGTAGAATCTGGATACATTATATTTCTATTATCTGTTGTGTGACCTAACTCATGTAAAAATCCTCATCCATGCATTTGTCTACCAATTAAAAAGTCTCGAGAATAACTTGTTGGTAAATGAAAATATTCACCAATCGCAAAAAAAGTAGATGGTTTTATAATAGTTGAAGTAAAATACATATGAACTTTAGAAGGTGTTATATGATTAGCTTCATTTAGATCCTTAGCTTCATATCCATCAAACTTTCTAATTCATTTAAATAAATTTTCAAGCTTTGTAGCATAATTTTCAATAAAATTAATAGCATTTTCTTTAGATTCAAATAATGGTTTATCAGTTAATTGTTTATATGCTTCTTCTAATTCTCTAGAACCTATGCTAATTTGGAAATTGCCTTGTTCTTCAAATTGAAATTCCAAAATAGTCATATTAGGTTTGTCATAACTATTAACTGTTTTATTATATTCTTTTAATTCATTAATGTAATTTCAAAATCTTTCACCATTATCATTTTGATCATGTTTATAAATAAAGTAAGGATGTTTTTGAATGGTTGGTTCATCATTTGAGGGTTCAACTCTTATTTTAACAGAACGATTACCATCATTAATTAAAAAAAGCATTTTAGCATATGGTTCATTAGTCATGTCAACTTCAAATTTATTGAGTTTACGTTCTAAATTTCATTTATTCAAAAGAACATTTTGTCATTTATTATCTTTAACATTATTAACCGGTCTTGCGCCAATTCTAATAAAATTATTTTTATTATCTATTTCTCCTTCAAGATAAACATTAAATTTATTAATGATTCCAGGTACAAGATAATAACCTAAAATTTCGGCATTTTCATATCTAAAATCTTGGTTTGTTCTTTCTCTATTGCTATTGGCACTTTTTAAATTTGGGGAAGTGTTTATTTGAGATGTGATATTATTTTTATTTTTTTCAAATTTTTCTTTTTGTAATTTTATATTTTCTAATAATTTGTTAAGTTTTTTAGCAATTCTTTCATTAGAGTAATCTTTGTAAAATTCATTAATTTTATTTTTTATTTCTTGTTGTTTTGCTTCTTCTACAAGTGAATCATCAAACTCTGTTCCTAAATCATCTTTAAAAGGGAATGATAATTGGTTATAAATATCGTAAATTTCTGAATCTCCAAAAGCATTTCAAATTAATTTGTTTTCATGACTATTCTGAATAACTATAAAGTCATCAATATCTCTATTGTCAGTTTTTCTTTTATAATCTTTTTGAACATAAATATTTTCAAGACTTTCTAGAGCTTGTTCATTAGCGAATTCTAAAATTTTAAAATTATTATTTTTTGCATGTTCTGCTGAAAAAATGAATAATTTATCATTTTTACCATATTTTTCAAGTTTATCAAGAATTTTTACACTTGCATTTTTTTTACCTAAAACAATTGCCCTAGGTAAATTTTTGAAATCAATTTGTGAACCTAAAATTAATTGACTTCCTTCATGAATTCAAATAATTACATCACTATTATAAAAACTATTATTTTTAAACTTTACATTTTGTATTTCAAGAGAACTTTTTTGATCAGCAACAAAAAAGATTTCTCACTGTGCATTATTGTTTTCAATTATTGAATTAGAAAGAATAGTTTTACCCTTTGAATATGATAAAACATAGTGATGCCCAGTGTTGTTTAAAATTTTACCTGAATTCATTTCAAAAATAGAGTCTTTTTCATTCCTGAAAGCAGCAGATACATAAGATTTAGCACCTGATATTTCTGCATTATTTAAAATAATGTGCCCTTTATTTCAAAAAGTTGCAAATTTTGTATTAAATTTATTATTATTATTATTAGCATTAAGAAATTTAGCGTTTGTAGCTGACAATTTAGCATTTTTTAAAACATGTATTAAAGGATTATCTTGGAGAAATTTATTTTCTCCATCAAAAACTATGAAATCATCAGTTTTTTTTGTTATCAAAGTTAAAGAACTGTTTTCTTCTAATTCCAACATTTTAAAACCTTCTTCAAATTTGGAATTAAATTTAAAAGTTAAATTTTTATTAGTTTTAAAAGTTAAATTTTTATTTATAATGATTGTTTCATCTAATTCTATTAATTCTTTATTAATATTAATGATATCATTTTCAACAGCTTTTTTAATTGCTTGCTCTAATGTTTCAAAATTTTGAATACCGTTTTTATCTTCTATATAAATTGTATTATCTAATTTTTCAAATGAATCATTTGAACTATCTTCATTATTTTGATCATTATTATCAATTGGTTTTGGGTCAACTTTATTGTTATCTTCATTATTTTGATCATTATTATCAATTGGTTTTGGGTCAACTTTATTGTTATCTTTATTGTTTTGATCATTATTATCAATTGGTTTTAGGTCAACAATTGGTTTAACTTTATCATTACCTTCATCTTTAGAAACATTAATAGTTGTTTTATTTTTGTTTTTTGAAAGTGGAACAAAAATTGCGATAGCTATTGTTGTTGTGGTAACTATCGATCCTAAAACAATAAAAGCTATTTTTTTCTTATTTTTTAAAATGCTTTTTTTATTCATGCGTCTAATTATAATTAATTTTTTTGCAAAAAAAAAAAAAATAAAAAAGTAAAAAAAGTTATTTTTTTATTTTTTTAATTTATTTGATTTTTTAAAAGTTCTTTTGCTTTAGAAATTTCTACACTAAAAAATGAAGTTACACCTCTTTTTTGCATTGTTGCTCCAAAAAGATGATCAACTTTGGTCATTGTCCCATGACGGTGAGTTATAACAATAAATTGTGTTTTATCTTTTAATGACTGTAAAAATTCTGCATAACGAATAACATTTGCTTCATCTAATGCAGCTTCAACTTCATCTAAAATACATAAAGGAATAGGTTTTGCTTTAATAATTGCAAATAAAAGTGAAATTGCAATAATAGCTTTTTCGCCACCTGAAAATAATTTAAGATTTTTAATTGTTTTTCCTGGTGGTTGAGCAAATATTTCAATTCCAGTTTCTAAAATATTTTCTGGATCAGAATATTGAACTCTTGCATTTCCACCACCAAACATAGACATAAATACATTTTTAAATTCACGATTAACAATATCAACTGTTTCTTGAATTTTATTAACAATAATTTTATCCATTTCAGCAATAGCTTCTAAAATAATGTTTTTAGCATTTGATAATTCTTCTTCATTTTCTTTTAGATTATTGTATCTTTCTTCTTGCTCTTCAAATTCTTTGATGGAATCAAGGTTAACATTCCCCAATGCTTTTATTTCTTTTTTTAACTCTTCAACTATTTTTCTTGCTTCATCAATATCAGCTTCAAGTTTGTATGACTCTTGAGCATTTTCAAGTGTCATTTGATAGTGTTCAGTTAATCTTTTTTGATTTTGACTAATTAAATAATTTGCTTTTTCTAAATTAGTTTCATTTTTAGAAATTTGGTTATTTAAATGATATATGTCATTTTCAACTTGAGTTTTTTTCTCTAAACTAGGTTGCATTTCTAGAGTTAAAACATTTATTCTTGATTTTGTAATTTTTAAATTAGTTTCAAGTTCATTTTTTTTAACTTCTAGATCAACAATCTGTTTAGCTAATTCATCAATTTGAGCAATTTCAAAATTACTTGAACTAATTGAAGCAAATTTAACTTTTAGTTCATCTGAACGATCCATTAAGATAACACGTTTATTTCTAGTTTCTTTAACTGTATCATTAAGTTCACCAATACTTGAAATAAGCATATTTTTTTCTTGTAAAATTTTTTGTTCTTTAATATCTAAAGCTTGTTTTTGTTCATTTAATGTTGGAATTTTAGCTTTTATTTGTTCAATATCTTGGTCAATTTTAAGCAAACTATTTTGTTTTTCATCTTTTGAACCACCAGTCATAATACCACCTGGTCTTATAACATCACCATCTAAAGTTACAACCATGTATTTTAATTGAATTAATTTAGATAAACTGTTTGCATCTTCAATAGTTTTGGCAACTATTACATTACCCAGTAAATAAAGTTTTAACTTTTCAAATTCTTTTGTGGTTTCAACCAATTCATGAGCCATTGCAACAAAACCTTTTTGAGTTTTAAGAGCCATTAAATGATCATGTCTTATTTCTCTTGGTTGAATTGAATTCAAAGGAATAAAAGTAGCTCAACCAGCTTTGTTTTGTTTTAAAAAGTTAACTGCTTTAACTGCTGTTTCAGAATTATCTACAACAACATGTTGTAATGCATTGGCCAATGTTGTTTCAATAGCTGCACTAAATTCTTTATCAGTTTTAATTAAATCAATAACAGCACCTTTTAGACCTTTAAATAATGAAGCGTGCTCTAAAATTACTTTTGTTCCTTTGAATAAGTTACTTCTATTATTTTTATATTCTTCTAATACTTTTAATCTTGCTTTAGCCGCTTCTAAAAATGAAAATACTTTATGTTTTTCATTAGTTGTTTTTATTAATTCTAGTTCAACTTCTTTAGCTTTTTCACTAACATTTACAACTTTTTGCTGTGTATTTTCTTCGTAAGAGCGATATTGATTGATTTTAGCTTCAATTTGACTAATTTCTTTTTGGAGATTTTCAGCTTGCTCTTTAGGACTTGCTTCAATCAATCCATCAATAATATCTTGTCTTCTTTGATTAATTTTAGTTTGTCTTATTTCTAGTGTGTGTAGTTCTTTTTCAACACTACTAAGTTCACTTTGCATTTTATCAGCTACAACTTCTAGTTCGATTTTGCTTTCAGAATTTTGCTTAAATGAAGCAATCAGAAGTTCTCTTTCCGTTTCAAGTTCTTGTTTTGCAACTTTTGCATTTTCTAAAGATTTATTTAATTCTAAAATTTGATTATTATAAAATGTCAAATCTTCAACAATTAAACCAACTTCAATAGATTTAAGCGCATCTGTTTTTTCAATAAAAGTTTTTGCTTTTTCTGCTTGTTTGGAAAGTGTAGATAATCTTTTTTCAATTTCATTAATAATTAATCTAATTTTAGACAAAGCTTCTTCTGTTGATTCTAGTTTTCTTAGAGCTTCAATTTTTCTTGCTTTGTATTTTGATGTTCCTGCAGCTTCTTCAATAATAGCTCTTCTTTGCTCAGGTGATGCTTCAGCAATATCACTAATTGTTCCTTGAGAAATAATTGCTAATGAAGATTTAGAAATTCCGGATTCCATTGCAATTTCTTTAATATCACGATACCTAGCAATTTCACCATTGATGTAATATTCATTTCCGCCTTTACCACGGTGTAAAACCCTAGAAATAGTAAAAATATCATGCGGTATAGAAACAGCTTTATCACTATTATCAAATGTTAAAATAACTTCTGCTTTATTTAATTCCCGCATTGTTTTTGAACCAGCAAAAATAACATCTTCCATTTTATCACCACGCAAAGCTTTAGAAGATTGTTCACCTAATACTCATTTAATTGCATCATTAATGTTAGATTTACCTGAACCATTTGGACCTATTATTCCTACAACGCCACCATCAAAATTTAATACAACACGATCAGCAAATGATTTAAAACCTTGTGCTTCTACTTTAATTAATTTCATTTTTTTTCAACCTTTCTAAAGCATTTATTGCTGCATTAGTTTCTGCTTCTTTTTTACTTTTTCCTTTTCCTATACCATAAATTTGATCATCAAATAATAATTTAGCTTCAAAAACCTCATTATTTCAAACAACTTTATAAGTTGCATTTTGTTTTGTAGAAGCTTGAATGTATTCTTGGAACTGTGATTTAGGATCTTTTAAAATTTGGTGTGAATCAATAACCAAATTATAAATAGTTTTTTCAAAAAACTCATCAAGTTTTTTTTCACCTTGATCTAAATAAATTGCTGCACTTAATGCTTCAAATAAATCTGCATTAACTTTAGGATTGTCAAGAATTTCTAAAGCTCCTTTAGAAATTTGTAAATATTGATTTAATTTTAAATTAAAAGCAATTTTAGCTAATGAAGAAGTATTTACAATTTTTGATCTTTTTATAGTTGCTTCACCTTCAGTTATTTTAGGGAAAGTTTTATAAATTAATAAAGAAATCTTAAATTGAATAAGAGCATCACCTAAAAATTCTAAACGATCATAATGAAGAAATTTTTTATTTTCATTACTAAAAGTTTTATGGGTAAAAACTTGTTTAAAAAGCAAAAGATTATTTGGTTTAATATCAAATTGATTTAAAAAATTAATAATTTTATTTTTCACTTATTTTTTCAATTTCCTGTTTTACTTTAGTTAAAATTTGACTTTCAATTGCTATTTTAATTTGACTAAATGCACCTTTATATGCTTTTATATCGGATGAGCCATGTGATTTAATTACAATACCATTAACACCAATCACCCATGCAGCTCCAACATTCCGATAGTCAAATTTTTCTTTTACTTCACTAAATGCTTTTTTTAGACCAATTGCAAATATTTTTCTTCAAAATGTTTTAGTAATTTTTGCTTTAATGAATTTTGATAAATTTAATACCGAACCTTCTAATGTTTTGAGTGTGATATTTCCTGTATAGCCATCTGCTAAAACAATATCACTATCAACATTAAAAATATTTCTAGTTTCAATAAATCCTTGATAATTAATTCTTGGATTATTTTTTAGTAAAATATTAGCTTTTTGATGATATTCAAAACCTTTGTCATCTTCTGTACCAATATTAATTAAACGACAAATTGCTTTTGATTTGTTAAATAAATTTTGACTAAAAATTGTTGCAATGATAGCTCATTGTTCAAGATATTCTGCTTTTGTTTCAAGATTTGCTCCAGCATCTAAAAGCAAGAAAAATTCATCATTAATCATTTTAGGAATCATTGGCATAAATGCAGGTCTATCAACATTTTTTAGTCTTTTAAGTTTCATTGTTGCTAATGCTAAATAAGCTGCAGAATCACCAGAAGATAAAACGGCATCAACTTTTTTTTCCAATAATAATTCTAAGGTTTTTGACATTGATGTTTTTTCTCTGAGAATTTTTCTTAAATTTAAATTTGTTTTAGGAACGACATTAGGTTCGTGAACAATAGATATTTGAGAATGTTTTTCAACTAAAAATTTGGCGATTTCAGTTTCATCACCAACTAAAAATACATGATAATTAGAATTATTATTTACAAAATCAAGTGCAGCTTTTATACCAGCTTCAGGTCCATTGTCATTTTGCATTACATCAAAAGCTATTTTTTTCATTATTCAACTCCTATCAAGAAATGATATGTTTTTTGTTCACCTTTTTTAATTTCGATTTCAACATCATAGTTTGCTTCTATAAAATCAGCTAGTTCTTTTGCATCACCTTCTGATGAATCAACACCATAATAAATTGATATTAAATCAGAAGAATTTTCTCCTATATTTTTCATTAAAATTTTAATTGTTGATTTTGCTGCATCAATATAATTTGAAGTGGAGACTAAAATCTCACCATTTAAAATTCCAATAAATTCTTCATTTTTTATTTTAACATCACCAATTTTAACATCA
The DNA here is from genome assembly GCF_900660485.1 of Mesomycoplasma neurolyticum. NCBI lineage: Bacteria > Bacillati > Mycoplasmatota > Mycoplasmoidales > Metamycoplasmataceae > Mesomycoplasma > Mesomycoplasma neurolyticum. Next base: position 279,251 of record NZ_LR214951.1, read on the forward strand.
CGATTTGCTTGCGTTACTTCAATTGTGTGAATAGATTTTATTGCATCTTCCATTAATTCTTTGTTTTCTTGTCAACTAATATCTTCACTAAAATTTAGTACAGCATTTATTCCTTGAATTGGAGTTTTAGAAGGAATTATAATAACATTTTTATTTGTAATTGTTTGAACAGCTTGTTGTGCACTCAAAATAATATTTGAATTATTAGGTAAAAAGAAAATGTTTTCAGCTTCTAATGAATCAATTGCATTTAATATATCACGAATTGATGGGTTGTTTGTTTGACCACCTTCAATAATAAAATGAGCACCATTTTCTTTCATAATATTAATAATTCCTTGTCCTGTGTTACATGAAATAATTGCATTTTTAAATTTTTTATTTTGTGTTTCATTTTCAGCAATAATTTTAGAACTATTAGCTTGAAGTGACATATTTTCTGATTTAATTTTCAAAAATTCACCAAATTGTTGAATTGCAGACAAAAATTTCCCTGGTTTTAAAACATGACCATGAACTTTAACAATGTTAGAATCACGAACAACAACCAAAGAAGAAGAAAAATTAATAATTTTGCTTATTAGTCTTTTTTTACTAAAGTTTTTTGGATTTCTAAGTTCAACAATAACTTCTGTACAATAACCAAATTCTCCATCATAAATTTCCGTATCACTTACAAAATTAGTTACATTATTTTGGCTTTGTGATATTTCCACAGGCTTACCTATTAAAAAATTATACATACCTTCCAAAATCAAAAATAAACCTTCACCACCTGAATCAGTAACATTTACTTCTTTTAAAATAGGCAAAATATTTGGTGTATTATCACAACTTTTTCTAGCTGCATTTAATGCTATTTTAAAAAGTTCTTCAATTGTTGTTTTAGGTGTAACTGTTTTTTCTAATGTTTCTGTTGTTTCTCTTATAACTGTTAAAAGTGTACCTTCCACCGGTTGAAGAACAGAGTCATAAGCTTTTTTTGTAGCGCTGATGAATGCTTCAACAATTTCAAAATTATTTGCAACTGATTTATCTAAAAAATATTCAGAAAAACCTCTAAAAATTTGAGATAAAATAACTCCTGAATTACCTCTAGCTTCTATAAGCATGTTTTTAGAGATTAATTTAGCAACTTCTCCTAAATGTGTAAATGTTTCATTTTTTAAATTTTTAGTAGAAGAAAAAATTGTTGCAGCCATATTTGTTCCTGTATCTCCATCTGGAACAGGAAAAACATTTAAAGCATTAATTTTTTCTTTGTTGTTTTGTAAATTATTAGCTCCTGAAACAATCATGTTTACATATAGTTTAGCTGTAAGTTCATTATTCTTAATCATTTTATTAACTCACTCCTTTAATATGAATATTTAGTGCTTTAAGCTTAAAATTATTTTTTTTAGTATAAAATTCAACTAATGAAGATATTTCTTTAACAATTGTTTGTGTGTTAACTGAAAATAAAATAACAACTGCTAAATTGATAATTATTTCATTTGAATGCTGAATTTTACTAATAGCCTTATATCATTCATTTTTTTTAGTAATGTGTTTTTTTTCTAAGTTTTCATTTTTAGAATTTAAATCAGCAAAACCGTAAACCCCTGGGATCATGGAAATGTGTTTTAATAACTCTTTGTCAAAATTATCTAAATTCATTTTCACCTTCTTCTGAATCAATAAAATACTAAATTTAATAAATAATTAAAAATTATAAATTAACATAATAAAAAATTTTATTTAAATTTTAACAAATTTTTTAATTATTGTTATTATTTTAAAAAATGTTTATAATATTTAATACTATAAATTAATTGATAAAATATAAAGGTGTTTTATGAATAAAAAAGAAAAAATAGTCACAGGTATAACCGCAACAGGTAAATTAACAATCGGAAATTATATTGGAGCAATTCAAAATGCATTAAATTTTCAAAATGATTATCAATTAATTATTTTTGTTGCTGATTTGCATGCTTTAACCTTAAAAATTAAACCTGAAGAGTTAGAAAAAAATCGTAAAGAAATTTTTGCGCTTTATCTTGCGGCAGGAATCGATCCTGAAAAAAGTATTGTTTTTTATCAATCGGACATTGCTGAACATAGTGAAATGAATTGATATTGCTTAGTAAACACAACATTAGGTGAATTAAATAGAATGACACAATTCAAAGATAAATCTCAAAATATTAAAAATGATAACAAAACAAATTTAATTCCAACAGGTCTTTTGATTTATCCAACACTAATGGCAGCTGATATTTTGCTTTATAATCCTAAATTTGTGCCTGTTGGTCTTGATCAAACCCAACACATAGAATTAACAAGAAATATTGCTAGTCGTTTAAATAAAAATTATAAAACTAATTTAAATTTACCAAAAAATGTTAATGTCGAGGTAGGATCAAAAATAATGTCTTTAACAGATCCAAATAAAAAAATGTCTAAATCTGATTTAAACAAAAATAGTGCTATTTATTTATTAGATGAACCTGATGTAGCTTATAAAAAGATTTTAAAAGCAATTACAGATTCTGAAAATAAAGTTTACTTTTCTGAAAATAAACCTGGTGTATCAAATCTTTTAACAATTTATAGTGCACTTAAAAAAATAACAATTGAAAAAGCAGAAAAAGAATTCATAAATGCAAACTACAAAGAATTTAAAGAAAAAGTAGCTGAAGAAGTGAAAGAATTTTTAATTAATTTACAATCAAAATACAATACTTTTATTGAAAACGTTGATTTTTATGCTGAAAAAGGCAAAGCGAAAGCGCAAAAGCTTGCACAAGAAACATTATCAAAGATTAAAGAAGGGATTGGCTTGAAATAAAAATGAAATTTAATAAACAACTTAATCACACAGCGAGCCACTTATTAGCAGCTGCAGTTATAAAACTTTTTCCTGATGTAAAATTAGGTTTTGGCCCTGCCACAAGTGAAGGGTTTTATTATGATTTTAGCTTTAGTAGTCCTATAAGTGTGACAGATTTAACTAAAATTGAAAAAATGATGCATAAATTAGCTTCTGGTGGTTATAAAATGCAACAAAGTTTTGGTGAAAATTATAATTTTAATGATAAACCTTTCAAAAAAGAACTTTATAATGAAATTATAAATCGTGGAGAAACAGCAACTTTTTATTCATTATTAAACCCTTCTAATAATCAAATTTTATTTGAAGATTTATGTGTTGGCTCACATGTTGAAAACGTAAGTCAATTAAAGCATTTTAAACTTATTTCTTTAGCAGGGGCATATTGAAGAGGGAAAAGTGAAAATGAACAATTGACAAGAATATATGGAACAGCTTGAGAAACAAAAGATGAATTAGAAGAATTTTTAAATATTTTAAACGAAAGAAAAGAAAGAGACCATAGAAAAATTGGTAAAGATTTAAATATTTTTACTTTTTCTGATTATTTTGGTCAAGGTTTTCCTGTTTGATTACCTAATGGAATGAAAATAAAAAATGCAATTCGCGATTTAGTTTTAAAAATTGATAAAAAATATGGTTTTAATGAAGTTTTAACCCCTCATTTTGGTGCGAAAAAATTATATGAAACATCAGGGCATCTAGAACATTATAAAGATGATATGTTTAAACCAATTGAAGTTGAAAATGAAGAATTAATAGCAAGACCTATGACTTGTCCCCATCATATTATTCTTTTTGATAAAACTAAAAAAAGCTATAATGAACTACCAATTAGATATTCTGAACAATCAAGATTATATCGTTATGAAAAATCAGGGGCGCTTACAGGTCTTGAAAGAGTAAGAGCTATGGATTTAACTGAAGGTCATGTTTTTGTTAGAAAAAATCAAATTATTAATGAATTTAAACATTTATACACAATGATTAAAGAAATAATTGATTTATTTCAAATTGAAATTAATTATGTTTCTTTTTCAAAACGCGATCCAAAAAATAAGGATAAATTTTACGATGATGATGAAATGTGAAATCAAGCAGAAAATGATTTAGAAAGTGTTTTAAAAGATTTAAATATAAAATATGAAGAAAAAATTGGTGAAGCAGCTTTTTATGGGCCTAAAATTGATTTTCAAATTAAAACTGTATTAAATCATGAAATAACACTTTCTACACTTCAATTAGATTTCTTATTACCACGTAAATTTAATATTTCTTTTATAAATAGTGAAAATAAAAAGGAAACACCAATTTTAATTCATCGTGGTTTGATTGGGACTTATGAGCGTTTTGTATCTATTTTATTAGAACAAACAAAAGGTAATTTACCATTTTGATTGAGTCCAAAACAATTAGTTGTAATCCCTATTGATATTGAAAAACACCTAGAATATGCACAACAAATTTATCAAAAACTTTTTGAATTAGATTTTAATGTTCAAATAGATTTAAAAAACGAAAGAATAAACAAAAAAATTAGAGAAGCACAGATCTCAAAAACTAAATATCAAATTATTGTAGGTGATGTAGAAGTAAATAAAAAATTAATAAGTTATAGAAAATATGGCGAAAGCAAAACTTATATTTCAACATTTGAAAAATTTTTATCAAAAATAGATAATAAAAGAAAAGAATACAAATAATCATTAATGAATAAAAAAGAAATTTTTTTCCACATTTTTTTAGTTTTTATACCAGCAATATTAATTTATGGTTTATTATCTCCTGATATTTATAAAAAAGAAATTATTAAATATCATTATTTACTTTTAATATCTTTAGGATATCTTATGATTTTTTTTATTTCTACAGTTTTTTTTATATCAATAAAAATATTAGAAATAAATTTTTTTAATTATAGTTTAACTATTGCTATTTGTTTATTTTTTATTATTATCACTTATCCATTAAAAGACCAAAAAATTTTACTTTTTACAAGAATAATTATTATTTTTATTTCAACATTTATTTTTGTACCTATTTTTTTTGTAACAAAATATATAGAATTAAGAAAGAGGATTAAAGATGAAAAAATTATTTATCATAGGAAATTGAAAGATGAATAAAACTATTTTAGAAACAGAAGATTTTATTCATGAATTTAAAACTTTATACCAAAAAAATAAAAATAAAATTAATAATGTAGATTTTGCTATTGCAGCACCTTTTACAAAATTATTTTTATTTAAAAATCATAATATAGATTTTGCGGCGCAAAATATGTCACAATTTGAAAAAGGTGCATATACAGGTGAAATTTCACCATTAATGATTAAAGATTTAAATGCAAAATATGTAATTTTAGGACACTCAGAAAGAAGAGAATATTTTAATGAAAGCGATGAAATAGTAAACCAAAAACTTCATTTAGCTTTAAAACATGGTGTAATCCCTATTGTGTGTATTGGTGAAACCTTAAAACAATATGAAGCAAAACAAACAAAAGAAGTTATTTTAAAACAAATTCAAAAATCTTTAAAAGATGTCAAAGATTTTTCTAAAATAATAATTGCTTATGAACCGATTTGAGCGATTGGTACAGGTAAAACATCTACTGTTGAATATGCACAAGAAATATGTGAATTCATTAGAAAAAATACATCAAAAAATGTTATTATTCAATATGGTGGTTCAGTAAATCCGAATAATATTGAAAATTTAATGAGCCAAAAAGATATTGATGGTGCACTTGTTGGGGGCGCTTCACTAGAAGCTCAAAGTTTTATTAAATTATTAACTTTAAACAAATAAAAAATATTGTATTATAATTTTAAAGTTAATTCGAAAGGAGGAGAAATATGTTGACACTTTTAAGTGAACAATCAAAATCAGCAACAGAAACTGCAAACTCTATAATAACAAACACAGCAGGTGGTGTTGGTCTCGGGGGTTGAATTGGGATAACATTTGCTGTTGGAATTATTCTATTTTTAATCGGAGGAGTTTTAGGTTTGCTTTTATCTAAAAGAAATTTTGAAAAACAATTAAAAGAAAACCCACCAATTAATGAAAAAATGGTAAGAGCAATGTTTTCACAAATGGGTAGAAAAGCATCTGAAAAACAAATCAAATCTGTTATGCGTTCAGTAAAAAATGCAAAATAATTTCTTTATAATAACATATAAAGCATTTTAGTTGAATTTAATTTTCATCTAAAATGTTTTTTTAATATTTAAATATAAAAACATCCATTACAAAGGTAATAATATTTTTATTTAAATAAATTACTAAACAAAATTAAGAAAAATAAATTTTATTTTTAAAATTTATTAAAAAAAACACTCTTAAAAAGAGTGTTTTAAAATTTTTTATTTTTTTAAAATAAACCAAACCAGGACAAAATATTTTGAAATGGTGGCTCCGACAGGAATCGAACCAGTGACACACGGAGCTTCAATCCGTTGCTCTACCTACTGAGCTACAGAGCCATGGCGGTCCAGACGGGGATCGAACCCGCGATCTTCTCCGTGACAGGGAGACGTATTAACCACTTTACCACTGAACCTTGGTTGCGAGGGTAGGAGTCGAACCTACGACCTTCGGGTTATGAGCCCGACGAGCTAACCACTGCTCTACCTCGCTATATATAATTTAAATCACTTCAAAGTTATTACCTTTTTAGTGATAATGGCGGGCAATGAGGGATTTGAACCCCCGCGGGCGGTGAAGCCCCTGCTAGTTTTCAAGACTAGTCCCTTCAGCCTCTTGGGTAATTGCCCATGGTGGACCCAACTGGACTCGAACCAGTGACCGACCGGTTATGAGCCGGTTGCTCTAACCAACTGAGCTATAGGTCCACTTTTGAAAGTAATATACTTATATGGTGGCTCCAAAGAGATTCGAACTCTTGACCTTCCGGGTATGAACCGGATGCTCTAACCAACTGAGCTACAGAGCCGTGGTGGAGAGGAAGGGATTCGAACCCTCTACCTCCTGCGTGCAAGGCAGGCGCTCTAGCCAAGTGAGCTACCCCCCCAATGGTGAAGAAGACAGGATTTGAACCTGCGACCACTACGTCCCAAACGTAGCGCTCTGCCAAGCTGAGCTACTTCTCCGCTAAAATAATTTTAGCACATAAAAGCAAATAATTTGTTTTTTTAAATTTGCAATAATGATTATACATTATTTTTTAAAATTAACAAACATTTTTTATTTTTTATTTTTTTAGAAAAAATTTAACTTTAAAAAATGTAGTTATATTTTGCAAATTTATTAAAATTTAGTATTTAAGTTTTTAACTAATCAATAACATAATAAATAAAAAAGATATTCGAATTAACTATAAAGTAATTTTATTTAATAAAATCACAAAAATTTATTTATGTTTTTTTAACCCTAATAAAAAAATATTCTACAAAGATTATTTTAATATTAGAGTTATTTTTTTATATTTAAAAATAAAAAATCAAACACAAGTTTTGATTTTTTTGTACATTTTTTTGTTAAAACAAATATTTTTTTATTTTTTTAATAAATAACTTAAACCTATCAATGCGCTATCATCACCATATGGGTCTTTTACAATTCTTAAATTTAATAAATGTGCTGGATCAACATATTTTTTTGCTAATTCAATTGCTTTTTCAACATATCATCAATTATTTAAAGCAACGCTCCCACCAAATATAACTAAATTAGGGTTGACAAATGCTAATGCCATAGCTAATGTTCTTGCTAATGCATCAATTCCTTCATCAATTATCTTTCTACAAATATCATTTTCTTTATATTTTTTAAAAATTTCTTTTGCTGATAAAAAAAGTTTTTTATTTTTTGCTCTTAAGCTGATACCAGTTCCTGAGATTAAATGTTCAGCTGCATATTCATTTAAATGCAATTTTTTAGTTTTATTTTTTGATGAAGGTAAAAACGCAATTTCTTGAGCATAACCATTTGCACCTGTAAAAATTTTATTATTTATAATCAAACCTGCACCAAATCCAGTAGAAATTGTAAAAAATTGACTTACAGAATTTTTGAGTTCATTATTTTTATAAAAATAATGATTACCAAGTGCCATTGCATTTGCATCGTTTTCAAAAACTATTTTTTTAATAGCTATTTTGTTTTTTATATATTTTTTAATATTAATATTATGTCAACCACTTAAATTTGGAGAATCAATTATAACTCCTTTTTTATAATCTGCTGGACCAGGTATGCACAAAGCAACACTATCAATTTGATATTTTTTTAATAAATTTATTACTTTATCTAAAGTTTCTGAATAATTAAATTGATTTGTTGCAAAACGAATTTTTTTAATTATTTTATCATTTTCAATCAAAGCAAATCTTGTATTTGTTCCACCAATGTCAATAGTAGCTAATTTATATTGTTTCATAATTTTCTAACCTTATTTTTCTTTTTATTAATTATATTTAAATTTATTTTAAATAATAAAAAAAATGGTTTTTTTGAAAAAAACTTTATTTTTAAGTGTTTTTTTTAACAAAAAAGCTAAATCCTTCCTTTTTTTTTTTTTTTCTAAAATTAATTTTGAGAGTTTTTCTCAAATACTAAATTTGAATAATAAATAAAAAAAGAAAGGAAATTAATTTTGGAAAATAAAAAGTTGTGATGACGAACAGGCACAATTTATCAAGTTTATTTGCGGTCATTCAAAGATTCAAATAATGATGGTAATGGGGACTTAAAAGGTTTGATTTCAAAACTTGATTATATTGAACAATTAGGCGTTAATGCAATTTGATTAAATCCGATAGCACAATCACCAATGGTTGATAATGGATATGATGTAACTAACTACAAAAAAATTGATCCGATGTTTGGAACAATGCAAGATTTTGAAGAATTAGTTAAAAAAGCTCATCAAAAAAATATTAAAATAATTTGAGATTTCCCACTTAATCATTGTTCAGATCAGCATGAATGATTTCAAAAAGCATTGAAAGGTGATCCTAAATATTTTAATTATTTTTATTTTACTAAAAAATTTAATTTAAAACGTAAATCATTGTTTGGTGGTGAATTTTGAACAAAAGCAAAAAATGGTTATTACTATGCACATGTTTTTGCAAAAGAACAACCATGTTTAAACTGATATAACCATGATGTTGTAAATGAATTTATTGACATTATGGATTTTTGACTCAAAAAAGGAGTAGATGGCTTTAGACTTGATGCTTTTGATGAAATTGGCAAACCGAAAGATTTATTTACTAGAACAAAAATGTATAAACATGATACAAAATTTGTTATTGAAAAATTTAAACAAATAAGACAAAAACTTTGAAAAGATAATGATGAAATAATGGTTGTTTCAGAATCTGGTGCTATGGACAAAGAAGAAACAGATAAATATACCACATTAAAAAATAAAAATTATAGCTTAATCATTAATTTTGAACATATAACAAGTGAATTTGAAGTAAAAGTTGGTAGAAAAATTTACAAAGGTTTTGATCTTGTAAAATTTAAAAAAATCATTTCTGATTGACAAACTAAAGTAAAAAATGGTTGAAATACATTATATTTCAGTAATCATGACCAAGGAAGACAAACTTCAAGATTTGTAAGTGATCAAAATAATTTTTTTAGTCAAAAAGCTAAAGCTATTGCTTTAACACTTCACGGACTAAAAGGAACCCCATTTCTTTATCAAGGTGAAGAAATTGGAATGGATAATTCAACACATGTTAAAAATTTAAAAAAAATTAATGATGTTATGGATCATAAAACATACAAACAAGATGTTATTGAAGACAAAGTTATTTCTCATCATGATTACATGAAATTAATTTCAATTTTTTCAAGAGATAATTCAAGAACTCCAATGCCTTGAAACTCTGATGGTGGTTTTAATGACATTAAAAAAAGCTGATTACCATACAATCTTAGTTACAAAACTATCAATGTTGAAAATCAAATAAATGATCCAAATTCTGTTTTGAATTGATATAAAAAAATTATTTCACTAAGAAAAGATTCTTTAATTAAAGAAATAATTCTATGAGGTGATTTTAAACTTTTATTAAAAGAGAATAAAAATATTTTTGCTTTTAAAAGAAAATATCAAGATCATGAAATTGTATTTGTTATAAATTGATCTCAAAATATGCAAAATTATAATTTAAATCTTAAAAATTACGATGTATTTTTAAACAATTATCAGCAATTTGAAAAAAATATTTTATTACCATGACAAGCATTAATTTTCACAAAAAAAAGAATAGGTAAATAAAAAAATACAATGTATAGTAAAAAGTACTTTTTAATTATGATTTTACCTGCTATTGTGATTTTTACAATAGTTTTAATTGTGCCAATAACATTAGGTTTTTTATTATCTTTTACAAATTGATTTAAAGAACAATTAATGTTTGAAGGCAAATGAATAGGTTTTAACAATTATAAAATAGCACTTACAGATCAAAAGTTCATTAGTTCTATTTGATACACAGCAGGTTTTAGTGTGCTTTGTTTAATTTTTGTGAATTTATTTGGTTTTGGTTTTGCATATGCTTTAAACAAAAAAATACATGGTAAAAATATTTTTAGAGGAATTTTCTTTCTCCCTAACATGGTTGGAGGATTGATCTTAGGATATTTATGACAAATTATTTTTGATCGTGTTTTAAATGAGATTTTTGGACATTCATTAAGATTTGGAACAAGATTAGAAGCGATGTTTGCAATGGCAATTGTTTTTACTTGACAAATGGCTGGTTATGTAATGATTATTTATATTGCTGCATTACAAAATATAAATAAATTTTTATCTGAAGCAGCGAGAATTGAAGGTTGTGGACCATTTAAACATTTTTTTAGTGTTGTTTTACCTGCAATTATGCCAGCAATAACAGTTGTTTTATTTTTAATAATAAGTCGTTCTTTTCAAATGTTTGATCAAAATTTAGCATTAACAAATGGTGATAGAGATACAGGGCTTTTGGCATATAACATTTATGCATCAGCTTATGTCCAAGCATATAAGCAAAATTTTGGAATTGCCCAAGCTAAAAGCTTTATTTTTGTTATTTTAGTTGCAATTATTTCAGTTAGTCAAGTTTATATTTCTAAAAAATTTGAGGTACAAACATAATGGATTTTGTAAATAAAATAAAATTTTCTTTTTCCAAAACTAAAGCATTAAAACTAACTTTATTTTTCGGGTTATTTATTTTAGCTACAGTTTGAATTTTCCCATATTTTTTAATGACAAACACATCATTTAAAAGTTTATCTAAATTAGTTACAAAAAACATTTTTTCTTTACCTACACCATATGAAACAGCAAACTATACGAGAGCATTTACAGCATTAAGATTTAGTGAATCTTTCATTGTAAGTATTTTAGTTACCATAATTTCAAACATTACAATTATTTTTATTTCTTCTATTTGTGCGTGACAACTTGCAAGAAATAAATCAATAATTTCAAAAATTATTTTTTATTGTTTTTTAATCACTATGATAGTTCCATTTCAAGCTATTATGCTTCCATTAATCAGTGTAATGGGGAGAATGAGATTTTTAAATTTATTTGGTTTGATTTTTATGTATACAGGTTTTGGTCTTTCTATGTCTATTTTTATGATGCATGGCTTTTTATCAAATATTCCGCTTTCGTTAGAAGAAGTAGCTAAAGTAGAAGGATATAATCCATTTAAAGTGTATTTTAAAATCATTTTACCTTTATTAAAACCAATCATTGCCACAATTTTGATTATTAATACAATTTGAATTTGAAATGATTTTTTACTTCCTTTTTTAGTTTATTTATCAAACAACAAGCAACCAACAACAACTGTTGTAAGACTAAAAGAAGGATTGGTTGGTAGTTATGGTACAGATTTTACAGCTATTATGGCAGGTTTGACAATTTTAGTTATACCAATTATTGCTTTCTTCATTATTATGCAAAAACATATTATTTCAGGAATTACAAATGGCGCAATCAAATAAACAAATACCAAGTTTTTTAAAAGAATTTAAAAAAATAGCATTAACAACAAATGATCATAATAAAGGTCCAAATGTTTTGGAGCTAAAAAATATAAATAAAATTTATCCTAATGGTTTTCAAGCGATTTTTAAAACTAATTTAGTTGTAAAAAAAGGTGAATTTGTTTCTTTATTAGGTCCAAGTGGTTGTGGTAAATCTACAACATTAAGAATTATCGCTGGGTTGGAAGAAGCAAATCAAGGAGAAATTTACATTAACGGCATTAATGTAACTCACTCTGAACCAGCTGCAAGAAACCTAACTATGGTTTTTCAAAACTATGCACTTTTTCCTCATTTATCAGTTAAACAAAATATTGCTTTTGGTCTAAAAGCAAACAACATAAAACTTTTGGATGATGGAAAAATTTGACATCAAATCAACAATAAAAAAAATCAAATAGCAGAAATTAATTGAAAAATTCAAAACATTCAAATGTTATCTAAACATAAAAAAGATCTACAAAAATTTGAAACAAACAAAATTAATTTTAAAGATAAATATCAACAAATAATAAAAAATAATGAAACTAAAAAAAGAGAAAATGAATTTTTTAAACTTTTAAGTAAGATTACATTTTTAGAAGAAAACATTGAATTTCAAAAAAATAAAATTGAATATTTTACAAATATTAAAGATCAAATTTTCAACTTGAAAAATGAAAGAAAACAAGTTAAAAATGAAATTCAAAAAATCAAGCAAAAAATCATTAAATTAAATCATAAACAAAAAAAAGACATAATCAACCAAAAAGTCGAAACTAGTGCTAGGGTTTTAAATTTAGATTTTTATTTGAATCGTAAACCTTCTGAGCTTTCTGGTGGTCAAAGACAAAGGGTTGCACTTGGTAGAAGTATTGTAAATAACCCAGTTTTATTTTTAATGGATGAACCTTTGAGTAACTTAGATGCACAATTACGTGCAACTATGCGTCATGAAATTAGAAAACTTCATGAAAAAATAAATTCTGGAACAATCTATGTAACTCATGACCAAGTTGAGGCAATGACTATGTCAGATAAATTAGCTGTAATGGAAGATGGATTTATATTGCAAATAGCTAGTCCAAAAGAAATATATAAAAATCCTTCATGTTTATTTGTAGCTAGTTTTGTTGGTAGTCCTGCTATGAATTTTATTAAAGGTGTTTATAAAAATAAAAAGTTTGTTTCTCTCGATAATTTAGAAATAAATTTACCACTTTATAAAACTAAATATCTTAAAGAAGATCAAGAAATAACTTTAGGAATTAGGCCAACTGATTTTTCTATTGATTATAATGTTTATGATGCATATGATTCTAAATTAAAAGTAATTATTAAAGCGAAAGAATTATTAGGAAATGAAATTCAATATAAAGCTTTAATTGAAAATACCAAAAGTGAAATCACCTTTATTTCATCATCATACAATGATTACAAAATAGAGCAAAAAATTGAAATTTACATCATTTCTTCAAGAATTCATCTTTTTGATACTAAATCAACTATTACTTTAACATCACAACTAAATTTAGAAACTATTAACTTGCTTGAAAATTGACTAAATTCTAACTCAAAAATTCAAGTTAGAAGACAAATTTTAAAAAATTCAAAAAATAAAAATGCAAAAACTAAATTATTAAAAAAAGTAAAAAATTACATTCTAAGTATTTCAAAAAAAAGAAAAGAGATAAAAAATAATGAAAATTAAAAAAATATTAAAATTTAGCGCTTTAGGTGTACTTGCAACTACACCATTTTTATCATTTATTTCTTGTGGAAATGAAAGTGAGCAAGAAAAAGAAATTAAAATAGCTATTAAAGAATTAAAAGAAAGTTTAAAAACTGATACTACTGCACAAAATCTTAAAACTAAATTTGAAGGTTATTCAAAAGATGCTATGACAATTGTAGGTTCAAAACAAGAAATCAACTTACAATCAGAGGCTTTAATTAAAGCATTTAATGAATATTATGGCACTAATTTAACATTTAAACAATATGGTGGTACAACAAATCCAGGAACTATAATTACAACAAAAATGTCATCTAGTGGTGGTATAGGAGATTTATTAATGTATGCAATTGAACCTAGAAGTGAGTTTGAAGGTAGACTTGATAAACTAATTGATACAAGTCCAAAAGCAATTTTAGAACATGATGGTGACATTACAGGTACAATTAAATTTGAAAATGAAAACAAAAGTTTTTTACCACAAGTTTATGAATACTATGGTGTAGTTTATAATAAAGATCTTTTTATTGAAAAAGGTGTTAATGTATATGAAGGTAAAAGTTTTGATAATGCAAAAGTATCTAATTTACAAAAAAGTGATGCATATGATGGAACAATAGAAAAAGATAATAAACTTTATGTTTTCACTAACGATTTAAAAGAAAGTGGCTACAGAAAAGTTATATCATTTTTAAAATCAAAAGGTGTTGCAAATCCTTTCTACTCATTAGCAAAAGCTGGAACAGGTGATTTATGACCAATTTCAACTCACTTAATTGCAGGTGCGATTTCAACAATTGCCAACCCTCAAGTATGAAATGATGAGAAAAAAATAATTACTCAAGAAGTGATTGATGCAACTAAAAAAGCACTTGAAATTATGGGTTATACAACAGAAAATGATGGAAAGAAAACTAATAATGTTTCTAGTGGTCTTGCAGAATTAGCAGTTGGTACAACAGCCATGATTCAAGGCGGAACATTTAGTGAACCGGATGTTAAAAGAAATAAAAATGATGTAAAATTAGGTCTTTTCCCATTACCTATTTTCAATAAAAATGACCAAACAGCTATGATTTATCGTGGGGCTGCTCAAAAATGAGCTATTACAGCTTTAGCTAAAGATGAATCAAAATTAAAAACAGCAAAAATGTTTTTACAATTTTTATATAAAACTAAAACTGGTTATGAATTTTTATCTAAAACATTTAAATTTATCAGCCCTTATGGTGTACCTAACGGAGCAACTAATGTTTTAGAACCAGATAGTTTACTTGCATCAGCTGTAAATTATGAAGGCGAAAATAATGTAAATAAATGAATTCATGACAATTTCCCTGAAGGTTTTAATACCGATAACCAAATATTACTTGAAGCAGCGAATAATGGTTATGCTAACAATGATACATTAACCAAAGTACAAACAGAATATAAAGCTCTTTTAAACGGAAAGAAAAAATAATATTTATTTTTTATTCAATTTTTTAAACATAGCAAAATAATTATTACAATTAGTAATTGCTATGTTTTTTTATACTTTTTAAATTTAATTTGAAAATTTTTTTAAATCTAAAAAAAAATTTTTTTTATTAATTGAAAAAATTTTTATATATTTACTAAGTAAAGTTCTTTTATTTTAAAATTACATTAAGAAGCAAAATAATTATTTATTAGGCTTCTAAAAAAGAAAATAAAGGACTTAAAAAAATGACAAATTTTAGAAAAGATGGTAAGTCAAAATCTACTTTATTTTGATTATCACTATTTGGTGGTTTATTTGGTTTAGAATATTTTTATGTAAATAAAAAATTATTAGGCCTTTTAAAACTATACATTTCTTGAATAGGTGCAACATTAATTGTTATAATGTGAATTTTATATGGAAGTATTTTAAATAAAGAAGGACTTCCAGTTATATCATATTATGATGTAAAAATTGTTTCAATATTTGGATCTGTTATTTTAGTGTTCAATGGTCTTTGAACAATTTATAATACTGTTGCAATATTTTTAGGTATTTTCCTGGACGAAAATAAAAAGCCTATAAACACTTGAAATGATAAACACATTGAATATATCGATTCACTTTTAGAATTAAAAAAATTCAGAAAGGAAAACAATGGTTAAAATATCCAAAAATTTACATTGAATTGATTGAAGTATTTTAGTAATTTATTTAATTTTAATTGTGGGATTGGGTATCTTTGTTTGATGAATTCAAAAAAAGAAAAAAGAAACTAATTCAACAAAAAGCATTTTTACCGGGGGAGGTAAAAACCCTATTATAGTTGTTGGTCTTTCAATATGAGCAACAATAACTTCTTCATTATTCTTTGTTAACACAGCTGGTGAAGCTGCTACTACAAACTGAATGTGAACAGGTGCTAATATTTCATTAATTTGTATTACACCATTTATTGCTATGTTTGTAATTCCGTTTTATCGTAGAATAAAAGAGACTACAGCATATGCATATTTACAAAAAAGATTTAACTATGCTGTAAGAGCAATTAGTTCATTATCATTTATTATATTTATGATCTTTAGATCAGCTATTGTTTTATTTGTTCCTATAGTTGCAATTACAACAATAGTAGATGTCGATCCATATGTTATGGTTGTAATAGTAGGACTTGTAGTTGCTGTTTTAACTGCATTTGGTGGTTTCAAAGCTGTTATTTGAGCAGATGCAACTCAAGGTGTTATTTTACTATTTGGGATAGCATCAGTTTTAATAAGTGCTTTAGTTTTAACAAACTATTCTTCAGATACTCTTCAATATCAAGACATTTTAACAAGAGATAGTTGAAAAGTAAACTTAGCACAAGGTGGTATATCATTACTATTTATATATAACATTATAAATTCAATGTATGGATTTATGGCTTCACAAGACGTAACTCAAAGATACAAAGGAACAAGGAATATTTCACAAATTCGTAAAACATTATATATTTCTTCAGCACTTGGAATTGTAACAGTGTTACTATTCTTTGGTGCAGGTTCAGCTCTTGCAACATACTATTCATCACAACCAGAAACCGGAGTAAAAATGCTCTTAGAAGGTAAAACTGCGGTTCAAGCATTGGGACTTCAAAAAAGTGGATTTATGATAACATTTGTAAATTCTGTTTTAGGAGTAGGTTTTACAGGGGTGATTTTAGCTTCTATATTCGCCGCTTCACAATCTACAATTTCATCAGGACTTAGCGCATTAAGTAATTCAATTGTTATTGACTTTGTTGTTGTATTTAACAAAAAAATATCAGAAAAGAAATTAGCATTAATTTCTAAGTTGCTTGTATTAATATTTGGTGGATTTGCTATTGCTTTCAGTTGTTTATTGATCGCAACAAAACAAAATGATTTATTTAATTATTTTACAGGAATTATTGGTTTATTAAATGCACCTACAGTTGCTGTGTTTGTGCTTGGGTTATATAGCAAACGTACAAATTCAATTGGTGTTTTAATAGCAATGTTGGTTGCTATGATAATTTCCACACCATTATGAGTATTATCACAAAAATTTATTCCTGAAAGTCATAAAATTACATTTAGTGGAATTTGATTAACAACATTATCATTCTTCACTACTTTAGTAGTTGGTTTTATTGTTTCAAAATTAACAAACAAATATTGTAAAAAATATCAAATTAACGAAAAAAACCTTGTCAATAGAACAATGTTAACAAGAACAGCTGAATTTAAACAACTTACAAAATTAGAATCAGAAATTGGTAAATTTGAATCTTGAGTTAAAAAAGGTTTAATTACAAAAGAAGAATTTCAAAAAGTAACAAATAAAATTGAAGAACTTGAAAAAATTGTTGATTTACAAACAATTGACTAAAAAAAATTGGGAGATAAAAAATTAGAAATGATTTATGGCAAATTAGAAAAAATAAACCAATATAAAAATTTGCATCCTAACTTAAAAATTGCAATTGAATGATTAGAAAAACAAAATTTAGAAAATCTTGAATTGGGCAAATATGAAATAAAAGAAAAAGATGTTTTCGCACTTCGGATGGATGTTGACGCATATGATGATCAAACTGTGCAATATGAAACCCATAATGTTTATAGTGATTTGCATATTATTATTGATGATGAAATGTTTTATTATGATGATAAAACAGAGTTAGGCAAAGAAAAAACCGAATATAATGTTTCTGATGACTATCAATTATTTGAAATTAATAATAAAAATAATTTATTAAAACCTAGAATTAATGAGTTTTTACTTTTTTTACCAGGTGATGGACATGCACCTAAATATAATCCAAAGGTAAAAAAATTAAAAAAAATCGTTATCAAAATTAAGTGATAAAATTATTGGCATGACTAAATTAAAAAAAGGTATTTTTATAGTCTCGTGTCAGGCTTTAGCTGATGAACCTATGTATGGAAGAGACACTGTTTTAAAAATGGCAAGGGCCGCAATTCAAGGAGGTGCGGAAGGTATTAGAACCAGTCAAATTAATAACATTAAAAAAATTATAAAAGAAAATTTTAATGTTCCTATTATTGGGTTGGTAAAAAAACAATATTTAAACTCAGATGTTTATATAACTCCTACAATTAAAGAATTAAAACAGTTAATTGAAACAAATGTAGATATTATTGCAATTGATGCAACATTAAGACAAAGACCAAAAGAAAATTTAGAAAAAATGGTAGATTATTTTTATAAAAATAAAAAAAATCACCAACTTTTAATGGCTGATTGTTCAGATTATGAAGATGTAGAAAATGCAATAAAACTTAAATTTGATATTATTGGAACAACAATGAGAGGTTACACAAAAAAAACTCAAAATCAATCAAATACTGAAAATGATTATGAATTTTTAAAATGATGTGTAAAAAAACTAAAAAACACTAAAATAAAATTGATTGCTGAAGGCGGTTTTAATACCCCGCAAGATGTAAAAAAAGCTTTTCTACATAATGCTTATGGTGTTGTTGTAGGTTCAGCTATTACAAGAATTCAATTTATTACTAAATATTTTAAAGAAAATATTAATTAAAATAAAAAAGGAAAAATAAAAAAAATGAAAAAAAATATTTTTAACGGTATATTCCCAGCACTAATAACACCATTTAGTGAAAATGGAAAACTAAAAGAAAATTCATTGCGTGAAATTATTAGATTTTTAATTGATGTGCAAAAAGTTGATGGTCTTTATGTAACAGGGTCAACAGGAGAATTTTTACTTTTAAGTCATGATCAAAAGAAAAGGATTTTAGAAATTGTAGCTGAAGAAGCAAAAGGAAAAATTACATTAATTGCACAAATAGGAAATCTAAATCTTTCAGAAGTTAAAAGTTTAGCTCGTCATGCAGAAAAATTAAAGTATGATGCAATTAGTGCAATCACACCATATTATTATAATTTTTCATTTGAAGAAGTAAAATCTTATTACAATGAAATATCACAAGCATCTAATTTGCCAATGTTTATTTATTACTTGCCACAATTAGCTGGAGGAAAAGTTAGTCTTGAGCAATTTTCTGAATTATTAAATATTAAAAATGTTATTGGTTCCAAATATGGTTCAACTGATTTATTCTTTTTTGAAAGATTAATTAATAAATGCAAAGATAAAATATTTATGTTTGCATATGATGAAGCATTGGGACTTGGATTATCCCTAGGAGCAAGAGGTTTCATCGGCTCAACATATAATATAAATACAAAGGGCGCAAGAGAAATCATAACAGCTTATGAAAAAAATGATCAAATAAAATTTAAAGAAAGCATTCATAAATACAATGATTATATACAGCAAGTATTGAAAGTTGGTTTAATGCAAACCTTAAAAGCAGTAATGCGTGAAAAAGGTGTTGATGCAGGTTATAATAAAAAACCATTTAAATTTATTTCTAAAGAAGATTTGAAGCCAATTGCACAAGAATTAATAAAAAAATATAACTTATAATTAAATTATTTTAGTGACCTAGAAGATAATATTTTTATTTTCTAGGTCATTTAATAAAATAAAAAGGTAATAAAATGAAAATAAACAAAATTTGATATTTACTTTTGCTATTTTCAGGTGTTTCAATAATATCTTTAACAATTAGTGTTGTCACATTAACAAAAATTCATTTTCATAAAGTAGATATAAATGTTCGATATAGCAATAAAAATCCAAATATTATTCTTGATAATATTGGTTCAAAAAATAAAAAAGAAGAACTAATTATAGAAAAAAAAGAACCAAATTTAGAAGAAAATATAAAAAGCGGAAACTGATATGATCAAGTTGCTATAGAAAATAAAAAATTTACTATTGAAAAATTAAAAAATCAAAAACTTTTTGAATTTAATGATAAAAATGGTGCACACTCTTATAGAATACCAGGTGTAATTAAGACTCATGATAGTAAAATTTTAGTTTCTGCAGATAAAAGACTTGAAAATTCCGGTGATTTTGGTAATTACATTGAACAAGTTTTTAAAATATCAAACGACAATGGTAATACATGAAGTGAAAACAAGGCAATTGTCAAAGTAGAAACACCCAAAACAAAAAAAGGCCTTATTATTGATGGAGGTTTTGCAGAAATAGAATATAATGAAAATAACGAAAAAAAACATAAATTAATTTATTTATTTAATTTATCAGGAAGTAGACAGGGTATTCCTCATTTTCAAGACAGCCAACCATTTACAAAAATCAATGATAAATTAGCATGAAAAATAAGTGTTAAAAATAACCAAGAGATAGAATCAAAAGTTTTATTAAAATATTCAAAAAAAGAAAATTGATGAAGATTACACAATATAAAAACTGATAATAATGAAACAACAAATACAACTTTAGAACCTTTAAATGTTTATGTAAACAATGAATACGATTCAAAAAATCACTTTATAAGTGGAAGAGTGTATGAAAATGTTTTGGAATCTGACTTTGATAATGATGAACTTTTAGAATCTAAAGCAACCGAGCATAGCATTTGAGATCCCTATAACGATGCAAAATACATCCCTGAAAAAGTAAATTATAATGGATATCTCGAATCATTTGATAACGGTGAAACATGAAAAAATTTTAAAATAATTGATGAAGATTTTCCAAATACAACTAAAAAATTTTTAGGTAATGCTGTTGGTGGTGGAATACAACTAAAGCATCAAACCAATGCTAGATTAAATGGAAGAGTTATTTTCCCTATGTATTCTAACTTTACTGAAATAGTAAAAGGAAGAAGTACTACTAGAGAAAAAGCATATTATATTTTTAGTGATGATTTTGGAAAAAATTGAAATTTAAAAGAAGCAGGTTTAGATTTTAATTTAACTGAATCAACAATGATCGAAATTGAAAACGGTGAGATTTATTGACTTTTAAGAAATAGTACTGGTGGAAATAATTCATTTGGTATTACAAAATCAAATGATGGTGGACAAAATTGAATAAATCCAAAAAATCTAAAAGAAAAAAATGGATATATACAATTAGCTCATGATGGTAGAGTTTTTAGCGGAATGAGCCATTTTAAATTAAATGATGAAGATTATTTTATTTTTGCAGCTCCAACAAGATGAAAAAGAATTAATGGTCAACTATTTATTACTGACAAAAAATTTGAAAAATTTTATTCAGTTTATAATTTTGATTACAAAGGGATTGAAGAATTTGCATATAGTTACTCATATGTTGTAGAACAACAAAAAGATTATGTAGATGTTATAATAGTTTATGAATGAAGTCCTGACACAAGACAAAATTCAAATTATACCTTTTTAATGTCAAGACCTCAAGGTATTGGTATTCATATTACAAAACTAAGAATTAAATTAAAATAATTAATTTTTTTATAAAATTAAAAAAAGGAATTGAAATGAGTAATATTTTAGCTTTTGATATTGGTGGTACAAACATTAAATATGCATTAGTGGATAAAAACTACAAAATAATTTTTCAATACAAAGTCAAAACTAAAGCTTATACTTTGTTGAAACAAATTGATGAAATAATAGAAAGAAATAATACTTTTAATTTTAATTGCATTGCAATTGCAATGACTGGGGTAATAGATTCTAAAACAAAAAAAATTATTTTTGCAGGAAATGGTTTTGATTTTTTAATAAATCTTGATTTTTCTTTTTTAGAAAAAAAGTACAATAAAAAATTAATAATTGAAAATGATGCTAATGCTGCAGTGTTTGCTGAATTGATTAATAAAAAATATAAAAAAATACCTAATATTGCGCTTATTACTTTTGGAACTGGTGTTGGTGCTGGGATCATTATAGACCAAAAGCTATTTAAAGGAAAAAATAATTTAGGTGGAGAAATAGGTACAATACCTTGAAAAAATTCTATTGTTGATAAGGAACTAAGTTTTTCAAAATTTAATAAAAAAATTAAAGAAAAATTTAAATTTAATTCACTAAATCCAATAACATTTAAATTAAAATATTGAATTAACAAAGATTTTGCAAATTTGATGAATAAATATTTAAATGATGTAGCTACTTTCTTAGCGACTTTGAGTATCATATATAATTTAGACATTATAAAATATGGTGGTGGTTTATCACATTTAGATAAAATATTTCTTAATAAAATTGAAAATAAATTTTATTTATTATTAAGTAAAACTGCTTTTAAAACTACTATTATGAAAGCAGAAAATATGAATAATTCAGGGGTTTTAGGTATTTCTTATTTATCAAGAATTAAAAAATAGTGAATTTAATAAAATTTTTATTTTTAAAAAAATATAAAAACACAAAAAATATTTTTGTGTTTTTTATAAATAGTTTTATTTTAATTTCATTTTTTCTTAAAATCACTATATAATGTCCTATCAATAACATTATCGTTATACAAATATAATTTTCTTAATAAAATATCTGAAATAAAAAGTTCAGAAATTTTAGATGATAAAGCAATTATTCTATTATCTTGCTCTAATGTTTGAAAATGAATTACAATTTTATTTTTTGTACTTTTATAATTAATGTTTTTTGTAATTAAAATAACTTGAATTCCGTATTTTTCAAGCAAATCTAAAATAAATTTGTTTTCTTTAGAAGACATTGACTTACTAAAAATTAAAACTACACAATTATTTTTTTTATAATTCTCTACATATAAAATAACATCATGAATAGTATTAGCTAATGCTGCATCTTTACCAATAACAAGTAAATTATGAACCATTTCTCTTGCTACATAACTAGAAGATGAAATTCCATAACAACAAATTTTTTGAGATTTTCTCAATAAATGAAAAGCCATGTTAATATCATTTTTATTTAAATTATCCAATGTTTTATCAATTGAATGTTTGTAATATAAGTTAATATTTTCAGCGAAAATAGTATTTTTTTGTTGAGAATATTTTTTTTGAATTTGTTGTTCTTTGATTACTGAATTTTTAAGTTCTTTAAATGTTTGAAAGCCATTTTTTTTCACATATCTTGTTATGGACCCGATGCTTACATACAAAAATCTTGACAATTCTTGAATAGGCATACTAATAAATTTATCAGTATGATCGTTTATAAAATCATTAATAATTTTTTCATTAGTTGACAAATTTATTGATTTCTCATCCAAAATTTTAACTATTTTATTCATTTTATAAATTATATAACAAATTTTAGCATTTCAACTTTTAAATACAAAAAAATTATGTTAAAATTTGAAATTTTTTTTAAAATTTTACAAAAAAAAAAAAAGTTGAAATTATTTTTAATTGCAAAAAATACACCTTTTTTAGTACTTAAAATTAATGTTAGGAAATAAATTTCCTAACCATTTTTTATATAAATTTTAAGGAGGAAAATGGATAATTTAAGTGCTAAAAGTTCATTTACATGATTAGATTGAATAGTAATGATTTTATATATGTTAGGTGTTCTAGTTATTCCAATTTTTTTCTTTTGACAAAGTAAAAAAGATAAAAAATTTAATAGTTCTAAATATTTAACAGCTAAAAACATGAGAGTTCCTGCCATTGTTGTAGCATTAAGTATTTGAGCTACTGCCTTAAGTAGTTTAACTTTTTTAGGAACACCTGGATTAGCTTTTAAAACAGGTTGAATGTGAATTGCTGGACAAATCACTATTTTAGCAATAACACCTTATTTAACTAAAATTATTATTCCTTTTTATCGTCGAATAAAAGGAAGTACAAGTTATACATATCTACAACAAAGATTCAATTATGCAGTAAGATTTATTGGTTCTATTTCTTTTATTTTATTTCATATTTTTAGAATGGGGATTGTGTTATACATCCCTGCACTAACAATAACACTTTTTGTTGATATAAATATATATTTATTATTATTTATAGTTTCTATTATTGTAATTATAAGCACATTTTTAGGTGGATTTAAAGGTGTTTTATATACTGATGCAGTTCAAGGCTTTGTTTTAATGCTTGGAATATTCTTAGTGATCATTTTCGGGCTTGCTAAAACAAATTGAAGTGCTTCAACAACAAAATTGCACATATTATTTTCTAAAGATCAATGAAAAATCTCATTAACATCCGGAGGAATATTTTTTATATTTATATCAAACTATATTTCAACGATGTTTTCATATTCTGCATCTCAAGATATTGTTCAAAGATATAAAACAGGAAAAACAATTTCCACAACATATAAATCTATATATATAAACGTGATATTGGTTGCGATAACAATTTTATTTTTTTATGGGGCTGGCTCAATTCTTTATACCTATTATTCTTCACATGGTTTTGAAGTTGATGCAAAAAATGCCATTGATCAGATTGTAGGAAGAGATAAAGCTGCGAATAATTTATTATTATCCAACTTTATTGTCAAAGTATTGCCTATGGGTATATCTGGATTAGTTGTTTCTGCTGTTTTTGCAGCTAGTCAATCAACTGTTTCTTCATCATTAAATTCATTAGTAACAACTTTTATTAATGATATTGTTATTGTTTTTTACAATAAAATTAAAGAAAAATCTAAACTTTTTTTATCATACATTTTAACAATTGTTTTTGGGTTTTTAGGTTTTTTAGTAACTATTCTTTTAGCTGCAACTAAACAACAAAATTTAATTGATTATTTTTTAGGAATCGTAGGACTTTTAGGAGCGCCATTAGCTGCTGTGTTTTTACTTGGTGTAGTAACTAAAAAAACAAATGCTATAGGTGCCTTAACAGGTTTGATTATTTCTTTTTTAATAACATTACCAATTTGAATTTTAGTGAAAATTACAAAAACAATAAAATTTGACACTATTTATTTAGGAGTAATAAGTTTCGTAGTAGTTTTATTAATTGGTTATTTAATTTCAATAGTAATTGAAAAACTTAAACTTTCTAAAGAAAAAGACTTAACTAATTTAACAATGCATACAAGAACAGATGAATTTAAAAAATTAGTTAAATTAGAAAAAGAAGCGTTAAAACTAGAGTTAAAAACTAAAAAAAATAATGAATTTAAGAAATTGTTTGATGAAAAAATGGTTGAAATAAAACGATTAGAAGAAATTGTTGAAAACCAAACATAAAAAATATTTTTTTTAACAACTTTAACTAAAAAAATAGTTGGAGTTGTTTTTTTTATTATTAATAAAAATAAAAACACAAGGTATTTACGAAAAAACACGTTGTATTTTTTAAAAAAATAAAAAAATCTTAATTTTAATAAAAAAATACTATTTTTAAATATAAAAAAAATTTTTTAAAAAAAAATAACATAAAAAAAATATAATTAAAATATGCTAAAAAAATATAAAGTAAGGTTAAAATGATGAGAAATAAAAAAATTTTAAATATGCTTTTACAAATATCTCCTTTTGTAGTTGCAGGAACTTTGGTAACTGTTGGTTTTACATTAGGCAAAAATACAACATCACAAAAATATGATTATAATAACTTAATAACAAAAAATTTAAATGATGAAGTTAGTGATAAAAATGAATTTAAAAAAGTTATAAAAAGAACAAAAAATTTTGTTATTCCACAAAATGACAATTTCAAGCAAATAGAACAAGAAATTAATAACACCTTTGAACTAAAATTATTACTTAATTATCCAGTTGAAGAAAAAAACACAATAAATGAAGATGTTGATTTTTTTACAAAAGAAAATAACAAAACAAAAGATGAATTATTTAAAAAATTTTCATATATAAAAAGTGGTGAAATTAGTAAATTATCACCTGTAATTTGGTTATTTTTTAACACTAATGAAGAAAAACAAAAATTTATTAATGAAATTGAAAAAGATGAAAATTTTTTTCAAATAATTGATTTGGAATACACAACTTCTGCTAATTCAAATAGTTTATTTAGTGAAATAAAAAATAAAGATCCTTATGAAGAAGATTGAGATAATTATCCAATTAAAATAACTAAAAATAATTTAAATGTTATAAATTTTGACAAAATTCACATAAATTCAAAACATCCTCGTAGCCAAATAGGGATAATGGAGGTATTCCATACAGTTGAAATAGAAAAAAATAATTATAAAATTATAAATAATGGCATCTTAGATAAAAATATAAGTAAAAATATTTTCAAAGATTTTCAAATCTATAATAATGATGGAACTCCTAGTAGTCATGCAGGCGTAGTAGCTGGAATAGCAGCAGGGAGAGATGGGGTTGACACAGAAGCAAAAGTTTATTCAGCTGGTTTTATAAATGATTCGATGTGACAAAAGCAAATTGAATGAATGGTTATAGACAATGGAGTTAGAGTAATTAACCATAGTTATGGAGCAGGAAAACATGAAGGAAATGAAGAATATGGTGAGCAAGCATATTTTATTGATTACATATCTAGAAAATACGGTGTAGTTAATGTTTTTGCAGCTGGTAATGGTCATAATAAAGACCCAAAAGAATATAATAAATATATTGATAGAGATAATTTATCTTTCAATTCAATTGTTGTTGGTGCTCTTCAAAAAGATAGCACAAAAAATAACTACAAAATTGCTAATTATTCAAATAGAACACTAGAAAATAAATATAATGAGTTACCCAAACCATTAGTTGTTGCACCGGGTTATTTTGAATATAAAAATCGTAATAATCAAGACATTAAAGATCAAGGGACAAGTTATGCTGCACCACTAGTTACAGGAGCAATAAGTGTTTTATTAAAAGAAAAAAGTTGATTGAATGATGATTGAAAAAGAGTTCCAGCAATAAAAGCAATTTTAGCTGCTTCTTCAATATTAAATCCAAAAGATAAAGATTTAAATATAAATAGTAATGGTTTAAGTAAAACTTATGGTTCAGGATTAATTGATTATGAAAGAATGCTAAAAGCATATATTCCTGTTGAAGTTGTGCATTTTGACAAAAATCAAAAAGAATATATTATGAAAGATGATAATCTATTTTTAAATAATGGTGATAAAATAAAAATAGCTTCTTCTTGAATGTTTAATGCCGGAATTTTAAAAAATGAAAAAACAAAACCTGCTTTTTGAGAAAGATCTTTTTGATGATGATTAAATCCTTTTAATTGAGGAAAAAAAGCTAATAATCAAGATGAAATTGATAATTGAAATAAAAACTACAATAAATCTGATTGATTAAAAAAAGAAAAAACTTTTCAAAAACAAAATTCTCGTTTTTTTAGTGATTTTGACTTATATTTAGAAAAATGAAATGGGCATTCATGAGAAACAGTTAAAAGCGTTTTATCTATAAATAGCAATGTTGAAGTAATTGAATATACATCAGATGAAAAAGCTAAATACAGGATAAAAGTTAAGCGATATACAAGTCCCTATGAGGAATTTGTTGATGATATAATGGCGGTCACTTATGTTAAAAATTAAAAAAAATATAAAAATATTTTTTTTATTAAGTTTTTTATTTATGCCTTTTTTATTTACTTCTTGCATTGTAGTAACAAAAATTAAAGAAAATGATAAAAAAGAACCAAATGATTCATATTATTGACTTCCAGAATACAAAGAAGGTTCAGAGGAAAAAGGTAAAATATGATCATGAGTTAATAAAACATACAAAAAGAATAATGTTGAAAAATTTTATTATAGATCTTTAATTAAAAGAATCCCAGATAAAGCTCCATCAGAAGAAGAAGTTTATGAAAAAATTTTTGGACAACCAAAATTAGAATCAGATGTTTTTAATTATAAAGAATTAAAAAATGTTGATGATTTTGAAAAAGTTTTTGGTCAAAATGGAGAAATACTTTTTGACTTATTTTTTAGATTATATAAACAGGGAAAAAATATTAATAATCATGAAGAAACAATTTTTGGTACATGAAAAATAAATGATATTTTGATTAATAAAAAAATACCAAAGAAAGAATTAGAACATTTTTTTGAAAACAATAATATTTTTTTATATGTAACAAAAGGTCCTTCTGAATATGATATGTTTATTAAAAATGATGAAAATAATAAAAAAATAATTGTTCAACCTTTTGTTATTTGGCCGAGGAGTCATATAAAATATAATGAATATATTACATTGAATATAAAACCTGATGCTTATTATTTTTTACCTTATTCAAAAAAATATGAACTTGATTTTAAAAAACCTATACCTCCATATACTCCATCTCATGATGATATAGTTAATGAAATTTTAGAATTGACTGCAAAAAACGATGCAAAAAATAAAAAAATATAGTTTAGTAAAACACGATAAAATAAGTTAAATACTATAATGGTCATTTTTTAATTTATCATTTTATTATTCAGAATTAGTAAATATTGAAATTATATTTGCAATTAAATGATTTGAAATTGACTATAAATCACTTGTTTCAACTTTTGATAATGAGTTAAAAAAATTGTAACGCTTTATAATATTTAATGAATGAAATAACTTTTTATAGCTAATTTCTTTTTGAATTATTTACGAAAAAACACGTTGTATTTTTTAAAAAAATAAAAAAATCTTAATTTTAATAAAAAAATACTATTTTTAAATATAAAAAAATTTTTTTTAAAAAAATAACATAAAAAAAATATAATTAAAATATGCTAAAAAAATATAAAGTAAGGTAAAAATGATAAGAAATAAAAACTACAATAAATCTGATTGATTAAAAAAAGAAAAAACTTTTCAAAAACAAAATTCTCGTTTTTTTAGTGATTTTGACTTATATTTAGAAAAATGAAATGGGCATTCATGAGAAACAGTTAAAAGCGTTTTATCTATAAATAGCAATGTTGAAGTAATTGAATATACATCAGATGAAAAAGCTAAATACAGGATAAAAGTTAAGCGATATACAAGTCCCTATGAGGAATTTGTTGATGATATAATGGAGGTCACTTATGTTAAAAATTAAAAAAAATATAAAAATATTTTTTTTATTAAGTTTTTTATTTATGCCTTTTTTATTTACTTCTTGCATTGTAGTAACAAAAATTAAAGAAAATGATAAAAAAGAACCAAATGATTCATATTATTGACTTCCAGAATACAAAGAAGGTTCAGAGGAAAAAGGTAAAATATGATCATGAGTTAATAAAACATACAAAAAAAATAATGTTGAAAAATTTTATTATAGATCTTTAATTAAAAGAATCCCAGATAAAGCTCCATCAGAAGAAGAAGTTTATGAAAAAATTTTTGGACAACCAAAATTAGAATTAGATGTTTTTAATTATAAAGAATTAAAAAATGTTGATGATTTTGAAAAAGTTTTTGGTCAAAATGGAGAAATACTTTTTGACTTATTTTTTAGATTATATAAACAGGGAAAAAATATTAATAATCACGAAGAAACAATTTTTGGTACATGAAAAATAAATGATATTTTGATTAATAAAAAAATACCAAAGAAAGAATTAGAACATTTTTTTGAAAACAATAATATTTTTTTATATGTAACAAAAGGTCCTTCTGAATATGATATGTTTATTAAAAATGATGAAAATAATAAAAAAATAATTGTTCAACCTTTTGTTATTTGGCCGAGGAGTCATATAAAATATAATGAATATATTACATTGAATATAAAACCTGATGCTTATTATTTTTTACCTTATTCAAAAAAATATGAACTTGATTTTAAAAAACCTATACCTCCATATACTCCATCTCATGATGATATAGTTAATGAAATTTTAGAATTGACTGCAAAAAACGATGCAAAAAATAAAAAAATATAGTTTAGTAAAACACGATAAAATAAGTTAAATACTATAATGGTCATTTTTTAATTTATCATTTTATTATTCAGAATTAGTAAATATTGAAATTATATTTGCAATTAAATGATTTGAAATTGACTATAAATCACTTGTTTCAACTTTTGATAATGAGTTAAAAAAATTGTAACGCTTTATAATATTTAATGAATGAAATAACTTTTTATAGCTAATTTCTTTTTGAATTATTTACGAAAAAACACGTTGTATTTTTTAAAAAAATAAAAAAATCTTAATTTTAATAAAAAAATACTATTTTTAAATATAAAAAAATTTTTTTTAAAAAAATAACATAAAAAAAATATAATTAAAATATGCTAAAAAAATATAAAGTAAGGTAAAAATGATAAGAAATAAAAACTACAATAAATCTGATTGATTAAAAAAAGAAAAAACTTTTCAAAAACAAAATTCTCGTTTTTTTAGTGATTTTGACTTATATTTAGAAAAATGAAATGGGCATTCATGAGAAACAGTTAAAAGCGTTTTATCTATAAATAGCAATGTTGAAGTAATTGAATATACATCAGATGAAAAAGCTAAATACAGGATAAAAGTTAAGCGATATACAAGTCCCTATGAGGAATTTGTTGATGATGTAATGGCGGTCACTTATGTTAAAAATTAAAAAAAATATAAAAATATTTTTTTTATTAAGTTTTTTATTTATGCCTTTTTTATTTACTTCTTGCATTGTAGTAACAAAAATTAAAGAAAATGATAAAAAAGAACCAAATGATTCATATTATTGACTTCCAGAATACAAAGAAGGTTCAGAGGAAAAAGGTAAAATATGATCATGAGTTAATAAAACATACAAAAAAAATAATGTTGAAAAATTTTATTATGAATCTTTAATTAAAAGAATCCCAGATAAAGCTCCATCAGAAGAAGAAGTTTATGAAAAAATTTTTGGACAACCAAAATTAGAATCAGATGTTTTTAATTATAAAGAATTAAAAAATGTTGATGATTTTGAAAAAGTTTTTGGTCAAAATGGAGAAATACTTTTTGACTATTTTTTTGACTTATATAACTGAGAAAAAAATATTAATAATTACGAAGAAACAATTTTTGGTACATGAAAAATAAATGATATTTTGATTGATAAAAAAATACCAAAGAAAGAATTAGAACATTTTTTTGAAAACAATAATATTTTTTTATATGTAACAAAAGGTCCTTCTGAATATGATATGTTTATTAAAAATGATGAAAATAATAAAAAAATAATTGTTCAACCTTTTGTTATTTGGCCAAGGAGTCATATAAAATATAATGAATATATTACATTGAATATAAAACCTGATGCTTATTATTTTTTACCTTATTCAAAAAAATATGAACTTGATTTTAAAAAACCTATACCTCCATATACTCCATCTCATGATGATATAGTTAATGAAATTTTAGAATTGACTGCAAAAAACGATGCAAAAAATAAAAAAATATAGTTTAGTAAAACATGATAAAATAAGTTAAATACTATAATGGTCATTTTTTAATTTATCATTTTATTATTCAGAATTAGTAAATATTGAAATTATATTTGCAATTAAATAATTTGAAATTGACTATAAATCACTTGTTTCAACTTTTGATAATGAGTCAAAAAAATTGTAACACTTTATAATATTTAATGAATGAAATAACTTTTTATAGCTAATTTCTTTTTGAATTATTTACCAAAAACACGTTGTATTTTTTAAAAAAATAAAAAAATCTTAATTTTAATAAAAAAATACTATTTTTAAATATAAAAAAATTTTTTTTAAAAAAATAACATAAAAAAAATATAATTAAAATATGCTAAAAAAATATAAAGTAAGGTAAAAATGATAAGAAATAAAAACTACAATAAATCTGATTGATTAAAAAAAGAAAAAACTTTTCAAAAACAAAATTCTCGTTTTTTTAGTGATTTTGACTTATATTTAGAAAAATGAAATGGGCATTCATGAGAAACAGTTAAAAGCGTTTTATCTATAAATAGCAATGTTGAAGTAATTGAATATACATCAGATGAAAAAGCTAAATACAGGATAAAAGTTAAGCGATATACAAGTCCCTATGAGGAATTTGTTGATGATGTAATGGCGGTCACTTATGTTAAAAATTAAAAAAAATATAAAAATATTTTTTTTATTAAGTTTTTTATTTATGCCTTTTTTATTTACTTCTTGCATTGTAGTAACAAAAATTAAAGAAAATGATGAAAAAGAACCAAATGATTCATATTATTGACTTCCAGAATACAAAGAAGGTTCAGAAGAAAAAGGTAAAATATGATCATGAGTTAATAAAACATACAAAAAAAATAATGTTGAAAAATTTTATTATAGATCTTTAATTAAAAGAATCCCAGATAAAGCTCCATCAGAAGAAGAAGTTTATGAAAAAATTTTTGGACAACCAAAATTAGAATTAGATGTTTTTAATTATAAAGAATTAAAAAATGTTGATGATTTTGAAAAAGTTTTTGGTCAAAATGGAGAAATACTTTTTGACTTATTTTTTAGATTATATAAACAGGGAAAAAATATTAATAATCACGAAGAAACAATTTTTGGTACATGAAAAATAAATGATATTTTGATTAGAAAAAAAATACCAAAGAAAGAAATAGAACATTTTTTTGAAAACAATAATATTTTTTTATATGTAACAAAAGGTCCTCTTGAACATGATATGTTTATTAAAAATGATGAAAATAATAAAAAAATAATTGTTCAACCTTTTGTTATTTGGCCAAGGAGTCATATAAAATATAATGAAATTGTTAGTGATGATATAAAACCTGATGCTTATTATTTTTTACCTTATTCAAAAAAATATGAACTTGATTTTAGAAAACGTATACCTCTAGATACTCCAACTCATGATGATATAGTTAATGAAATTTTAGAATTGACTGCAAAAAACGATGCAAAAAATAAATAATTTTAATTTATAAAACACTATAAAATAAGTTAAATACTATAATGGACATTTTTTAATTTATCATTTTATTATTCAGAATTAGTAAATATTGAAATTATATTTGCAATTAAATGATTTGAAATTGACTATAAATCGCTTGTTTCAACTTTTGATAATGAGTCAAAAAAATTGTAACGCTTTATAATATTTAATGAATGAAATAACTTTTTATAGCTAATTTCTTTTTGGATTATTTATGAAAAAACACGTTGTATTTTTTAAAAAAATAAAAAAATCTTAATTTTAATAAAAAAAATACTATTTTTAAATATAAAAAAATTTTTTTTTAAAAAAACAACATAAAAAAAATATAATTAAAATATGCTAAAAAAAATAAAGAAGGTTAAAATGATGAGAAATAAAAAATTTTTAAATATGCTTTTACAAATATCTCCTTTTGTAGTTACGGGAACTTTAGTAACTGTTGGTTTTACATTGGGCAAAAATACAACATCACAAAAATATGATTATAATAACTTAATAACAAAGAATTTAAATGATGAAGTTAGTGATAAAAATGAATTTAAAAAAGTTATAAAAAGAACAAAAAATTTTGTTATTCCACAAAATGACAATTTCAAACAAATAGAACAAGAAATTAATAACACCTTTGAACTAAAATTATTACTTAATTATCCAGTTGAAGAAAAAAACACAATAAATGAAGATGTTGATTTTTTTACAAAAGAAAATAACAAAACAAAAGATGAATTACTTAAAAAATTTTCATATATAAAAAGTGGTGAAATTAGTAAATTATCACCTGTAATTTGGTTATTTTTTAACACTAATGAAGAAAAACAAAAATTTATTAATGAAATTGAAAAAGATGAAAATTTTTTTCAAATAATTGATTTGGAATACACAACTTCTGCTGATTCAACTAATTTATTTAGTGAAATAAAAAATAAAGATCCTTATGAAGAAGATTGAGATAATTATCCAATTAAAATAACTAAAAATAATTTAAATGTTATAAATTTTGACAAAATTCACATAAATTCAAAACATCCTCGTAGCCAAATAGGGATAATGGAGGTATTCCATATAGTTGAAATAGAAAAAAATAATTATAAAATTATAAATAATGGCATCTTAGATAAAAATATAAGTAAAAATATTTTCAAAGATTTTCAAATCTATAATAATGAAGGAACCCCTAGTAGTCATGCAGGCGTAGTAGCTGGAATAGCAGCAGGGAGAGATGGGGTTGACACAGAAGCAAAAGTTTATTCAGCTGGTTTTATATCTACTACTGATTCAGCTTGACAAAAGCAAATTGAATGAATGGTTATAGACAATGGAGTTAGAGTAATTAACCACAGTTATGGAGCAGGAAAACATAAGGGAAATGAAGAATATAATGAGCAAGCATATTTTATTGATTACATATCTAGAAAATATGGTGTAGTTAATGTTTTGTCTGCTGGCAATGGTCATAATAAAGACCCAAAAGATGGTAATAAATATATTGATAGTCATAAACTATCCTTCAATTCAATTGTTGTTGGTGCTCTTCAAGAAGATAGCACAAAAAATAACTACAAAATTGCTAATTATTCAAATAGAACACTAGAAAATAAATATAATGAGTTACCTAAACCATTAGTTGTTGCACCAGGTTATTTTGAATATAAAAATCGTAATAATAAAGACATTAAACGTAGAGGAACAAGTTTTGCTGCACCACTAGTTACAGGAGCGATAAGTGTTTTATTAAAAGAAAAAAGTTGATTGAATGATGATTGAAAAAGAGTTCCAGCAATAAAAGCAATTTTAGCTGCTTCTTCAATATTAAATCCAAAAGATAAAGATTTAAATATAAATAGTAATGGTTTAAGTAAAACTTATGGTTCAGGATTAATTGATTATGAAAGAATGCTAAAAGCATATATTCCTGTTGAAGTTGTGCATTTTGACAAAAATCAAAAAGAATATATTATGAAAGATGATAATCTATTTTTAAATAATGGTGATAAAATAAAAATAGCTTCTTCTTGAATGTTTAATGCCGGAATTTTAAAAAATGAAAAAACAAAACCTGCTTTTTGAGAAAGATCTTTTTGATGATGATTAAATCCTTTTAATTGAGGAAAAAAAGCTAATAATCAAGATGAAATTGATAATTGAAATAAAAACTACAATAAATCTGATTGATTAAAAAAAGAAAAAACTTTTCAAAAACAAAATTCTCGTTTTTTTAGTGATTTTGACTTATATTTAGAAAAATGAAATGGGCATTCATGAGAAACAGTTAAAAGCGTTTTATCTGTAAATAGCAATGTTGAGGTAATTGAATATACATCAAATGAAAAAGCTAAATATAGGATAAAAGTTAAGCGATATACAAGTCCCTATGAGGAATTTGTTGATGATGTAATGGCGGTCACTTATGTTAAAAATTAAAAAAAATATAAAAATATTTTTTTTATTAAGTTTTTTATTTATGCCTTTTTTATTTACTTCTTGCGTTGTAGTAACAAAAATTAAAGAAAATGATGAAAAAGAACCAAATGATTCATATTATTACAAAGAAGGTTCAGAAGAAAAAGGCAAAATATGATCATGAGTTAATAAAACATACAAAAAAAATAATGTTGAAAAATTTTATTATAGATCTTTAATTAAAAGAATCCCAGATAAAGCTCCATCAGAAGAAGAAGTTTATGAAAAAATTTTTGGACAACAAAAATTAGAATTAGATGTTTTTAATTATAAAGAATTAAAAAATGTTGATGATTTTGAAAAAGTTTTTGGTCAAAATGGAGAAATACTTTTTGACTATTTTTTTGACTTATATAACTGAGAAAAAAATATTAATAATCACGAAGAAACAATTTTTGGTACATGAAAAATAAATGATATTTTGATTAATAAAGAAATACCAAAGAAAGAATTAGAACATTTTTTTGAAAACAATAATATTTTTTTATATGTAACAAAAGGTCCTCTTGAATATGATATGTTTATTAAAAATGATGAAAATAAGAAAAAAATAATTGTTCAACCTTTTATTATTTGGCCAAGGAGTCATATAAAATATAATGAAATTGTTAGTGATGATATAAAACCTGATGCTTATTATTTTTTACCTTATTCAAAAAAATATGAACTTGATTTTAAAAAACCTATACCTCCAGATACTCCATCTCATGATGATATAGTTAATGAAATTTTAGAATTGACTGCAAAAAACGATGCAAAAAATAAAAAAATATAGTTTAGTGAAAAAACACTATAAAACTTTTTCATAAATTAAAATTATTTTAATATAAAACTTAATTGCGACACTATAAAATAAGTTAAATATTATAGTGTCCATTTTTTATTTTTACAAAAAAGTTATAGTTATCATAAAATAAATTTAATATAAATAAGATATATTATATTTTTTTAATAAATTACAAAAGTTTATTTAGTATTTAACTATTTGAAATTAAAAAAAATCTTATAGTAAAATATATCATCACAATGAAAAAATATTTTACTTAAGATTTTATATTTGAAATTAAAAATATTTACTAAAAGCATTGAAAAATTTACATAAATTTATATTAATGTTTAATATTTTCTAAATATTTTTGATCAAAAACTTTATAAAATTCAGTAATTAGTTTTATACATGATTCAATATCATGAAGTGAAGCAACACCAATTGGTGAATGCAAGTACCTTTGTGGAATTGAAATAGAGATAGTTGGCACACCATTTTTACCATATTGCAATTCTGCAGCGTCAGTTCCACCACCTTGTGCTACATATTTATAAATTGGAATATTATGTTTTTTAGCAATATCAAAAAATGCATTTACTAATTTTGTATGCATAATGGTTTCAAAGTCCATTATAGTGATTGCTACCCCTTTATTAACAGCGGGAATTCCTTTCATAGCATTAGGTGTATCATGTGAAGCACCAGTATCGATGACAATTGCAACATCCACTTCAATTGAATTAGCTAAAACTTTTGCCCCTCTTGTTCCAACTTCTTCTTGCACTGTTCCAACAAAATAAGGAACATTAGGTAATTTTTCATCTTTTAGTGCATTAACAACAAAATCTAAAACAGCAACACCTGCGCGATTATCCATAGCTTTTCCAGCTACTAAATCAGGGTTAAACAATCTCAATGTTTCGCCATAAACATAAATTCTATCACCAGGTTGAATTCCTTGTTCTAATGCTTCTTCTTTATTTTTAAAACCAAAATCTACATACATATCTTTAATAGTTGGCGCTTTAGTTCTTTTTTCAGCTTCTAAAATATGAATAGAAGTATGACCAAAAATTCCATAAAATTCTTTGTTTGTTGAAGTTATTATTTTGGCTTTTGTTCCAATGAAAACAAGAGGTCAAACTCCACCTACACTCACAACTAAAATTTGGCCATTATCATTTATATCTAAAACAGAAAAACCAACTTCATCCATATGAGCTGCAAGTAAAATCTTTGGACCTTTTGAATGATTTTTTTTAGTTATTATTAAGGAACCTAGTCCATCTCTTTTAAATTCTACATTAGCATTTTCTGTATTTTTTTTAAGGGCTTTAACAACTTCTTCTTCATGCCCTGAAATTCCATGGATTTCCATGTATTCTTTTAATCTTAAAAAAATATTTTCTTTATTTATCATTATTTTTCCTTTTTTTATTTATTTATAAACAATTTTTTTTAGTTCATTATTATCAAAAATTTTAAAAAATTCAATTAATAATTCAATAATCGCTTTAATATCATTTAAATCACAAACACCAATTGGTGAATGTAAATATCTTTGTGGTATTGAAATAGTTAAAGTAGGGACACCACCTTTACCATATTGTAATTCAGCAGCGTCAGTTCCACCACCTTGTGCCACAAATTTATAAATAGCTATATTTTTTTTCTTTGCTAAATTGTAAATATATTCAACTAATTTAGGGTTCATAATTGTTGATGAATCCATCATTCTAATTGCAACACCCATACCAAGTTTTTGTGTTCCTTTAATTGTATTAATTGTATCATGCGAAGCAGTTGTATCAATCGCAATTGCAACATCCACTTCAATTGAATTAGCTAAAACTTTTGCCCCTCTTGTTCCAACTTCTTCTTGCACTGTTCCAACAAAATAAGGAACATTAGGTAATTGTTCATCTTTTAGTGCATTAACAACAAAATCTAAAACAGTAATACCTGCGCGATTATCCATAGCTTTTCCAGCTACTAAATCAGGATTAAACAATCTCAATGTTTCACCGTAAACATAAATTCTATCACCAGGTTGAATTCCTTGCTCTAATGCTTCTTCTTTATTTTTAAAACCAAAATCTACATACATATCTTTAATAGTTGGCGCTTTAGTTCTTTTTTCAGCTTCTAAAATATGAATAGAAGTATGACCAAAAATTCCATAAAATTCTTTGTTTGTTGAAGTTATTATTTTGGCTTTTGTTCCTATGAAAACAAGAGGTCAAACTCCACCTACACTCACAACTAAAATTTGGCCATTATCATTTATATCTAATACAGAAAAACCAACTTCATCCATATGAGCTGCAAGTAAAATCTTTGGACCTTTTGAATGATTTTTTTTAGTTATTATTAAGGAACCTAGTCCATCTCTTTTAAATTCTACATTAGCATTTTCTGTATTTTTTTTAAGGGCTTTAACAACTTCTTCTTCATGCCCTGAAATTCCATGGATTTCCATGTATTCTTTTAATCTTAAAAAAATATCTTCTTTATTTATCATTATTTTTCCTTTTAATTAAAAAATAAAGCACATTTAAGAGCTTTATTTTTTATTTCTAATTTCTTTTAATCTAGCAGATTTACCTTTTCTATCTCTCATGAAATATAGTCTTGCTCTTCTAACTTTGTTTGAACGAACAACTTCGATTTTTTCAATTAAAGGAGAGTTAATTGGGAAAGTTCTTTCAATTCCAACATTATATGAAATTTTTCTTACAGTAAACATTTCTCTTAACCCTGTACTATTTCTAACAATTACTAATCCTTCAAAAACCTGAATTCTTTCTTTGTTGTTTTCTTTAATTTTTACGTGAACTCTAACATTATCACCTACTTTAAAATTAGGTATATCATTTCTTAATTGTTTTTGCTCAACAATAGATATTAATTTATTTTGCATGTTTTTTCCTTTCTAAAAGATCTGGTCTATTTTTTTTAGTTTTTTCCAATTGTTTTTGCTTTTTTCAAGCATCAATATTTTTATGATTCCCACTAAATAAAACTTCTGGCACTAATAAATCTTTGTAATTTCTTGGTCTAGTGTATTGTGGATAATCTAATAAATCATTTTCAAATGATTCATTTTCATGAGATTCTTTTTTTATAACACCATCTACCAATCTAATAATTGCATCTGCAACAACCATTGCAGGTAATTCCCCACCTGTAAGCACAAAATCTCCGATTGATATTTCTTCATCTACTAAATAATCAATTATTCTTTCATCAAAACCTTCATATCTTCCAGCAATCAATGTAATTTCTTTTAATTTAGAAAATTCTTTAGCCATTTTTTGATCAAAGACTTTGCCTTGTGGACTTAAAGCTATTTTGAAACCTTTAGTTTTTTTGAGTGCTAAATCTATAGGTTCAATTTGCAAAAGCATACCATGACCACCACCAAAGATTTCATCATCCACTTTTCTATGTTTGTTTTGTGAAAAATCTCTTATATCAATTACATTAATTTCAATAATCTTTTTTTCAATTGCTTTTGCAATAATAGATTCATTTTTAAAAGCTTCAAAATATCTAGGGAATAGAGTTAAAAAATTTATTTTCATAAAAATTATTTATTTGTAAATATTATTTTGACTCAGCAAATGTTTTAAAAATTTCTTCTTTTTTTAATAAATTTCTAACAACTGTTGTAGGAATAGCCCCTTGTTTAAGTCATTTTAATACTAATTCTTTATTTACTTTTAATTCTTTTGAATGTGGATTGTAATGACCTAAAATTTCAATAAATCTTCCATCTCTTGGTGCTCTTGAGTCGGCAGCAACTATTTTATAAAAAGCATTAAATTTATTTCCTAAACGTTTTAATCTAATTTTTACCATTTTTTTTACCTTTCTTTTGTTTAATATAAATTAAGTTTATTTTTTATATTTAAATAATAATAAGAATATTTTACACTAAAAAAAAATTTTATCAAGCATTTTTGCTTTACATTTTTAATTTTTTTCTATACAAAAAAAAATATACAAAATAAACAAAATATTGTATAATGTATAAGATTACAGTAGAGGTGTAGTTCAACGGTAGAACAACGGGCTTCAACCCCGTGTGTTATGGGTTCGAATCCTGTCACCTCTGCCATTTTTTTTATACTTTTTCAAAATTTAATAAAAAAATCTGTCTTTTTATTAAAACAGATTTAATTATTGAATAATATAAAAAAAAATTATTTTTCAAAAATACTTATTAATAAATCTAACAAAAATATATAAGATAGTTTTAAATTGTTTTGAAAAAAGTGCAAATCTTTAAAATTATTATTTTTTAACTTATAATATGCAATAAATTTAGAAGAAAAATTAAAATCATTTTTTGATAAAATAATACTTTTTATTTCTAATTTATCTAGTGCATTTATAAATTCAAAATGTATGTCTTTTTCAAAATCATCTATAAATAAAATAATTTCATTTTCATAATCATAATTATGTAATAACAAATCATAATTATCAAAATAAACTATTTTTTTATTTCTATTTTTAAAATAATTTTCAAAATCACTAAATGAAAAATTGAATTCTTGATTTTTATAAATATAAATTTTTTTAGCAGTTTTTAATAAAAAATAACTTTTTTCTAAAAAATTATTTTCAATATTTTTATAAATATCATTAATTGTTAAATAATACCTAGATTGTAAATAAAGCAATGGATTACTGAAAGATTCACTTATTTTTTGTGGTGATTCTTTTAATTTATTTTTAATTGATAATTTAAATTCTTTGAGATTTTTATATCCTATTTTTTTAACATATTTTGTCACAATTGAAGGTGAATTTAAAGATAAAATATCTAAAACATCTTTTAGACTTGTTTTTAAAAAAACTATAGGATTTTCTTCAATTCATTCTTCTAAATTTTTTTCACTTTTTGTTAATTTTGTTAAATTATTTAAATATTTAATATTCATTTTTATCCCTTATCAATAGCTATTTTAACAATTTTAGATATCATATTTGCGCATTCAAGTCGATTCAAATGTGTTTTAACATCTTCAAAAACTAACAATTTTTCTAAAATGTTTTTCTTTATATTTTCAGATTTTTTA
This sequence comes from Mesomycoplasma neurolyticum, assembly GCF_900660485.1. Taxonomy (NCBI): domain Bacteria; kingdom Bacillati; phylum Mycoplasmatota; order Mycoplasmoidales; family Metamycoplasmataceae; genus Mesomycoplasma; species Mesomycoplasma neurolyticum. The sequence continues at coordinate 320,321 of NZ_LR214951.1, forward strand.
TGAATTAAATTATCATAATTTTCAACAATTAATTTTATTTCATCAATAGTTTTATTTTTTGCAATTTCTAAAAAAATATCAGTAGATGATAAAAAAACAGCACATCCAATAGCTTCGAATTCTGCATTTTTCAAAATATTATCTTCAATTTTTAAATTTATTCATATTTCATCAACGCAATTATTGCTATGAAGATAATGTGAATTAGTTTTATCAATATTTTCTTTTTTAAATCTTGGATTTAAATAATAATCCATGATTATTTGTCTTTTATCATCCTTAGAGAAAGTCAAGAAAATCACCACCCTTTTGTAAAGTTTTAACCAATATATCTACATCTTCTTTATTGTTGTAAAAAGCAATCGAAACTCTTACATAATTTTTTTCTTCTTTAATAAATGGAATTAATTTAGAACAAAAAATTCCACTTCTAACATAAATATTATTATGTCCAAGATAAGAAGCTACATCTTGTGCTGAAGTATTTTTCATAGTGAATAAAGTGATTAAATCGCCTCTTTTGCTATGAATTATTAGATCTTTTACATCTAGTAAACGATCATATAAATATATTGCGCTTTCTGTTGCTAATTTTTTTATTTTTTTTAAAGTTATTTTTTCAACTAAATTTAGTGATTGCTCAAATTGTCAAATTGCAGCAAGATTTAATGTTCCAGGTTCGAATTTTTCAATTGTATTTTTCTGATTTCATTCATTAGTATCTAAATCTACAATTTTTTCTACAGAACCACCACCAAAAGTGGCGGGTCTTAAATTATCTAAAAGTGATTTTTTTATTATAAGAGCACCCAAACCAGTAGGACCATACATTTTATTGGCACTAAAAGCAATAACATGACATCATTTAAGACTTACAACTTCAGTTGAAATAGCTTGTGCTGCATCATTAATTAATATACTATTGTACTTTTTGGCTTTTTCATACAATTCTTTAAAATTTAATTTTATCTGAAAATTATTTGTTTGTTGACTATAACAAATTAATTTGGTTTTTTCATTGATATCATCTATTAAATTTTCAGAATAAACTATTTTAGCTTTTCTTTTTTTAGCTAGTTCAATTCAAGGTATAATATGAGAACTATGATTATAATATGAAATTAATATTTCATCGTTTTCAAAAATATGCTCTTCAATCATATTGGCAAAATTATTTAATGATTGAGTAGTTCCAGATGTAAAAATAACTTCATCTGTTGTTGAATCAGTTAATTTAGCTATTTTTACTCTAACATTATCAATTTTTTGAGAAATAATAATACCAATTTCAGATTCAGAAGTTCTATTACTAATAGCAAAATTTTCATAAAATTCTCTTGATGCTTCTATTACTGAATAAGGTTTCTGACTTAATGCCGCATTGTCAAAATATGTAATTTTTTTAAGCATAGGAAATAGTTTTCGATATTCGTTATTCATTTTCCACCTTTTTAAATAATGCTAAATATTCTTTATTTTTTGACTTATTGCCTGTAATTGGCGATTCTGTAATATTTAATAATTTAAAATTATACTCTAAACCATATTTAATAACTCTATCTATAAGAAAATCATGATATTTTTCATCAACATAACCTTTTTTTTCTACATATTTACTGGATGCTTCAAATTGTGGTTTAATCAATAAAACTATTTCAGTATTATAATCACTAATTTCACCTATAACTTTAAAGACTTCTTTTAAACTTATAAATGAAACGTCACAAACAATTATGTCTATTATTTCATTAAATAGTTGAAAGCTAATAGTTTTTAAGTTAGTTTTTTCCATAACAATTATTTTAGAATTTTGTCTTAACGAATAATCTATTTGATTAGTCCCTGAGTCTAATGCATAAATTTTTTTAGCTTTATTTTCTAGTGCGACTTGAGTAAAACCACCAGTGGAAGAACCTATATCTAAAACAATTTTATTTTCAAAATTTAAATTAAAAAATTCAATAGCTCTAAGTAATTTTAAAGCTCCTCTTGAAACTCATTTTTTTTCTTGATAATCTATTTGAATTATACTGTCAATTTTTACCTTTTGATGTGGTAGTAAGATTATTTCATTATTAACTTTTACTTTTCCAATTCTAATTAAAATTTCAGCATTTTTATAACCTTTTTTTAAAACTAAATCTAATAATTTAATTTTCATTTTAATAAAAAATACCTAATACTTTTTGAATTATTAAATTAAAATTTGGTGTTTGTTCAATTAATGCATTTGAAAAATTGTTAAAGTGTTCACGCGCTTGTTTTTCAAATAAAAATTGTTTTGACATTTGACTAAAAGAAAAATATTTAATTTTATAAAAAATAAAACTAGATAATTCTTTTTTTAAAAAATCTATTTTTTCAACACTTTTTAAATTTTCTTTTTTTAAAAGAATCTCAGCAATGCTAATAAATGTTTTAGTGTCAAACTCATAGCAAAGAGAGTGTTCAAATCGTTGCATTTCTTTTAGTTTTAAAGGTAAATTAAATGTTGTTTTAAATTTTAATGATAGAAAAAAAACTTTATTATCAGAGAGTGTAAATTTGTATTTTTCTCAAGCATTTTCTTTTTTTAAAAAAACTTTAATTTGTTTTCTTTTTTTCAGTTGTTTCAAATAATTCACTAACTTTTTGTAAAATAGCATTAACAAACTTATAGTCATTTTCTTTTTCCTCTAAAGTATAAATCTTGGTTAGTTCAACAAATTCATTTATAACAATCTCTTTTGTGATATATAAAAGTTCAAAAGTACCAAAAATTAAAATAGCTCTAATTAAAGGTTTTGTAGATCTTCAAGTTGTTTCTTTTTTTTCTAAAAACTTAATAATGCTTGCCCTAAAAAAAGTATATCTTTTTTCTATAAAACTTATTGTTTCTTTTTCTTGTTGGTTTAATTTGAATTTTTTGTTTACCACCTCAGAATTAACAATTAAGTTTTCTAATTCAAATTGATAAAGAATGGAAATTATCATTTTTCTATAAGTTAGTCTATTTTCATTAGAATTGGATTTAAAATTATCTTTTACTTGCTCCATAAATGTTTATTCCTCTAAAACACTTAAATCTATGTTATGAAATACTTCTTGAACATCATCATCAGCTTCAAATCTTTCAATATGTTCAAGAATTTTTGCTGTTCTTTCTTTTTCTAGAACAACATATTCATTAGGAATATAACTAACTTCTGCAGTTTTATACTCAAAATTAAATTGATCATCTATAGCTTTTTTTAATTTAAGAAAATGCCCAGGCTCACAATAAATTTCAAAACTTTCTTCTGTTGTTTCAAAATTGTTAGCTCCATTTTCTAAAGCAAAAAGCATTAATGTTTCTTCATCAGCTAAGCTTTTATCTATTTCTAATACACCTAATTGTTCAAAAACATATGGAATTGATCCTTGCTTACCTACAGTTCCATTAGCTTTTTTAAAGAGCGCTTGAACATTTGAAATAGTTCTATTAATGTTATCAGTTAAACTTATTACTAAAAAAACAACCCCTCCTGGTAGTGTTCCAGAATAAATAATTTCTTTAAAATCTGCACCTTCTTTAGATGTTCCTGTTGCTTTTGAAATAGCTTTATCAATGTTAGCCTTGGGCATAGATTTTGCTTTTGCTTTTGAAATAGCTAATCTTAATGCTGAATTAGTTTCAGGATCAGGTCCACCTTTTGCTGCTGCTATCATGATTTCTTTTGAAAATTTAGCAAAAATTTTTCCTCTAATTGCATCCTGAGCTCCTTTTCTATGTTTTATATTCGCTCATTTTGAATGTCCTGCCATAATTATTCGAAACTCCTATTCTTTATTTATAAATTAATTATTTAATTATACTAAAAAAGTGCATTTTTATGCTTAAGTTCTTGTTTTTTATATTAAATTTTATCTATATTTATTAAATTCACCTATTTATCAAATATAGATAAAAAAAATGTAAAAAAAATATATAATTTAATTATAATAAAATTTAATTTTTATTGTAATTTTTAAAATATTACAATTATAAAGGAGAGTACATATGTACCAATATAAAGCAATTCTAAAATCTTCAAAAAAAGTTATTGCAGAAGGTCATACACTTGAAGATGTTGAAAAAGAAATAATTAGATTTATTAGAGAGCAAAAAAAAGGGTTACACACCGAAGGAAATATTCCTATTGAAATCTATCACATTGAAAGAGATAAGAAAAAAGGCAACCATTTTTCAAAAGATAAATTAATTAAAATTTACTAATTTTAAAATTAGTATTTAAAAAAATAAAAATATAAATATTAAGTTAATATATTTATATTTTTTTTACTAAAAAAACAAAATCACCACAATAGCAGCTCCAGGAAGTTTGTGAAACAGAAGAATTTGATAATCGAGGAATAAGTTATGCAGCTTTACTTCTTCCAGGGGTGGTAGCTTCTATAATAGAATTAAAAAAAGATGTTTACAACAAAGGTTTAGATAGTTTAATAACAATTTCAGCACTTTTAAGTTCTTCAACAAACAATAATTTTTTAGATAAAAAAATGGCAGCAAGTATTTTAAATGTTGAAAAAATTTGAAGAAGCTTTAAATAATTTAAAATATTTTACTATAAAAGAAGATTCATGAAAAACTATAAATCAAATAAAACTAAAACTCATAAAGTTTTTTTAAAAAAGGTCAAACACTTAAAACATCATTAGTATGAAATTTTAATGACAAATTTGATGCATACAAACCTTGATGTTATTTTGAGAGAAGTAAAAACATAATTGAAAAACCAATACTTCAAGATTTTGACTTTTGAATAAGAGATAAAGATGGCAAACAGTTAGTAATATCTAAAAATAGAACTATAAATTCTGAACTTATAACTTATACTGAGCAAAAAAATGAAGAAATAACAATAGAAATTTTACAACATGAAAAAATGCTCCGTAATGAAGAAATTGATTTAGCTGTTAGTTACACAACTCAATAAAAAAAATGATAAGAAAAAAAATGGATTATCTTTGTTTTGCTTAATTCCGATGATGACTTTTATTTCATGTAATGAAACTAAGCAAATAAAAAGTTCAGAACAACCTTCAGTTACTTTTGACAATTCATTTCAAACACAAGATGATTATGTATTGTTCCACAAGCATTTTTTAAAAAAAATAAATATTGATAGCAAAACATTAGAAGAAGCAAAAAGTTATTCTCTAATAGCTGAATTAGTTTCTAATAATAAAGACAAACTAGAAAAATTCAACAAAGAATTAATAACTTCACCAGAAAAATTAAATGAATATTTTCCTCAAGAGAAAATTCCATCACTTTTTGAAATAAAAAACATAGATAAAACTAGTTTTGAACAAAAAAATACAACAAACAATATTTTAATGAAACTTTTTTTAACAATAATTTTTTAGTTTTTGTTAGAGATTTGAAAATTTTTTCTAGTTCAACACCAGTTTTTAAAATACAACCTTATAAATTAAAAAATATTTTTATTGATATTAAAAGTAATGAAATTGTTTTAAATATTTTAAATTTTAAAATATTAAAGGTCGGACATGATAAAGTATTTTTTGAAAAAGTACATGGTTTTTTAATTCAAATACCAAAAAACAATATATCAAATATTCAAAATTAGAGAGAAATGATAAATTTGTGGTTTTTTTACCTAACTAATTTATTATAAACCAAAAATTTAATAAAACTATTAAAAAAATTATTTTTTTTTAATTTTAAGCAACAGTAAAAGAACACTACTTAGTGTTTTTTTATTTAGCTACTTTTTTCTATATGAAAAATAAATTTTCGTTATTTTTTTTCCCACTATAAATAAGAAATTTATAAAGATTTAAACCTATTTTTGTGAATCTCTTGATTTTTTTCTTTATTATATTTGCTACAAAAGCCTCTGTACGTGAACCTATATAAAAGTTTTTTGCAAAATTTTGAATACCTTGTTTATTATTTTCGACATATTTACTAAAATTATAGAATTCTTGTAATTTCATAGATAAATCAACATTATGATTTTGAGTTTTTGTAAATTGTATTGCTTCATAAATAACATCTAAAACAAGAGCATAATTACCTTTCATAATTTCTTTTTCACAAAATTTGTAAATTGTTACTTTGTTTTGAATATTAAATCATTTAAAAAAATGCTTATTTTTTCTTGAATATAAACCATAACCAACTAATTTTTGCAATATTTTTTTTAAATGCCATGAATCAATAATGTATTTAGCATTTAATTTTTGAGCTATTTTTTTTATAAATGTTGCTCCATCACCAATAACAATAATATTTTTATAATTAAATTTGTAGAGTTCCTTAATTTTGGTTTTTATTATTTCAACTCATTGATTAACTGAAATTTTGCTTGAATCAGTATTTTTAGTTTCTATTAAAATAGTTTTATTTTTAACATTTCGTTTGTTATCAAGCCCTGTATGAATAACAACTAATCTATTTAAATATTTTTTATTTTTGCTATTTCATTGAAGTTTGGCATATGTGTCATCCATTTCTATATAAATATTTTTTTCATTTTCTATTTTTTTAAAAACAGTTGTTTTTTGGTTTTTGTCTATAAAGCTTTTTTTTATTATTTGCCTAATACTAAATATTGAAATAGTATTTTTAGGATAGCTTTTTATCACGTTTTCATATGTTAATCTATTTCGAATTTTTTCTAAAATATCTTTTTTTAAGTTTGAATCAATATTTTTATGTTTTTCTATTTGAAAGTGTGGGTTATCATAATATATAATATTTTTATTTTTGTTTCTATATCTAATTTTTTTAAATTCTCATACACCACAAATAGTTTTGAGTTTTCTAATAATTATACTATGAATATGTAGCCCCATTTCTTTTCTTTGCAGCGAGTTTTTAAATAGCATTTCAGCTTTATCAAATTTTTTTATTTGTTTTTCAAAAGCTCATGTGCACATTAGTTTTATTGTCATAATAAAAAATTATATGTTTTTTATTAAAAAAATATTATTTGATTATTTTTTAATATTTTTAAATTAATTTTTTAAATATTAAAAAAATTTATGAAATTAATTTTAATTTTTTTTAATATTTAATGATATAATTTTTACATTGTACTTTATTTAGCCAGAAAGGTTTTATGGCTAAGAAAATAACTTTTGTTAATAATAAAGGTGGGGTTTTAAAGACTTCACTTACTGTTAATTATGCTGCTGTTTTAGCAACAAAAGGATTTAAAATATTAATAATAGATACAGATAGTCAAAATAATGTTTTGACTAGTTTTGTTAATCCTTTAAAAAAGAAAATTGAAATTAATTACACACTTTATGATTTAGTGTTTCATGATGCGAAAATAAAAGATGCAATTGTTAATATTTATAAAAATATTGATTTAATTACTCCTGGAAAAAATTGAAGAAAATTTGAAGAAGCTCAATTAGAAGCAATGCATTATGGAGAAAAAACCAAACACATAAAAGAAATTATTTCAGAAATTGAAAATAACTATAACTATGATTATATTTTGTTTGATACTGAACCAAAAAAATCATTAAGTACTTTTAGTACATTACTTGTTGCAGATGGAGCAATAATTCCTTTTACATTTGATGCATATGGTTTTGAAGGACTTGCTAAAATGCAAGTTTATATTGAAGACGCACAAAAACGAAATTCTAATTTAAAAATTGAAGCTTTAGTAGCAACCAAAACATTAAAAAGAAGTAAATTAGAAAAAGTATTTAAAGAACAAAATTTTTTTCCTAAACCTGGGTTATGTGAAGTATCTATCCCACGTTCTATCTCTAATAGTAATTCAATTACTTTTGAAAATTTACCAATTTATTTAACTACTAAAAATATAGTTTCTCAAGCATATGAAGATTTAGTGAATTTATTAGAATTTAAAAAAGTGGGTAAATAAAATGAGTATTAATAGAAAAATTAATCTTGAAAGTGCTTATGCTAAGGCGTATGAAAATGAGAAAAATTCAGATGAAAAATTAACAAAATTACAAAATAAAAATAACCAAAAATTATTTGTAAAAAAAATTGCAAACAAAAAAACGAGAAATCAATTTTGTTATTCTATACCTATTGAATATGCTAAAATGCTTGAAACATTAGCGAATGAAACAAATAAAACCAAAAGTCAAGTATTAGAAGATATATTGGAATATATTTATGATCAACAAAATAATTAAAAATTAAATACTTTGTAAGTACCTAGTTGTTAAGTATCTACTAAGTACTTACTATTTACTAATAAATTAAAAACATGAGGAAAAATATGAAAAAATATGAAGATTATATATTAGAAGAAGCAATAGAAAAATTTGCTAATAACTATTTTAAAGCTAAAGATAATAACGATACATCTTTTACATTAATTTATATGGGAGTTTTAGAAAAATTAGTTGAATTAAAAAATGATTTTAACAATGGTTTATTTGATCCTATGGATGAAGCTTCAGAAAATCATTATAGATGAGGCGATGTTGAAGATTTGTATGAAATAGAAGATGAACTAAATGAATTAGAAGAAGAATTAGAATTAAATTCTTACTAAGTAATTAGTAATTTTAATACTTAGATAGTAATTAATATTAAAAAATCAAAAAGGGGAAATATGGAAATGAATTTAATTTTAATATATTTTGCTATTAAATATAATGGCGATTTTTTATCAATTTTTAATGCACTAAAAAAACAAGAAAAAATTGATAAAAATAAGATAATAGAAATTGAAAATGATATACAAAACAAAAAAATACAAGCAATAACAATTTTAGATAAAAAATATCCAAAAGAGTTTAAATATTTAGATAAACCACCTTTTGTAATTTTTTACAAGGGAAATATCAAATTATTAAAAAATAAAAGTAAAATTGCTTTAACTGGCGATAAAAATACATTAAAAGTTAAAAAGTATTTAGAGCAATCATTACCAGAAGTAAACAAAAATAGTGTTTTAGTTACAGCTAGCTATAAAAACTTAGATCAAAATATAATTAATTATTTTGAAAAAAATAATGGAAAAATAATTTATATTTCAGCAAATGGAGTTAATGAACCATTTTTTGCTAATAAAGTAACTATTCATAAAAATAATTTAATTATTTCTGAATATCTTGATAAAACTGAAATAACAAAAATACACATAAAAAATAGAAATAGAATAATGGCATCTATTTCAAATTTATTGGTTATATACTCATCTAAAACTAATAGCGCAATTATGAATTTAGTAAATTATTTTTTAGAATTAGGAAAAGAAATTTTTTGTTTTCCTAGCGAAGGAGATAATGAAGAAGAAGATGGAAATACAACACTAATAAAACAAGGCGTTAATTTAATAACTTCAATTAAGGTTTTAAAAAACAAATAAATATACAAAGGTAAAAAATAAATGAATAAAGTTTTTTTAGCTGGAAGAATTGCCAATGATTTTAAGTTAATGACAAGCGCAAATAATAATTATTACACTTATATTACACTTGCTATAAGAAGAAAATATAAGTCAAATGAAGGTAATGAAATTACCGATTTTATACCTTTTGTTGCTTGAAATAAAACAGCAGAAATATTAAATAAATATGCAATGAAAGGAGTAAAAATTTTTGTTGAAGCGACTATAAATATTTTAGAAGATATTGTAGATAATCAGAAAAAAACGCACATTATACTTAATGCAACAAATGTTGAAGTTTTAGAAACTAAAAAACAAATGGAATTAAATAAAAATAAAAATGAGAAAAAAAGAATAGTTTTAGATGAAAACTATAAAGGAATAAAAGTTTCTGATACTTAATAAATACTTACTTACTAAGTACTAAATAAGTACATACTAATTACTTATTAAATAAAAACTAATTTAAGAAATATTTAAATAAAATCAATAAAAAAGCTTACTATAACTTTCTATTATTGTTGAACAAAAGTGAAAAAATATTTCTTTAAAACCTAAAAATGATGAAATATCAACTAATAACAGAAGTAGAAGTGCTAAATTAAGAATTTTAACAAGATTAAAATAATATTTATGAAAGGGTGTTTATGAAAAGAAAAATCAAAGTTGTTGCAAAAATTTCAAAAGATAATTTTGGGCTTTATGCTTTTGAAAAAATAAAAAATGACAATATTTTAATTTTCAGTAAAGAAAGTAATAAAAACGAAATGATGCAAAAGTTTTTTGAAAGTTCTTTAAATGAAATAAATACCTTTTTAAAAGCTAAAATTAAAAAAATATTTGTTTATTTAAATAATTTTAGAGATATTCATTTTAATAGTGAACAATTTGAAATTACCACTAACATTAATAATAATAAAAAAATAATTGATAATAAAATTTTTAATCAAAACATTGAGCAAGCAAAAAAAACATTTAATAAAAATGAATATTCATTAATTTTGTTTCAAGCAAAAAAATTCACAACTAATTATGAGCATGAAAAAAAACAATATTTAACTTGACCATTAAATAAAAATGCTGATAATTTAATTGTAGAGTATAATGCAACTTATATTTCTAAAAAATATTTTCAATTTTTGACTAACTTTTTTCAAAATTTCGATTTAAAAATTGAAAATATATTTACAAACATTAATTCTATCCAAAATTTAATAAACATTGAAACTAACACAAATTCTGAAAAAATTGTTATAAACATAGATGAAAATAATTCATGATTGGCACTCATAAATAATGATTCAACTATCAAGTATAAAGAATTAAGTTTAAATTATAATGACATGATTAAAGAATTTTCTAATAATTTCAATTTAACTGAAACAAAAGCAAAAAAAATATTTAAAGTTTATGGCAAGATTTTAAATAATAATGAAGCAAATTATTTGATTGATGAAAATATTAGCGCCAAAGATATTTCACAAGCAATAATAAATTTAGTTAAAAAAAACTCATTTGAAATTTTAGAATTTATTAAAAAAGAAAAAATTGAAACTAAAAATTTCTTTTGACTAGGAGCTCTGAATTCAGTTGAAAATATTAAGATGGCAATTAATACTTTCATTATGAATAAAGAAACAATTCTTTATAATTCAAAATATAAAACAAACTTAAGTAAAATAATCAGAGAAATAGTTGTTGGTTTGGAATATGTTGAATTGTGTCTTGAAAGTCAATTTGTTAAACAAATTAGTTTAATAGAGACACAACCAATTTTAAATGATATTTTTATCATGAAAAAAAGTAATAAACTTGCGGATTTATTTAAAACACTAATTTTAAGGAAATAAGAAATGATATTAAAAAATAAAGAATGAGAAATTTTAAAATTTAATTTAACAACATTAAAATATTATATTAATGAAATAGAAGATGAATTTCTTTTTTCTGAATGATATAATAAATTAAATAATTTTTCCAAAAACAAAAATATTTTAAAGTTGAAATTTTTTAAAAAATATTGAAAAATACAAAACTTGTTATTTTATAGTCAATTTTTAAAAAATGATGAATTTATAAAAGATAAAAAAATATTAAAAAACCATTTTAATGAAAACATTTTAAATAGTATCGATTATTCTGATGCAATAGACTTTTTAAATCAACATATGGGTAGATCGTATGAACTATATTTTGATGATGAAGATTTAAGTGATGAAATAAAAGAATATAAAAGTAAAAAAGATATAATTTTTCTTTGAAGCCCTGAAGCTTATTATTATCTTCCGAAAAAACATAAAACAAATAATGAATATATTTTTGATTATGAAAATAGTGAAATTAGGTTATTTGAAATATGTTTTACAATACAACAATTAATAGAGAAAAAATATTCTAAAAAAGAATTTAAAATAATGGTTTATAATCAAATAAAAAATACTATAAATCTTGATTTAGAACAATATTATTTAGAATTAAAAACTAATTTCCCAATAAATAATTGAAATACAAAAATTTGAAATAAAATTAATAATATTTATAAAAAATAAATAATAAAACTAATTTATTACTCACAAACTAAGTAATTATTAAGTACTTACTAATTACTTATTAACTACTAAATTAATAAAAGCAAAAACAAAAAAACGAAAGGAATAAAAAAGCATTTTTAATCTAAAAAATGTATATAATTTAACTATGAAAAAAAAATATAAAAAAACAATTTTATTAACAAGTTTACTATTGTTTTCATCACTTTCGTTTGTTTCATGTGGTTTAACAATTGGTAAACATCGTATATTTGGAGAACCAAGAGAAGCTGAAAGCGAACCTGCAAAACCAACACCACAAAAACCACCTAGTATTGGTAAAGTGTTCAAACCTGGTAATTCAACAATAATACCAGGGGTAAATATAATTGGACGTGGTGATATTAAGGTTCCAAATAATGAAGAAGATTTTTATTCTAATTATGGAAAATTTAATAAAGTATTTAAATATGAAGAAGTACCTAAATATGATGTAGAAAATAGAACAAATTTAGGCGAATCTGTAGAGTGAATTTTTAGTGTTCCAGAATTACACTATGAATGATATTCAAGTAAACGAAAACAACCAACAACTGAAGAAGAAATGAGACAATTTACTAAAGACTATGCACATGAATTGTTAAATAATTACTGATATAAACAAGATAAGCAATTATTAAAAGGAGCGGGAGAGTTTTATCAGCAAAATAGAGAATTAGCTTCAAAAGAAGTAGTTCAAACTTTGACACCTAAAGATGCTACACAATATGAAAAAGAAAAATTAAGCTACGAGAAATGAAAAAACAATCTTAATCGGCTATTTAACATTGAACAAATGGAAAAATTTGCAGAAAAATATGACGATTTAAATGATGAAGAAGGAATGAAAGAATTAGATAAAATGGGACCAGATGGCGTAATATTAACAATGGGGCAATTATTACTTGGTATTTATTCAGATGTTTTATTTGATGGCTATGTATCTACTATAGATGGAACAAAATCTAGAATGGCTCATCTTTGATGAGAATTAGCTTCAAGTATTACCAACCCTGATAAAACATTTTCTGAACAAGCAAATATTGCTACAATACTTTACAATAATATTGAATTTGCTATTGAACTTCTTGACCCTAGAAATTACCCTTCTTCATCAGTTGAAGATGAAACAATCATTGAAGCATTTACAGGTAAAACAAATGTAGAAACTCTACCTACACCATTTTGATTGGAATATGAATACCCAAATAGCTTTGTAGCTAAAAACTACAAAATGTTTGCTGATCATTTTAACTTTTTATTATGATTATATAATTTAATTAAAGATAAAAACCCAGAATTAAAACAAAAAATTGAAAGGTTAAAATTCGATCCAGAAATTCAAAAAATATTAGATGATAAATTTTTCAAATACGAAGAGATAATTCAAGGTCATTCTGTGCTAAAGCTTAATATTAAATTAGATTGAGATATTACTAAAGAACAAGCGGCTAAAAAGCTTGAAAAATTCTTCAATGAAGAAGTTGATTTTGCTGAAAAATACAATTCTGAATCTATAGCAGGCAAAGTATCAAAAAAAAATATTTGAGGTTTGCACTATAAATCTATTATTTAAATAAAAAGTAATTACTAATTAGTTAATAAGCACTATTTTAGTAATTACTATTTTTAAAAATTAAAATATTTAAAAATTATAAAAGGAGAAATAATGACTAAAATTAGATTAAATAAAAATCAAATAAAAAAATTTAAAACATTTTTAAAAGAAGAGAATTTTTCAATAGAAGAAAATATTGGCAAAATTACATTGAAAGCTAAAAAAGAAAATTATTCAATTCATTGATATGAAAGCACAGGAACCATAGCTTTTATAGGTAAGTGAGATAATGAAATAAAAAATAAATTTATAGAAAAAATAAATCAAATAAAAAATCCAAAAAACAATGAAAAAGAAATTAATAAAAATATTTACATAGTCCATGGCCATGATGAAAGAGCTAAATTAGAACTTCAAGTTATTTTATTAGAATCTAAATTACATCCTTCAACTAGCATGGAAAAACCCGACGATGGTTATTCAATACTAGATAAAGTTATTAGTGATATTGATAGTTGTGATTTTGCTTTTGTACTTTTAACCCCTGATGATGTAGGTTACAAAAAAGATTTAGGAAGTAGTGCAAGTAAATACAGAGCTAGACAAAATGTAATTTTTGAAATGGGAATACTATATGGAAAATTACCTAAAAATAAAATTATGATATTGTATAAAAGCGATGTTGAATTACCTTCAGATATCAATGGGATGCTTTATAAAAAATATATTCATGAATTAAAAGAAATTAAATTAGATATTATTAAAGAATTGAAAAATGCAAAGATATTAAATTAATTTTTTAAGCTTGTATACAAAACTAAATTAAAATGTCTAAAAAGATATCTTAGTTTTGGGCTATAAATCAATTATTTAAAAAAATAAGTAGAAAATAATTAATAATTAAATTATGAAATAAAATATTAAAACATGCAAAGGAGAATATTTGAATAAAAACAAACAAAATGAAAATACAAAAATACAAGAAATAACTTTTTTTATTGATGATTCTGGAACAATAAATAAAAAAACTAAGGATGAATTTTTTGTTTATGCTGGCTATGTTTTTTTGAATAAAAAAGATATAAATGATGCTAACAATTTACATAAATCTATTGAAAAAGAAATTAAAAATAAAATAGGTGAAAATAGTGATAATAGAGAAATAAAAGGTTCTAATACTTCATATAAAGATAGGAAAAGATTGATTAAATCTTTGTCAAAATACTACAAAATAGGAATTATTTCTAAATTTAAAGAATGAAATTCAATTGATCTTAAGGATAAAAGTAGTATAGGAAGAAATAAAGATTTTTTAATCAAAATTTTAATAAAAGAAACATTAAAAGAACTAGAAATTATTAAAAAAATTTCTTTTGACATAAAAACTATTATAAATATTAAAATAGATAATCAAACAACAAAAAGCAATGGTTATTATTCTTTAGAAAAACTTATCAGCGCAGAATTAAACGGAACTATAAATCCATTATTTAACACAAAAATTTTTAATAAAGAAGATTTAAAAATTAATTTAAGTTATGCAAATTCAAAAAAAAATTCTTTAATTAGATCAGCTGATTTAGTTGCTAATAATTTAAATTCTATTTTTCATAATAAAAAAAGACAAATAAAAAATATTAAATATTTTCTTCTAATTTTACCAACAATTCAAAATAAAAAATTTAAATTAAAAAAAATAAAAAATAATTTTTAAAAAGTGGTATAATGACTTTGTAGAAATTTTATAAATTGTCTATGTACATTTAGAAATCCGTGTTTTTTCACTAATTGTATGACATAAAAATGTCGAAGTACAAGGAACTAGGTGGAGCAAGCCTTATAGCTTGCTTTTTTATTTACTTAATTATTTAATCTTTAATATAGCATAAACTAAAGTATGATCACTTAAATTTATTTACTGTACTCCATTTTCTACATTAAAAATAAAAAAGACAAATAAAAAATATAAATTAAATCTTATTAAAATAACAAAAATTTGGTATAATGAAAATAAGCCACAATAATTAATATTGTTATTTACTCATAAATACCGAGCTGGGTTGGGCTTAAAAAGCATTTATCTTTCGACTTTGTTAGTTTATGTTAGAGTAAAAAAACTAACCCACTCTTTTATTAGAGTGGTTTTTTATTTATACTATAATTCATATACGAAAAAATAAAATGTTTATTTTATTTCATGCTTAGTCCACATTTCTAGACTTCTTGGATCTTACAATATTTATTTTATTAGAAGGAACAACAATTTGGCTAAAAAGTAGTGTTAGCTGCTTTTTTATTAGAAAAAATGTTATAATATGTATTTGTAGAAATTATATAAATTGTCTATCTACATTTAGAAATCCATGTTTTCACTAATTGTATGACATAAGAATGTCGAAGTACAAGGAACTAGACAGAAGCAAGTTTATGCTTGCTTTTTTTTGATTAATAAATAACAACGTATTAATAACTAAATAATTACTAATTAGTTATTAATTACTTATTATTTTTTATATTCATAACTTGTGCAAAATTATTTAATTTAGTCAAAAAAACACCCAAAAGAATGTTGGTTAGATTTTTTTAAAAATGGAATTTCTTTTTTCTGAATGATATAATAAATTAAATAATTTTTCCAAAAACAAAAATATTTTAAAGTTGAAATTTTTTAAAAATGTTAAATAATATTGAAAAATATCAAATATTTAAAATAAAACGCTTTGAATATAAATAAAATCAAGTATAATATTCATAATATGATCAAGGCGTTGCATTGGCAGCGATCCACCCCCACCCTTTGTTGGTGGGGTTTTTGGAATATTTTATATTTTAAACATTCGAATTATTTTATTTTGAATTAAAAAATAAAAACAGGTTTTAATATTAATTATTTTTATTACACATAAATACCTAACTGGTACATATATAAAAAAGCATTTTATTTTTTAATTTTGTTAATTTATATTAATATAAAAAATTAACTTATATTTATTGAGATGTCTTTTTCCGGAAAAATTGATTTAAATTTCATAAAATTTTTTTTAATAATAAATTTTATGAAACAATAAGTAATATTTATAAAAAATAAATGATAAAAGTAATTTATTACCTACTAGTTATGTTAGGTAAAAAAGAATATTCAAAAAAGGTGTTTTTTTTGATTGTTTTATTTTTTAATCCAAAACCAAAAAAACACTCATATGAGTGTTTTTTCTTCCCCCAGATTTATATCAAATTGACATACCCAGGACTGACCATATAATTATTTTATCACAAATTTTCAAAAGTACAAAATAATTTAATTATTTTTATTAACTATTTTAATTATAAAAAAAACATTCAAAAGATGTTTTTTTGTGGATTTTTTTACAAAAGATTTCTTGTACATTACAACACAAAAAATAAAATTACTAAAAAATTTTATATTTTTTTAAATGTGCACAGGAAATCATTTTAATTATTTAGTTTTAATATAGCATAAACCAAAGTGTGGTCACTTATTTCTGAATTAACTTTTTGATATTTTTTAAAATAACCATTTTCAATATTACTTTTGTTTATTTTAGCAAATTCTTTAAAATAACCAAAATCTTGAAATATTTGACCTTTATAAAAAATTCTGTCATAAGGATTTGAATATAGCTCTTGCTTCCCTAATGAAGTTTTAGTGTTTCAATCGAGCCCTGTTTTAAAGCCATTTTTTATTAATGGTTCAAAAACAATTGGACCAACTTTTTCAGTTATGTTTGTATCTCCTAAAAAAATCAAATTTTGATTATCACCATCTAATACATCAAAAAAGTTCATTACATCATTTATTTTCAACGCTTCTTCAACTTCATGTTGTCCTTGTGATGATGAAAATTCACTTTTTTCTTCTTGTCTATTTTCTTGTGCTTTGGGTGCATCTAAATGCGCTACAACTGTTGTAAATGTTTGGTTATCAATTTTGGACTTTCACATTACACCAAAAGGGCTTCGAGCATATTGAATTGTTTTATTGTTTTTGTTTGTTTGTGCAACTCAAGGTGTGTTTATGTAATTAATACCTAATAATTGCTTTTCAGTATAACTTTTATTTATATCACTTTCATTATTATAAATTTTTAGTAATGTATTTTTATATTGATTATTAATTAATATTTTGTTTTTTAATTCATCTTCATTTTTAAGATTGTATTTTTTTAGTCAATTGTTTTTATCATAACCATGTTTTAATAATGTTTGATCTAAATTTTCATAACCCACAAAAGGAATAGGTTCAAAATAGTTAATTTTATAAAGCATAGCTATTGTTTCATTTTGATTTTGATATTTCGAGTTTGATGCTAATTTTGAACTAATTACATAATCTCAATCTTTTTCACTATCAAAGTCATTTAAAGTATTTTTTATTTTATCTACAGCACGTTTTGCATTTATGTCAAATTCAATAGCTAAATTATCATTACGTTTTTTTTCACCCATTATTTCAGTTAAACCTACTAAAGATAAATTTTGATTTAAAATAACTTTTGCTAAAGCTTCATATTTTTCTTTTTTAGAATTTGCAGATAATTTATAAACATTTCACATCCCAACTTTTACGTTTGACTTTTGAAGTTTTTCTTTTTTAGTATTATTTTTAGTTTTTTTAATAGGATTATCATTTATTTTGTTAACAATGTAATTATTTCATAAATAATAACCACCACTAGCAATTATTGGTGAAATAATAATAAAAATTAAAAATAATAATATTTTGGTTCTTTTTTTCATATTTTCCCTCATGTTTTTTAAATGGAATATTAAGTACTAAGTAAATTGTCAATACTTACTTAGTACTTACTTAGTACTTACTTAGTACTTAATATTTAATCAATCCTTCTCTTTCTAATTATTAATATTCATGCTAAAACACTTACACCAACTATTGAAATTATTAGCAAAGGCACAAATCAATATAGATTTTCTTTTTTATTAAAAAAATTAATTATTTTTGATTTATTTTCATTTTCTGAATTTATATTTAGCTTATCTAGCTCTTCAGTTAATTTAGTTAAATCATTTTCCACTTCAACATCAAAAATATTATCAAATACGCTATCTTTAAAACCTATTTTTAAAATAATATTATTTAGCAAATCTTTTTTAACAAGTAGTTTTATTTTTTCTGGATTTTGAATTTTTAAAAACTTTTTAAAATCAATCTTAAACTTGTTAAATTGTTCAATTAAATTATTTTCAATAGCCAAATAAACATCAGATAAATCGTTGTTTTTTAACAATATTTTGTTTAATTTTACTATATCTAAATTTTCTAAAATATTTTTTAATTCTTCTTCTGTTAATATCCCATTTTTAATAAGCTCTTTAATTTTATCTTTGTTTTTTAAATTTAAATTATTTAAATATTCATCAATGTCTTTTTTTTCAAAAAAATCATTTAATTGTTTTTTGTTATTTTCGTTAATGTCATAATTAGGATTTAATTCTAATTTTTCATCTAAATCTTTTAATATTTTATCAATTTCATCATTTGTAGAAGTATTTGAAATTTCATCAATTTTTTTATTGTTACTATTTTCATCATTTTTATCATCAGAAAAATTAGGAGCTAAAATATATTCTTCATTATTTGATTTATTTTCATTTTCAAAATTATAAGTATTTTTTTTCAAATTCTTTTGACTTTCAAAAAACACTGAATATCATTTATCATCATAAAAAAAGTTTTTGTTTTCTTTTAATTTAAATTTAAAATTAATTCTCCCATTAAAAAAACCGTTTTCACCCATAAACTTATTGATTATAAGATTATTTATAATCAAATTTTCATATATTTCTTTATTGAAAAAATTATTTGATGGCAAATTTAAATCTTCTTCAGTTATATTATTATTTTTAAGATAAAAATTTTTAATTTTATCTTTATTTATGAATATATCTAAAAAATTTCCATATTCAATATCAATTTCGATTTTTGATATTTCCATAACAATAAAGTTAGTTAACGGTTCAAAATTAAAAATAATTTTGTTATCTGTTAATTCAACATTTGTTTTAATAAAACGATAATAAGGCATTGATATAAATTTAAGTGCTTGTTTTATTAAAATATCTTTTTGTTGATTATTTTTTGGTTTTAGGTTACTAGAAAATAAATTTTTTATTTCCGAAGTATTAACAATAGGTCTTATACCTACAATTTTAGTATTTTGAAATACATCATTTACATATAATTTTCAATAATTTAAAATTTCTTCATAAGATAATTTTTTAGAATTATTTTCTGAAATATTGAATTTAGTGCTTAAATAAATAAGTAATTGCTTACCTCAATGATATTCTCAAAAACTAACACCAGTTGAATTTTCTATAGTAGTAAATTTTTCATCATTATATTCTTTGGTAATACTTCCTTTATTCTCTTTAATTAAAACAATTTTTGCTTTTGTTAAACCATTTTTTGTTTTAGCTAAAAATAATGATAGACCTAATTCAGAATAAACATTATTTTTATTTTTATAATAATTTATGTTGCCAGTTTTGCTATATTTTTGATTTTTGGTTCAAAATCTCACACCTTTTTCGTTTGGAATAAGATTTCAAACTTCAAATTTTTCTATTTCATCACTAAGTTGTAAATTAACACCACCATAAACAACATGAGCCTCTGCAATAATTTTGTGTGAGTATTCAGGAAATATTTGATCATATTTTACATTTTCAATTTCTCCTTTAGAATTCAATGGATTTTGCAAATTAAATCAACCATCATCAAAATAAAAAGGTTTTGTGTTAGATCGATTTGCAAATAACACAACAATTTCAGGGTTTGTTCCTGTTTGAACATTTATCAAAGGATTAAATTTTGGGTTTTTAATTCTTTGTCCATTTTCATCTAAGATAAAATGCCCATTTGGATCTTTTAAATATTGTTCAATTATTGTTTTTTGTTCGAGATTTTTTTCTGGATTTCAAGCATAAAATTTCAATTCAATTAATTCATCCATTTGCGAAGCTACAACTACATTTTTTATATAAATAGTATTTCAATTTTTAGTTTTTGCATTAAATTTTTTAATTTCAACCTTATAGGTGTTAATATTGTCTCACTCTTGTTTCGCTATATTATACTTTTCTAGATCTTTTTGATCATGAGTTTTATTGTAATTATCATATGTGCTTCTTAATTTTTTTAATATATTATAATTTTGTTTTAAAAGCTTTTTGTCTTGAAATTGATAAACAAATATATTATCTATTGTAGGAACAGGTTCATCATTAATAAATAAAACTTCATTTGAAGCAGAATTAGTTGTAAATTCTACTCTTGGTAAAGTTTGATAAAAATCTTTACCAAAATATAATAAATCAACTTTTAAATCATCTATTTTTTCTGGGATTTCATGTTCAATAATTTTATATTTTGTTGGTTCTTTTAGCTCAGGATAAACTCCCGATATGTATTTAATTTGATTTTCAATACCTTGTAAAATATTAGCGTTTTTAAATTTATATTCAATATTTGCAACTGATACCGTTTTATCGATATTACCTATTTTATATTTAGCTATTAACTCATAATATTGTTTTGAAATATTTGGAACTATCTCATAATTTAATTGAAAATAAGGATCAATATTATTATTTTTGTTAACTAAATTTAAAATTTCTTGATTTTTTTCTTTAACTTGTTGATCATTTGATTTATAGTTTTCATCATTAAAATTTAATTTTGATTTATCAAAAATATTTTTTGAATTATTATAAGAAGTTAAAACAAATTCATTATTTAAATTTTTATTATTTATTACTGTTTTTGTTTTATTTATGTTTTCAATAGGTTCATTTAAATCTGCCAATTTATATTCTATATCTATTCAAAATTCAATTGGAACTGATGCTTCATATGCTGCTTGGTAGCGATTATTAGATAAATAATTACCTATTCTTTTTTCATCATCAAATATTTTTGATGTAATTATAAATTTAAAATATTTAAAATATTTATTTTTTAATGAAGAAAATGAATCTATAATTTGATTTTTATATGAACGAGTTAAATCATAAATATTAAAATTATCAAAGTGTGATGAAATGTTTTCTAATAAATCATTATATTTTATATTATATCAGTCCTTTGTTTTGGTTAAACCAACAAGACCAAAATAACTTTCACCAAAAAAATGAATATTATCAAAATATGTACCACCATATGTAGTGTTGTAATGAACATTGTATCTTTTTTTAGGAATGTGAATTATTTTGTTTTTTATCACTTTCTGGATGCTTGCTGACATTGCAAAAAATGGAATACTTATTAATGTAGTAGAAAACAATAACATTGGTATTTTAAGCTTTTTATTCATAATGTTCCTTATTTTTTTTATTATGTTTAACTAATTAATAATAGTAATTAATTAAGTGATTGTCAATAATTGCAAAGTAATTAATTTAAAATGTAATTTTAATTATTTGAAATAGTTTTCATTTTTTTTAAAATATATTTGTTTGTATTTTGTTTTTTTTATTTATTTTTATAAATTGAGTTTTTATTTACATATTTTTTGGGTGTAAATATTTTGCAATTATCTTTATGTTTCATCATTTTGTTCTAATGGGTTATATACTTCTCATTTTTTGTTATTTTTAACATAAAAATTTTGAAGTTTTTGTATACAATTTAAATATTCTTCTTCTGCTTTTTTAATCTTGTTTTGCTTTATTGTTTTTAATTCCAATTGATAAGTAGAAGGTATATTAATTTCTTTTAAATTAAATAAATTAGCAGTTTTTAATAATTCATATTTAGCATAATGATATGATTGATTTAAAATAAGTTGTGCTTCTTCGAATTCAAATTTATCTTTTTTGGTTTTAGGTTTTGAAAAATCATCAACAATAATATTTTTAAACTGCTTTTCATTATATGCATGACTACTAAATAAATATCATTGCTGACCTTCGTGATAACCAATTTCATTATCAATTTCTAAAATTGTTTCATCTTGTAATTCCTCTAAGTATTCATTTTGCGATTTATAACTATAATCTAAAATTTTTTTGATGTTAGAATTAATAATTTTTATGTTTTCTGATAAACCATCCAAAGATTCATTTATAAAATCATGTAAAGTTAATTTACATTTTTCTCCTGTTTTATATCAATCATATGTTATTGCATAGTCTTCATATAATTTTGTTAATTGCTTTTCACTTAAATTATCTATTTCAATAAAATTTTCAATAATGTAACCAACAGCAATAGATAATTGTTTTTTTGAAAAATTCATTGCTCCCATTTTTTTATCTCCTTTTTTTATAATTTTTTATTTTTTAGTATTTCAATTTCATTTTTTGTAAAATTCATTTGTTTTAATAAATTTTCATTAATAATTACATTATTTTTTAAACTATTTTTTAATAAAATTTTTAAATAATCATATTTTTTTATAGGATCACTAAAAGCTAGTGAAGTTTGAATTAAATTATATAAATCACCTGGCAAAGGTATTTCATCCATATTTTTTATAATTTTTTTGAAAATTTTTACATTTTTTTAAGATTTGGGAATTTTTTTAATAAATTGTCTAAAATAATTTCTGATATTTGCAATAAATCATCTTGACTATATTTATCAAAATTAATTTTGAAATTAAAACTTCTTAAAACTGCTTTATCAAAATTTTAAACAAATTAGTTGTAGCTATTAAAACCATATTTTCATCTAAATCATCTAGTGATTGTAAAATTGTTGTTGTAACACGCCCCATTTCACGTGTATCTTGTGAATTAATTCGGTCTAAAGCGATTGAATCTAATTCATCTAATAAAATAATTAAATCTTTTGGATTTAAAATATTATTAATATCATTAAATAATTTTTTAATATTTTTAGACATCTAACCTAAATGACTGTCAATTAATGAATTAGTATCTACAATTCAAAGCCCTTTGTCTAAAAGTTTTGTTATTTGTTTTGCGCTTTCTGTTTTTCCAGTTCCTGGTTGACCATAAAATAAAAATTTATTTACACCTACATTATGTTTTATAGCATTGATTATACCTTTTATATCATCTAAAATGGTTGTTGGTAAAAATAAGGAACTATTTGTTAAATGAACTTTATGCAAAAAATCATTTTCAATAATATTAGTTTTTGGTTTGTTATTTCCTGCATAAGAAATTAATCCTAAAATATATTTAGCTAATTCTTCATCACCTATCTTGTAAAATTTTGTGCTATTTCTGATGCTTGAATTTTAAAATTATAATCATTATTTTCAACATGATATTTTATAAATTAAGTATGTCTTCTTTTTTCATTTGTTTGTTTTATTAATTAAATAAATACCAATCAAATACTTAGTTTAACTATTATTTTTTTAAGTTTTTTGCTAAGTGTTCTAAAAATTCTTCATCATTTAAAACATCAATATTTTTAATAGGTTCATTAAAAATATTGCGAATTCTATCATTAAAATAGTTTAAATCTTTTATGTGAACATCTATCTCTTGAAAATACTTTAATTTATCAAGACTTAATTCAACATTGTTTCTTGTCTCGTGATAATCTTCAAGTAAATTTATTAATTTTGTTGATGTATCTTGTATTTCAACAATTCATTGCATAAAATGATATTCATCATAATTAGTTAAATAATTTAATGCTATTTGTTTAATAAATTGAGCATTTTTATCGTTATCTAAAGAATAAATGCTGATATTTTTGTTTTTTTCTATTGTGTTTTTAATATAGTTTATATTTTTATTTACTTTTTCTTTTTTCATTAATTTCTCCTAAAAGTTTTTTAAAAATTTTTAACATTTTTTTATATCAATTTATTATTTTTTTAGTGCTTGTGTGTAAATCAATGTAATTAGTTGAATAATATTCTAATATTTTGCTATTTTCAATTTCTTCAATTTCTCTTTCTAGTTTTTTTAATTCTTTAAAAATTTGTTGTTTTAATTTGTATTCATATTTCATATTTATTATTTTTTTTCAAATTACTTTTTAATTAAGTAATAAATAATTACTATGTATTTAATAAGTACTTACTATGTAATTAATAAATACATAATGTTTTATTAACTACTAATCATTTGATTTTTAACAAAAAATAATTCTTTTTCAATGTCATTGTAATTAATTTTTAATAGCAATCTTTGTATAGGACTAATAATAATTAATGCTTCACCAATATTTGCAATATTAATTTGGCTTTTTTCAAATTCAGTTAAACCTCCAATATTTT
Organism: Mesomycoplasma neurolyticum; assembly: GCF_900660485.1. Lineage (NCBI taxonomy): Bacteria > Bacillati > Mycoplasmatota > Mycoplasmoidales > Metamycoplasmataceae > Mesomycoplasma > Mesomycoplasma neurolyticum. The sequence goes on from NZ_LR214951.1 coordinate 345,069, forward strand.
CAAATAAATTATTTACATATTTTATTGATTCAGATTTGAGACCGAAAATAGCTCCATATTGACAACTAGCAATAATTGCTTGACCCATTTTTTCGATTTTAGGGCTTTTTAAAAAGTCTTGAGGTTGTTGTGTGGTCAAAACCGTTCCAACATTAAATTTTCTACCTTCTTTAACTGTTGAATAAATAAAGTTAAGTGTTGACATGTTATCTTCATCAATAAATTTATGTACTTCATCAAAAAAAAATCAGATTTTATTTGTTTTGTTCAATCGATTTGATACCTTACCTTGTAAATATGAAATAATTAAGTAAAACATTGAATTAAACACTTCTTTTTCTTGATACATTAATGAAGAAACATTAAAACAAATTATTTTATTATCTAACTTTAAATTTGAAAAAGAATTAAATTTATTTTTATATCTACCAAAAACAAAATCTAATTCCAAAGTGTCAATAATTTTTTTGAATTTTATTTTTTCACTTTCTAATTTTTCATTATTAGCTAAATTTTTCATTTCTAAAATTAATTCATCAATAATTGGGTATTCATTATTTTTAAGCTTAGAAATATCAACATCTATATTTTCGAAAAAATAATTTTTATAAATATTATGCAAGGCTTTTATAATGAAAATAATGTCATTTTTATCAAAGTGAGGATACAAAATTTGAAATCATTGTCTGATAAAACTTTCATGAGCTTGTAATAGTTCAATGTTTTTTTGTTTAATTGTTTTTGTTTTTAATGAAGGATTAAAGTTTTCTCTTATCTGTAAAGGGTTAATTTTTACATTATCACCAACACCCAAATCAACAATTTGCCCATTTAATTTTTCTACAAAATCAACAAACTCATTTTGGGGATCGATAATTATTATTTGATCTTCTTTTGCATAATTAGCTAACATTATTTTTTTACTAAAAGTTGTTTTACCTTTTCCTGGTTCTCCTAAAATGAACATATTATTATTTGTTCTTTGCTCAGTTTTAATTCTAGGGTCAAAAAACACTAATGAATTATTATTTTTGTTTAAACCTGTTATTGGAAAAGTATTATCATTAAAACTTTCGTAAATAAAAGGTCAAGCAAATGAAATGTTAGATGCAATTTGTTCTTGCTCTTCGTTTAAAGTATCTTTTTCTCTAAATAAAGAATTTGCAAAACCTTCAAATTGTCTAAAAGTTAAATCATCAATTTTAGCATTTCATTTTTGTAAATTTAATTTGTTAAGTTTTTGAATATCTTTTAAATTTTTTAAATCTATAGATTTATTTAAAAAAATTAATGTTGAACCTAAAATATTTTCATTATCATAAGCAGCTATATTTGCTAAATTTTCTAATGCTTCAAATTCATTACGTTTTTTTCTACTTTCAAAACGATCTTTTTCATTTTTTAAATTAAATTCAGCATTAGTTTCAGTTTTACTTAATTTTTTATATAAATTAGATTTATCAATTGCCTTAAGATGTCAAATTACAACACTAAGTGAATTAAAGCAATCTTGGACTCAATTTTGTTTTAATAATGTTGGAAATTCTTTAATTGTTTGTGTTGAATAATAAGTATCATCTAACAAAAAATACTTGGATTTAAATTTAGCATTTTTTATTTTAAGAATTTTGTCAGTTGCTGAATTGAAACTAAAATTTTCATCATATATATAAATTTCATTTAATAACTTAACAAGTTCCAAATAATTTAATTTTTTATTGTAAATTTGACAATTAAAAAGCTCATTTTTTAGTTTGTCAATTTCAATACTTAATTCAGAAATATTTTTCGCATAAACAATAACGTAATATGAATCTTCAATATTATTTTTATTTTTTTTGATCATTTCATCTAATCATTGTTCATGATACTCACTATTTTTGTCTAATGTAAAATTTTTTTTTATTGCATCAATGTTTTTGTTTAAATTAATTTTTTTTGGTAACTTAACAATTGTGATTTTATTTGAAATTCTATTAAAAAATTCTGTTAATGAGTTAATAAATACTTGTTGATTTTCTCTAGAACTTAAAGCTATATCTTTGCCATAAACTCTCAAAGCACCAAAAACAATAGTTTTATCTTTATTTCAAATATATTCTTTTTCTATATTTCCATAAGGTATTAAAAAATCAATATCATTTTTTTTGTTATTTTTGTTTGTAAATTTTTTTTTAGAAACTAAAAATCTTAAAAATCTATATAAATATACATATAATTTAACACCATTATTTGATAGCAATAATACTCATTGTAATAATGTTAATGGTACCATTACTATAAATTGAATTAACTGTGTTTGATTATAAGCAAAAACAAACTTTGAAAAAATAAAAGCAATTACAATAGCAATAAAACCTAAAACAAAATCGCTAATAGTAAACTTTTTTCAAATTATTACTTTTGAATGTTTTTTTAATTTTTTTGATTGAAATTTCATTTATTTTTTTTCCTTTAATTTTGATATTGTTTTCTCTGGTAAAAAGTTTTTAATATTATTTGATTTAATTTCATTTGATGGATTAAATGTTTTTAATGCTGTTGAAACTCATGGTTGGTTTATTGTTTCAGTAGCACTTGAGGCTAAACCTGTAAATGCTTTTTGACTTTGTAAATTTTTCGTTGTAAATAATGAATTGTAACTTGGCAATGAAACGTTTTTACTTGAAATTTGTTTTCAATTTTCCACTTCAGTTCTAAACATTTTTTTAGGATTGATTTCTATGCCTAATTTTTTCATAATACCCATTATTGTTAAAACAGAAGCCAAAATAAAAAACACTCTAATAATATAATTCAAATAAAAGTCTACTTGATTTGCAACTTGACTAGATACATTTAAATTGTTTGAAAATCAGTCAAGTTTGAAATTAGTTGATAACATTAAAAAAACCATTAGTAAAAATATAACTGCTTTTTGAGCAAAAAAGTATAATAAACATGTTTTGAGTTGGCTTCAATAATTTGATAAAGCTTTGCCATCATCTTTCATCGATTTAATAATAGGGTAAGGTGACACTATAATCAATACAAAAAGCATAAAAATTTTTGAAATAGATTGCAAAATAAGCAATGCAAACATTCAAGCAATTATTATAATCACAATAAGTAATAAACTAGTTAATGCTAATCCTTCTCCCCACGCTAATCCTTCGTAAGATGAGCTAATTGCTGCTGATTCTCAAAATCAACTATCAACATAATTAATTCATTCATTTTTATTAAATTTTGTAGGTTTGAACTCTTTGAAAATAGTGCTTATTACTGCGTCATTTGATTTAGAAAATAGTGCATCATTTATTATTTGAATTAAATTATTTGTAAAATAAGTGAAAAATACTATTACAAAAGGTAAAGAAAAAACCATAAAAAAACTCATAATAGATTTTTTTAAAACTTTTTGTATATCTTCAGGTTTTTTATTTTTAAGTTTTATAGCTGCAACAATAATAGAAATAATAAAAATTACAAAAAACATAATCGCAGCAAATGAAAAAATAACTCAAAAAAGTTTATTTATATTGTTAGCTTCAATTTTTTTATTTTCAAAAAAAATTCTTATGAAAATATTAAAATTAAAAAAATTCAAAAGCATTTCTAAAATTCTTAAAAACGTATAAGGAATAGCGACAGAAATAATAGAAATAACTGAAAAAAATATAAAAGCTATAGGACTTATTATTGCATTTATAATTTTTGCTATTAAATTAAATAATCAATTAAACATTTTTATTTATATAACTCGTTTTTAATTTTAGATTTTTACTCCTGATTGAACAGTTTCTGAAAATTGTTTTATAAGTGGTCAACCAACAAGCAAAACTGCAAATATAGCTAAAAATGCTAATACAATAAATTTTAAATGTTTTAAATTTTCACTTCTTTTATTATCTGAAAAAGCGACTTTGATCAAATAATAAATTATAGCTCCCATTAACATTAAACAAATAATAGATAAACAAACACTTACTATTTGTAAAAAAACTGTTTCAATAGGTTTTACCGCTGTTTGTAAACCTTTTGTAAAAGTGTCAACTGCTTGACTATTTTCATTATTTAAATAAATAATTTTTTGTAAAAAATTAAAATTATTCATCTAATATTTCCTTTGTTTTTGTTGGTTTATTTTTTTTAATTTTTGTTTTTTCTAGAATATTAGGACATTGTGTTATTTTTTTACTTCTATTTGTAAACATACAAATAACAAATCCAATAACAAGAGCAAAAATTATTGCGATAAATATTGATGTTAAATTTGCTAATACTGTTTGCTTATAATAAAAATTAACAAAATCAATTAATTCTTTGTTTTCTATTGTAGTTATATTATTCATTTTCATTCAAATCAATAGTTTTATTTTCCTTTCTTTCTTTAATTTTTTTAATTCATTGCTTTTTATAAGCTAGCCACAACAATGTTGAAAAAACAGCTCCAACTAAACATATAATAATAATTGTTAAAGTAATTATGTCTAATACAATCACTTCACCTCCTCTTTTGTTATTTAATATATTTATTATTTATTTATTAATTAATTATTTAATATAAATAATTAAGTATTTAAATGCATCACTTTTTGGACTAAAAATTAAACATAGAAATTGTGTGCTAAAAATTAGCAAACCATTTTTGCTATAAAATATTATAGAATTACTTCATTGGTTATAAATCATTTAGATACTTTTATAAAATGCTCAGTTTTCCATTTATTTTTATCCAATTTTTTCAAGTGATATATTTTACTATTTAAATAAAAAAACATTCAATTCACTTGTTTTAGAACTCTTGCAAAATTTTTAAAATATTGTACTTTATTTAGCATTTTTCATCATTTAATTTTAATAATTTTATTTTTGAAAGCATGAAGCAGAGATAAACTAGAATTTTGTTTTTTTATTAAAATAGGTTTTTTAAAAATTTTAAATTTATCACTTTGAAATTTGTTTTTTTCTATAACTTTATAACCATTTAAAAATATAAATAATTGTTTAGCATTAATAAGACCATAAAAATCTCAAATAAATTTATTGTGAAACTCTATTTTGTTTTTAGTCATTTTTTTAGCATTTAATTTAATAGTTTTATTTTTTATTGTCAAAACTTTAACATCTTTTAAATCGTTAATAGCTTTGTAGAAAGATGATTTAGAGTTCTTAAATTCTTTTACATCAATATCAACTTGTCCAGTTTCAACAACTTTTTTATTTCATTGTTTTCTTTTTTGAAATCTACCAATTAAAAAATTATTAAAAACTATTTTTAAACTTATAGTTTTTGTTTTCTCATATTTTAATAAAAATGATAATAAAATAAAAATTTGTAAAGCTAATTTTTTTGTTTTTAATTTTTCTAAAATTTTAAAATTTAAATTAATAGTTTCAAAAAATTTGATTTTTTTTATTTCATTTTCTGGAAGATTATTAAAAATGTACTTTTCAAAAAAGATACTTAATATATTTTCATTAAGCATTTTATTTGGCTTATGTTTTTTAAAATCTTTTATGTTTTTAAAATCCATTTCTTCCTTTCTTCATTAAAAAATGAGTAAAAAAAATCTAGCTGTTAGGCTAGACCACAAATTTATTTATTCTCTTTTAAATTAGTACTACTAAAGCTTTAATAATATTTAATTAGTTGTGCTGGTTTTTTATTTTATTTTTTTTGAAATTTATAATGTTATTTTCATTTTTTATATTTACATTTTAATTTCAAAATCCACAAAATTAAATTCACAAAATATCGAAACATATCTAAATATGGTTGCTAATTATGAAAATCCATTTTAAGAATTAAAAACCAATTTAAAAGATTTTAAAATCAATAATTGTTATTATCAAAATTTAATTGAAGAATTAAATATTGATAAGAAAGATTATGCTGCTACATGACACAACAATTAATTAAAAATGAATTAGAAAGAAAAATAAATTTAAACAAAAAAAACATAAATTAGAATATGAAAAAAAATTATCTAATCAATGAGAAATTACAAAATAAAAATAAGAAAAAATTAGCATAAAAAAGACCTATTTTTTCTTATTTAATAACTATATATATAGGGAGATATATGAACAAAGTTTTTTTAGCCGGCAGAATTGCCAATGATTTTAAGTTAATGACAAGTGCAAATAATAATTATTACACTTGAATAACACTTGCTGTAAGAAGAAATTATAAGTCAAATGAAGGTAATGAAATTACCGATTTTATACCTTTTGTTGCTTGAAATAAAACAGCAGAAATATTAAATAAATATGCAATGAAAGGAGTGAAAATTTTTCTTGAAGCAAATTTAAATGTTGTAGAAGAAGTTATTAAAAATAAAAAAACTTTTTCATTTATGCTTCAAGCTAAAGCAATTGAACTTTTAGAAACAAAAGAACAAATTGAAAATAGAAAAAATAAGAATAATTCAAATACTACTTATTGTGATTGAACTACAAATGAAGAATTAATAGAAAAAAATGAAGATCCAATTGAAGAAACAAATTCTGAACCTAAAAAAGAAGAAACAAATAAAAGTAGTATTGAACATTTATTTGGAACAAAATATCCAAAAGACATCAATGAAAATACTTATAAAACATTTAATTATGATGTTGATGGAATATTTAAAAATAATAAATAAAATCTAAAAACATTAACAAACAAGGAGGTATAAAAAATAAAAAAATAGCATACAAAACAATGTTTTAAATAAATTGTGGTATAATTTATTAAAATAAATTATAGGAGTTAAAAAATGAGTACAAATTTACCTAAAATGAAACCAATGTTTACAAAAAATACTAAATATGAAATTACTTTTGATCGTTTTGAAGGACCAATCAAACATAGACCTATTGTTATATTTAGAGATGAATATGCAGAAATTACTGAAGATGGGAAAATTATAGAAAAATATTATTATATTAAAGCTAGAAGTGCACATGATGAAAATGGGAATATAAAAATAGCTAAAAAGGGTGAAATTTTTTTAGAAAAAGCTACAATAGGATTATTAACAAATGATTCTTATGTTGATACAACGCAAATTTATTCAATTAAAAAAGAAGAATTAAACAATATAGTAGATAGAAAAAATGTTATTTTTGCTAGTACAAATGATTTAACAAAATATCAAATAGACAAAATTTATAGAAGTGTTCTTAAAAACTTAACGCAAGAGCCACCATATGTTTCATTTATGGATGTTAAACTAAATAACAAAACAAATGCTTTTGTTGGTGAGTTAAAATATAGTCATGAATATTTTTTAGATCAAGATTACTTTAAAAGTTCCAGGAAAGATAAGAAAAAATTCATGGCTAACATTTTAAACAAAAAAAATTTAATTGAAGAAACATTAATTGAGTTAAGAAACCTTAAAAATGGTGTACGAGAAGAATTTTCAGATATTTTATGGGAATGAGAATATGTGCAAAAATTAGAGCAAGAAAAAATAGAGCAAAAAAGATTACAAAACATAGGAGATGAAAAAAATGAAGAATTTGAAAAAGAAGGTGATGATTTCACACGTTAAAAAATTTTTTTTATTTTGTAATTTATTAGTAATACCCACTGTTTTTGTTTCATTATCTAGTTCGTGTTGAAAAGGTTTACTTAAAGAACCAAATAAAAGTTCTGAAGATATTGAAAACACTCCACCTTCTAGTCCGCCATCTTCTGTTACTCCAGAACCAAAAACTCCTACTGCTAAAGTTCAAAATCAATATTTAACTGAAGAAATGCCAATTCCTGATTTTTATGTATATGAAACATTAGAGAAAAATTGGGAATGGGCAAAAGAATTAGAAAATATTGTTAATAAAAATAATCCAACATTATCTAAAGAAGAAAGAATTTCTAAAATAGTTGAAATTTATAAAAAAGCATTAGATAAAATAGGATATGAAATTTCAGATAAAAAAACAAACACCATTTTTGAAAAAATAGATTCAGACTTAGATAAAATCTCTAAAAACGGTCTTGAAAAAGATACAAAATATGTATTTCAATTAATATCTGATGAAAACAGACTTTTTAATGATGGTTATCTTTCTACTATTTTAGATGAAAACGATAAAAGTCGACGATGATTATCAATTTATGCTGATCGTGCATTATATTGAAAAACTAGTCCTATCATTTTTTCTATTATTAGAAATTATATTAAATTAAAAATAATATTTTATGAAGAAATAAGAGGCAGTTATAGAGATGATATACTTGAAAAATTAAAAAATAATAAGAATCTAGAAAATATTTTTCAACAACTAAACCAAAGTGTCTCAGCATATATAGAACCTATCAATCATTATTCATATAATGAGCAATATGTTTTTTCAAATTTTAGTCCTTTTTACAAAAAACTTTACATAGAATTAATCAATTGATATAACAAAGAAATAGCTCCACTCCAAATTAAACTTGGTTTAGAAACAAATAATCCTTTAACTCAGTGACAATACAACAAACACATCACTAAATACTTTTATCCTTTAATCAATACCACAATTAAAACTAATTACACTACTTCAGAAATAGATGCTTTTTATGAAGAATGAGAACGTAAAAACTCTATTAAATATAGTTGAAGAATTTATTAAAAAACATTATTTTTATATGCTAACAAATTAAGATGTAAATCTTGTTGTTAGTTTTTTTATTTATTTTTATGTATCAAAGCTTTGTTTTAGTTGTACCAATATTTTTCTTAATCAATTCACTTATTTATTACTTTAAAAAAATTAAAAAAATGTATAATTTTTATTATGATTAAATTAGGTTCACATGTTTCTTTTAAGAAACCAAAATATCTTTATGGAGCCATTGAAGAATCATTGAATAATAATGCAAATTGTGCAATGATTTATTTAGGAGCACCACAAACAACCAAAAGAGCAAATGTTGATCAATTTATGTTGTTTGAATATTTAGAAAAATTCAAAGATAAAATTAAACAGGAAGATATTGTAGTCCATGCTCCATATATTGTAAATCCTGCAAATCCTGAAAAATCAAAATTTGCAAAACAATTTCTAATTGAAGAAATCGAAAGAATGAATTACTTAGGTTTGAAATATTTAGTTTTACATCCTGGTTCACACACAATTTTTAATAGAAAAATTTCTATTAACGAAGTAATAAATGTAGTTAATGAAATTTTAGAAAAAACAAAAAATGTTGAAATCATTATTGAAACAATGTCTGGCAAAGGAAGTGAAGTGGGAACAAACTTCGATGAATTAATTTATATTATGGAAAATATAAAAAGCGACAGGAAAGGAATTTGTTTAGATACATGTCACGTTTGAGATGCAGGTTATAACATAAATAAATATGATGATTTTATCAATATTTTAAAAGAAAAAAATATTTTAAAATATCTTAAAGTTATACATTTAAATGATTCCAAAAATGATTTAAATTCTCATAAAGATCGTCATGCAAATATTGGAGAAGGATTTATAAAAAAAGAAATTTTAAAACAATTGGTTCATGATAAACTTTTTGATAATATCCCTATTATTCTCGAAACTCCTTGAAAAGATAACAAACCTATTTATAAAAAAGAAATAGAGTATTTATTAAAAAAATAAACATTTTTTAAAAATGTTTATTTTTTTAATATTCATTCATCTAAAATTTCATAACCTTTTTTTAAATTTTTTCTGTATTTTTGATTCAAAGACAAAAGAAAATTAAATAAAAAATCTAAAATAATTAAACCTATAACTTTTGATGAGGCTGGGAATAATTTATTTTTATTTTGAATTTTAGTATATGAAATTTTTACATTACCAAAATTAAATGTTTTTTTGGAATCTGAAACAATAATAATAATTTTAATGTTTAATTTTTTAGCTTTTTCTAAAGTGAAAATAACTTCTTTATTTTCAAAATCTTTTGTCAAGCAAAGAATTACATCATTTTCTGAAAGTGTTCCCACCAAAGGTAACAAAATATGGAAATTTTGGTCAAAAATAACATTTTTTCCAATTTTTCTAATATTTGAATAAAATTCTTGCAATATTAAACCACTAGTTCCTAAACCCAATAATAAAATTTTTTCTGCTTTATCAATAAGATTTGCAGCATCTTTTATATTTGCGAAATTTTTTTCTTTAATAAAGCTGTCAATTACAAGTTTTTGAGAAATAAATAAATCAGAAAATTCTTTATCTATAAAATTGTTTTTTTTATTATAAATTATGTTAATTTGAGCAATTCTTTTATTAACAAAAAAAACAAGTTCTTTGTATGTCTTAAAATTCATTTTTTTAGCAAAACGCGAAATTGTTGCGGTGGAAACAAATAATTTTTTAGATAATTCTTGAATAGTTAAATCAAAATCTTTATTTTCTCATGAATTGATAAAATCTAAAATTTCTACTTCAGTTTTAGTAAATGATTTTTTTTTGTTTAAAAAAAGATACATGTAAAAATTTTACATAATTTTTTAAAAAATTGTAAATAAATAACTATATACTAATACAAAAAAAAAAAAAAGATAATTTTAATGGGTAAACATTAAAATGAGGGGTTATGGAATATTCACAAAGTATATGTGCTGTTAATTTATTAATGCTAAATAAAATTTTAAACAAACTAGTTAAAAACAAACTTAAATACATTCATGTAGATATAATGGATGGACATTTTGTTAAAAATTTTGGGATTAATTTTGAAACCGCTAAATACTTAATTGAAAAATTTCCAAAAGTTAATTTTGATGCTCATTTAATGGTCAATAACCCGCTTAAACATTTAAACCGCTTAATTGAAATTGGATTTAAAACAATTTTTTTACCAATTGAAAAAATAAGTAGGTTTAATTTTTTTAAAATTTTAAAAAAACATCCAAACATTTTTTTTGGAATTATGATCAAATCTAATGATGACATTAATGATTACAAAGAAATTATTAAAAAAACAAAAGTTATTTTGTTAATGACAATTAATAAAATAGGTGGCACAGGTGAAAAATTAAATCCTGATTTATTTTCTAAAGTTTATGATATAAAAAAAATAAATCCAAATATTAAAATTTATTCTGATGGTGGACTAAGGAAAGAAAATGCATATTTATTTAAAAAACATTTAATTGATGTAAGTGTTGGAGGCTCAATAATTTTTACATTTGAAAATATAAAAAAATTTTTTGATTGATGAAATAATGAAATTAACAATACTTAATATCTCAGTGATAATTTGCGGTTCTATTTTAGTCTTAATTTTAATCGGAACTATTATTTGAAGAATTTATGATTATTATGTCAAAAAGAATAAAACATCAAATTTAGAAAACTTAGGATTTTTTGATAAAAAAACAATTAATGAAATTTACCAAATACAAAATAATACTCAAACAGAATTTTTAGTTAATATTTTAGTAAAAAATAAATTTAGTGATAAAAAATATAGTATTTTTGGACAAATTTTAATAACTAATAACTGTATTTATTTATTAAGCAACATGATAACAAACATTAAAAATCATAAATTAGTTATTGAAAAAAATGGTTTATTTATTGATGATACAAAAAGAAAAAAAGTATCTAATTGAGAAACTTTTTGACTTTATGATCAAAAAAAATGACTTGATTGAAAATTCAAAAATACTAATTATGAAATTTTAATTTTAGTTGATGAAAGCATTGATTTAATTCAAATTACAAATAACTCGGACTTCAAAATAGTTAAACCATCTGAATTAAAACAAAAATTAAAAAACTCTAATAGTAAAACTTTAAATTTAAACAATATTAAAAAGATTTTTATTAATAATAATATTTTTAAAAACAAAAAAAATAATAATGGAAAAACAAGAAATAATTAATAAAATAACTAAAATTTACAATTATGAAAAAAACCAAATTGAAAATTTAAGTTTAGAAGAATTAAAAAATCTTTTAAAAGAATTGGAAGAAAAACAAGCTTTTATTAACAAAAATCCTAATAGTTTTTTTTATATTAAATCACTACCTGTTCCAAAAGAAGTAAAACAAATTAAATCTACAATACCTGGTTGAATTATATTTTTTGTTTTTATTTTTTTACTTTTAATGGTTTTTGTCATTTTTATGATTTTGGCTTTTAGATAGAAGGGTAAAATGAAATTATTTGACTTTAAAATGATGAAATATATTGATGAAAAACTTGATTGAAAACAAGTTATTCATGAAGGTGTAAAATTACTTGTTGATAACAACAAAGCAACATGAGAACTAAAAGAAAAAATTTTCGAAGTTACTAAAAAATATGGTGCTTACTATGTTTTAGAAAGAGGTCTAGCCCTTTTGCATGCTCCTGCTGGTGTTTATGCAAAACAAGCCGCTATATCAACATTAATTTTAAAAGATGAAGTTTGCTTTAATAATCAAGATGATAAATGTGCAAAAATTATTTTAACTCTTTCAGCACCAAACAATTTACAACATATATCTTTAATCCAACAATTTGGTCAATGATTTATGGATGAAAATTTTAAAAACAAAGCTTTTAGTGTTAATTCATTAGAAGAATTTTTACAACTTATAAAGGAAAAAGAAAATGAGAATTAAATGTGTATGTGGATCAGGTTTGGGTTCATCTTTACTTTTAGAGATGAATGTTAAAATGGTTCTTGACAAATTAAATATTCCTTATGATTCTGTGGAACATACAAATATTTCTTCATTTAACAAAAATGAAGCTGATTTTGTTGTGGTAGGTGCTGATGTTGCGCCAACACTGGATTTTGATCAAGATAAAATGGTTATTTTGATTAATATTTTATCAAAAGATGAATTAGAAAAAAAAATACGAGAAAAATTAAAAATATAGGAGAAAAATGAATTTTGGTCTTTGATTATTAGACTTTATTAAAACATTTGTTGGAACTCCTGCCTTGTTAGTTGGAATTTTTACTATGATTGGTGCTATTACTTTAAGAAAAAAAACATCACAAGTTATTATTAGTACTTTTAAAGTTATAGTAGGATTTTTAATTTTAGGTGGAGGAGCAGGTGTATTAGTTGGTTCACTTGAAAAGTTTCAACCTGTTTTCAAAGAAGTTTATAAATTAAACGGAGTCATACCAAATAATGATGGTTTTGCAGGTGCTGTTTCCAAAGCACTACCATTAATTGCTACGCTTGGTAGTTTAATTATGCTTTTAGGTATGATTTTAAATATAGCTTTAGCTTTATTTTCTAGATTTAAATATGTTTATTTATCAGGTCATGTTTTATATTACACATCACTTATGCTAGCAATTGTAATGTATGTAATTGGCTTTGATTTTGAAAATAATGCTGGTGATTTTGCATTTAGCTTAATCTCAGGTGCCATAATCATGGCAATTTATATGGTGCTAAGTCCAGCATCAGCTCAAAGATACACAAAACAAATTGTAGGAACTGATGAGATTGCACTTGGTCACACAGGGGGATTTGGTTATGCTCTTAGTGGTCTTATTGGTGAAGTAATTTATAAAATTAGAAAAAAACCAATTTTATCTACTGAAGCAATTAAATTTCCACAAAAATTATTTTTCTTTAGAAACACTTTAGTTTCTATATCAATTACTGTATTTATCTTTTATTTATTTGCTTTTTTACCAGCTGGTATTATGTATGAAATGAATAAAATTGCTGAAAATTCAGATGCATACAAAGTCTTAAGTTCAAGCAACTGAGTAATTACAATGTTTGTTCAAGCATTTACCTTTACTGCAGGTGTTGAAATTGTACTTGCGGGAGTTAGACTTTTTGTTGGAGAACTTGTTCCAATGTTTAAAGGAATTAGTGATAAACTAATTAAAAATTCTAAAGTTGCTGTTGACTGTCCAGTTGTATTCCCTTATGCACCAAATGCTGTGTTAATTGGATTTATTTCATCATTTGCCGCTGGATTGTTAGGTATGGCTATTACCATTGGGCTTGGAGCTGCTTCTGTTATTCCAGTGGTTATTCTCCCAGGACTTGTACCACACTTTTTCTTAGGTGCAACAGCAGGTGTTTATGGTAATGTAAAAGGTGGTATTATCGGAGCTATAGTAGGGCCATTTATTGGTGGTTTAATTATCACACTGGTTCCTGTCTTCTTTATTTTAGGAAAATGAACACCAACAGATGGAAGTGCTCTTAATGATCTTGTAACTAGTTATAATTCAGGCGCAGGTGCAAACGATAAAATAGAAAACATCAATTCATTAAATTGAGGAGATACTGACTATTTAATTGGTTACATCCCAGGAATAATTGGACTTATTCCAAAAGTAGGAAGATACATTGTCTTTGCTTTAACATTAGCAATTTACATTGCTTTTATAGTAGATGGTACAATTTTAAAATTAAAAAATAAAAATGTTAAAAAATAAAGAAATTAAATTTATAAATGCATCTAGGGCATTAGCTTTAGATGCAATTAATAAGGCAGAACAAGGGCATATTGGAATGGCTTTGGGTGCTAATGAAACATTTTATAGTATTATAAAAACTATGAAATTTAGTGAACAAGCTCCTAAATGAATTGATCGCGATCGTTTTGTATTATCAGCAGGACATGGTTCAATGGCTTTATATAGTTTATATCATTTTATGGGTTTATTAACAATTGAAGACATTAAAAATCATAAACAATTTAACTCTAAAACACCATCTCATCCCGAAATTGAAAAACTAAATTTTATTGATGCATCAACTGGCCCGCTTGGCCAAGGTGTTGCTATGGCTGTTGGTATGGCTTATAGTCACAAATTTTTAAGTCAAAAATTTAATCAAAAAGATTTAAAAATTATTAATCATCATATTTATACTTTGTGCGGTGATGGTGATTTTCAAGAAGGTGTGGCACTAGAAGCGATTCAATTTGCAGGAAGTAACAATCTCGATAGATTAATTTTAATACATGACTATAACAATGTTCAAATTGATTCTAAAGCATTTGAAGTAAACAAAATAAATTTTGAACTTTATTTTAAAGCTCATAATTTTAAGACTATTATCTTAAAAAACAATAAACCTGAAAATATTATAAAAGCTATAAAAAAAGCAAAATCAACAAAAAAAGCAGTATACATACAGGTTCCAAGTCACATTGCTTACAAAACAAAACATCAAGATTTATCTTCTGGACATCATGGTTTTTTAAATCACGAAGAAACAATTGAATATAAAAAATCTTTAGAAATTAATAATTTAAGGCCATTTGAATATGAAAAAGAGTATTATAAATTTGGTGAAAAAATGTTAAAACAAAAAAATATTTTTTATACAAAATGACAAAAAAAATTAGTAAATTATAAAGAAAAATATTCTCTTTTATATGATAAATTGCAAAAATTATTAAATGATGAAATTACATTTGATTTATCAAATCTCAAATTTAGTTTGACAAATAAAGCAACTAGAGATTATGCATTAGAAATTTCAAAATTTCTTCAAAAAAATAGTGAATTTTTGCTTGGAGGTTCTGCTGACCTTAGAGCTGCAACAAAAATTGGTTTTGATGATGAAAAAAATATAAAATATGGAATTAGAGAATTTGCTATGGTTGCAATAAATAATGGAATTTATTTACATAGTAAAATCAAAACAATTGCAGCTACTTTTTTAGTTTTTAGCGATTATGCAAAATCAGCACTAAGATTGGCTGCACTAATGAAAATACCTAACATTTTTGTCTTTAGTCATGATTCATATAGTGTTGGCGGCGATGGCCCAACTCATCAACCAGTTGAACAACTTACAATGCTAAGATCAATACCTGATTTTGAAGTTCTAAGAGTTGCTGATGAAACTGAATTAAAACATGCTTTTGACTATGCGCTAAATAATAAAAACAATCCTGTTGCTATTATACTATGTAGACAACCACTAAAATCATTTAATTTACAATCAAAATATACTTCTAGTTATTTCATAAAACAAAATAATGATTTTGATTTAACTATTTTATCTTCTGGATCAGAAGTAGAATTGGCCTACAATATTTCTTTAGAACTTGAAAAACATAATATTAGAGCAAATGTTGTTTCTGTTATAAACCTAAAAGAGCTGTTAGAAAATATTTCTTTGATTGAAAAACTAAAAATTAAAGAAAAACCAATTTTCGCAATTGAAGCATCCAATGATACAATGTGATATAAATTTGCACTTTATAACAAATTTTCAGGGCAATTTGCTAAAAATTTTGGTCATTCTGCGCCTGGTGATTTTGTTTATAAATATAATGGGTTTGAAAAGCAAAAAATAAAAGAAAAAATATTAGATTTTTTAAATAAAAAATAGTATAAAAAATGTTTAAATTTAAAAAGTTTAATTTTATAATAAATTTTTTAAATTTACAAATAATTAATTACAATTTATTTTTAATAAATATCAAAATTTCTATAACAAAATATTTTTTTAAAAATTTAATGCTGTTATAGAAATTTTTATTTTAAATTGTAATTTATGATGAAAAAATATAAAAATTTTTAATATTGTTGTTAATTAATAATTTTTCAATGTACAAAATATGAATTAATAATATAATAACAAAAAAAATTATTTTGAATTTTATCTAGATTTAATAAAAAAATATTTTGCTTTTTCAAGTATTTGAATATTAATTTTATTTAATATTATTCTTAATAAACTTGACACTAAAAGATAAAAAAATAAATTATTACATTCAAAAAATTTCAATAATATTTTTAGATGTTAAAAATTTAAAATTAATAAATAAAATATTTTTTTTATTTATTTCTAAGCATCAAACCTCGCTTTAATATTAAGTAAATTATTATATAAAAAAATATAACAATTTTCTATTTTTTGATGTTTTTTTAAAAAAAATATGCGATAATTTTTTTATGTTAAAAAACAATAAAATAACTACATTGTGATTTGTATACTTTGAAAGTAAAAAAAGCATTGAAAATGATAATGTTTTTTCTATTAAAAATTTCATTGACTGACTTCGCAAATCTGATGTTGAAAATATTGTAAAAATAGAATTTAAATTTATAAAAAAAGAAAATTATATTTTTGAAATAAATGTATCAATTTGAAAAAATAATAATAAAAAAATAGAAAAAACTTTTTTTGATGAAGGTAAAAAAAACTATGATCAATTTACAAACTACAAAAAAGAACTATTTTTTTGATTATATGCATTAATAATAATAAATGATAAACATTATTTTGAAATAGATTATAAAAATAATAATTTTATTTTTGAGTTTAAAAATAAAGAATTAGTCTTTTTAATAAATAACAAAAATTTTTTAAAAAATTTTTTAAAAAAATATTTAGATAAACAAGAACATGTTTATAACTTAATGCAGAAAGACAATATTTTTGAAGATGAACAGAAAATTTTGAAAATTCTTTCAAATATTTACCTTCCTTATGCAAAAAATATTATTGTAACATTTTTTTTTCAAATTTTTCCAAAAGAACAGAAAAAAATTACTTTTTTTTATTCTAAACAATATGATAAAGTTGGTTTAGGAAGAACACATGTTGTTTCATTTTATAAATATGCAGATATAAATAATTTTATAGATAGTGAAATTATTAAAAAAATAAAAGAAAATTCTATAAATTCAATTAAATTTGAAATAGTTCCAAAAAGAAATGAAAATTTTAAAAAATTTCATTTTAGTTTAAATTCTAAAACTATTATTAATGAAAATGAATTTATTTTTTTAAAAAACACTTTAGAAGAAGATGATACATATGAACAAAAAAAATTTGACTCAAAAATACAAAATATTTTTGAACTTATTTTTTCTAAAAAAAGCAATATATTAACTTTTCCAATTTTTCAAAGACCTTATGTTTGAACGAAAGAAATTTTTTCTAAAATTTTAGATTCTTTTGAAAAATTCAATTTTTTAAAAGAATCTAATGATAAAAATAATTATTCTTTTTTAAATCAAATTATTTTAAGAAAAAAATTTGGTAATGAGGTTGAAGTTATTGATGGTCAACAAAGAATAATAAGTATTTTAATAATTATTGTTGCTATTATCGACTTTGGAATTCATAAACAATTACATGATAATGAAAAAAATAATTTCGAATTTATTGATCCTATTAAAAAAATTTTAGAAAATATAGAGAAAAAAATTATAAAAGAAAAAGAAGATGAAGAATTTTTAATTTTTAAGAGTGAATTATTTTCTGAAAAAATACAATACAAAGCTAATGATTTAACACAAAAATATTTGAATAAATTAATGACTTTTTCAAGTTTACCAAAAATACAACAAAATAAAGAAGAAAATTTTATTTATAATAACTATATTTATGCTTTAGATTGATTAAACGATAAAATTAAAAATAATTTACATTTTTGAAATTTACAAAACAATTTAATTTCTAAAGTTATTTTTTCTTCATTATATGTAGAAGATCAAAAAAATGATTTTTTTCAATATTTTTTTGAAATAATGAATACTACATCACAAAAATTAACAATTTTTGATTTATTTAAAAATTATTTATTACAAGTTTTAACAAAAAACAACGAAAATTCAAAAATAATTAATAAAATTCAAAGTTTTTTGAAAAAATTTTCTAAATTAATACTAAACGGTGATAAAACTACAATAATACCAGATGTAAAGTTGAAATCTTTTATCAAGTTAATAACTTTTGGTTCAGGAGATTATGAATTAAAAAAACTTTGAAAAAATCGAAAGTATTTAAGTCTTTTTGAAATTTTAAAAAATTATTTTGAATATCATTATGATGAAAATAATAAAGAAAAAATATTAAATCATTTTTTAAACAAAGCTGAAATTTATAGTTATTTAAATTATATGCATTATGACAATGAAATAATTGTTAAAAAATTTTTAGAATTTAAATATCATATTTATTTTTTAAGTAAAAATGATGTTACACACCCATTGATTTACAATATAATTAATTCATTAGATGAAAAACCTGAAAAATTATCTGAACAATATAAAATTATTGATTCAAGAAAAAAAACAGAAAGAATTTTAAACGCAATTTGTGAGTATCAATTAAAAATGTTTCTCATCCACAATCAAGGACAATCTTTTACAACATTTTATGATTCACTTATTAATGAATTAGATAAAGAAAAAACACAAGATATTGTTGAATGAATGTATAACACTGAAAGAACAAGACGTGTTATGCCAAGTGATGAAGAATTAATGAATTCTTTAAAAAATAAAAAAAATTTGGAAAAAATCAATAATAATGCTTTCATTATAAAAATTTTGTTCTTAGTTAATTTATATATTAAAAATAATAATAAAAATTGATCAAAATTAAGAGATGTGAATTTCCCAGATAAAGACTCTTCACTTGAACATTTTGTTGCTAAAAAAAACAATGATAATTCGGAATTTAATGATTTCAAATACACATTAGGCAATTTGCTAATTGTAACTAAAGATTGAAATTCTTTATTATCTAATAAAAATATAGAAAGCAAAAGGAAAGAATTTGCAGAAAAAAAAGAACAATATTTAATTTCACACAATTTATATAATGGTTTTGATTCTAAAAATATAAATTTAGATTTAATTAAAACCAAAGAAGAATTCGAAGAAAGAAATTATCAAATAAATAATATAATAAAAGAATTATTTAAAAATAATTAATTGTTTAACCATTTTTAAATAATTTTTTTTATTTTTTGTTTTGATTCTAGATAAAAATAATTCTAAGAAAATAAATAATAACATTGTTGGAAAAAGATAATTAGCTGCATTTGCAAATTGTTCTTTTTCTGTAAAGATTTTAATTTGTGAACCTAAATTAGCTCCATTTAAAATTATTCCATAAGTAATCACACTTCTAGTTACATTTTCGAACATAAATATTATTTGAATAAATAACTCTTTTTTTATAAATGGGATAATAAAAATAAAAATTATTTTTAATTGTGAATAGCCTTGTTTTTTTAAATTATTAAAAAAATCTATTTCTATTTTATCCACCATTGTTGAAACAATCTTTGAAAAGGAGAAAGAATTTAAAAATATCATTAGTAAAAAAAATGTTGTGAAAGGGTTTATTCAAAAAATATCAAAAATATAAAATAAAACTATCAATGGCATTGTTCTTACAAATACAGCTAAAATTTTTAAAACAACACTTTGAAATTTATTATTAATTTTTTGAGATTGGACAATACCTAAAAAAGTTCCAAAAATAGCAACATAAAAAGTTATTATAAATGATTGTCAAATAACTTTAAATAACAAAACCAAAGGAGAAATTTTGTTAAAACTAAAAATTTTTTCAAAATTTATTTGAAAAATTCTAGCAAAAAAACTTTTTCATAAAAACATTTTAGAATAATTTTTTTCTAAATCAATTAATGCTAATATAAAAATAATAAAAGTAATAATAAAAAAAACAATAGTAAATAAAAAACGAAAATTATATTTTAATGAATAAATTTTTGTTTTTTTTGAAAATTTATATTGTTTTTCAAATAAAAAATAATTTATTAAAAAAGAAATGATTTCATTTATTATTAGAAAAAACATAAAAATTAAAAGTGGTATTGTCAATTGAGAAATATTTTGATTAATTTCTATATTAATAGGTTTATAAATCAAAAGACCCAATCCATATATCCCTAATGTTCCCAGCAAGGAAATTCACCTAAAGTTGCTTTCTAAACTATAAAAATAAAGGGAAAAAATTCTAGTTTTTATTTTTACTAAAACTTCTTTATAAAAAGCTTTATATTTATTTTCTCCTAATTTTATTGATAAATAGTAATTACTTAAATCAAAACTATTAATCATATCAATTAAATATTTATGAATTCATAGTCATGTAAACCAAACATATATTCAGAATAAAGATTCTATAGGATCTAAACTTTTTTTAAATATTGTGGCAAAAACTAAAACAGGAAATGCTCTTAAAACAATTATTATAAAACGTCATAATTTACATAGTAAGTTATTATTAATTTTTTTTGCACCAAAAAAAGAACTTATTATTGCAAAAACAAAACCTAAAAAAGTAGCTGATATAGTAATTTTGACTGTGTTTAGCAAGGTCTTAAACGAATAAATTCACAAATTATTATTATTAAAAAGTGTACTTTTTTGATTAAATTTAAAAATTTCATTTATATAAAATAAAAATTTTTTATTTGTATAGGCATTTATATTATGTTGTGAAAAACTAAAATATGTTATAGTTAAAACTAAAGCTATTAAAGTTGCAATTCATAATAAATAAAAATTTTTATTTAATATTTGAATTTCTCAATTATTTTTATTATATCTTCAAAACAATGATTTTTTAAATTTAAAAATAAATAATTTAAAAAAATTATTTTTCATAAATTTTGCAAAAAATTAAGAAAATGATTTTTTATATTTATTTTTTAGAGTTTCAAAATCAGTGATTTCACGATATCCATTATATCCACTTTTTAAACCAAAATCATCCTGCTTATCATTTGAAAGTTTAATTAAAGTATCTTTAAAAAGCATTCTACTTTTTTCATCAATACTTTTATTAAAAATCAATACATCATAAAAAGTTAAGTTAGTTAAAGCAAGAACTTCCATTTTAACCCCTTCTTTTAATTTGAAGCTTGTAGTTGGTTTATCTCCATCTTTCGGATCTGTTCAAGCAAATGAATACATATTATCAATAAAAATTTGTTTTTTATTTTTATCTATGTATTGTGTATAAGTATCATCTCCACTAGCTTGAACTTTATATTTATCCTCTAATTTTTCAATAGGTTCATCATCATTAAGGTTAAAATGATCTTTAAATAATTTGTTAGCTAGTTTTCATTTTACTTGTTTACCTTTTTTACCATGAACAATTCCAAATTTTGAAAACTCACTTCAATTTTTATCGTCTCATGATTTTCTGATATTTTTCAATTCTTCTTCTGTACCAACAATAGTTATCATTCCAGCATATCAGTCAACTTTTTTGTTTTCTTCATCATAAAGAAATTGAAATTTTGCCCCATCTCATTTTTCTTCTTTATATCTTCATTTTGAATGTGGATTTGTTGATAAATATTTATTAATTCAACTATCTTTTTTAATATTAAAATTTTCTGGATTTTCTTTATATGTTTTCATATCTTTATCACCGTATTCTTTAAATGCAAGTGTTAAAGTTTGGATATATGGTACTATATTTTCAAGTGAAACATCAATTAATTGAGAAATATTGACGATCCCTGCACTCACTTTGTTTGTTTCAACATTATTAAAAGTTGCATTTTTATCACTATTTGATTCTATTTCTAGCTCTAAAAAACTTGCTCCATTATATTTCTCTTTATTTTCTTCATAAAGTTGTTTCATTGTTTTATTGAATAAATCTTGGTATTTTTGAACAGCATTATTACTTGATTTTTGCTCAAATCAATCTGTTGCTATATTTAATTTTATTACCTTTTTTTCATTGTTACAAGAAGCAATGACAACAGGGATTGTGCTTATTGCTAACAATGGTAATAATTTAAGTAAAAATCTTTTTTTATTCATATATTTTTTTTTCCTTTATTGTTTTTAAATTAAATTGATCAATGCTAATATCTAAAGCAATTCTGCCTTTTTTAAAAGCAATAACACGAGAAAAATATTTATCACTAATCAATGACAAATCATGAATATTTACAAGTGTTATTGTTTTTTGAAGTTGTGATAATGTTTTTAATGATTTTAGAACTGTTTCCGATGTTTTATAATCTAGACCTGTTGTGGGTTCATCAGCTAAAATAATTTGTGATTTTTTTATCAAAAGTTTAGCTATTTCAACTCTTTGTTGTTGTCCGCCTGATAAATTACTTACAGGGGTGAAAATAAAATCTTCAATTAAAAATTGCTTTAAAATTCCTTTAATAAAATCAAAATCTTTTTGTGTAATAATATTAAATAATTTAAAAAAATTATTAGTTTGTAAATTGTAAAATTTTTTAATATTGTGATAAACATCTTCTTCATAAAGTAAATTAGGTTTTTGATTTAAATACCCAACACTTTGTTTAAAAGACTTTATTTCTTTTTTATTAAAGTCAAAGTAATTTTTATTATTAAAAAAAATATTTCCACTTAAAATTTTTAATTCATTAATAATTAAATTAAAAAAACTGGTTTTACCTGAACCCGAAGATCCTATTACAGCAATAAATTCATTTTCTTTTATTTCTAAATTTAAATCATATAAAAGTTTTTCATTATCTTTTTTTGAACTAGCATTAACATTATTTATAACTATTTTTTTCATAATATTTTAGTAAAAAAAACTCCTTTGACAAGGGAGGAGTTTTTTTATTTTATTCAACTCGTGTTTTAGAATTACCTAATTCACTATAAGAGTATAATCTCAGCCTGACTCTAACTCAAGCACCCCTGTCTTAATTATTATATTATAAAAATTTAAAAAATAATAAAATTTCAATTAATTATAAAAAAATAGTTGAAATTTTATTATTAATGTTTTTTTAAAAATTATTTTTGTTTTTTATTTTTGTTTCTAGATAAAACTAACTGTTTTGTATGATTAATAATAATATTTATCAAAAAACTTGATGTATAAATACAAAAAACAATATTAATTGTGTGTGATAATATAACTCTAGGTATTAATTTTTCTACTATATATTTTAAATATTCTATTAAATCTTCTTGTTCGGTTGTATTTCTACCTTTTAATATCATTCTAGTTTTGGGATCAATTCACGATATATGATCATCAGAGTGCAAAAAAGAGAAAAAACCTATAATAGAAAACCTAAAAGTTATTGTAAATATTGAAATAAATATCATTATTGAAAATAATAAAATCAAAATAGAAAATAACTTATTAATTTTTACATTTTTAATTTTATTTTTATAAACAAAAAATAAGCTCAATGATAAAAATAATATTTTTTCTTTTCAAGTTTTATAATTATTTAATGAAAATAATTTAAATATGAATAAAAATAAAACAATACCTAAACAAAAAGAAGCAATCAAAATACCCAAAGGTCCTAAAATTCATTTTTTATTGAATTGCAAAAACATTATTAAATCAAATAAAAAAAATAAAAATCAAATTTTAGTTAAAAAACTAAACCAAACTATTTTTCTAATATTAATAATATTCATTTAAAATACCCATTTTTCTTAATTCTTCAGAAGTATATTTTTCTCCATTGTATGATAATAATTTTTTAAAATTTTTGCTTGGTTCTTTTATATCAAAAGCATATCAATAACCTAAACTTGTAAATCATCATATTTCTGATTTTGAAAGTACCACTTCTGAATAATGTTTGCCTGCTCATCCAATATTTACTAAATATTTATTAGTGGTTTTATCATAACCATAAATAACAAAATTATGCCCAAAAAAACCTAATTTATGTTCACCATTTTTATTAACTAAGCCTAAACCAGCAATTGATAACATAACAGGAACTTTTTTTTCTAACAATCAATCTTCAGGACTTGAAGTGTGCATAAAAGTAGCTGAACCTGTATGTTCTAAATCTTTTTTAATATTTTTATTTTCTAAAAATTTATTCATTATTTGCATAATTGAACCAGATGATTTAATATCAACTCAGTCAGTGCCCATTTTTTTGTATAATTCAGCTACAAATCCATAAGGATTTCCATAATTTTTATGAACTATTTCGCTTTGTGTAATATCTAAACTATAGTTTGTTTGAACATCAAAATATTTATTAATTTCATAATCATTAAATAAACCCGGAGTTCTAAAAATCTCCATATATAACAACATCATTGATAAAGCTATATATTCACATAAACCACCTTTTAAATTATTATTCAACGCCTCACGAACTTCGGTATATCCTATATTTGCTTCTGAATAATGATTTCTGAATCATCAAGAATAAGGCACTTCATGCGAAGCTCTAAAACCTGGAACATAATATTTTCTAAAAACATTATCAATAACATAATCTAGCACACTTTTTTTAATTCTTTTACTTTTATTATTGTTTTTATTTATTAAATCATTTTTTAATTGAATATTTTGAGAAATACTTTCTTTTATTTTTTTGTTGTATTCATCTTTTTTGGAAAATAATAAATTTATAAAATCATTGTTTATATTTTGGTTATCTATTGATGAATAAATACCTTTATTTTCATATCCTAAACCAATAATTGGAATATATATCAAATTTTTATTAAAATTCTCTTTTTCAATAGAACCTTTTTCAATTTTTAGCGTTTCACTATTAGTTTCTAAAATAGTAGCATAATATTCATCATATTGAATAAAAAATACTTTATTTTCATATAAATCTTTTATTTCCTTTAAAAAAAGAAATTTAGGTATTTTTCCTGTTAATTCTTTAATTTCTAAACTTATAGATTTAATAAAAAAATCTATTTTTTTAGCTTCTTCTAATTTTTGTTGTATAACATAACTATCATTCACTCCATTGGGAGCTATAACACTTGCGCTATTTAATAATAAAGTTGTGCTAACAATACTTTTTAACATATTTATTCCTCTTTTCTTAAATTCAATATAATAAATATATATAATATTTTTTATTTTCTCAAGAAACAATTAAAAATTTAATTAATATAAAAATTAATATAAAAAATAGTTTATATAACATAATTATAAAAATTTTTATAAAAAAATAATGTATTTCATAAAAAACACATTATTAATCTTAAGAAATTAGCAATTATTTTTTGTTTTTTAAATTAATAGTTAAAAAATTTTTTGATAATAGTCTACAGGTATAACTTTTACAACTTTTTTAATTTCAACCGAAATATCAAAAAGATTTTTTTCATTTTCTTTAGGTATAAAAAGAATGAATATTTAAATTAATAGAAAATTAATTTTTACTATAATCACAAACCAATTTTAAGATTAACGAAAAAATGAGAATTAAAGGGCTAATAAAAATTTTAAATCAAAAATATCAAAAATTTATTCCAAAAGAAATTAAAGATAATATTTTAAATAGTGGATTGAATTCACAAGCCTTTAATCAAAAATAATTAACTGATATAGTTAAATTTAAATTAAATAACCAAAGCAAAAATTATATTTAAATGCAATTATCAATTTATATGACAATAGCATTGTTGCTTATAACCTTATTTAGATTTTAATTTAGAATTAGTTATAAATACATTTTAAAGGTATTAAAAGGTATTAAAATAATTATAATGGTTAAAAAATTCTAATTCATAGTGATAAAGGTTCACAATAAACAAGTAATGAATTTGCTAATTTTATAAAAATAACGGTTTTAGTCATAGTATGTAAAAGTTAGAAAATGCATTGATAATTGTTCAATAAAAAATTTTTGAAAAATTATAAATTTAAAATAAAAAATTAAAAAAGATTTCAAATTATAAAATTTTAAATAAAGAAATTAAAAAATATATTTGTTTTTACAATAACAAAATGTATTAAATTAAAAACTTATTACCTATTGAGTGTAGAAAAACAAACTTTTATAATAAAAAAAGTGTCACCTTTTTTTATTAACGGTTAAAAAAATGTCTTTGTATAAATTTCTTTAATAAGTTTCTAAATTTAGAATTTCAAAAAAGATTAAATTTTGAACTATTATTAGAATAAATTGATTACTATTAATTATCATAAAATGTCTTAGTTAATCTTTTGTTGGAAATATTTTTTTAAATTTAATGTTTTAACATAAGAAATAAAAATATTTGTTAAAAAAGTTGTGAAAAAAATAAAAAGAACAAAAATACTTAATATTTCAGATACCCATCTTGGTATTGCATATATAATTACATACTTTAATATACGAATTTCAGGGTTGGGTTTGCCTACTAGCCCTATTCTAGTTTTTATGTCATATTTTTCGATATGATCTTTTGATAATAAGAAATAAATAAATGATTTTACATTTATAAATGTTAACCACAATATTAAAATTAATGTTGTGATAATAAACATTAATATAATAATAAATATTATGCTATTTGTTTTTACCTTTTTAATTTTTCTTTTATAAACAAAAAACAAACTAAACATCAAAAACAGAATTTTATCTTTTCATGTTTTAAAATTATTTATCAATAATATTTTGTGTATAAATAAAAAAGTAATGACAATTAAAATAATAAGATCTGAATAAATATATAAAATGTTCTTGTTGAATAAAAAAATATTACTAAAGAAAATAAATACATAGATTGCAAACAATATTTTCGCAACAAAACTAAACCAAACTATTTTTCTAATATTAATAATATTCATTTAAAATACCCATTTTTCTTAATTTTTCAGAAGTATATTTTTCTCCATTGTATGATAATAATTTTTTAAAATTTTTGCTTGGTTCTTTTATATCAAAAGCATAGCAATAACCTAAACTTGCAAATCATCATATTTCTAATTTTGAAAGTACCACTTCTAAATAATGTTTGCTTGCTCACCCAATATTTACTAAATATTTATTAGTGGTTTTATCATAAGTATAAATAACAAAATTATGCCCGAAAAAACCTAATTTATGTTCACCATTTTTATCAAATAATATATATAATATTTTTTATTTTATCAAAAAACAATTAAAATGTAATTAGTATAACAAAATAATTTATATAACATTATTATAAAACTTTTTATAAAAAAATAATGTATTTTATAAAAAACACATTATTAATCTTAAAAAATTAGCAATTATTTTTTGTCTTTAAATAAATAGTTAAAAATTTCTTGATAATAGTCTACAGGTATAAATTTTACAGCTTTTTTAATTTCATCCGAAATATCAACAAGATTTTTTTCATTTTCTTTAGGTATAAAAATAGTTTTAATGCCTTTTTTATATCCTGCAATTGATTTTTCTTTTAGTCCACCAATTGCTAAAACTTTCCCTCTTAATGTTATTTCTCCTGTCATACCTATATCAGAAGAAACCTTTCTTTTAGATAATGCTGAAATAATAGCTGTTGTAAAAGTAACACCTGCTGAAGGTCCATCCTTTGGAACAGCTCCTTCAGGAACATGAATGTGAATTTGATTTTTTTCAAAATCAAATTCAGTAATCCCAAATTCTTTAGCATTAGCTCTTACATAACTTAGGGCAATTTCAGCTGATTCTTTCATTACATCTCTTAATCTACCGGTTAATTTAATAGTGTTATTTTGAGCTGGCATTGTTGTAACTTCGATTGCTAAAGTAGAACCACCATATGCTGTATAAGCAAGTCCATTTACAATACCAATTTGATTTTTGATTTTTTCATTTTCTTCACTATATTTTTCAACACCAAGCATTTCACTAATTTTTTCTTTAGTAATAGTGAAATTTTTAGTAATTTCTTTTTTTAGAATTCTATTAATGATTTTGCGAGCAAGTTTATCTAAAACTCTTTTAAGATTTCTTACACCTGCTTCTCTTGTATAATGACTAATTAAATATTCAACTGTTTTTTTATTAATTTTGAAATATTTTT
The DNA here is from genome assembly GCF_900660485.1 of Mesomycoplasma neurolyticum. NCBI lineage: Bacteria > Bacillati > Mycoplasmatota > Mycoplasmoidales > Metamycoplasmataceae > Mesomycoplasma > Mesomycoplasma neurolyticum. Next base: position 373,490 of record NZ_LR214951.1, read on the forward strand.
CTTCAAGTAAATTTTCTTCTAAAACTTTTGGTATTAAGTGTGAGATTGCAATTTCAATTTTTTCTAGTAATGTATAGGAACTCAATTCAATGATTTCAACTCTATCAGCTAACGGTTCAGGAATATCACTAAAACTATTAGCTGTAGCAATAAACATCACTTTTGATAAATCGTATTCCAACTCTAAATAGTGATCTTGAAAATGTTTGTTTTGTTCAGGATCTAAAACTTCTAGCAATGAACTTGAAGGATCGCCTTTGTGATCTGATGATAATTTATCAATTTCATCTAATAAAATTATTGGGTTAGAAACACCAGCTTTTTTTATAGCATTAATAATTTTACCAGGCATTGCACCTACATATGTTCTTCTATGTCCTCTAATTTCAGCTTCATCTCTAACACCACCAAGTGAAACTTTTACCATTTTTCGCCCCACTGCTTTTGCAATAGATTTAACAATAGAAGTTTTTCCAGTTCCTGGAGGACCTAGTAAAGTTAGAATAGGCATATTATTAGAAACATCATCAAAAGCATTTTCTTTAAATAAATTAAGATCAATAGCTTCTGTTTGATTTGGTAAAATTTTCAAATCTTCTCTATTTAACTCTTTGTTTTTTTGTTTTTTGTAGGTTAACACAGAAAGAAAATCCATCACTCTTTCTTTTACATCATCAAGTCCATAGTGTTTATTTGAAAGAATTTCTTCTGCTTTTTGTAAGTCTAAATCATCTAGCGAAACAATTCTTCAAGGCAAAGTATGAATTAAATCTAAATATGTTTTAGAAATGTTAGCTTCTGGAGAAGAAGACATCATTCCACGAAGTTTTTTAGTTTCTTTTTTAATAGCTTGAATAACTTCTTTTGGATATTTATTATCTGTTTCAGGCTTAATTAACTCATTATTTAATTTGTCCTCGTGATCGTTTTCCTCACCTAGTTTTTGTCTAATGACACGCATTTTTTCTCTTAAAATAAACTCTAATTGTTGCTTATCAAGATTTTTTTTCATTTGCTTGTCTATTTCAATATCAATGTTACGTTCATTAATTTCAGTTGCTTTGTTTTGTTTAATATCAGTTTTATCTTCAATATCTTTTATTTTTTCTAAAAAACTTGTTTTTAATTTATTAGAAATAATAGTTTTAATGAAAGTAAATTTTTCATCAATTCAATTTAAAAAAACATATTCTTTTTTCTCGTTATTGCTTAACTCTAAAGTTTTTGCAAAATAGTCTAAATAATAATCTAATGCTTTGAATTCAGTTCAATTTTTAGAATCAACCATTGCCTTAAATTTGAGAAACTCATCATTTAATATTTTTTTGCTATGTAGTTGTTCTAACAAATTTATAAAATTATCATATAAATTAACATAAATACCATTTTTTTGAATTGTTACTTCTTGATCACCAAATCTAGAATTTATCTTTACAGTTTTAGCTTCTGCATAAATTAATACTTCTTTTTTTACTTGTTCAAAAAATAATTTTGTAATTTTCACTCTATCTTCGATTACATAATCAACAATGAATTCACCATTTTCTTCTTTGAAGTTCAAAACTTTTGCCTTTAGCCCAACTTTGTAGAAATTATCTTTAAATTCATCATTATTTTCAAATTTTAATTCAGTTATTTTACTATTTTTATTAACTAAAATTACAAATTTTTTAATTTTACCATCAAATCATAGTGATTTATTTTTTAAATCAGATATGCTCATTTTAGATTGAACATGTTCACCTGGTAAGAAAAATTCGTTTGAAGTATGACAAAAATATTTAGCCATAATACACCTCTTTCTTTAATAAATTAATACATATTATAATGTAAAATTAGCACTTTAAGTAAAAAAGTGCTAAATAAAACATAAAAATATTATTTTCAACTAATGTTTTCCTAGTTTTTTATTCCTTTTATTGTCTATTATTTTATTTAATAAAGCACTAAATAAAATTGTTAAAGTGAAATTAGTAAAATTAAAAGGTAAATATAATATAAAGCAAAAATTTATAAAACTTAGATTTGTTTTAAAATAATTGGAAATTTTTGTTCATTTGTTTAATGTTGAATCAAGAAAATAACCATCTGTAATTTTATACATTCCAAAAAACAAAGGTGAAAAAAATAAAAAATTTAATATCGTCATTATTAACGAAGTAGTAATTATACTTAAAAAACTTGCAATTAAAAAAATAATTTTTTTATTTAGCTTTTTTATTTTTTTCAATAAAAATAATGAAAGAAAAAATATGAAAATAAAAAAACCATTACTAAATAATAATATTCCATGTCCCAGCCATCCTATTAAATCAAAATTCATTGTTATAAAAGGACCTAATAAAAATCTTGTTATTAATGCAATAATTCCAAATTTAAAATCTGTAACAAAAAAAATAACAAAAATGAATAAAAATGATATATCTATTTTAAGTCCAATTATTGAAAATAATGGTCATGGAATAAATTTAGAAATAAAAATTCCAATTAAAGATAAACAGGTTAGAATACCTGTTAGTGTTATTTTATGAATTATATTTTTATTGTAAGACATTATAAAAATTATTTAGTCCCAAAAATTCTATCACCCGCATCACCAAGACCAGGTAAGATGTAATTTTTATCATTTAACTTTTTATCAAGTGAAGCTAAGAAAATTTTAACATCTGGGTGTTGTTTAAAAACATTATCAATTCCAGTTTGAACCCCTACCAAACTAATTAAATTAATATTTTTAAATCCATCATTTTTTAATTTAGTAATTGCATCAACTGCTGTTCCACCTGTTGCAAGCATTGGGTCTACTAATAAAATAAGTGAATCTTTTGAAACGATTGGAATTTTATAATAATATTCTTTTGACTCAAAAGTTGTTTCATCACGATATAATCCGATATGTCCAACTTTTGCTGTAGGTACCAATGATAATATACCATCAGTCATTCCGAGTCCTGCTCTTAAAATAGGAACAATAACAATTTCTTCATTAATTTTAACACCATGAGCTGTTTCGCCTGTTGGTGTTAAAACTTTATGTTCTTTTGTTTTTACATCTCTTAAAATTTCATAAGTCATTAATGAAGAAATTTCTTTTAATAATTGTCTAAATAAATGATGTGAAGTTTTAGCATCACGCATTGCTGTAAGTTTTGCTGTGATTAATGGATGATTAAAAACTTTTAACATAATAATAACTCCTTATTTTTAATAATTAATATTCCGATGACTTGACTGTTTTATTTTCTAAAATTTTAACACTTGATGATGTTCCAAATCTAGTTGCGCCTAATTCATACATTTTCGCTAAATCATCAAGTGTTTTAATGCCACCAGCAGCTTTGATAGCAATTTGTCCTTTAGTTACTGAAGCCATTAATTCTATATCTTCGAATGTTGCTCCACGATATGAAAAACCGGTAGATGTTTTAACAAAATCAGCTTTTGCATTTACAACAATTTCAGTTGCTTTTTTAATTTCTTCTTTTGTTAAAAGCGCAGTTTCGATAATAACCTTTAAAATTGAATTACCAATTTCTTTTTTAATTGCTTTAATTTCATTTAAGACATAATCATATTTTTTTTCTTTTAGTCTTCCAATGTTAATAACCATATCAATTTCATTTGCTCCATGGTTGATTGCTAATTTTGCTTCCTGAACTTTAGCTTGTGTAATCATAGCTCCTAAAGGAAAACCAACAACAGCTGTTATGCCAATATCTGTATTTTCTAGTTTTTCTTTAGCAAATTTAACTCAACTTGAGTTAACACAAATGGTTTTAAATTGATATTGTTTTGCTTCATCAATAAGTTTATTTATGTCTTTACTAGTTGCTTCTGGTTTTAAATATGTATGATCGATTAATTTTGCTCAATTCATTATCTCATCCTTTTAAAAATTATTTTATTTTCAATTTTTTGGTTATTAAATTTAAAAGCTGCTTGCGCTTGTTTAATTAATGATTTTTCAATTGGTTTAGATGAAAATAAAGTTAAAATTAAATCACCTTTTTTTACTAAATCATTAGTTTTTTTGTTTAGTTCAATTCCAGCATTAAAATCAATTTTATCAGTTTTAGTTAATCTAGAAGCACCTAATTTAGAAGCTATAACAGCTAGTTTAAAAGATGAAGTAATTTCTAAATAACCTTCTTGTTCAGCAAAAAGTTCTATCTTATAATGAGGAATTCAAAAACTTTCTGATTTTAATTTATCAACATCTCCACCTTGATGTTTAACAAATTCAAAAAATTTGTCTAAAGCCTTTTTATTTTTAATAACTTCATTAATTAAACTATATGCTTCTTTGTCAGTTTTTACTTTTTTAGCTTGTTTTAAAATAGTTGCAATAGAAGAAAAACAAAGTGTTTCAAGATCTTTTGACCCTTTTCCTTCTAATGTTTTTATAGCTTCAAGAATTTCATTTCTATTTCCAATAGATTTACCAATTGGTCGATCCATGTTTGTAATCTCTACACGGACATCACGTTTTAATTCTTTACCAATTTTAATCATCTCTTTAGATAAATTTTCTGCTTCAGCTAAATTTTTCATAAACGCACCATCACCACATTTTACATCTAATAAAATTGCATCTGAACCTGTTGCAATTTTCTTTGACATAATTGATGATGCAATTAGAGGTATTGAATCCACTGTTGCAGTTACATCTCTTAGTGCATAAATTTTTTTATCAGCTGGTACTAAATCATCTGTTTGAGACATAATAGCGATATTTATATCTTTAACTTGTTTAATGAAGTTTTCTTCAGATAATTCAGCACTAAAGCCATCAATAGATTCTAGTTTATCAATTGTTCCGCCTGTATGTCCCAAACCTCTCCCTGACATTTTGGCAACAGGAATATTTAATGCTGCAAGAATTGGTGCAATAATTAATGTTGTTTTATCACCAACTCCCCCAGTTGAGTGTTTATCTACCTTAATACCTGGAATTGATGATAAATCAATGTTTTTCCCTGAATTAGCCATTGCTAATGTTAATGCTGCAGTTTCTTTAGAATTCATTCCATTAAAAACAATAGTCATTAAAAAAGCTGACATTTGATAATCTTTAATTTTTTTATTAACATATTGTTTAATGATGAAGTCAATTTCTTGTTTTGTTAATTCTTGATTATTTCTTTTTTTAATTATTAATTCTTTTATATCCATGTTAATCCTATAATTCTAGATAATAAAATAGACTAACTAAATGTTAATCTATTTTTTATTTTAAACAGTTTCTAATGCAATTTGCATCATTTGACGAAATCTTTGTTCACGTTCCTCTGGTGTTGTAACTTCCCCAGTTATGAGGTTATCTGAAATTGTGAGCAAACAAGCTGCTTGTTTTTTGAATTTTTTAGCATTAGCAAATAATGCAAAAGATTCCATTTCTACAGCAATTGCTTCAGTGTATTCTAAAGTTTTTTCTAATCTACGCCCTGAATAAAATACATCTGAAGAATGCACTCTACCTACATTTAGCGAAATTCCAGCTTTAAGTGCACTTTCCATAATTTCAGCATTTAAAAGAACTGATGGTTCTAAAACATGTGTTTTTTCACCTAAAACTAATTGTGCATAAATATGTGAATCTGAAAAACAACTATTAGCTAATACAAGATCATAAATTTTTAAATCTTTTTTATAAGATCCAGCTGAACCAATTCTAATAATTCTATCAACATTGTAAAATTTAAATAATTCATATGAGTAAATACCCATTGATGCAATACCCATACCTGAAGTTCCAACTGTTACTCTTCTTCCTTTGTACATCCCTGTAAAGAAATATGCATTTCTTACGCTACTTACTAATTGAACATCGGTTAAATAATTTTTAGCAATATACTCTGCTCTTAGTGGGTCGCCTGCTAATAAAACAGTTTTTGCTATTTCATTAAATTTTGCTTTAATATGTGGTGTCATTTTGTCACGCTCCTTATATAGTTATAAATTACTTTTTATATTATAAACTAAAAAACAATATTTAAACTTGTTTATTTTTAAAATAAACTAAATTTTTAATTTCTTTAAAATATAAAATACCAGAAAAAATTGAAAAAAACAAAGCACAAAACATTGGAATGTTTAAAATTCAATAATAAAGTTTATATTGTTTATTATTTTCATCTAAAATAGGCATCAAAACCATTAGTAAAATAATTGCAAATGTTTGACTTAATGTCTTTAATTTACCTCAAACGGAAGCAGCTACTTTTTTGTTGTATTTAGCTGCTAGATTTCTAAAACCATCTACCATAATATCTCTAACTATAAATATTACTACTATTCAAATTTCACTAAATTTTAAAAGTGCTAAAAAAATTAAAATTGTTGAAACAATAATTTTGTCAGATAATGGATCAAACAATTGTCCAAATGTTGAAATAGCTTTAAATTTTCTAGCTAAAAAGCCATCTAAAAAATCTGTAAACATCGCAATAACAAAAACAATTAATGCAATAACAAAAACAAAATAATATTTATTTTTTATATAAACAGTTGTATTTTTTGAATGATAGTAAAATCATGTTAAACAAAATAATAAAGGAATTCAAAGTAAAATTCTTAAAATTGTTAAATAATTAGGAATTTTATTTTTTATCATTTAAAACCAGCGAGTTTTTAAATTCTTTTTTTAAATTAAGGTAATTTTCTTTTTTTGCATCATCATTTAAATATTGTTTCTCAATATTTGCAAAAAATTGAATTTGACTTTGATTTTTTTTGGATCAAAGATTTGATTTTGTTTCGATTAATATATTTAAATTATCATTGAAATCAGAATTATCTAAGTAAGGGTTATCTGCGAATGTTTGATAAAATTGTGGATGCTTAATAATTTTTTTAATTTCATTTTTTGTAAAGAAATTAAGCTCTTTCATTTTAAAATCACCAATTGAAACGACAAAGTTGTTTAATAATTCTTCATTTTTTTCAATAATAGCATTAATTTTATATGTTATTTCTTCTGTCAAAATTCTTTGATTTTCTAAAATTTTTTCCTTTTCAATTTTTATTTTTTTCTTTTTCTTTCTTTCTGTAATAACTTGAAATAAAACTACAATAACAATTGAAATAACTAAAATTGCAGCAATTACTATAAACATTATGGTATTATTATCCATTTATCCTCCATTTTAAATATTATAATAAAAAATAAACTATTTTGCATTTTAATTTATTTTTATGCTATGTTGCTAGCATAAAAACTAAAATTGTTATTCCAAAGAAAATAAATGTTGAAGTTGCATCTGTTAAAGTAGCTAAAATTGGAGCAGATAAAACCGCTGGATCTTTACCTAGTTTAGCTGCAATTAGCGGGATAAAAGAACCTAAAATTTTTGAAAAAGTAATAACAATTAAAAGTGCTAATGATGCTGTAAAAGAAATAATAAGTATTTTTGATGTTTTTGAGGCAACAAATAAATCTCTACTAATTGAAAAATAAATCATTAGTCTTAAAAAATTTGCTACCATCAAAATTGAACCAACAATTAAACCAACTGTTAATTCTTTTACTAAAACTTGCGAAATATATTTTTTCGCGCTATTTTCACCTAATGAAATAGCACGCGTTATTGTTGTTGCAGATTGCGACCCTGCATTACCAGCCGAACCTGCGATAACTGGAATAATTGAAACAATAGTAGAAACATAAACACTTAAACCTAGTGATTTTAAACTACTACTATTTTCAATAGAATTTGTAAAAACTTCAATTACAATTTGACTTAATGTTGAACCTAACATTAAAATTAAAAGTCAAAAAATTCTTGATTTTACAATTTTTAAAACACTTGTTTTAATGTATGATATCTCATGGTGGGGATTAATCCCTGCCATTTTATAAATATCTTCTGTTGCTTCTTCTTGTAAAATGTCGATTACATCATCAGAAGTAATCATACCTACTATTTTGTTTGATTTATTAACTACTGGTAATACCGAAAGGTCATTATCAGCAAAAATTAATGATGCTTCACTTTTTTTGCTTGTTGTGTAAATTGTAGGCACTTTAAACATATGATCAGTAAGTTTAGCTTCTGGCTCATTAAAAACAATATCTTCTAATGTTGTGGCAGCCTTAAAATTTCATTTTGAATCAACAATGTAGTAGTAGTGTGTTAACTCAAGTTCATTTTTATATTTTTTAATATGTTCAAGTGCTCTTTTGTTTGTTCAATGATCTTTTAAAAAAATTAAATCAACAGACATTACAGAACCAATTTGGTCATCATCATATTTTAAAATTTTGTTAACATTTTGTCTTGTATCTTTATCAATATTTTTCAAAATTTTAATAGCTAATCTTTCCGGAATTTCTTCTATCAAATCAGCTATTTCATCAGTATATAACTCAGAAACCACATTTACAATCATTTCATTTGAAAAATTTTGGATTAATTCTTCTTGTATTTCTAAGTCTAAGTATGCAAAAATTTCACCAGCATCTTCTGTTTTTAATAATCTAAAAAAAACAATTTTTTCTGCTATTGGTAAAGTGCTTACTTCATTTGCTATTTCACTAATAATAGTGTCATTTGAATATTTTCTAATTGCTGCTATATCTCTTTTTTTAACTAATTCTAATAAACTCATAATTAATTCTTCAGCTTAGATTCCAAAACTTTTCTAAAATCATCAATTACAACATATTCAAATTTTTCATTTTTTGCAATAATAATTTTTCCAGTTTCTTCTGAAACCACAATTGTTGTTGAATCCGATTGTTCACTAATTCCAAGTGCTGCTCTATGACGAGAACCAAAAAGGTTATTTATTGATCTAGATGTAATTTTATAATATGTAGAAGCATAAATAATTTTATTTTCTCTAATAATTAAAGCTCCATCATGGAGGGGTGAATTTTTATTGAAAATTGAAATAATTAATGATGATGAAATGTTAGCATCAATTTTTACACCATCAGTTCTTAATTCATCTAATTTATCATAATTTTCAATAGTTATAATAGCACCGGTTTTAGTTCTTGAAAGTTCTTCAACAGCATTTTTTAATTCAATAATAAGTCTATTTTTATTTGAATCAGCTAATTGGCTAAACTTACTTTTTTTAGTTTTTCAAATTTTATGAAAAAGAATTATTTCTTTTGTAATTAAAATAACTAAAACTAAAAAAATCAAAACAGTAGCTATAATACTAAAAATTTCCATAAAAACTCCCTTTCATTTTTTTTATTTATAATATATTAATAAATTTTATATTAAAAATTTAAAAAGTATTAACCAAAATATAAAATTTGTTTATTTTTAAGTAATAAACATTTTGAATATAAAAAAATACAGCTATTTTAAATGCTGTATTAAATTTTGTTAAAATACATTTTAGCTACTTTTTCAATAACAAAAAATGAAATTTTAAGAATAGCTAAATATTTTAATTTTTTAATTTTTTTATCATTGTTTAGAACTTTTCAAAATTCATATTCACTTTTATAATCATGTTTTTTATTAATTCAACCTGCAACCATAAAAAGAACTTTTCAAAATTTTTCTTTATTTTCATTTGTTAATTTTTCATTAACAAAATTTTTAAATTCACTTACATTTTTTTTATTGATTCGTTTAATTTTTAATTCTGAAAAAGCGTTTTTTAATGTTTCTTTATTTGAGTTATTAAATATTTTTTTTACTAATTCAATATTTTTATTAATGAATTTTTCAGCTATTGATGAAAAATTTTTAATTTTTTTTAATATTTTTTCTTTTTTACTGTCATTTTCAGCATTTTCTAATTCTTCAAAAGCATTTTCCTCATTTTCAACTTCATTGTTTTCTTCGTTATCTATTTCATTTTCTGCATTTTCTTCATCATCTATTTCATTAATATTAGAACTGTTTGGTGGTGTTGTTATAGGAGAATTTGTTGAAGTTGAAGGAGCTGTTGGAGTTGTGACATTAGTTGTCTGCGGCTTTTTAACAACTTCTTCTTTTTCATTTTTGCATGCAACAATTGAAAGTGGTGTTGCTATCAAAATTGGTGTCATTAAAAATAATAATTTTCTTTTATTTTTCATTTTAATTCCTTTTTTTTAATATTTTTATATTATTTTTTCTAATTTTAAATTATTGTTACAAAATTGCTTTTATAGCTAATCAAGTAATTCCGAGAATTAAAATATTTTTTCAACTAAATATTCTTTTTCCTTGAATTAATGCATTTCAAAGCATTATTTCATTATTATATTTGTATGTCTTATAAATCACTTTATAAGAAATAAATGCAACTTTTAATATTTGAGTTTTTTGTATATTTGGCAAACTCTGAACAATGTCTATAAGATTCCATATTTCACTAATACGTCTTGGTCTAAAACTTTTAAATCTTTCTCTAAAAATAATTTTGTCATCATCAGTAAAAATATTTAAAAATTTTTTACTTATTTTTTTATAAAGTTTCTCTAATTTTTGAAAAAAAACATTGCTTTTTTTATCATCAAAAGTGCTTTTTTCTTGTTCACTATCTTTTTCAAATAATTTTAATTCATCATCTATATTTACCTCATTTTGTCTAGGTTTTTTTGGTAAATTAATAGGAGGTAAATTATTCTTAGATAATTTAGGCATTGTGTAATTACTATTATTATTGTTGTTGTTGTTGTTTTTCTTATTTTTTGTTATTAATACAGTTGTTGTTATTGCTAAACTAATAATAGTAACTGCGCTAAACATAGTTAAAAATATAGTCTTCTTTTTCATATGAAAAATTTTAATATATATATATATATATATAACAAGGTTTTAGTGAAAAAATGACAAAAAAATAAAGAAAAATAATAAAAAAAGTTATTTTTGTTATTTTTTTTTAAAATTAAATGCTATTTTTATGCAATTTCACAAACAAGCTTTTTTAAAATAAAAGCACAAACAAAATTTTTGTTTGTTTTTTTTTTTTTTTAAATTTTATTAAAGATCATCAATGCATTCTTTCTTAAAAATACCAATATATGGAATATTTCTCATTTTTTCTTTAACATCAAGACCAAAACCAACTAAAAATTCATTTGGAGCAACAAAACCAACTTTATCAGGGTGAAAGTCATTTTTTCTTCCTTCTGGTTTATCTAAAAGAGTTAAAACTTTCAAACTATTAGGTTTTTTGTTTTTTAAAAGATTAACAACTTTTTCAATTGTAATCCCTGAATCGATAATATCTTCCACAATCAAAACATCTTTTCCTTTAATATCATAAGCTAAATCCATAACAATTTTTACTGAACCTGATGAATCCATAGCTCCATGATAAGATGATAGTGTCATAAAATCAATAATATGATCAGTTTTAATATCTTTAATTAATTGTGCTAAAAATGGAATGCTTCCTTTTAATAAACCAACTAATACTAAATTTTTAGAATTTTTATATGTTTCATCTACTCAATTAGCTAATTCTTTAATCACTCTTTCTAAATCAGATTGTGTATATAGTACTTTTGATATTCTTTTATCAATCATTTTTCACCTTTATTCTTTATTTTTTTGAAATATTATAATAAAAAATAAAAAATAATTATAAAAAAAATAAAAATAATATTTTTTTATTTATTAACTAAATTTTTATATTTGTTTTCTTTAACTTTTTTTTCTTTTTGAGTTGCAATTTCAAAACACATAACATATTCACCTTTTATTGTTTCAGGTAAAAAATTTATAATTTCATTAGGTGTTCCATAATAATGTGTTTCATGAATTTTGGTTAATTCTTTGGCTAAAAAAATTTTTATCTTTTCTTTAAAAACTATTTCTAAATCTTCTAAAGTTTTCAAAAGTTTATAAGGTGAAACATAAGCAATATAAACACCCTCATCTAGTGCGGTTAGTTGTTTAATTCTTTGTGAACTTTTATCTTTTAAAAAACCTAAAAAAGTAAAATTACCTTCAAAAGGAGATAAAACATAGGCACTTACAAAAGCACTAGGTCCTGGAATAATTTCTAAATTTATTTTTAGCTCATGACATTTTTTAATCAAAATATGACCAGGGTCCGAAATTTTTGGCATACCAGCATCAGAAATCAGTGCAATTTTTTTATTTTCATCATTGAATAAATTAGTAATAAAATTTGCTATTTTTTTTTCGTTAAATTTATGATAACTAATTAATTTTTTATTTTTGATATTAAAATGATTTAATAATTGCAAACTTCTTCTTGTATCTTCACATAAGATAATATCAACCTCATTTAAAATCTCAAGTGCTCTAAGTGTTATATCTTTTAAATTACCAATAGGTGTACCAATTATATAAATTTTATTTTTTTCCATCTTTATTTAATAAATCATTTAAATAACTAATAAAATAACTCTTTTGAATTCAAAAATTAACATTATATTTAAATGATTTTTTTATTTCCTTAATTAAGTTTAATATTTTAATAATTTTACCTTGATCTAAATATTTATGTTTTTGAATAGCTTTAAAAATATTTAAACTAAAATATTTTTTATTTTTAAAAAGTTTTTCTTTCAAAAATGCTTCAAAAAGTTTTAAAACAAATCAAATGTTTTTTTCATTTATTTCTTTAGATAGAAAAAATAGTAAATTACTTATTTCAACCTTTTGAATTAATGTTAAAAATTCGTTTAATATTTGATTTGCATTATCAATACCGAATTTCTCTATTTCATCAACACTTTCGAATAAGTAAAAAAATAAATTTTTTTCTTGAATTTTTAAATTATTATCAATATATATTTTAAGTTTATTTATATCATCACTAAAACATTTGATGATAATTGACCTTGATAAAATAGTTTTTAAAATCGATTTAATATTTTCTGTTGTCATAATAATAAAAGTATTTAAAAAAGGCTCTTCAATAAATTTTAAAAGAGAATTTAAAATACTAATATGCATTTTATCTAAATTTAAAAGAATAAAAATTTTAGGCTGATTTTTAGAAGTTGATAAAGTTAAACTTTTAACAATCATTTCAACTTTCTTTTTGTTGAAATCATTATTCTCACCATCCAAAATATAACAATAATTTTGAATTTCTGATAAATTTTTAATTTCTTTATTAAGAATTTGTGAAATCAAAAACATCAAATTTTCATTAATGTTATTCTTGTTTTCTGAATGTAAAATTCATGAATGAAAAAATTGTTTTGTTTGAAAAGCTTTAAAAATTATTTGTTTTGATGTAGATAAAAGCATTTAATTAGCTTTCTCTATTATTTTTACAATTTCTTTTTTTACTTCAGCATAAACAACATCAATTGAATTATTACTATTAATTAAGATATATCTATCTTTATTCTTTAAAAATAATTCATCATAACATTTAACAATTTTTTCAAAAAAATCATCATTATTATTTTCTATTCTATCTTCAGCAACTCTGTTTTTGTTAAGTCTTTCTTTTGATAAATGAACAGATGTTTGTAAGTAAAATGTATAATCAGGATATGTAGATTCAACAATCAAATCATTTAATTTAGCTATCTTTTCTACACCGATATTTTTTCCCGCTCCTTGGTAAGCTATAGATGAATCAACAAATCTATCACAAATAACAATTTTATTTTGTTCAAGTGCAGGTCATATTACCTTGTTTAAATGCATTCTTCTTGCAGCCATAAATAATATAGCTTCTGAAAAAGAATCAATGTCATTTTGTTTTTCTAATAAAATAGCTCTTATTTGTTCAGCTTCTTTTAAATTTGTACCACCAGGTTCTCTAGTGAAAACAAATTGTTTATTTTTGAAATATTCAGGTAAAAATTTTTTTAATTTTTCAATAATTGTAGTTTTACCTGAGCCATCAATCCCTTCAAAAACTATAAACACCTTGTTCACCTCCGTTTTATTTATTTTTAATTTCTTTTCTATTTTCTATTGATTCTTTAATAGAAAAACTATCCATATAATCTATTTTAGAACCTATTGGTATTCCATAAGCAATTTTGGAAATTTTTTTATTTTTATTTTTTTTTAATAAAATTGATGAAATATAATTAGTATAAGCAATTCCTTGAATAGTTGGTGAAAAAGAAATAATTATTTCATTAAAATCATCAAATATAGAAAATAATAAAATTAAATCATTTTCAATGGATTCTTTATCTTCAAAATTAAAAACAAAATATTTACCATCAAAAATTTTACTATTTTCTAATTTAATTACATCTAAATCACTTTCAACTAACAGCAAACGCTTTGAACGATTTGCATCAAGACAGATTTCGCACTTGACATTTCTAGTTATAAAATTACATGTACTACATTTATTTAAATTTTTATTTAATTCTTGCATTGAATTAATCAATATATCTAATTCTTTATAGTCTAAATTCAAAATATAAAAAGCAATTTTTTCAGATTGCTTTTTAGTAATCCCAGGTATTTTTTTTAAATTTAAAATTAAAGAATCATATTCTTTACCAAACATTAGTTTTAAACTCCTTTTGGTAATAATTCATCATGTTTTTTATCTAATTCTTTTAAAGCTTCATTAATAGTGATAATTATTAGATCTTCTAAAGTTTCTTTATCTTCTGGATCAATTAATACTGGATTAATAGTAAGAGATTTAATTTGTCTATCTCCATACATCACTATATCAATTCCTTGTTTTGAAAAAGTAAATTCTTTTTCTTTTAAATCATCTTGTTTTTTAGATAATTCTTTTTGCATTTTTTTTGCTTGTTTCATTAATTCTTGAATATTCATTTTTAACTCCTTATTTTATAATTTGAATTTATCACCAAAAAGTGATTTTATTTTTTCATCTTTTAATTCTTCAATTGATTTTTGATTTATTTCTTTTAAAGGTTCAAAAACATCAGGAACTGTTTTTGTTTCAACCATTCTTTTTCATTTATCTTGTGATAATTTAAAAAGTTTTTTTGTAATTGCAAAAACATAAATTTCTTTTCCAAAAATTATTTGTTGCAATTCTTTAAATTCAACATCATTTTTATGTGCATTTATTTGAAATATAGCAAAATTTTCCTGTGGATCAGCACTAATTAAAATAAAATCATTATTTCCCGTTATAAATTTACATGATACAAGTCATTCAATATATTTTGAAAATTTTGAATCATGTAAATAAAAATTAGTAGAAGCAAATTCTTTTTTACGTTTTTCTCTAATTTCTTTATGATTTTTGTTTTGTTTATTCAAACCAAACAAGTTAATAATTTCATCAACTGTATATATGTCATCATCTACAATTGTAAAATCACTGGTTTCACTTGGAAGTGTTTGAATAACTGTATTGCCTGTGATTTCTAAACTAAAGTCTAATGGCAACTGTTTAGATGTTTTTTCATCTTCAAAAATATTTTTTTCATCTTCAGATATATGAACTTTATTTTCTTTAATTTCACTTGCGAAAAATTCTTGTGTTAATTTATGATAATCACTTGAAAGCATTGAATTTGCCTCAACATCATTAGTTAAATCATTTTCAATTGTATTTTTTTCTCATGAATTGTCATAAAGGAAAAGCGGTGATTCTTTATCAATTTTCTCTTCATTTGTTAAATCAACATTATTTTCACTAGTTTTATTTTGAAGACTTCATGTTTGAGATAATGAATTTAAATCTGTTTCATTTTCATTAGTAAAATCATATTTTAAATTTAAAAAACTTGTATCTTCTTTTTCCTGTGTTTCACTTACTGCATCATTTTCAGTTAAAAAATTTGAAAAAATAAAATTAACCTTTGACTGATCCTCGGTTTTTTTAATTTCTTTTGCTGCACCTAATAATTTGTCTATTTCATGTAATGAATTATCTAAATTCTCTGAAAAAATATTAACATTTTTTTCTTGTGCAAGATCAAAATTATTTATTTGAGTTTTTTGACTATTAAAACTATTATCTTCAATAGTTTTTTCTGATAAATTTACAGAAAATTTATCATTTGATTTATCAAAGAAAAAAACTTCATTCTCTTCAGCATTTTTTTTAAAGTTTTCTAATGTTTCATAAACTTTTGCAATATTTTCATCTTCATTTTTATTATTTATTTCTTTAATTTTATCTATTTGTGAATTTTCAAATAAATTCATTATTTTTAAAAATGATAATTCCAAAGCTTGTTGTAAATTATTTAAAAAAGCTATATCTTTTATAAAACATACTAATTCCTCAACAATAATAAAAGCTTGTTTTGTCGTGATATTAAGTTTTTCAACTTCTTCTTTTGTAGATATTTCTAAAAATAAATCTTTTTTTAATTTATTAAAAATTAAAAAATCTTTCATCAAGGTTATCAAATCATTTGCCAAAAGTGAAATATCACATCCTGCAGCAACTAAATGTTCTAATTCTAAAAATAAATTATAAATTTCAAACTTTGACATTAAATTTACTAAATTAATTAAATTTTCAATAGATGCAAGGCCAAAAACAATATCAACTTTTTCTGTTGTAATATTAGAATTAGTATAAATAGAAACTTGTTCAATCATTGATAAAGCATCTCTCAGTCCACCATCAGATAATCTAATAATTTTTTCAATAGCTTTATATTCAAATTCAATTTTTTGTTCTTCTAAAATTTTAAGAAGATGTTTTAAAATAATTTTATTAGGGATTTTAGAAAAATTAAATTTTTGTACTCTTGATAAAATGGTCAAAGGTATTTTATGTAAGTCTGTAGTTGCTAAAATAAAAATAGAATGTGATGGTGGCTCTTCTAATGTTTTTAGTAAAGCATTAAATGCTGATTTTGACAACATATGTATTTCATCGATGATATAAATTTTATATTTAGAATGTGATGGTGCATTTTGAATTTTTTCTTTTAATTCTCGTATATCATCTACCCCACTATTAGAAGCAGCATCCATTTCAATAATATCCATAGAGCGTTCAATATTAACAATACAATTATAACAAGGAATAAGTTTATTATCATTATGATCACAATTCAGTGTGTTTGCAAATATTCTTGCAATTGATGTCTTACCTGTTCCTCTTGGTCCAGTGAAAAGATAAGCATGTGAAACTTTATTTAATTTAATAATATTTTTTAATGTTTCTACAATAAATTCTTGACCTTGAATTTCATCAAATGTTTTAGGTCTATATAAACGATATAGTGCTTTATATATTGAATTTTGACTCATACTTACTCCTTTGATTATTTTAATTTAAATTATACAATTTTCAAAAAAATAAACAATTAAATAAAAATAAAAAACATGTAAAAACATGTTTTTTATTAGTTTAAAAAAATTAAAGATTTGCAAAAAATACTAGTGTTCTTACATATTGGTAAACATATGATGTTTCATTATCATATCAAGTATATAATTTATATAATTTTTTGTTGTCAACTGAAAGAACTTTTGTAAGTTGCGCATCAAATAATGAACCTTCTTTTGCACCAATAACATCAGTTGAAACAATAGGAGCATCAACATATGCAAATGATTCATTTGAATATTTTTTCATTGCTGCATTAACTTCTTCTACTGATGGTGAAGATTTTAGTTCAACTGCTAAATCAACAAATGAACCTGTAATAACAGGAACTCTTAAAGCAATACCATCAAGTTTACCTGTTAAATTTGGAACAACTAACCCAATAGCTTTTGCAGCTCCTGTTGATGTAGGAACAATATTCACACCAGCAGCTCTTGCTCTTCTTAAATCACTGTGTGGTGCATCTTGTAATCTTTGATCTGCTGTATAAGCATGAACTGTTGTCATATAACCATGAGATATACCAAATTCTTTATCTAATACATTAACAACAGGTGCGAGTGCATTTGTTGTACAAGAAGCAGCAGAAGCAACTTTATCATCTTTTGTCAAATTTTTGTGATTTACATTGTAAACAACAGTTTTTAAATCACCTGATGCAGGAGCTGAAATAAGAACTTTTTTTGCTCCAGCTTTAATATGTTTTTCTGATCCTTCTTTTGATGTGAAAAATCCTGTTGCTTCAACAACAACATCAATTTTTAATTCTTTTCATGGTAATTGTTCTGGATCTCTTTGAGCTAAAATTTGAATTTTTTTACCGTCTACTATTAATGAACCATCTTTTTCTTCAACATTAGCTTGAAAAATTCCGTGTGCTGAATCATATTTTAAAAGATGTGCTAAAGTTTTAGCATCTGTTAAATCATTAATAGCAACAACATCTAATTTGTTTTTGTTTGTTTCTCAAATTTTTCTAAATACAAGTCTTCCAATTCTCCCAAAACCATTAATTGCTATTTTTTTCATAATTTTTATAACCTTTCTTAAATTTATAAATTTGCTAAATTATAATATTTTTTTGCTAAAAAATATAAAAAAAACCATTTTTTAAAACATGTTTGTTAACAGATTTTAAAAAATGGGGCAGATGACGGGGATTGAACCCGCGAATGTCGGAACCACAACCCGATGCGTTAACCATTTCGCCACATCTGCCAATTTACAAATACAATTATAACAAAAAAAAATTATTTTTAAACATTTTTGCAAGTGCAAAGGAGTTTTTCAAAATATTTTTGATTTTCTTTTATAAGTAAACTTATTAAATTTCCATATTTTTCTTTAAATTTTTCATCTAAATAATAAAAGCGTTCTTTTTTTAAAATTTTATATTTAATAACTTTATTTCTTCTTAACCAAATTAAATTATTTGAAATATTTGGTTGTGAAATTTTAAAAATCTTTGTTAAATCATTAACATTGCACTCATTACATGAGCAATAAAATAGATGAGCAATTAAATCTAATTTAATTTTAGAAGATAAAATTTTTAGGATTTTTAGAATATTTTTTTGGTTTGCCATTATAATAAAAATTATAACAAATTATCACATTTATTTAAAAATGTTTTAAATTAATTCTAATAATAGTGAAAAGGTAGGATTTATTATAAAAAAAACACAAATTAAAAAGAAATTTTTTTCATTTATTATTTTTGTAACTTTTTGTTTTGTTTTTTTATCTGGTAGTTGTAATCAAAAAGCAAGTAATCAAATAGATAAAAAAATTATTCAAAAACATGATGAAGATTATGAAAAAAACAGAGAAAATAACATTAATTTTCAAAATAAAAAAATTGATTGAACTTTAGAGAAAGACAATTTTTACAAAATTATAGTTGAAAGTTCTGAAAATAAAGGAATTTTGAATTTAGATTTAGATTTTATCAGTGAAGAAATTAAAAATTTTAATGATTTACAAATACAAATTAACAGATTAAAAATAAATATTAATGATGATAATATAAAAATGATAAATACACTTATAGAAAAATCATTTATAAAAATTGATGGCTGATCTAAAGTTCAAAATAATATTAAAAATTCTAATGGTTTATTTGAAATCGAAGTTCTTTATGACTTAAATGTAGAACAAAAAGCTTTTTTTGTTAAAATATCAAAAAAACAAAAACACAATGATCATTACCATTATTTAGAATGAATTCAATTTGGGATTTATTTTAAAAACTAGGTATTTATTTCAAAATATACTAATTAAAACGATTTATAAAAATAAGAAAAAATGAGGTAAAAATGAAAAAATTTGACATTGTTATTTTAGGGGCAGGGCCTGGCGGTTATACATTAGCATCTATTTTAGCTCAAAATGATAAAAAAGTTGCTATTATTGAAAAAAATAAGCTTGGTGGGACTTGTGTAAACTATGGTTGCATACCAACCAAAACTTTAATTAATGAAATAAATTTTTTAAATAAAGCAAAAAAACATGATGGAATCGATATAGATGATTTAAATAAATTTTATTTATTTATGAAAAAAAGAATGAATAAAAATAGTGAAACTTTACAGAAAAACATTAAAAATTTGTTATTAAGTTCAAAAGTTGATATTTTCCAAGGTAATGGTCATGTTATAAATGAGAATACATTATTAGTAAATAAAGAAAAAATTCATTTTGAAAAACTAATAATTGCAACTGGTTCAAGAGCAAGAGATTTAAATATAGAAAATGCTAATGAAATGAGAAGAAGAAAAATTTTATTAACTTCTAATGATGTCTTAAGACTAAAAACAATTCCAAAATCAATTACTATTATAGGAGCAGGTCCTATTTCATTAGAATTTGCATACATTTTAAACTCTTTAAAAACTAAGGTTACTATTTTAGAAACTAGCAAAAAGATATTTTCTCGTTTTTCAGATGAAGTTGCTTCTTTTTTGAAAAAATGACTTATCAAAAATAAAATTAATTTTTTTGAAAATGTAATCTTAAAAAAGTTTGAAAAAAATAAACTATTTTTTCAAATTGATAATGAAGAAATAAATATCAAAACAGATAAATATTTTGCAGCAATTGGAAGAATTCCAAACATTAATGATGTTAAGAATTTAAATTTAGAATTAAATCCTAATAAATCTATAAAAGTAGATAATAAAATGAAAACATCAGTTAAAAACGTTTATGCAATTGGTGATGTGAATGGTCTTTTAGGAATTACAACAAGCGCCTACAAACATGGTGATATTGTCGCAAAAGATATATTAGGATTTAGTAATAATGAAATTTTTGATCCTTTATTAGTACCTAATACAATTTTTATAAACCCAGAGTTATCATTTGTTGGTTTAAATGAACAACAACTTTTAAATCAAAATATTGAGTATGTTAAAATTAATGTGCCAGGTGCTAAATTACCAAGAAATTATGTTGAAAATGCTAATTTAGAAAGTTTTTTCGAACTTTATCTTGATAAATCTAATTTAAGAATTTTAGGTTCAACAATTGCATTGAAAGATTCCTCATTGTTAATCAACCATATGGCTGACTTAATTAAGCAAAAGAAAACTATTTTCGACTTACAAGAAAATGCTTATAGTCATCCAACACTTGCAGAAGCTTTTTATTATTTATCAAGAAACTTTGTTTTTAGAAAAAAATAAAAAATTAAATTTATTTTTCAAATTAAACTAAAAGTACAACATTTTTATGTTTGTACTTTTTTTGTTCCTTTTTTGTTTAATAAGAAAAAAATAATTACCTTATATTTTTTTATCTAACTAATTTATTATAGCTAAAAAAATATAAAATAGTATAATACTAAGATGTTTTTTAAAAAAATGAAAAAGAAAATTATTTTAAGTTTAATTATTTTGTTTATATTTACAATTTCTATTTCTTTTATAACGATTGGTATCTATTACAAAAATAAAATAGAAGATAAACCAAATAAAAAAAATAGTTTTAGTGAAATGCCTGAAGCAATACATAAAAATGAAACAACTTTACCAACTAAAGCTATAGAAAAAAATAAAAAAACCTTTGAAGAAAAATCAGAAATAAAAAATAATAATTTTGATTCACAAAACTCACAAAAGATAATTACAAATTTAAATAGAAATATAACTAATAATGTTTTTAATCAAAACATTGAACAAATAAAAGAAATTTATAATCAAGAAAAATTCGATGAAAACAAAGTATTTCCTTATGATGAAAAAACAATAGACAACATTAAAAATTATTTTAATTCAAATATTTTTAAAATATTAAATTTTACACCTAATAATTTAAATCAAGAATTTCCAAAGTGATTTATTCCACCTAATAGTTATAAGGAATTTAATGCATTAATTTATCAAATACCAAATCTAAAAGCATATTTTAAAAAAGATGAAAAAATTTATAACTATAGTTCAAAAATTTTAGTTGAATATGACAAATTTAATGAATGAAACTATTGAAAAAACAATAAAAAAATAATCGTTTTACAAAAAAATTTAAATGAATTATTAAATAGCCCATTTAAAAAAGTTGAATTAACTTTTTTAATAAAAGCATTGAAAAGAAATTTGAACTATTCAGAAACCTTTTTACTTGATAATATAATTTTGGATTTAGAAAAACTTTTACAAAATAAAAAAACAAATAAAAAAGAATTGAATTTTTCTAGAAATTTTTCAAAATTAAAAAAATTTTTTAATTTGAATTATTGATTTGAAATAGATCAAAATAACAATTTAAATGTTTATTTAGAAAATTTAAACAATGATTTTGCTTTTAATGAAAATACAAAAAATCAAGATTTAATAATTCAAAAATTTTCTACTATCACTGTTTTAAATTATTTAGTGGAAGCTGAAAAAGATTTAGAAATTTCCTTATCAAATTTCAAAGGAAATGATTTATTTCCTAAAATATCAAAAGTTCAAAAAGTTAATTTTAATAATTCTAATAAACAAATCACAAATCATAATAGCACAAATAAAATACTAAATGACTTAAGACAAAGAACTTTTGTTTTAGGTGGTGGAACGCATACTATGTTAGCTAAAGTGAAACCTAATGATGATGAAGATCAAAGATATTATTTTATAACTGCATATCATGTGATTAAACAATTAAAATTACATATAAATAATAAAAGATTACATAACTTACATGTATCCTTTGATTATAAAAATTATAAAACATTACCAATTTCAATAAATAATTCAGAAATTTTTCAACTAGATTTTTGACATGCACAAAACCAAGAATTTAAAAATAATTTTGCAAAACAAAAATTACAAAATGAGAAAATTACAAAAATGCTGATATAGCAATATCAATTATTGATATTAAACAATTAATAAAAAATATTGATGGACAAAAATATTATGAATTTGTTAAATATTTTGAAAATTGAAAAAATTTAAAAAATATTAAAATTTCTAGAAATGGACCTTTTTATCAAGAAAAAGATTATGTTAATTGAATTACTGCTGGTTTCCCTGAACGCTTAGCAATTGATAATGGATTGCGTTATCGTGAGCATTATATATTACAAATTGATCGTATAGATATGAATGTTCCACCTGGAAATGATTATGACTTGGGATCTGTTAAAACTATTTATCAATTACAAAAAAATAGTTCTAATCAATTAATATATGATTTAGCAGAAGGTGCTTCAGGATCAATTGTATTAGATCAAGATGGTGCATTAGTTGCAATTTTTACAGCAATAGATGATCAATTAGATGATTCATACCTTTTATTTAATCTTGTAAATTCTAGTGATTTTGATTATTTTGGTTTTGACAAAAATGAAATTGAAAATGATAATTCTTTTAAAAATGCTGTTAAAAATGCTGTTTTAAAAGATCCAACAAATTATGAAATAATTGAATTATAAAAAATAATTCAAAGCTAAATTTAATAAATTTATTTAATTTTTATTGTAATAAAAAATCTTATAGTGAAATCATGCTTAACACATCACTATAAGATTTTTGATATTTTATATAAATTTTAAATTGTTTATAAAAACAAATAATTTAAAGTATTTTAATCCTAAAAATTTTTTTAAAACTCTTTTGATAATCCATTAAGTTTATTTCTTAGGTTTTTTAAATGATCTTTGATTACATGATACCCAGCTTCAGCATATAAAGTATATTTAAGTGTTTTAATTGTATTATTTTCATTGAATAGTTCAATGTTTCTAATTTTTTCGTCAATTTCTTCAATATATTTATCTATATCTACTTCTCATGTTTTATCAAAAGTTGGCATTCCAACACCTTTACGATTTTGTTCAGGTGCTTGTATAAATTTAAAGTATTCGATTTTTCTTAATAAATCTAAAGCTATTTCAGCTCTTGTTTTAAGTGGTAAAATATATTTTTTCATTTCAGTTTTAAGCTTTTCTTGCTTAGATTTTTCCATAAATTTTTTTGCAGCATTTATTATTTTTTGATAATGATGTTTAAGAATTAAAGATTTTTGGAAAAAATCCTTTATTTTTGCAATTGAGTATGTAAACGCTTTATTATATTCTGCAATATCTTTTTCTAATTCGATTGATTCAGGCATTTCCATTCCTCATTTTTCTTTAGGACTTCAAGGTGTTTCAACCAAATAATAACCCATATGTTTTGCTAATTCTTTTAATTCTTCATGTGCATCAGGTTCAAAATATTTAAATCCTTCTTCTCATGATTTATCTACATCAAATTCATCACTATTTCAACCAAAATCTGAAATAGCAAAAATTGCATTTTTAGATGGTTGCGACTCTTCCATTGGATTTGTGAATAGTCCTGCTAAATTAGTTATACCTTTTTCAAGAATTGTTGCTTTAGACATATACAATCTTCTGTGTCTTTTTCGATCTATATCATTAACTGGTCAATTCAATCAAAACACAGGATCCCTTCTACCACCTTTTGCTTTTATTTCATCACTTACTTGTCTATTTTTGAAACCAAATTTCCCTGTAATAGAGCGTTGTGTAACTGGAGCAAGTGTTCCTCTTCCTGTTGTAATAATTTGTGTATTTTTTTCAAATGTTGTATCAAATAGATCTAGTTCTCTTTTATGATTTTTAATAAATTTTTCATCATTTCTTTCACCAATGTCATAATGCTTTGGTACAAAAAGTAATGGTTTATCAGCTATATTTTTAAAATGTCTTCATTTTTCAACAATTTGCACAATTTTTGCAACCGCTTCAAAATTTAATTGTCCTGTATCATCAGCGAGTATACCAAAATATCTAACTCCAGCATCATAAACTTGGTTTAATTTATTTAATAAATTTTTAACATTTTGATTTAATGTATTATTATTTTTATATTTTGCAAAATCAAAAGTGTTTAAATCAACATTGTTGATTTCAGCCATATCTTTTAATGAAATTTTATTGTTTCCTAAAAAAGGGTGAATGGTTCAATAAAAATGATTTTTAGTTTCTTCACCTTTTTTAGCAAGTTTTGCTATTTGGTTAATGCTATATTCAGAAGTGTCATCTTCAGGATATAATTCATGTCATTTTTCACGATGATATGGATCATCTTTTGGAGCAAAAATAAAAGCATTAGCTTTAACTTTTGAACCAAATTCCATTAAATCAGCACGATTTTCATTACCTCATGGAATTCCGTAATAACCTTCAATAGTTCCTCTGATTGGAATATTAGCATAATCATTTATTTCTAATTCACGAATATAATTTTCATTTTTTGCTTTTAAAATTTCATTTAATGTTGTAATGGCAAAATAAGCGGCATCACTATCTTTTGCTAAAATAATAATTTGATTTTCTTTTATTACCATTTGGTATGCATCATGTTTATTTACATCAAATTTTTTATATAAATTATCATAATTTTTTTCAAGTATTTTTTCTAGTTTTAAATTATCATTATAAATTCCGACAAATAAATCATAGGAACTATCATTACTAGTGTTGATGTTATTTTTTTGTAAAACTTCTTTAATTTTATTTGTTGTATATTCATCTAATTTTTCGCTTAAATTTAGTTTAACATTTGTTAATTCAAAGGCTTTATCATAATATTTTACTTCATGAACAAGT
The DNA here is from genome assembly GCF_900660485.1 of Mesomycoplasma neurolyticum. Lineage (NCBI taxonomy): Bacteria > Bacillati > Mycoplasmatota > Mycoplasmoidales > Metamycoplasmataceae > Mesomycoplasma > Mesomycoplasma neurolyticum. The sequence goes on from NZ_LR214951.1 coordinate 398,781, forward strand.
GGATAAACTTTATATTCAGTTTTTATTGTTTTTGATAAAAGTTTTTGTTTTTGTTCTTCAACTTCTTTTTTTGCCTTATCTTTATTAGTATTGTTTTCATAATTACATGAACTAATTGCAATTAGTGAAACAGCACTAGCTAAAGTAACACTGCTAAAAAGTAATAATTTTATTTTTTTATTTATATTTTTTTTCATGTTTACCTCAAAAAAATTTTAAAGTTAGCAAAAAAATAAAAAAAACATTTGAATTCTTTATTCAAAAAAAATATTGCTTGATCGAATCTATAAAATACAAAAAAACAAACACATTTTTAGTGTGTTTGCTTAAAAAACAAATAATTTTTTAGATATTTTTTTTGAAGTATCAAGCTGGATCTTTAATATCATATTTGGATTTATGTTCATATTTTGAATTAGTTCCAGCAGGAATTTTATGTCCAACAATAATATTTTCTTTTAGTCCTTCTAGTTTATCAACTTGTGATGAAATAGAAGCATGAACTAAAATTTTTGATGTCTCTTGGTATGAAGCAGCAGCTAAAAACGAATCTGATAATAATGGTGTTTGTTTTGCACCTTTAATAATCATTTCCCCAAATGCTGGCTTTTTCTTTTGTGCTAATAATTTACCATTTACTTCTTGATATTCAAAAACATCAACAAATGTACCAACGAATAATTCTGAATCACCTGCATCTTTAATTAAAATTTTAGAAAGCATTTGACGAATAATGATTTCAATATACTTATCACTAATTGCAATACCTTGCATTCTATAAAGTCTCTGAATTTCTTTTAATAAATAATTTTGCACTTTTCTTGCATCTGTGTAATTAAGTAATTCTTTTAAAATAATAGGACCTTCGGTAATTTTTTGCCCTGGTACTACACTATCACCTACAGTTACTCTTAATTTTTGGTTTTGTTGCACAAAGAATGATTTAATTAATACTTCATTATTGTCATTTGAAGTGTATTCCATTCTAACTAAAAAAGCTCCTGTATTTAATTTAGTGTTTTTATCTTTTACTTCTTCAATTGATTTAATAATACCTTTGAAAGGTGAAATTAAAGCTGGTTTACCTCATGGACGATCATAAGCATCAATTAATTCAATTAATCTAGCAAAACCACCTGTAATATCTTCAACACCGGCAACCCCTCCAGAGTGGAAAGTACGCATGGTAAGCTGTGTTCCTGGTTCACCAATTGATTGTGCAGCTATAATTCCAACCGCTTCACCTATTGCAACAATTCTATTAGTTGCAAGATCTTTACCATAACATTTTTTACATACACCATTGCGAACATGACAACTTAAAATAGATCTAATATCAACTTCAGTGATTCCTGCATCAATAATTTTATTAGCAATTTCAGCTGTAATAAATTTATTTTTATTAATAATTAATTCATTTGTAATTGGATGATAAATCGCTGAGTTAGTGTATCTCCCTTCAATTCTTTCATACAATGAAACAATTGTAGTTTTAGTTTTAGTATCAATAATATCACGAACAATGTAGCCGAAGTCTGAACCACAGTCATTTTCTTTTACAACTATATTTTGGGCAACATCAACTAAACGACGAGTTAAATAACCTGATTTAGCTGTGTTAAGAGCTGTATCTGTAAGTCCTTTTCTCCCCCCGTGAGTTGATGAATAGAACTCAAAAGAGGTAAGCCCTTCTAAGAAGGAACTTTTAACTGGTACCTCAACAGTTGAACGCACAACTCTATCATTTTCAGCATCAGCTTTAAGAGTTTTAACGTTATTAGCCATCAATCCCCTCATCCCTGATAATTGAACAAAGTTAGAAATATTTGCTCTAGCTCCTGATTTCATCATCATAAATAATGAATTATTATCCATTTTTTCAACTACATCAGCTAATTCTTTTTGAATTTTTTCTTTAACTTGAATTCATTTATCAATACTTAAGGTATATCTTTCATCATCTGTAAGCATCCCTATTTTGAAAAATTCATTTAAATTGGAAATATATGCATCACCTTCTTGAATGTATTTTTGTTTTTCAACTTCTGAACGCATTTCATCAATTGAAATTGATGTTCCGGAAATAGTTGAATATTCAAAACCTAAATCTTTAATTTTGTCAAGAATTTCAGCTACTAAATTAGTATATCTAAATCAAACATTTGTTAAAAGTTCGATTTTAATTTCATTTTCTAAAGAAAAGTCAAAATCATTATATTTAATACCTTTACCTAATTTACGTGTAAGTTTGACAAATTCTTCTTTTGTAAATTTAGCTAAATTTACTGCATGTTGAGGAGAAATAACATCTTCTTTATAGTCAATTAATTTAGAATATAAATTAAGAGCATTTTCATAAATGTCATTTTCTTCATCATCAAATGACATTTTTTTAATAACACTTGCAACATCTTCCATAGAAACCACAATGTCAAATGCATCATAAATTTGTCTAATAATTTTAGCAATATGTTTTTTTGTAAGTGGCTTGTTATAGTCAAGATTTTCAATAAATTCTAAAAGATTATGACCTTTTGGTACAGTGTATTTTTCCAATTTTTTCTCTTGAGTTTCTTGTAAATTATCTACATCTGTGTCAAAAATAAAAGGAAAACTTTGTGGTAAGGCATTATTAAAAATAAATTTACCTACTGAAGAAACAATTAAATTAGAATGAATTTTTACAGTTTTTTTAACTTCGTTGTAAGGTAAGGCAACTCTTGAATTAAGACTTACAGCACCAGCTTCATAAGCTCTGATTAAATCATTATAAGTTCCATAATAACTACCTTCACCTTTTGCACTACGGTCATCACGAAGCTCTTGAGTTAAGTAATAAAGACCTAAAATCATATCTTGTGATGGGTTAACAATAGGTTCACCATCTTTAGGACCTAAAATATTTCTATTTGCAAGCATTAATTCACGTGATTCACGAATAGCTTCAGGACTAATAGGCACATGGACAGCCATTTGATCACCATCGAAGTCAGCATTAAATCCCGCTGTAACTAAAGGGTGAAGTTTGATAGCTCTCCCTCTTACTAAAACAGGTTCAAAAGCTCTAATTGATAAACGGTGAAGTGAAGGTGCTCTATTTAATAGAACCAATTTTCCTTCAATGACTTTTTCAACATGAGGTCAAATTTTTGGATCTAGTCCATCAATTGCTTTTCTTGCACTTTTAATTGAACTTGAAATATTTTCATCAATTAATCTTTTAATAATTAATGGCTCAAATAATTTTGCTGCCATTTCTCTTGGAATACCAGCTTGGTGCATTTTTAAATTTGGTCCAACAACAATAACACTACGTCCAGAGTAATCCACTCTTTTTCCTAAAAGGTTTTGTCTAAAACGACCTTTTTTCCTTGTAAGTGCATCAGATATTGACTTAAGTGGTCGTCCATCTTTTGATGGTGTAGCTTGAGGACTTTTTCTTTGGTTATCAATTAATGCATCAACTGCTTCTTGTATCATTCTAAGTTCATTTTGAATAATAAGCATTGGCGCATCTGTTTCATTTCATTTTTTTAGACGATTGTTTCTAATAATGATACGACGATATAATTCATTAATATCACTAGTTGAATGACGACCTGCATCAAGTTGAATTAAAGGTCTTAAATCAGCAGGAATAACAGGTAAATGTTTAATTAACATTGATTTTGGATCTTGTTTGGAATTAATAAAGGCATTTATAACTTGTAGTCTTTTGTAGAGTTTATCACGCTCTTGAATTTTAGAATTAGTAATTTTTTCTTTTGGAAGAGATTGAATTTCTTGAACTTCAGCTCAAATACTTTCTTTTTCTTTTTGTAAATCCAATTTATCTAATAAATATTCGATAGCTTTAGCACCTGTGCCAATTCTAGCATCTGAATACTCTTCAATAATTTCATTTAGTTCATAAAAATCAATTCCATATTCTTTTCCAACCTTAGAGCTAGAGTGATCACTTAAATTTCTTAAAGCTTCATCAAGTTCTTTATATGCCTCGGATTCAGGATCGTGTTTTTTTTGAATTTCCTTTAGAGCATCACGATAAATAATAGCAGCTTCATTTAATTCGATAATTAAATTTTTTGGTAAAGCTTTGATCCCTCCCGATTCAAGGATAATATGACTTTTATAATAAATCAATGACTCTAATGATGATTTAGAAACTGGACGATTTTTGTTATCATCCACTTTAATTCCTAATAATTTTGAAATGATAGAGTGATCAATTCTGAAATATCAAAAGTGAACCACAGGTGATTCAAGTTCAATATGCCCCATTCTTGATCTTCTTGAAATTTTAGCTAAAATTGTTGATTTTAGTTTTTTACATTGTTCAGATACAGTACAAATTGTACCTTCATTTGATTTTTTGTATTTTTTACCACAAATAGAACATTTAAAATCGATGATAGGTCCAAAAATTAATTCATCAAATAATCCTTCTCTTTCAGGTTTGAAGGTTTTATAGTTAATAGTTTCAGGTTTAGTAACTTCACCATTAGATCATTCTAAAACATCTTTTGATGTTGCAATAGAAAGTGAAATTTTTTCAATTGTATTTTCATCAATAGATGCATATTTACGAGAAACTTTTTGAATTTTTTCCATATTTATTTTCCCTTCTTATTAATTATAATTTTCTTCATCATTATCATCTAAATAATTTTTTAATACATCATCGCTGTATTCATCACTAAGTGCAAGTTCATTTTCATAACCTTCCATCTCTTCATAGCGAAGGTAATTATTTTCAAAATTCTTTTTATGAACTTCAAGTTTAATATTAAGACCTCTAAGTTCATAAGCAAGAACATTGAATGATTCAGGCATCCCTGGTTTTGGAATATCACCCCCAGAAATTAAAATATTATATAAAGTATTTCTTCCAATAATATTATCAGATTTATAAGTTAATAATTCTTGAAGAACTGTTGCAGCACCAAAAGCTTCCAATGCTCATGTTTCCATTTCTCCAAATCTTTGTCCACCATTTTGTGATTTTCCACCAAGTGGTTGTTGACTAATTAATGAATAAGGCCCAACACTACGAGCATTTATCTTGTCATCAACCATATGTTGAAGTTTAAGCATATACATAACACCAACAGAAACTTTAGAATCATATTGTTTTCCTGTAATTCCATCATAGAGAGTAAATCTTCCACTTTCTGGTAAATCAGCTTCTTTCAAAATAGAATCAAGACTTTCATTTTTAATACCATCAAAAACTGGTGAAACAAATTTTACATTTAATTTTTTAGCTGCCATCCCTAAGTGAAGCTCTAAAACTTGTCCAATATTCATCCTTGAAGCAACCCCTTGTGGATTTAATAAAATGTCAATTGGTGTTCCATCTTCTAAATATGGCATATCTTCAACAGGTAAAACTAAAGAAATAACCCCTTTATTTCCATGACGACCCGCCATTTTATCTCCAACTTTAATTTTTCTTTTTTGAGCAATGAAAACTTTAACTATTTTATCAATTCCATCTTCTAAGATGTCACCATTTGCTCTTGAGATAATTTGCACATCAATAACTGTTCCAGCATCACCATGTTTTACTTTTAGTGATGTGTCTTTTTGATTACTTCCTTTATTACCAAAAATTGCATTAAGTAATTTTTCTTCAGGAGTTGGATTATCTTCACCTTTAGGGCTAATTCTCCCAACTAAAATATCACCAGTATTTACTTCTGATCCTACTCTTACAATTCCGTTTTCATCTAAATGTCTTTTTGAACGAGTAGATGCATTAGGAATTTCACTAGTTAATGTATCATCACCAGCTTTAGATGTTCTAAATTGAATTGTTTGTTCTTCAATATGAATTGATGTGAATACATCATCTTTAACAAGTTTTTCACTAATGATAATAGCATCCTCAAAATTATAACCATGTCATGTAGTGAAAGCAACAAGAACATTTTTACCAAGAGCCAATTCTCCATCTTTAGTAGATGGTCCATCACAAACTAGTTGACCTTTTTCAATTGTCTCCCCTACTTCAACAGTTGGAATTTGATTAATTGTTGTACCTTGGTTAGATTTTTGAAAACTTTTTAAATAGTAAATATCTTCTTCTAAATTTTCATCAAAAGGTTTGATTTTAATAGTTTTTGCATCAACATAAGTAACTATTCCCGAGTTAAATGCTCTAATATTTGTAGCAGCATATTTTGCAATATCATGTTCAACCCCTGTACCAATTAATGGAGCTTCCGCTTCAATTAAAGGTACAGCTTGTCTTTGCATGTTAGCACCCATCAATACCCGGTTAGAATCATCATTTTCCAAAAAAGGAATAGCACTTGAAGCAATTGAAGTCATTTGTTTTGAAGCAACAGCAATATAATCAATTTCTTCTGGTTTTACAATTAAATATTGATAATCTTTTCTAACTGTAATAAATTCATCAATAATTTTATTATTTTCATCAATAGTTACTGATGACTGGGCAAAAGTATATCCATATTCATCTACAGCTGTTAATCATTTTACTTCACCATAATTTACAACCCCATTTTTAACAGGGAAATATGGTGTTTGAATAAAACCAAAATCATCTATTTTTGAATATGTAGCTAAGTTTAAAATAAGTCCAATGTTTTGACCTTCAGGTGTTTCAATAGGACAAATTCTACCATAATAAGTAGAGTGAACAACCCGCACTTCAAATTGTGCAGTTTCTCTATTTAAACCACCAGGTCCTAGTGATGTGATTCTTCTTTTGTTTGCAAGTTCAGATAATGGATTAACTTGATCCATAAATTGTGATAATTTTGATGTGTTGAAAAATGTTTTAAACTGGTTGTAAATAGGTTTATTATTAGTAATATTTTTTGGATTAATTTTATCACTTTCTTTTGAAGAAAGTTTTTCTTTAGTATTTTTTTCTAATTTTAATAAACCAAGTAAAAATTGTTTTTGTAATAGTTCTCCAACAGCAACAATTCTTTTATTAATTAATGAATCTAAATCATCATCTTTACCTAAATTAAAAATTAAGTTAAAGTAATATGAAATAATCGCAATAATATCAGGTAATACTAAATGCATTTCAGTAGAATTAGGATCGTTAGAAATAACTAAAACTGGTTTTGCATTTGTTTCAAATGATTTTTTATTTGGTCAAACCTTAATCATTATTACTTTATTTTTTGTAGCTAAATTTGGATTAATATTAAGTTGCTTACCATATACTTTTTCAACCTCAATATCTGGAATTATTGTAAGTGGTAGTGTTCCTTTTTCAAATTGTTTTTGAATTTCTCTAGCTAAACTAGAAGTTATAAAAGTCCCTTTTTCATATAAAACTTCACCATACTCATTAACCAAATCTTCAGCTAAATATGTCTCGATTATTCTTTCGATTAAATTAAGCTTTTTATTTAATTTGTATCTACCTGTTTTTGATAAATTATATCTTCTTTCATTAAACAATGTATTAGGTAAAAAATTTCATGTAGCATCTTCTGTTACTCTATCACCTTTTCTAATAATTCTGTAGATATTTTCTAATTTACCTTTTTGCTCATCTTCTTCAATTTTTTTCTCTTTTTTTAGAGATTCTAATAAAACATCAGATTCACCAAAAAGTTCAACAATTGTTTTTCTTTTAAAACCTAAAGCAATTAAGAATGTAATTAAAGGAATATTTTTGTGTTTATCAATTCTAAACTTTATTGTATCAATTGTATTACCAGTTACTCTATGAAAAATTTCAAGTCATGAACCCACATCAGGTAATAGTTCAACTTTGTTAAAAAGGTCATCTGCTTGTTTATTACGAACATTTTTACCAAAATAAGCACCTGGTGATCTTATCAATTGTGAAACAACAACTTTTTCTGAACCATTTATAATGAAAGTTCCGCCTTTTGACATCAAGGGGATTTCTCCATATAAAACTTCTCTTTCATCAATTTCACCTGTTTCAACAGTATGCTTTCTTAAAAGAGCAATAATTTTACCTACATAAGAAGTTCCTTTTTGTTTAGCCTCTTGTATAGCTTTAAATTCATTTTTAGGTTTTTCTATTCTTACGCTACCTTTTATAAACTCAATTTCTATTTTTCCATTTGAAGAAATAATTGGATAAATTTTTGCAAGAGACTCTTCAATCCCTTCTTTTAAAAATCAATTAAATGATTTTCTTTGAGTTTCTAAATAATCAGGAGTGTCTAAAGTTATTTTAGTTTTTGAATAATCACGTCTTTCTGTTTTTGAACCAAATTTTCTAATTTTATATTCCATGTTCAACTCCAATATTTTTTATACTTTTTGATATAAACAAAAAAACTAATCTTATTATAAAAAACATAACAAGACTAGTTATAGTGTTTTAAAAAAAACTAATTTTCATTTGCATAAACAGAAGCAACTTTTCTATTTCTTTTTCTTTCGAATTTAACATATCCATCAATTAATGAATATAAAGTATCATCATTTCCTCTACCAACATTTAAGCCAGGGAAAATTTTTGTACCTCTTTGTCTTAAAATAATTGCTCCAGCACTTGCATATTGTCCATCACTTAGTTTAACACCTAAACGTCTACCTGCTGAATCTCTACCATTTCTGGTGGATCCAGCTGCTTTGGTTTTTGCCATTTATCAATACCTCTTTTCCTACAATTTAATTTCAGTTATTTTAACACGTGTATATGGTTGACGGTGCCCAAGCTTTCTTTTGTGTGTTGATTTAGCATTGTGACGATATACAATAATTTTTTTTGATTTCCCTTGTTTTTCAACAACACCTTTAACAGATGCATTTGAAACAAAAGGTGTTCCAATTTTAGAACCTACTAATAAAACTTCATCAAAAACAACTTCTTTACCTTCTTCAACATTAATTTTTTCAATAAAAATAGTGTCATCTTTTTTAACTAAAAGTTGTTTTCCACCTGTTTTAATAATCGCGAACATTTTGTCCTCCCCTTATAATAAGTCTCATCTTTGAGGCAACATGATAATGTTTTAAAGCCTTTTTAGAATGGTTACATATAAGTAACATTTACAATTATAATAAAAATTTTTTTTTCACCAAATAAAAAAACTATTTTTTTTCTAAAACTAAAAATTGAAAAGGTTTAAGGGTTTTAAAATTATCTATTATCCCAGTTCAATTGTAGCTGTTTATTTTGCATACATAATTGCTAAAATTAAATAAAAATCTTGTTTCTTTTTTTGATAAATTTATTACAAATATTACATTTTTATTTATTTTTTTGATTTTTATAAATAAAATTTTAGGATTTAAAAAATGACTAGATATTTTAGAATTTTTATATGTAGGCAATGAATCAGAAAACAAATTTTTAAAGTCTATTAAATTCTTATATCATAAAAATAATGAATCTCTATTTTCTAAATTAGTCTCAAGATTGTTTATTTTATAATTTTTAGGTGTTGCAAAATACAATATTTTTTTAAAATTAAAACCAAGTGAAGAATCTGAGTTTCAAGCAAAAATCGCTTTATTATTTAATTTAGACAATAAACTCCTAGTTATAAAATCACTTTCTTTTTTGTTATTAGGAAATAAATTTATATCTTTTGATCTTAAATATTCTTTTTTATCATATAAATAATCTTCATATTCAAAATTAATATTTTCTTGCCCAATTTCATCACCTTGCAAAATATAAATATTATGATTATTTAAAATAAAAATTGCTGCCATTAATTTATTAAAAAAAACTTTTATATCATTTGAAAAAAAGAAACGAGAATTAATTTTTGCATATTCATCATTGTTAAATAAAAAAATAACTTTTTTTGGAAATTTAATGATTTTTTTAATTAAATATTTCATTACTTTATGGCTGTATTTTTTTAACAAATCTTGATTATTTTTTTTATTTATTAAAAATTCAGACCAAAAATCTAAAAAATATTCATCAAAACTAAACTTTTTAATTTGTCTAATAATTTCAAGTGAATTTTTATGAAAAAAATAAAAATTAAATTGACCTATGAAAATCAATTTCTTTTTGTTTTCAATATTTTTAATTAAATTATTTATAAAGATAAATAATTTTTTCTTATTAACTTGCATTTTTTCAGACAAATAATCAATATTTTTCAAAATAATTTTGTCAATTCCTAATTCAATATATAAATTCATTATTTTGAAAAAAATTTTTTTTATTTCATTTGAATCAAAAACAAAATTATTAATTTTATCATTGACTTTTTCAATATAGTATGAACTAGTTTTTTTAAATGTTAAATTTAAAAAATCTTGATTTTCAGAACTATTTATAATTTCAAAATTTTTAAGTAATTTTGAATATTCATTAATTTTTTTAAAATCAAATATCATTGAAATCTTAATTCCTATTTTTTTTGATTTTTTAATTAATTTTTGTAAATCTTCAAAAGAACCAAAATGTTTTTTTATAAAAAGATTATTTGTTATTTCTTCATAATTTTCTAAAAAAGAATCAAAAATTAAATTATTTATTTTTAATTTTTTGAAATAATTTATTTTTTCTAAAATACCATTATAATCGCCAATACCTGATGAGTTTGAATCATAAAAATATCAATAATTAAGTTTATAATAAATTTCATTCATTTTATTCATGACTTTTTAAATTATAAGTAAAGTTTAAATATTTTTGCTAAAAATTAATTAGTTAAGAAATTTAAAAAAAATAAATCAAAAGCTAATTTATCACTAATTTGGCCTTTTTTTAATTTTTCATCAATTTTAAAACATGAATTAATTAATTTTCTAGCCTTTTTTGCTGAATATTTATTTAAAAATAATTCAGCTTTTTTTAGCCTAAAAATTTTAATACCGAATTTTATTGATAATTCATCAAGTGAAAATTTTTTCTTAAAAATATCCACAATATTAACTATTCATAAAAACGAATTAATTTGTGATAATAATAAACTTCTAGGAACACCACTATTAATTTTTTTTTGGCTTTCATTAAAAAGATTTTGAAAATCTAGTTTAATAAATGTTTCTATAAACGCGAAATCATTTTCAGATGCAAAATCCATAACTAAATTATCAATAGCTAATTCTGTAATTTCTTCATTATTAAAATAAGATAATTTTTTTATTTCATTAACAATTAAATCTAAATTATTTGGTAATTTTGAAACTAATTTTAAAAAATTAATATTTGAAATTTTCAGTTTGTTTGATTCTATTATTTTTTTAGTATATTTTTCAATTTCATTTTCTTTTATTTTTGAAATTTCTTTAAAATTACTATTTTTTATTAAAAAATTAAATAATAAATTATTTTTATTTAACACTTCTTTTTTCTCTAATAAAAATGTAAAAATAAAAATTTTATTTTTATTTTGAATATTTTTTTGCAAAATTTCAATTATTTTTTTGTTTTTATTATCATCGTTTTTTTGTAAAAAAATTAAATTACTAATAATAAAAATTTCAGTTTTTTCAAACAAACTAAAATTATCTATTTTTGATAAAAAATCATTGATTTCAATTTCATCGTTAATTTTAACTAAATCATAATTAAAATAATTATTTATTACTTTTTTAACTTCTAAATTTATTAAAAAGCGCTCATCACCATAAAAAAAATACATTTGTTTATATCTTACATTATTTATTGAATTTTTTTTCATTTTTTTTAATTAATGGCAAAAACAAGAAATGTACAATGACAAATAAAATAATAACTTTTTTTGGTATTGGAATTTCTATAATTATTTGATAATTAGAAATAATTGTTAAGAAGTATAAAATATTTCCACAAATAAAATCTAGAAAATTTTTACTTCAAAAAAATATCAAGGTAAAAATATAAAAAAATGAAATAAAAGGTGTAAAAATAATGGAATTGAAAATTGAAAAAACATTGTAATTATAATTACCAAAAAAATTTAAAATAAAAAAAGATGCAATATTTGCAAAAATAGAAATAAAAATAAAATTTAATATTTTGCTTTTAATCTTTAAGTTGATTATCAGAATAATGATCAATGATATAAAAAAACTCAAAATAAACGAAATAGAAAAAATGATATAAATATTTTTTACAATAAAAACTAACCCCACAAAAATTAAAATCTCATAATTTTTGTATTTTTTATTAAAAATATTTTTATTTATTTCAATTAAAAACAAAAATACAAAAGCCCTTATTGCTGAAATAGGAAAATTTAAAATAGTTAAATAAAAAAAGGAAAAAATCAAAAATAAAATGAAAATAATTCAATTCTTAATTTTTGTCCAACTCAAAAATTTAAAAAAAATAACTTTTATAAACCCAATGTGAAAACCAGAAATAACAAATAAATGGTAAATTTGTATTTTTTTTAAAATATTTACAACTTCATTATTTTCTAAATAGTTTTTCCCTAATAACAATAAAGGTATAAATTTTAAATAATTTTTTTTTGAATTTAAAATAAAATCCTGTATTTGTGTTAAAAAATTAATATTTTTATTAGCAAACTCTAATTTATTTATTTTAGAAACTTTATAAAAAATTTCTTGTGAAAACCAATAGTTATTTTTTGGATCATTATTAATTTTTTCAATCAATAAATCTGCAAAATAGAATGAATTTTGTCTGATGTTTTTTGAAAATATAAGAATTTTTTTATTTTTATATTCTAGTAAAAAGTTATCTTTAAAAATTTCATATTTTACTTCAATTTTATCTTTTATTTCAAATGTTTTTATATCTTGATAATAAATCTGCAATTTCAAAAAAATAAATATAACAAATAAAAAATAAATAAATATTTTTCATTTGTCATTTCATAACAAAAGCAAAAAAAATAAAAATAAAATTGCAAAAAAAATAAAAAGATTTGGATTTTTAAAAAATAAAATAGTGAACAATAATAAGAAAAAAAATATTATTCATGAATAAAAATATTTTGCATTTTTTCAATAGTTTTTGGTCCAACCCCATAAATGGCTTCAATATCTTTTCATGTAATTTTTTTATCCTTGTTTTCTTTCAAAAAGTTTAATATTTTTTCACTAATATTTTTATTCACTTTTGCTTTTGTTAAAAAATCTTCATCAATATCATTTAGTGATAATTCATCTTTTGCAAAATCATTTTTTGTTTTTTTATTTTTAATTTTTTTTTCTTTATTTTGATTGTGGGTATTTTTTGTTTTTTGAATTATTTTTTTTTGTTTTAATTTTTCTTTTTCTTCATAAGTATTTTTATTGTTTGTGTTATTTATCGATGATTTATCATTTATTATCAAAAATTTATTTTCATTGCTTATTTTTTTTGAATTAAATTTATTATTTTTTTTAGATGACATATCTTTTTGAATATTTTCTGTTTTTTTCACAAAAGGGACATAAATATTTTTATTTTCTCAAATTTTAGTTTCTAAATTTATATTAGAAAGATCTGCAGATGGTAAAACAGATGCTTTAAATAAAATTTCTCTAATAGTTACGCCTTTTTTAAAAGGAAAATTAATATCATATTTGACAGCACCTTGAGTTCTGACTGATATAAAAGAATTGTTTTGCTGATTTTTATTTAAACTTAAATTTTGCTTGTTTGAATTTTTTATATTTAAAAAATAAAAAAACCCAAATAAAGAACTAATAGCAATAAAAACTGCTATTCCAAAAAATATTTTTATTTTTTTGATTTTGTATTTAAGCATTTAATTTAAATAGAAAATAATTAACAAAAAATTTAAAAATAAAAAAAAATAAGAAATAATAAATATTTTAAAAATTTAATATATAATGTATGAAGCATTGGTCAATTGCTGTGTATTTAATACATAGAGGAAAGTCCGCGCTAGCACTGACTGAGATGTCAGTAGTGTTCATGCTAAGTCCAATAAACTTAGGCCTAGACGACAAGTGCCACAGAGACGAGCTTATTAAATTAAGGTGAAACGCGGTAAACTCCATGAGCTAGAAACCCAAATTTAGGTAGGGGAACTAAACAAAGGAAATTCAACTTTTGTTTAGAAGTTATTAAATTAATAACTTAGATAAATAATTGACGTTTTATTTTTAAAATAAATTACAGAACGCGGCTTATAAATGCAAAAAAAGGGGTATTTCCCTTTTTTTTATTCATTATTATCTTATTATTTATTAATGTTTTATAATTTATATTATGTATAATATATATTTTTTATGCAATAAAAATTTACAAATATAAGGGGTAAAAATGACAAAAATTAATTTAAAAGATGATTTCTTCCATGCAATAAATCAAGAATGATTTGAAAAAAGCAAAATACCTAATGATAAAACATCTATTAGTCCTTGAGTGGAAAATGCAATTCAAATTGAAAAGTTAATTAAAAAACTTTTTAAAAAATGAAGCAAAAATCCTAATAAAATTCCAAACAATCCTTATTTAAGGCAAGCTGTAAAATTTTATAATCTTGTTATAAATGAAGAAAAAAGAGAGGAACTTGGTTGAAGTCCGATAAAAGCAAAGTTAAATGAAATTGAAAGAATAAATTCTTTTGATGAAATTTTTAATAATTGATCAAAATATAATAAAATGTTCACTTACTTACCTTTAGCTATTGATGTAGGGGAAGATTTTAAAAATGATAGCAAAAATATTGCTTGAATTTTGGAACACTCCACAATTTTGGAAAATAAAACAATATATGAGAATAAAAAAGAAAAAGAAAGACATTTAAGAGTTTGAACAAGAGTTGTTATGAAACTTTTGTTAAATTACGGCAAAAGCGAAGAAGAAGCAAAAACACTTATAAAAAAAGCCATCCAATTTGATAATTTATATAAAGATTATGTTTTAAGTCCTGAACAACTTTCAAATTATGTTTCACTTTATAATTTAAAAACAAGAAAAGAAATTAGAAGTTTTTCAAAAAAAATTGATATTTTGAAAGTTATTGATGAAACATTTGGTAAAAAAATTAATAAAATTTCTGTTCAAAATTTAGAACATTTATCAAAAATTGATGAAATTTTCGATAACAAAAATTTTGAAAATTATAAAGCTTTATTTTTTATTAAAAATTTACTTTCAAATGTTGGTCTTCTTTCTGAAAAAATTAGAAAAATTGCTTTTGAATACACTAAATTTGCATACTCTATTAAAAAAATGAAAAAATTGGAAGATTATGCTATTTCATTAACTTTAAAATTCTTTGGAATGCCTTTTGGTCTTTATTATGCTAAGAAATATTTTGGTAAAAAAGCAAAACAAGATGTAGAATTTATGGTTGAAAACATCATCAAAGAATACACAGAAAGATTAAATAATAATAATTGATTAAGCCAAAATACTATTAACACCGCAATTAAAAAACTTTCAAAATTAAAAGTAATGATTGGTTTCCCTGAAAGAATTGAACAATTTTATAAAGAGTTTATAGTTAATGATTATTCAGAGAATGGTAATTTAGTTAATAATGCTGAAAAATTTAGTTTGATTTTACACAAATATAAAATTTCACTTTATAATAAAAAAGAAAATGACAAATATTGAAAAATGAGTCCTATAGAAATTAATGCTTATTATGATCCAATTAAAAATTTAATGGTATTTCCAGCAGGTATTTTAAGCAAACCTTTTTATGACATCAAAAGATCTACATCAGCAAATTACTCAGGGATAGGTGCTGTTATTGCTCATGAAATATCGCATGGTTTTGACAACAATGGCGCTAATTTTGATGAAAATGGTAATTTAAATAATTGATGAACTCAAGAAGATTATCAGCAATTTCAAGAGAAAACAAACCAAGTTATAAAATTATATGATGGTTTTGAAACTGAATATGGTAAAGTTAATGGTAAATTAACTGTTTCAGAAAATATAGCAGATATTGGTGGTTTTAGTTGTGCGCTTAGTGCAGCACAAAAAGAAAAAGACTTTGATGCTAAAGTATTTTTCGAAACATGAGCTGAAATTTGAAAATCTAAATATACTGAAAATGCTGCAAAAAGACGTCTTGAATCAGATGTGCATGCTCCTGCCAAAGCTAGAGTTAATGTTGTTGTGGCAAATGAAGATTTATTCTATAGAACATACAATATAAACGAACAAGATAAAATGTTTATTCCATCACAAAAAAGAGTTAAAATTTGATAAAAGTATTTAAAAAAGCATCCAAGATTAAGTCTTGGTGCTTTTTTAATATATATTTAATATTTTAAGTTATTAAATTTTATTCATTGTTTTTAAAAAACAAAAAAACAATGTTTATTTTAATATTCTTTGTTTACTGATATTAAGAAAATATTAATAATCACTATTATGTTTAAAAAATATTTAATATAACAAAGTTATGTATTAATTATTTGAAAAACAAAATCACCTTTTTCACTTGAAAATTCAAATAAAATATTTGTAATTTTTTTGTTTTGTTTGTTTTCAATAATTATTTTATTATTTTCAAATAAAAAATAAATTAATTTATCAATAAAAACTTTTTCGAATTCAGAAATCAAACCTCTTGCTCCATATTCTGGTTTAAAATTTTGTCTAACTCTAAAAATTAAATTCTTAATTGTTTCTGAATCTTCATTATGTTTAAACATAATATTTTTATCTTTAAAAAGATTACTTTTTAGCTTCTCAAGTCTATTTAAAATAATTTCTTTAATAATTTCATTATCAATAATGAAATTAAAAGGAACTATATTTTTTTCACCGATTCTATTCAAAATTTCAGGTCGCCCTAAGGTTTCGTTAAAATATTTATCAATCTGTTTTTTAAATGTTTGTCTAACAATTAAATTATCTTGTTCTGTTTGTTTTGGTAAATTCAATGTTTCTTTCACACCTATATTTGAAGTAAAAATTATAAATGTTTCAGAAAAATCAATCAATTCACCTTGTGATGATGTAAGTCTACCATCTTCCAAAATTTGTAAAAATTTATCTAAAATTTTATTATGTGCTTTTTCTATTTCATCAAATAATAAAACTGAAAAAGGTTTTTGCTTTACTGCATTTGTAAGTTGGCCACCTGATTCATGCCCAACATAACCTGGTGGTGATCCAATTAATTTTTCATCACTATGTTCATGATTATATTCACTCATATCAAATCTAATTAAACTATTTTCATCACCAAAAACAAACTCAGCAAATGCTTTTGATAATTCAGTTTTTCCTGTACCTGTAGGGCCTGTGAAAAATAATATTCCTTTAGGTTTTTTCTTATTATCATGTGAATTTGATAAATCTGATAATCCTACATATGAACGAATCAAGGATTTTTCTACTTGTTGTATAGCAAAATCTTGACCTTTTACTCTTTTTTTCATTTCTTCTTTAAATGATTTCAACTTATCTTCATCTATTTTTTCTCATTCAGATTCTTTTTTGTCAAAAAATATACTTCTATATAATTCTTTAAAATCATTGTAAGTATTATTTTCACTCAAAACTTTAGTCATTTGAATAATTTCACGAAATGATAAACCATTTGTCAATGCAATTGCATCATTAAATTCTTTAGTTTCACTTTTTATTTTAGTGATTAAATAATTATTAAAAGAAGTTAAATTAGATTCAATAAAATTTTTTCTTTCTTCTGAATCTGGAAAATGAATTGTATGAAAATTTAATTCAATATTATTTTTAATTAGTAAATTATTTATATCATCTTTATTTTTGCAAATTAATATTAATTTAAATTGATTATCTACATATTTTTGTATATTAAAATCATTAATATGTACAAAAGTTGAAATTAAATTAGCAATTAAAGTTGAATTAACTTCTTTTAATAATAAATCACTTAAATCTAAAATATATGCTATTTGTTTCTGTGGTAAATCTGAAAATTTTAAATTATTGACATTATTAATTAATTCATTAATGTAATTTTCAATAGGGGGAGATGTTTGAATATTATCTTCTTCAAATTCATCATCTTTGTTGTTTGGAGTATAACCCTGATTTTTATCATTATTAAAGGAAAGTTGTTGGTGTAAATCTAAAGTTAATTCTTTTGGTTTTTGTCCTGGAACAAAATATTCTATTCTTGAAAAATCTTTATTTTTTAAATTCAATGAAATATATTGACTTAAATTTAAAAATATTGATGATGGCAAATCATCTACTAAATTTTGAATTTCTTCATCTTTTAAATCAGATGGAAAAATAAAATCATTAACATTTCCAGAAATTATTATAATATTTTTGTGCTTAATTTTATTTTTTATTTGCTTTAAGGTTTGAAAATATGACATAAATTACCCCTTTGATTTTGCATTTAATTTTAAAGCCATTTTACGCTCAAAATTACTACTTATTCCAATTTCTCTAGTAATATTAAAATTTGTTATAACATAACCTAAATTTTGTAAATCATTTAATAATTTTTCAGTTGTTTTTTCACAGGCATGACCTATATAATTTCCTAGTTTATAAAAAATTTGCATATTACCTTTAATATTAATTTGAACTTCATTATTATTTTTATTAATTAAATAAAAAGTTTTTACTAAATGTTTCTTTTCTTTATCAAATTTTAATGTTGGTTCTTTTTTTTGTATAAAACCTTCAATTTTTTTTAAACTTGTTAAAACATTTTTAGATAAATCATTTATTTTATCAATCTCAATAATTTTAGAATCAACATATGCTGTTGCATCTGCCATTTCTTGTACTGTATTCAAATTTTTTATTTTATTTTTTAATTCAAATCTTAAATCAGCTGAATTAATATTAGAATTATCAATATAATCAAAAATTCTTTGTTTAAATTGGAATAATTTTTCTTCAGCTACGACATGATGTCTAATAATTTCTATTTCTTTTTCTAAATTATCTTTTGTTATATTTTGATTTTTGTTTTTTAAATTTTCAATTGCTTCTGTAGCTAAAAAACCATATTTCGCAACATATTCATATAAATTAACTTTTTCTCTCTCTGCCCCTCTATTTAAATAATCAATAATTGCTGTATTTCAAATTAAATGTGAAATTTCTTTAGATAAAGTATCAATTTCTTTAATTAATTGAAAACCTGCTGTTTGAGTGTATTTACCTATACTGTTATTAATTTTATTCTCTAAAATTGTACGTTTTTCAATTAATAGTTCTTTATATTCTTCATCAAAAATATTTTTTTCAACAACATTATTTATTTTATCAATTATATTTTGGCATGAAATAATGCTTTCATTTTGATTATCAATTGTAAAACTTGCTATATGACTCATATTATTTATTATTCTTTCTTTTATTATTAAATGCTTTTATTTGTTCCTTAAAATTAAAAAACATTTCTTTATATTTTTTGTATTCGTTAAAAGTATTTTTTTTAATTTTTGAATTATTTTTCGAATGTACAACATCATTTCTTCAATTTTTTAATTTCTTAGAAATGTTTTTCATTGTATCATCTCAATCTGAATTTTTTATTTGGTCTTGAATTGTATCTTTTTCTTCTTTTTTGTATTTTTGTAATTCTTCTTCAATATATCTATTTATATCTGTTGCTAATATTTTTATATGATTTTCTAACTCTTTTTTTTCTTTAATAATTAAAACATCTATTTTTTCAATCATGTTTTTAAATTCTGTTAAATCAAAACAATAATTTTTCTCAAAAGGTGAAATTACATGTTCGAGATAAGCTCTAATTTCTTTAAATTCTTGAACTTTATCTATATCATTAAATCTTTGTGTTTTCATTTGTTGTATTTTTTCTTCAAATTCTTTATGTTTTGTTACAAATTCGGAATTCATTTTTCATTTATCGAAAAAATCATTTTCTTTGTTTAATTTAAAATTATAAATACTACAAATTTTTGAATAATTATCATTGTTTAAAAAGTTGAAATTTTTAGCTTTATTTTTTAAAATATTTTTATTTTCTGAATCAAATTTAAACACATTGAAAACATGTTTACTTAAAATATCAAAATTTAGAAACAATTCAATATTTTCATTTATTAAAAAAGAATAAATTTCCTCTTTTTTGTTTTTGTCTAAAATAATTGTTAATATTGCATCAACTTTTTTATATTCTGTTTCTCAAATTTTATTTTTTAAAAAATTATTTTTTATATATTCAAGTATTTGTTGTCCTAATTTTGATTCTGAAATTTTTTTATATTTTTCAATAAAATTGTCACTTAAATAAAATTCCTTATTTTTATTGAAAATATTTTGTAATATTTCTGTGTTAGAATTAATATTTTTCACACCTAAAATATCACTTATAACAAAATTATGTTGATTACTTTCTTTATCTATTATAAAAAAATTAATAGGTTTTGCTTTTCCTAGTTGGAATATACTATCATTTATAAATGAAAAAGATAAAAAATTATCGCTAAAATTAAATATTGAATTAAAAAATTTATTGTTTTGAAGTAATAATTTTAAATCATAATCATTAATAAAATAAGGCTCAAAATTATCATTATCATCATTAAAATTTAATTTTTCAAAATGTAAAATATTTTCATCGGAATTGTATTTTAATTGTAATTGGATTATCTCTTTAAAATCATTTATAGCATCATTTTGTTTAAAAAAATCAAAATATTCATAAAATTCTTTAGAATCACTTTTAATTTCTAAAGAATTTTCATGAAATTTTAAAAGTATTTCAATTTCTTTTTCTTTTATTAATAATTCTTGTTTTAAATTTTTTACAAAAGATATTTCTTCAATATCTTTATTTATTTTTAACATTTTTTTTAAATTCTCATTATTTATAGATTCTGAGTCTTTTATTTTGTTAGGATTGGTTTTAAATTTTTCAAAAATAATATTAAAATGTTTTTCAATATAAAAAATTTTTTGTGTAGTTAAATCAGAATTTTTATTTTTTAATATTGCTTCTTTTTCATTAAAAAATTGATAATCAGAATCAAGTATCAAATCTTTAATACTAAAAATTGTTTTAGAAATTTCAGAATTGTCAAAATATAAAAAATTTTTTTCTTTAAAACTATCGATTATTTTTTTATTAACACTTATACTACCTTTTAACAAATCATCGTCAAGCTTTTCATTTTCTGATATTATTAAATTTTCAGAATTAATTAATTTTTGTATTCTTATTTTAATAAAATCTCAATAGTCATTATTTAAATTCAAAGCTTTAATGATGCTATCTTTAATTTTTAAATCTAATGGAAAGTCATCTACATTAATAAAATAATTTAGAATAACAAAATCTAATTTTTCAATTATTTTTCATCTTCTTTTTTTACAACTTAATTGATTTTTAACATATGGAATAGGGAAAATAATACTTCTTTTATTATTCATCTCAATCACCTGCATCTTCAATATTTTCACTTTTTATATATGTATCTACTATTTTTTTAAGTAAAGTATCATTTAGCATATTATTTTGTTCAGAAAATTCTTTATAATAATCAAAATTACCTATCAAAAATATGAAATCTTTTGCTCTTGAATTAGCAACATTTATTCTTTCATCTTCACTTAAAAAGCTAATATTTCTTTTAAAAGGATCTTTTTTATCAATTATATTATTTTCAAATTTGTTTTTAGATCTAACAAAATCTACTATAATTACTTCTTTTTCCCTACCTTGAAAGTTGTCTATTGTATCAATTTTAATTTTTAAATCTTTTAATTTTTTATTTTTTTCAATTCTTTCTTTAACAATATATGTTTGATTACGAGTTAAACAAATGATCCCAATTTTATTTTTAAAACTATAATTATAAGAGTTGGATTTTAAAAATTTGTTTAAAGTTTTTTCAATGACTCATGCATGATATTCATTAAAAGCACCATTATTTTTTAATTCGTTTATTTCTGCAAAAATTACTGTTTTTTGTTGATCAAAAACATCAAATTTATTATCTAAATTTTGAATATTTTTACTATTTAATAATTTAAAGTATGAGTCTGAAAATTTACTAGTGTTAACTAAAACAATAGAACTATTATATACTTTATTTCCTTCAAATTTATATATTTCTTTTTTGCCATCGGGCGGCATTCTTAACTCTTCATCATCATTATAAAATAAATTAACAAGCCCCATAATATCTTCATTAAATCTATGTTGTTCCGCTAAATATTGATAAGTTTTATTTCCTATTTCTCAATGTTTTTTCATTTCTTCTACTTTAATTTTAAAAAATGATGTTTTATATAAGTTTTCTACCTTATTTCTATAATCTTTTAATTTTTGTTGATTTATAAAATCTAGATTTTCACAAACTTCATTTTCACAATTTTCTATTATTTCTTTTTTATCATATTTTTCTAATTTAAAGAATAATTCTTTTAAATTATTTTCATTAAGATCACTAGTAGGAGGTAATTGTTTATAATCACCAGAAAAAACTACTTTTTTTGCTAAAATAATTCTTGATAATATCTCTGGAGTTGAAGATTTTGAAATTTCATCAATAATAGTTGTGTGTATTGGGTAATCAACGTATAAATCTCTTGACTCTAACTTCCCTTTAGCAAAAATTTCAATATTAGTCTTTGATGTTGTTGTTATTCCTATAACATTTATAAGATTATTTTGAAAAATATAATTAACAAACTGATCATTTAATTCATTATCATTTTCATTATTTAAAGTATCTATTTTTTTTATATATTCATCAAAATAAAGGTTGTTTTTATTTTTGAAAATTGCTGAAAGTTCATCTATTGTTTCAATATTTATATTTTTTAATTGTTTATTTATTAAAATAATTTTTTTCTCTATTTTAGAATTAATTGATTGTCAAACATAAGAAAAATAATTACTATTAACTTTTTTTAAATCATCTAATTCTTTATCATCTATAATATTAGTTTTTTTCAAAGTATTTATATAAATATCTTTTTTATCTTTAAAATCATCATATGTTTTTATTTCATTTAAAAAAAAATAATTTTTAAAATCTTCATATTTTATTTTATTGTTTAAAAATATATTGTTTACTTTGCCTATTTTATTATCTTTTTCTAAAAAATAAAAATTAAAAACTTTATTAACAAAATTATCATATAAATTATCTAAATTAAAATTTTGAGATTTTTTATGATTTGTGTTCAAGGAAGAAAATTTATATAAAACCATTGTAGGTTCCAATTGATTTTTTTCATTAAGTCTATCTAAAAAATTTTCAATTGCTTCATGTGTTGAAGAAGTAATTAAAACATTTTCTCTGTTTGATAAAACATATTCTGCAATAGAACAAATAGTTTGAGTTTTTCCTGTTCCAGGTGGCCCTTGTAAATAAAATGTGTCTTGACTTAAAACAAATTTTTTTAATGATTCTTCCTGTAAAGGATTTAATAAATATTTATTTTTTATTTTATATATTAAATCACTATTTTCTATATTATTTTTTGAACTCAATTCTTGAAAATTAAATATTGAATCAACTAAATAAGGATTTCTATATTTTCCTAGTTTAACATTGTTAAATGCCCCTTCATAACGTCTTATTTTTGCTATCAACCCTCTTTTATCAGTATCTAAATAAGGCAAAGTATTTAACACACTTTTATCTCAAATTACATTTTGTGGTAAATTAAAAGGAATTGATGGTTTGTAATTATTATTTTTTTCATTTTTGGTATTTTCCTTAATATGAATATTTATTTGAATTCCTGTATAAATTTGTTTAAATTCACACTCATTTATAAAATCCTTCACTTTTTGTCAATAACTAATATCTTCTTGAATTTTTTTTAATTTATTTTCTAGTTCTTTTTGTTGATTTTCTAAATGAAAAATTCGATTTTCTAATTTTTTTACTTCATTTTTTTTAGTATCTAAATATTTTTCTAATATTATTGATTCATTTTTTAAAATTTGTAATTTATTTTTTAATTCTTTTTCCAATTTTTGAACTTTTGAATTATATTCATTTTTCGTATTTTTTAATTCTAGTAATTGATTGTTGATATCAATATTTTTATTTTGATCATCTTTTTCATATGAATTCAATGTCTTTTCCAACATAGTTATTTCATTATTTAATTTATTATTAATTTCTCTTTTTTCTCTACTTATTTCGATTTTATCTTTTTCTTGTTTTTCTTTTTCTGAATTTAAAAAATTAAATTCTTTTTCTTTTAATTCTAAATTGTTTTTTTGTTTATTAAAGTCATTATTTATTTTAAATAATTCATTTTTAAGAGAATCGAATTGTTTTTCTATTTCACTTATTTCATCGTTTCTTGCTTTTATTTCTTCATTTTCAATTTTTTCTTGAATTTTTTTATTTGTAAAAATTTTATAGTCGGAATTTATTAAGACCTCAACTTTATCTTCAAAATCTTTTGCAGAAAAAAGAAAAAGGTTTTTGATTTTTTCAATTTCACCTTTTGTTCTTTCAATATAAGAAAAAATTCAATAATCATGTTGTTTACTGTCTTGTTCTAATAAGTTTAACAAATTAAGATTTTTACTATTTTTATCAACAAGAAACACAAAATTTGATATCTCATTTTGGTTTCCTTTATCAAAATGCAAATTGACATTGCCTATAAATTCTTCTCATTCTTTTATTTTTAGTTTATTACTAAAATTTTCATCTTTTCAATTTATTAATTTTTTTATTTTGTTAAAAGTTTCAATAAAAAAGAGAGAATGATGTTGTTCTACTTGTTTATCTTCTCAATCAAATTTCACATTTTGAATAATATTAGGTTTTTTACTTTTATTAACATTTATAAATTCAATTCTAGATATTTGAAAAAAATAATCTATCTCTTCGTTTTCATCATTGCTGTTTATATGTAAATCAAAAAATATAGCTGCACCATTGGTTTTTCAATTTTCAATTTTTTTTTCATTTGAAAAACCAACTAAAACTCACCCAGTGTGTATACTATTGGCATTTTTGTCATTTTTATAATTTTCTAAATACTTTCGTAAAAAATTTTTAAAATCTATAGAACGAAAATCTAAATTTAAAATGTCAAAGTTATCTAATTTTTCAAAATCATTTAAAAAACTCAAAAGATTCAATGTATCGTTTTTATTTAAATAAATATTTTTAAAAATTTGTGTTTTGTTTATTAAATTAATTAATGAAAATTGTGAATTATTTTTTAAATCATAAAGTCCAATAGCTCTTTTTTCTATAGGTTTTAAAATAAATTTTGCGTTTCAAAAATTTGGTTTTAATTTAAAAAGAAGTTCTTTTTCTTTTGTGTGCGCTGTATTTTGTTCATTTATTAAATCATTTTCTTTTGATATATACATAATATTAACCTTTTTAAAATAAAAATATTTTTTGTTTTAAATTTTACTATATAAATTAAAATATTTATAATAAATGAAATAATATTGCAAAAAATTAATAAAAAGACAAAAATAATCCTTTTTAACAAATTTAACTTTTTAAAATTATATTTAAAATACTATAACAATACAAAACATAACAAATAATTTTTTAATATATCAAAAGAAATATTTTTTTTCAAAAAAAAATAAGATAATTTAAAAATGTCATCAATAAAAATGGAACAAAAAAAATATATCAATCAAATAGATAAACAATTTGCAACATATCAAAAATTAGGTTTATTTAAAGAAAAACAACATTTTATTTTAAATTTTTGAGCTCCTTTAGCAATAAAGGTTCAGCTAATTATTTATAACAAAATAGAAGCTGATAAAATAATTAAAAAAATGTTTTTTAAAAGAAAAAATAAAATTTGACAGATAAAAATACCTTTTGAATTTAAAGATCATTTTTATCATATAAAAATTTATAATTTAAATGATAAAAATAAAATAGTTTTAGATCCTTATGCAAAATCATTATCAACATTTGATTGAAATGGTGAAACAAATAATATTCCAAAAGCAGCAATCTTTGATTGAGAAAAACTGTTTTTAAATAAAACAAAAAATAAACTAAAAATTAACACTAACGAAAATTTAATAATCTATGAATTAAACATTAGGGACTTTAGTTCATTAATGAACAATAAAAATTGTGGCACAAGAAAAGGAACATTTAAATGTGCACAAAATTTAAATGTTTTTAAATATTTAAAAAAGTTAAATGTTAATTATTTACAATTATTACCCATTCATGCAATATATACATTAAACGATAAAAATTTAAATATTCTAAATAAAAATGAAGGAAATAAATTTATAACAAACTACAATTGAGGATATGACCCTATGAATTATTTTTCACTAGCTGGTTGATATTTTACAGATCCTAGTGATGTTTCAAATAGAATAAAAGAGTTTAAAGAATTTGTAGATGAAGCACACAAAAATAATATTGGCGTTATCATGGATGTTGTTTTTAACCATTTAATGACTAACAAAATATTAGAAGATATTTTACCAAATTATTATTTTAGAAATAATTCAAAAATTGTACCAGTGAGTGAACCAGCGCTCAACACTGAAGCTAAAATGGTGAGAAAACTAATTTTCGATTCTTTAATATATTTTGCTAAATATTTTAATATTGATGGTTTTAGATTTGACTTATCTACTTTTATTGACAAAACAACTCTTGATTTAATATGCAAAAAATTAAAAAAAATAAACCCAAATATTGTGCTACATGGCGAAGCATGACAATTTAGTGACTTAGATTATAAAAATAGCTATACCAAAGGAATAACAGTAAATAATTATAATTTTGCATATTTTAATGACACAATAAGAAATGCTATTAAAGGTAATGATTCATTAGAACTTGCATCTAATGATTATGGACTTATTCAAGGTAATTTAAATTACTTAAATGATTATTTAGTTTCTATTGTTGGAAATACAAAAAAAGTTAAAACTAATTTAAAATTTAAAAATAAAAAAATTAGTTATGAAGTTTTTGCTAAAGATCCAAACATGTCACTACAATATAGTGCATGTCATGATGGTTTTACCTTGTGAGATAAATTAGTTACAACTACTGATTTACCTTTTAGAGAAACTTTAAAACTTTATAGACAAGCATTAATTATGCAATTCAGTGTTCAAGGTAAACAGTTAATTTTAGCTGGAACAGAACTTTGCCAAACTAAGCCGACAGATTTTAGTGGTCAAGATTCTGAAAAATCACTAAAAATAATAAATAGTCAAAATTCTATTTTTGATTTTGAAAATTTATGAGTTAATTCTAATAGTTATAAAACAACTGATTATACAAATGGAATAAAATGAAATAATTTAAACAATCTTTTTATCAAAAAATTTGTTTTTAGTTTTACATCTAAGCTTTTAAAAGCTTACAAAAATTCTATTTTTTTTAATTTAAATATTAAAAATAAAAAAATTATTTTTCATACAATTAAAAAAGATTTTATTTATTATGAAATACAGGTTACAAAAGATTCACTATTTGTAATGCATAATTTTAGTCAAAACAAAAAAATACTAAAAAATATTAAATTTAACAAAATTTTATTTAACTCAGATTTTGATAATATTATTCAAAATGAATTTGTTATAAGTGCAAAAAGTTCAATAATTTTTAAATAAAAACCCACTTTTTCAAGTGAGTTTTTGTTTAAAAATTTTATTAGTAAACTAATCCATCCATAAAGCTTGCTGAGCTAATTACTAAATCGATAGTAGCAAATAAAACTGCAACAAATGGTGAACTTCAAGAAGTGGCTGCAGCAGATGCTGATAAAATAGTTCCAACTGATTTTACTGCTCTATATACTGCAATCATTTTAGGAATTACAATCATAGATCTTGAAACAGCTTTTATTGCTGCTGCACCTTGTCCACTCAATTGAGAAAATGAAATCTTTTTAATTTGATCTCAATCTTTCATGTTAACTAAAGTGCTGTATTGTTTTCTTACAAGCCCACCTTGAATGTATAATGTTGTTGCTTGAATAGCTGAACCTATAGCACTTCATGTAGTTGAACCTGCAGTAAAGAATGCAGCTACCCCATAACCAACAGCCATAGCAGAAGCAAGACCCGCGAAAATAAATGCTCTCTCACTAATTGTTCAAAGTTCATTTGCAAAATCTTCAATAGTTTTTTCGCTTGCTTTAATTCCCTCTATAGTTTTATCAGTTCATATTTGATAAGGAGTATATTTTATAAATTGTTTAACTGTGTAATAAACATCTCTAAATGAAACTTCAGATTTACTAATGTAGTCCATCAATCCTTTTTCATCAGCTTTTAAAATCAAGTCATTGATGGCATCTTTATGCTCTAAAACAAAATTTTCCATAACTGATATAAATGTTTTAGATGCTACTCTAAAGACAGGCACTAAACTTTCTGCTTCTAAAATAACCGCTTTACTTTTAATATCATCAACAAATCTAAATTTATCTAAAATTTCAGTAGCTACTTTTTTAACATCCAATTCTTTATTTTTAATTTCAAAAATTAAATTTTCTGCGCTTTGTTCACGAAGAATTACATTTAGAATGTGTTTTTGATTATTAATTCTATCTAAATGTTCTTTGATGATCATTGAAGATCTATTTTCTAAAATAATATGTTTAGCAAAACTATAATCTATGTATGCATCTTTAAGAATTGTCAATTTCGCATCATTAAATAAATGGATTGCAGTTAAGTTTGTAGATGTGTTGAATCCAATGTTACCATTAAATTCAAAGTCATTATAAGCAGAAATTAAACTATCTTTTTTAGTATCATTGTTCATTATTTTCCCACCTAGAATCTTTAAAATTCCATAAGATTCAATCAAGGAACCGATATCTTCAGCTAAATTATTAGCAATTAAACCATCTCTAAAAATAAAAGTCCCGCTTTGGTAATTGTTGACAATTGCAGCTTTTCTAGCATGGTTATTAAGGAACTGAGAACCATTAATTTCAATTTTTCCATTATTTCTAAAAACTGAAAAATCAGAATTAGTTGATTTTGCATTTAAGAAACTCACACCTTTTCCAGCATAGAATTCACCACCTGAGTTTACTGAAATTAAAGCTGCACTAGCAAGATCAATACTTAACCCATTAAAAGTAATACTTTGATTTTTTGGATTATCAAGTTCTACAGTTAGTGCTCCACCCTTTGAAATTTCAAACATGTCATAGGACATAGCATCATATTTTCTAGTAATATTAATTTTTTTATGACTAGAAAATTTAATTTTTTTTCTAATTGTAATTTTTTTCTCTAACTCAACATTATCATTTAAATAAATTGTGTCATTATTCTGTGCAGCTTCAATTGCCTTTTCTAAAGTTGCAAATTTTTGAACATTATTATCTTTAATGATAAAAATACCATTATTAATATTTTCATTTAAAATTGTAGTTCTATTTGTGTTGTTGTCATTATTTCAAAATGCAGAATAATCAAAAAAATCAAAATTTTTTGTTTCATTTAAAATATTTTCAACTTTTGGAGCTTTTCCTCCAGGTTTATAAAGAACATTTAAAAGTTCATTATCAACTAAAAAACTAGTGATTTGCTTTTTGAATAAAAAATCTGATGTTATATAACCTTTATCATATTTTTCTCGTTGATTAATAATATGTTTTTGAAGCATATTTCTAATTTTAGATATATCATATCACTTTAAAACTTCTGGATAAGGATTTGCTAATTTTCGACCAATTAAGCCATTTGGGTGCCCTTGATGATATGAAATAGATATATTTGGTTTACCACCTTTTAAAACCTCAGAATAAGCAATTTCAAAAACATGTTCAATATCAGCACCATGTAAATAGTAAAGTAACTCATTAAATTTATTATTAGCATTTCTGTCTGATTCATATCAATCATGAGTGTCAATTTTTCAATTTCTAGGTTTTAATTGAAGAATTTTAGAAAAAATTAATTTTGATGTTGCACCAAAACCATCAAATCAACTTCCAATATAATTTTCCACCCATTCTTCTTGGTCAACTACTTTATTTTCTTTCATTGCTGCAGTAAAATCTTTATTTAATTTTTCTCTAAAATCTTTAAATAAATTTAAATCAGGTCAAATTTTATATGTATTGTCATATTGATTTCCTAAAACAGCAATTTGCCCATCATCATAAAAATTTTTAAAAACAAAATAATCAAATATTCTTTCTTTTCAAAAATGGAAATCATTCAAAAGAACTAAATTTTTTGGTTTTAAATTTCCATTATTTATTATATCAACAAGAATTCTAATTTTACCTTGTTCACCTCATTTTTCATTCATTGTGTTTAAATTATCTAAAATTTTAATAGTTGCATCATCTCTTAGAACTATTGCATCTATGTCTTTGCTAGGTACTAAATATGCATTTTTTTCCAAGAAAAGCATAGAATTGTCTCTCATTTCAAAAAGTTGTTTATTGTAACCTAAATTTTTTCTAAAAATTCCATCACTTAAATAAATTTGAGAATCATTTTTAGAAATTATCAAGGAAGTTGTAAAACTTTTATTAAAATCAATAAGACCACCACTTATTTTTAATATTCCTTCATTTTCAAATATTCCTGCTTCCCCCATAGTAGCGTTATTAAAAATAATACCACTTTTGAGCTCGAAAGTAGAATGGTCATAATTTTTAATAATTGTAGGACCACTAGAAACATTATGCTCAATATTTGAACCGTCAATAATGATTTCACCTTTATTTTCAAAAACAGCAGGACCACCATTTAATGTTTTGGCATTATAAAAATTAATTCCTTTTTTAGCAACTAACTTAGCATTTCTTTCAACAGAAATTAAAGGCGCTCTACCTTTTAGATTAACACCCAAACCATTTAAAGAAATAGCTTCTTTTTCTGGATCATTAACTTCAAAAGTTAATGTTGCTGAACCTTTTACTGTAAACATAGAAATTGCTTCATCTTCAATATTTCTAACAATGTGTACTTTGTCTTTTGAAGAAATTGTAACATTTTTATTTATTAAAATTGATTGATGAATTTTTACATTTTGATTTAAATAAATTGTTTCATTAGATTGTGCAAAATCTATTATTTGCTGAAAATCTTGAAAACCTACAACACCAAAACTTCTTTCAACATAAAAATTAGGTTTGGTCTTATCAAATCTTGAATTATCATCAAAATTGCCTTTTTTTCCACTTAAATTAAAAGTTGGTAACCATTCATAAGATCCTGGAAAATTATCAGTTGTTGTATCACTTGTTGTTACTGAACTTAAATTCATTGTGTTTCTAAAATTCGTAGAATGTTTGATATCATTAGAATTATTTCATGTTTTATTCTCAACTTTTGTTGAATTGGTTGCATAAGCAAGTCCCACAACACTAGTTGCTGCTGTTAATAAAATTGCAGAATTTATCAAAACATTTTTTTTATTTTTTTTCATTTTATTTTTTCCTCCTTTATTGCTTTTTTGTGTTTCAACAACATTATAAACTAAATTTAAACAAAGTTGAAAATAAAAAAAATACTCTTATTTTTAATAATAAAAAAATCATCTATAATTAAGGTTTTTAAGAAAAAAAAATTTTTTTGTTTTTTCTAGAATTTCAAAAAAATCAATCTAAAAACACTGTGCTAAATTCATTCGCGCAGTGTTTTAAAACTTTAAAAGCATATTTTTATATATTATTTAACAAATTATAAATAACATACTATTTGATTTTTATTTTACTTTTGTATGAATATGTGTAGAAACTTATTTTTTTTATTTTTTAAACAAAATTTTTTGTCTTTTTTTATAAAAAAACCATAATTTTTTAAAGCAATTAATGATAATATAGCTGCTATAAATCAAATAAAAAATAAAACTCATCCATATTTATAATTTGGCCCTAATAATTGAATTTGCTTTCTAGAATTATTAATTTTTATTATTTTTTTTTGATTTTGAGGTTGAAAAGACAATAAAATAGCTGCTAAAATTATGCATAAAATAATTATAAAAAGTAATATTTTTAAATAAATGTTTCCGCTATTTTTTTTATAGTGAAAATTATATATTCAATAAAGAGAAATTGCAATAATACTTATTCAAAGTATAGAAAATAAAATTGAAAAAATAATAAATATGTTTTTTTGAGCATAATTTTGTGTTAATTTAATATTTTCAATGTTTCAAAAAGTTGATTCTCTTTGTAAATAATCATAAAATGTTTGATAAAATAAGTAGAAAAAAATAGGGCTTAAAATAGTAGATATTAAAAAATAAATAATTCCTATTTTTCTTCATAAATAAATTTTAAAAAAATTCATTAATTAATTCTCTCTTCAGTTTTTGCATCAAAAATGTGAATTCTTGAGTTATCAAAACTAATATAAATATTTGTATATAATTCAAAATCTTTGTTATTCAAAACAGTTGCAACTATTTCAATTGAATCATTAATTTTTACTACAATTGATAATTCTTTTCCTAATGATTCTATGTTATAAATAACACCTTTGATAGAATTTTCTACTTTTTGTTTATTTAAAATAACATCTTCTGATCGATAAGCAATAATAATTTTTTGATTTTCAATAATTTTTAAATTAGGGCTTATAGATTGGCTTCAATCAAAATCTTCTGCAAAAAAACTATTATTTTTAAAATGTCCATTAATTAAATTAATTGTTGGCATACCAATAAACTTAGCAACAAAAACATTCTTAGGTTTAAAATATAATTCTTTACTTGTTCCATTTTGTTGAATTTTTCCATCATTCATTACGACAATTTGATCACCCATTGTCATTGCTTCTAATTGATCATGTGTTACATAAATTGATGTTGTATTAAGCATTCTATGAATTTGGACAATTTCACGACGCATTGATTCACGTAATTTCGCATCTAAATTACTTAATGGTTCATCCATTAAAAAAATAGATGGTTTTCTAACAATCGCCCTTCCAATAGCTACCCTTTGTCTTTGCCCACCTGACAAATCTTTTGGTTTGTTATACAAATGATTTTCAATTTTTAAAATTTTTGCAACATCTTTTACTCTTCTATCAATAATATCTTTCCTTTCTTTAAACATTTTAAGGCCAAAACTCATATTATCATAAACATTCATATGAGGATATAATGCATAAGACTGGAAAACCATAGCAATATTTCGTTCAGAAGGTGAAAGATTATTGATTCTTTTGTTATCAAACAGCAAATCTCCTTGTGTTATTGAATTAAGACCTGCAATCATTCTTAAAAGTGTAGTTTTACCACAACCACTAGGACCTAGAAAAATACAAAATTTTCCTGGTTCAATAGTTAAATTTATATCTTTTAATGTTCATTTATCGTTATTTTCATATTTTTTTGATAAATTTATTAATTCTATTTTACTACCTTGACTAGTGGTTTGGATTTCTCCGATTTGATTTATAAATTTTTCTAATTCTGAATCAATATTTTTAATATCATCAATATTTTTATTCATATTTATTATCCTTTCACAGCTCCATCACTTAAATTACCAACAATATGTTTTTGTGATATAAAAAATAAAATAAATGGTGGGATAGCTGCTAATAAAGCTCCAGCTGAATATGCACCAACATTTACATGCTTTGGTTCAGCGTTTATAAATGTATCTAATCCAACAGCTAGTGTTGTGTAATGCCTTTCAACAATTGTAAATTTAGGTAAAATCACATCACCAAAAGGAATTAAAAATGTTCAAAGCGCAATAATTGAAAGCATTGGTTTTGAAATTGGGAGTAATATTTTTGTAAATAATTTTCAATTTCCACAGCCATCAATTTTTGCTGAATCATCTAACTCCCTTGAAATTGAATCTAAATAATTTTTAAAAATAAAAGTATTTCCAGCAATAGCTCCACCAGAATAAATAAAAACTAACATAATTCTAGAATCAAGTTTTAACTCTTTACCTAAAGTAACTATTATATAAAGTGAAATTAATGATGCTGTTGCTGGTATCATTTGCAAAAGCATAATAATAGATAAAGAATGTTTAGAACCCTTAAATTTAAAGCGAGAATATGCATAACCATTTAATGCTACAAAAATTACAGTTAAAAACATTGTTGCAAATGAAATTAATAATGTATTTAAATACCAATTTAAATACAAACTTCTAGGATTTGTAAATAAATAACTAAAATTATCTAGACCAAACTGAAAAGTTTTAGGTGACAAAGAAATATAACGGGGGTTAAAAATATTAAAAGATGCAATAATCATTGTCACAACAGGGAAAATAATAACCATTACTCAGATAATTAAAATAAAATAATTAAAAAATAAGTAAATAATTTCAGTTGCATTTAAAGGTTTCGCATCTAAAAGATGAATTTTTGTTTTGTTATTTTTAAACTTTTCAACATTTATTTTTTTAGTATTAATTAAACTTTTGTATTTTTTCATTAGTTATTCCCTTTTTTAATATTTTTAGCAAAACCATAAGCAGCAAAACCAACAGAAATAGATGATGAAAGTATTACTAAAGCAGAAGCAAAAGCTGTATTTCCATCAATTTGCACTGTTCCTTGGGTTAATTTAAAAATTCATGAAATCATAATATCAGTTCCAGCTTCTAAAAATACAGTTGGTTGACTATAAGCTGGACCACCACCTGAAAATAAACTAATAATTGTAAAATTATTAAACATAAAAATAAATTGACCAATTAAAAGTGGCATTAATGAGTTTAATAAAATAGGTAATGTAATTTGACTGAATTGACGCTTTTTATTAGCTCCATCAATTGAAGCAGCTTCATAGACATCTTTTGAAATAGATTGTAAATTACCTGTGATCAAAAGAAAAATATATGAATGACCTAGCCAAGTTTGAATAACTATTAATAAAAACCTTGTAGTGTGAATATTTGAAAAATAATTAATCCCATTTTTAATAATGCCTAAATTAATTAAAATATTGTTTACTAATGAATCATTATCAGCTTGGAAAATTGACTTTAAGAAAATAATTGTAACAAAGGCTGGAATAGCTCACGGAATAATATAAATCAAACGGAAAAACTTTTTAAATTTAATATGTTGGTTGTTTACCAATAAAGCAAAAATAACTCCTACTATAATGACTAAAAAACCTGCACTAAATGTTCAAATAAAAGTTCATGTCATTACTCTGAATAAAGATAAAACTAAACCATTATTTCTAAAAATTCATCATTTCCCATATTGACTAAAACCTACTCAATCAACTGTTTTGCCAGGAGGCTCATGTTGAAAACCAGTATTAGATAAAGAAAGTAAAAATGATGTTAATAAAGGTGTAATAACAATAAATGCAATTAAAAATCACCCGGGAATCGATATCATTCAAGGAAAACCTTGATTTGAAATTCATTTTTTAGTTTGTTCCCAATTCAAAGGTCTTAATCCTTGTGATAAAAATTTTCCATTTCTTCAAGCAGAGACAGCAGATGAAATATTATATGCTAATGTTATTGTTAATAAAATAATCGAGGCAATTCCACCAAACATTCAATATCTAGCATCTGGGACAATTCCTTTTGCTGCATTATGAATTCTAGAACCTAAATCAATCAAACCTTGAACTCCACCAATTTTACTTCATGTTAAACCAAAAGCAAAAGGTACAAAAACAAAGTAAAATAGCGATGTGAATAAAAGCATAATAAAACCTTTTAAATACTGTTTGAAAATAAGTATTTCAGCACTCCCTGGTAATATTAAATTAAGTAACATAGCTTTTCAATTACTATATTTATTAGCTTCTATTGGGATAGATTTTTGAGCTTCTAAAATTTGTGATTTATATAATTTAGTAAAAATTTTCTTTTTATATAGTAATTTTGAAAAATTAGTTTTTAATATTAATTTATTTTTAAATTCTGAATTTTGTAATTTTAATTCATTAATTTCATCATTTACGAAATTTTTTATTTTTTGTAAATTTGTTTTATAAGCTTTTTTAGTTATTTCTTTATTTTTTAACATTTTTTTTAGATTTATTTGCTCATTTTTAAAATTATTTTTTAAATCATTATTTTTATTATTAAGTAATATGGCATTTTTTTTGTTTTTATCTTTATCAGTTAGATACAAACTATAAATTGCATTTTTATATTCCAAATTTGATTTTAATAATTCTTGACTAAAATCTTTAACATAGTTAAAAGCAGCATTGGATTTAGCTTCTAAAAATTCACTTTCATATGAACTATCTTTTAAAATTTTTGATTTTTCTTGATAATATAAAGCTTTGACATATAAAATCTTATTTTGTTTTCTTCAATAATTTTTAATTAAGCTAAAATTGTTTTTTAAAAGTTTTGTTAAAACAATTTTATTTAAACTTTTATCTTCTAAATAATATTTTTTACTTTTATTTATTTCATTATGAAATTCATTTAGAATTTTTGAATTATTTAAATTATCTTTTAATTTACTATAAATATTTTTTATTTTTTCAGAATCTAAATTGTAAAAATTATTGATTAAAATAGTTTTTTTATATTTCATTTCAAATAAATGAAGTTTTTTAATTAGTTGTAAATTGTTTTTGTATTTATTTTTAATTTTTAAAATATCATTTTTTTGTTTTAAATAAAAATTTTTTAATTTTGTTTCTTTTAATTTTTGCAATTCTAAAAGTTTTTGTTTGTTTGAAAGTAATTTTTTATTCGCTTGATTTTTTTTCTGTTTTATTAAATTGGTTTGTTCAAAATATTCTTTATTATATGAATACTCTATATTTTTAATTTTATTTTCAAAACTTATTTTAATTTCTTTTTTATTTTGTAAAAATTTCTTTTTGGATTCTTTTTTTATTATTTTAATATCTTTTAATTTAAGTTGTTTCTTTTTTTGTAAATCATTAAGTTTTAAAACTAATTTAGAGTAAAAAAATATAATTTTTTCTTTGTTATTGTCTTTATTTAAAATTGTTTTTTCATAATCATTTAGTTTTAATCTATCTAATATTGAAATATCATTTATTTCTAAATTTTTTGTTGACAAATAATATTTTTTAGAAATATTTAAAAAAGCTAATTTTTTAAACTCTTTTTGTTCAATTTCTTGAGCATCCAAAATTAAACCTTTAATAATTTTTTCTTTTGTATGAATATCATCAGATGTATTTTTTAAAAGTTCAAAATAATTTTGAACATAACGCTTTGATTCTTTAAGTTTTAAGTTTATTTTTTTTATTTCAAATTTAATTAAATTTTTTAAATTATTACTAATATTTAATTCTTTGATACTTTGTTTTTGTATATTTAAATCATTACTATAAGCAATCTTTAAAGTTTTTAAAGTGGTATTTTTTTTGTTTTCTAAAGCATTCTTAGCTTTTAAAAATAATTGTTTATTATTTTTTTTATTATTATAAATTTTTATTTTTTCTCTATTATAAACATTATTTATTTGTTGTTTATAGTAATAAAAATCTAATTTTTGGTCATTTATTTTTTTATCAAATCTATGACCATATCAATTTCAAAAATAAATTTTTTCCACATTTCCACCTAAAGTTTGTACTTTATAACCTTATTAAGCATTTTTAATTGATAAATTTTAAAAACAAAGTAAATAAATGTTAATACTATAATAGCCAAAAT
Organism: Mesomycoplasma neurolyticum; assembly: GCF_900660485.1. Lineage (NCBI taxonomy): Bacteria > Bacillati > Mycoplasmatota > Mycoplasmoidales > Metamycoplasmataceae > Mesomycoplasma > Mesomycoplasma neurolyticum. The sequence continues at coordinate 436,153 of NZ_LR214951.1, forward strand.
TAAATTCATAACAATTATTAAAACTAAACGAAAAGTATTATCATAAAAATCTTTATTTATTAAATTAGAAGTAAAAATAGCTGCAAACAAAATCAATCAAAGTATTGCAAAAAAATAACCAAATCCTTTATTTTTAACAAAAATTAAATTAAATAAATAAAAAATTATTACTAAATAGTTAAAAACAAAAACAAAAATTTTAATAGTTAAAAATTTTCTAATTTTTTCATCAAAAGTTGATGGTGTTAAACCATCATATTGTTTTGTTCCAAAAACAACAATATCTAAAATTCAAAAAGATAAGAAAATAACATAAATAGAGAGTAAAATTATTTTAAAATAAAATATTTTTCTCTCTATTAAAAATTTATTATTCATTTTTTATAACTAATCTGAAATAAAATCTTCAGAATTTGAACTATTTAGTGCGGATACTTTATCAGAATATAATTTATCAAATTTATCAGCAAATGCTTTTTTTAGTTCATCTAAAGTCTTAATTGTTGTTTTCATTTGTTGATATGAAGCTGCATTACCTAATATTTGATTATTTCATAAGTCTCAATATGCGCCACCAAATTGTGGGTTTGCATTATCAAGTCTTGAATCTTGATATTGAATAATACCATAACCATTTTCTTTTAAAGTTTTATCTGATGTTAAAACAGAAATAATTTTCTGTGCAATATTTGCTGAACGATATGTGTTCACTAATGTTATAACTTCTGTAATAGTTTTGTCAGTATCTTTAGTTTTATCTTTTTGTTTAAACTTAATGGTTTCTCATTCTTTAAAGTAAGATTCTTTTGCTTTTTCTCAAATTGCTTGATTATAATAATTTGCTAAATAGTGACTTGTTGCTTTTTCGATTTCATCATCTGCAACTGTGTCTTTTGCATATTTATTAGAAAATTCTTTTGCTTTAGTTTTGATTTTGTCAAGAATTTTAGAAAAGTCAGTTTTTTTAAGTTCTTCAATGAATTCTAAAACTTCATTTTTATTATCACCGTTTACACCAAAAATATATTTTTCAATTTTTCTAATATGAGCTGAAGTTGTTTTATCATCAACAAGTAATTGTTTGTCAAAAGCAACATCATCTTTAATTAAGGTTTTAGCAACCTGTCAACTTTCACCTGCATCACCTTCGCCTTTTAATTTTGTAATATCATCTATTTTTAAAAGTGCTGCAATTGCATTTCTAAGACCTGTTGTTTTTTTTCACTCAAGATTTAAAATTGAATTAAATGTTTCATCTTTAATACCTATATTGTTAAAAATTTCTTTATTAGATTCTTTAATTCCAAATTTATCTTTTGCATTTATTAAATTTTCGTCAGCTAGTGGAGTTTTGCTCTGAGTTTGTTCTCATGAACCATATGAATAAATAGTTTTATCTAAAAATTTATTTATTCCACTAAATAGATTGTCATATTCATTTAAAAATTCACGTCAATCTGTGTAATTTGCTGATTTTGCAAAAACATCTAAATCACTATTTTTTGTTGAATTATCTTGATCAATTTTCTTTTTCATTTCATTTTGAATTGAAGTGAAAAGTGGAATTTTGGTATCAGATTCAAAGTATTTTAAATATGAATCAGTTTTAAAAATAATTTTTAACAAATCATAAAGCGCAGTTGTTCTTTCTTGACTTACACCATTATTTCTTGCATTAATAGTTCATGATCATGATCCTGATGCTTGTTTGTATTCATGGTTATTTTTCAGTTTAGGGAAATTTAGATATGTATTAATCCCTTGTTTACTTGTTGCCCCTATATCTCATGATCCAACCATTGCATATTCAAGCTTCCCTGATGAAATTAATTCAACTATTTTATTTTGAACTGCAGACATATCACTTTGTAATAATGTTTGTAAATCAGACTGTGTTATACCTTTTTCTGCAAATGGATTTTTTTTATATTCTTCTTCTGTTAAAACAAAACCAGCATTATAAATTGGATAAATTAATTCAGCCGCAATATCAATAATTTGTTTAAATTTTTCATAATGTTTATCATTTTTTATAAAACCTGATGATCATTGACCATCTTCTTTTTTATAAATAATTTTTTTGATTTCATCAGAAGATAAAACACCACCTAAAATACCATTACCATATCAACCATCTTGTATTCGAAAGAAAGCTTTTCCATTTTCTACAAGTTCAACCATTTCATCTGTTTTTTCATTACTAAAATCTTTTTTTACTTCTTCTAATGGTTTTTTTGTCATTAAAACAATAGCTTCTTTGTTGTGTGCAAAATTATAAAAATGTGCTTCATCTTCAGTTATTTTTTTAAATGAACCAAATGAATTTATAAAACTTTTTTCTTCTTCAGTTGCATTAGATGAAGATAAAATTTCTTCTTTGATATTAGAGTCTCATTTTTTTATTGCTTTATTTTGTAGAAGATTTGTAATTCTATCTTGTGGCGCATAAATTAAATCTGGACTATTTTGATCATTAAAACCTGTTGTAATTACATGGTCTAAAGCGCTAAACACATCTTTTTCAACATATTGAATTCTAAAACCTTTTTTATATGAATCAGTTTTTTTAAATTCTTCTTCAACTTGATTTCAAAATTTTTCTTGAACACCCTCTTTAGCAACAACAATAGTTTTACTATCAGCGAATTCATTTGTTTTTTGTTGGTTTGCACAGGCTGAAGCAAAACCTATAAATGGAATAGTAAAAAGAGAAAACAATACTGTTTTTTTTATTTTTTTATTCATTTTTTACTCCTAAAAACTAGTAATAAATTATTTGATTAAATTTCAAACAAAAAAAACTAATAAATAGGTTAATAAAAGATAGCACAAAAGATAAACCAATAATTATTTCAAAAATAACAAGAATTTTCATTGTTTGAGTTTTTGAAAAAATTTTAATTATTCTAATAGTTAAAAATATGTTAAAAAATCAAACAATTATCAACAAAGAAAGAGCAAGTCGAAAAATAATATTTTTTAGAAAAAGTTCTAAATTTAAATTTTTTGTATTTTTGTTAAAAAATAAAAAAAAGGAAAATAAAATTAATGTTGCGATCAAAGAAAAAAAAGCAGAAAACAAAAAGTATAAATGCTCTATTACTTTAGGAAGATGCGATCTTTGTTTTATATCAGGGCCTAAAATTAAGTTTCTTATATTCATATGTTATTATATTTTTTTGTTCAAAATTTTTAGTGAATGTTAGTTCTTTTATGTTTATTTTGACTAACAAAAAAATTATAAAAGGACATATTCCTTTTTTTTTTTTTGTTAATATATCAAGAAAAAAACACTTTTTTTCCTGTTTTTTTACTATTTTTTAAAAGCTAAAAAAAGTTTTTTTAAATTTAATTCATTTGTAGATTTTAAAATAACATTTGCATTGCTTCAATTTAATTGTTGTTCTCCAACAATTGCCACACTAAAAATTTTAGCTTTATTCAAAGCTTCAATACCACTATATGAATCTTCAATGCCAATAACTTCATTTGTTTTTAGTTGCAAACCTTGGCATGCTTTTATAAAAATTTCTTTATTTGGTTTTCCTTTTTTTATAGTTTTTGGATCAACTATAAAATCAAAATAATTTAAAAGTTGTAGTTTCTCTAAAATAAATTTTGCATTTTGAGAAGAGGATGCTATTGCTAATTTGATATTTTGTTTTTTAGCAGCATTAATAAATTTTTTAATTCCTTTTAAAATATGACTAGTATTTAATTGTTTGTCTAGCAATTCTTTATAGTATTTATTTTTACTATCGGCTAATTTTAAAATATCATTTTCTAACATTTTTTTATTGTGAAATTTTAAAATAGCTTTAAGTGTATCAATTCTACTTAAACCTTTTAACTTATCATTTTCTTCTTTAGTAAAAATGATATTTAACTTAGCTACTTCATGTTTTCAAGCTAAATAGTGGAAAATAGCTGTTTCAGTTATAACTCCGTCTAAATCAAAAATTATCCCTTTAAACATTTTTTATTAAAAATCTTTCTTTGTGTTTGCTAATTAAGGTTTTTTTGTTATTTACAAAAACTTCTAAATTATTTGAGCTATTTTTTATAATTTCAAAATATTTTTTATAAACATTTACAGTTATATTTATTTTTTTAATAATTATGCTATATGATAATTTAGTTCAATTATTAGGCAATATAGGACTGAAGTGAATTTCATCATTAAAAAATCTAAAACCACCGTAGCCATAAACTATTGTTTGCCAAATTGCAGCTAATGAACCTGCATGTATACCTTGAGTGCTTGAATGAAAATTAGTTCCTAAGTCTATATCAATTGAATATTTAAAAAGTTTGTATGCTAAATCCATTTTTCTTAAATCAATTGCTGTAATGGCATATGTTGTAGGGCTTAATGAAGAATCATGAGTTGTTAAAGGCTCATAATAATTAAAATTAGCTTCTATAATTTCTTTATTAAATAATTCTTTAAAAACAAATGTACTTAACACAACATCAGCTTGTTTTACAAGTTGAGACTCAAGCCTTTTATGTCCTTCTTTTGTGTTAAACAATTTTTTTCCTGCGTCACCTAAAAATTGAAAAGGTCTTACATCTACTTTATTTAATTTTAAAAATTGATCGTTTTCAGCAATAATTAATTGATTATTAGGTTTTTGAAGATAAATTTTATCAACAATTTTTTCCATTTTTTGAAAATCAACAAAATATGGAATTTTATTTAAAACTTTTTTTAAAATATTATGTGTTTTTTCTGAGTTAGATAATTTTTTTCAATATTTAATTGCTAATTCTAAATTTCTTTTGGCAATTAAATTTGTAAAATTATTATTATCAATATTCCCTTTATATTCATTTGGCCCCATTACATTTGTGATTTGATAAACATTATTTTTAAATTCTAATCTTGAAAGTCAAAAAACTGCTGTATCAAAAATCATTTCATAGCCCATTTGTTCCATAAATTTTTCATCATTTGTCGCTAAAAAATAGTGATCTACTGCAAATGCAACATCACCAGAAACATGAATTTCTTGTTCTCTAGATGCTATAGGAATTTGTTCTCCTGTTATTATATTTGGTTGCCCTCAATAAGGTGTAACTTCACCATCTTCTGGTAAGGCCATCTCTCATGGATATTGTGCACCTAAATAATTTTTTTCTTGTGCTTTTTTTCTTGCGCCTTCAATCCCTAAATATCTATATTCTAATAAATTTTTTGCAATTTGTGGATTAGTAAAAACATAATTAGGAATAATAAAAAATTCTGTATCTCAATAACAATGTCCTTGGTATCCTTCGCCAGTTAATCCTTTGGCACCTATTGATAATTTTGGATTATTAGGAACAAAACTATTAAGATGAAAAATACTAAATTTAAAAGCTAAAAAATCATATTTTGCTGCTTTATTTCCTTTTATTTTTAAAGGAAAATTGTCATAAATTTCTTCGAAATCATTAAAAGATTTTTTTTCAAAATATTCAAAATTTAAATAATTAATTTTATTTGCTGCATTATTTGCTATTACTTGCAATTGCTCATAATTACAATTTTCATTTTCAATAGATGAAGTTACTGACATAATTTTTTCTAAAACAAATTTTTTATTTGTTTCAATTTTAGTTTGGATCTCGTATCCAATTTGTCTTCTAGCCATTTTAATAACATAATCATCATTATCACTTTTTAATAATTTATCATCATAATAAGCATTGATTTTCATATTATGAATTGCTCAAAAATGTTTTTCATTAGTTTTTTCATGATATTGAATTAAAGAAGGTTTGACTAATATTTTTTTACCTTCATTTAAATGTTGAATACCTCTATTTGTGCTTTGCCCATCAATAATTGGATAAATTTTTAATAAAGATGGAAGACCTTTGGTTTGTTGAATAGTAATTTTTTGAGCATATAGTTGCTTATTTTTTTGATCAACTAATCTTTCAAATAAGAATTCAAAAATTTTACTTTTATGTTGAATTTTAATTTTTCTAGTTAATTTACCATTGGTTAAATCAAGTTCTTTATAATAAAATTTAGCTTCTGATGTTTTAACTAATTTATTGTCTATTATAATATTTAATTGAATTAAATTTGCTAAGTTCGCAAGTTCTGATACTTCACTTTCATCACTCTTATTAAAAAACCCATTAATGAAAAAATCTTCTTTATGAAAATAAGATTTTTCTTCATCAACAGCTCTTATCCCTAAAAAACCATTTCCTTGTGCAAAAATAGACTCTGTTTTAGCACAAGTTAAACTATCATAGCCTTTTTGATAAATTTTTAATTTTTTAGTATCATAAAATAATTTAGTCATTTTAAATTAAAAACATTTTAGATTCATATGGATTTAAAATGTTGTTTTCTCCTTTATTATTTGTGTATGTTGTTAAAAGCATTTTGCCTTTTAATTCATGATCTAATATAACTTCTTTATCACTTAAATTTATATATGAAATAATAATCTTGTTATTTTTTCATCTTTTTAAAATTAAATATTCTTTTGTTTTATTTCAAGATAGTTCACTTCTACCATAAACTAAAATTTTTGAATATTTTTTTCTGTAATAAATTAATTTTTTATAGAAATTTAGAATTGATAAAGGATTATTTTTTTGTTCAAAAACTGATGATTTATTATATTTAGTTGCTAATTGAATTCATGGTGTTTTTCCTTTATTAAAGCCATAATTTGTTTTTAAATTTCAAATCATGGGTACTCTTGAGTGATCTCGTGAATTTATATTATGATATTCAAGCATTTCATTATATGTATATGTTTTTGTTTTATCAACCAAAATATCAAATGAATTAAAAACATCTATATCACGAAAATCATTTTTAGTTTTAAAAATAGTATTTACCATGCCTATTTCTTCACCATACAAAATACATGGTATGCCTTTTTGCATGAATTGAAATAAAGCCAAACTTTTGGCAGATTCATTTCAATATTTTTTTGTATCACCTCATCTTGAAACCGCTCTGCTAGTATCATGTGATGATAAAAAATTGGTTATCATGATATTTTTGATATTATTATTATTTTGATATTCAATTACTTGATCATTTACTAATTCATGAATATTTCAATTTTTATCATAACCATTTCTCCCTGTTTCTTTAGATCAACCAACATATCAGTTACTAAAGTTATAAAAATTATTAGCGATTTTAGTTTTGCCTTTTGAATACAATAAAGCTTTTTTAGGATCTATCCCTGATGCTTCACCAATAAAGAAAATATCTTTTTTATTTTTTAAAACAAATTTAATAAATTTCTGTAAATATAAAGTCATTTTTGAACCAAAAGAATGATTTAATATATTATTTTTATATTCTTTATGAATATGTTGGATTGCATCTAATCTAAAACCTTTAATACCTAATTCATATCAAAAATTTACAACATCAGCCATTGCAGCAATTGTTTTTTTAGAATTTCAATTTAAATCTGCTTGATCTTTTGAAAACAAATGAAAATAATACTTATCTATGCTTTGTACATATTCTCACGCGCTGCCACCAAAAATTGACTCTTCATTATTTGGATTTTTGGTTCAAATATAAAAGTCATGCTCAGGATTTTTTTCAGATTCAATTGCTTTTAGAAATCATTTATGTTTAATTGATGTATGATTTAACACAATGTCCATAATAATTTCTATATTTCTTTTGTTTGTTTCTTTTATAAGTTTTTTAAAATCACTAAATGTTCCAAATTGCTTTCAAATACTTTTATAATCCAAAACATCATAACCCGCATCTTTAAATTCAGTGTCATAAACAGGACATAATCAAATTGCATTAACACCTAAAAATTCTAAATAATCTAATTTTTTAATAATACCTTTTATATCTCCATCGCCATCATTGTTATAATCATAAAATGATCTTGGAAAAATTTGATAAATTATTTTTTCATTTCATTTTTTAATTTTTGAATTCATGTTTTCCTCTCAAATTTATACTTATTTTAAAAGATAAAAAATGAATAATAAAAAAAACCTTGTTATATCTAAATTTTTAAAATAATAAAAAAATCACCAAAAATTAATTTGGTGATTTGGAAATGATTTTTGTTAAAATAAGTTTTTTTCTTGATGTGAAAATTGAAAATATTTTGGTTTTACAACAAATCTTGAAGCAATTGCTATTCCTTCTTCATCATAACTTCAAGAATAAACAACTACTAAATACTCAAAACCATACATATTAACTTTTTCATATCTTAATTTATAAACTGTATTTTTTAAGTAATTTTCTTTTTCTAATAAAAAATTAGTAAAAGAAAATGTATCATTAAAAGTTTTGGGAATATTATATTTCTTCGAAATAAAATTTTCACTCATCATAATTTCTTCACTGTTTTTGAAATATTGTTTTTGAAACACAGCATAACCATAATCAAAAATAATGTTAAAATCTTTAAATCATTTTGGTTCTTTTTTATATATTTTATTTATTGTTACTTTGTTTATTGGAAAACTAAAAGAAAATGGTTTAATTAAACCAAAAAAATTTTCAGCAACAAATCTACCTTGTTTACTAATGTTATAAACGGCTCCAATTGCTTCAAGTTTTTTATATGCATTAATTGCTGTTATTCTTGAAATTTTAAACCTTAACATTAAATAACCTTCTGAAGGCATAATTTCATTTGGTTTTTTCTTTTTAGAAACTATTAAATCAATTAAATACTTTAACACTATTTCTTTTTTTGTTGTCATACTTTATATTTTAACAAATTAATTTTTAAAATTTCAACTGTTTTTTATTCCAAAACTTTTAAAAGAGCAATAAAATTATCAATCTCTTCATTTTCAAGCAACTTATTAATTTCAGAATGTGTACTTGCACCTTTAAAATACATATCCATATTTTGAATCTCACAAATAATTAATGAAAAATTGTTTTCTTCTTTATTAAAAAGCATTTTATCTTTTTCTTCATTATATTTTTCAACATATTTTTTATATGCATTAAAAAGTTTGTTTGTTTTTTCTTTATTTATATCACCATCACCATGGCCTTTTACTTCGATATAAAATTGATGTTTTTTATAAACAACAATATAATCTGGATATGAATTAGTTATTTTATTATTCATAATATATTGAAAATTAGCTCCTTTAAAAGGAAGATTTTTACTTCATATAAAAGATTCTGAATCATCAACAATATAATTTTTAATGTTTTGAATAAATATTTTTTCATTTTCAGAATCAGTTGTTATTGCGAAGGTGTTGTTTTTATATTTTTCATTTTGTTCTCCAACAGGCTTATAGCCAAAATTATTTAATTTAATTGAAATACTTTTGGAATTATTTTGTATTTCAATTTCTTCATATCTTTTGGGTAGCAATTTATTTTTTTCAATTTTATAATTATCTGTATTTTCTTCAACTAATTTTAATTGTTTGTTGTATTCTTCAATTATATTTTGTTTGTGTTTTTTAATTAATGTATATCAAAATAAATCAATAAATAAATTTTTAGAAGAATTATCTGATATTTTTTGTTTAAAAAAATTGTTAATCATGTATTGTATTTCTTTTGTAAAAATTCTTTTATATTTATTTAAAAATTTTAAAATATAAATTTTTAAATCAATTTTATTATAAATTTTAGACAAAATATTTTTTATTGAAAAATTTCCATCTGTTTGAATTATTTTTTCATCTGCGATTAAAAATTTATTTTCATAATTATTTTTACTGTTAGAGTTTAAATATTCTAAAACAAATTTTTGACTTTCTCTTTCTATATTTGAAAATTTCAAATTTAAATAATTTAAAATAAAAAAATGAAAATTTTTTTTGTTGATTAAACTAGAATTTTTTAATTTTGCATCTAATTCACCAATGAAAAAAGTTTTATTTTTTATTTCTTTTTTGATCTCAAAAGATTGTTTAGTTGGAAAATCGACTTTATGGTCAGAATATACATAATATTCTCAGGCGATAGAATCTTCATCATGATCATAATCTGGATTTGGATTTCTTTTAATTCTACCTAATGTTTGTATATTTAAAGACTCTGAATAAACATCTCTTAATTTAACAAGCATACAAGCTCTAGGTATATTTCAACCAACAGCAGGACCAACTTTAAAAATAACAACATCTACATCTGAGTTGTTATTTGAAATATCTTGCAAACTAAAATTTACTCTTGAATTTGAATCAATTTTTTCATCAGCAAAATATTTTGCTCAAATTAAATTATTTTTTTCCAAAATGTTGATAAATTTATTTAATGATTTTTCAAATTCGTCTTTTTTATCTTTATTTTTGTCATTGACTTGAATAAGCATAGCTGGTTGGATATGACTAAGCCCTTTTTCTTCTAAATAATTCTTTTTAATTTTGATAAATGTTTTACATGCTGTTTCAAGTATTTCGTCAGAATTAATTTCAGAATTATAATCAGAAAATCCAATATTAAATTTTTGTTTACGTTTTAATAATTGCTTATTATCATTATTCAAAAGATCATTTTCTGTAATTTTTATTAATTTTTCTGTACCTTTAGGGGTTGCAGTCATTTTAATAGAGAAAACAGCAAAATGATTCATTTTATTTTCAAAATGTTTAACATCATTATTATTTGTATTATTTTTTTCTCCTCCATGATGTGCTTCATCTCTTATATAAACTAATGTATAATCATTTTCTTTTATTTGAAATAAAAAATCATCTATTATTCCTCTTTCAGTGTAAATTCTTTTTTCACCAAAAGAAGATTTACCAAAAATAAAAACTTGATTAGGTTGGGCATAAAAAGAATAATCTTTGTCTTTTGCTTTTTCAACTTCTTTTGAAGGTGGGTTTTTGACTATTATTTCAAAATTATTATTTAAAAAATCTTTGTATTTTTCAAAACTTTTTTGCATTTGAAGTGGTAATTCAGCATTTGAAAGTGTAGCAATTGCAAAAACAAAATTATGATCCGGAAATTTAGAGATTAATTTGTCAATTACATTTGCCATCATAAATGTTTTACCACTACCTGTAGGTGCTTGAAATTGAATAATTTTTTCTTTTAGAAATTGTTTTACTATTTCATTTACTGCTTTTTCTTGAACATTGGTTAATTGCATTTTTTATTTTTTTAATGATTTTAATTTGTTTAAAGTAAAAAGTATTTGTTCTTCAGTAAGAGAAATAGTTTTGTTTGTAAAATCAATTAAACTCTGTTTGTAAACTTCAATAACATTATCTAAATTTTCTTTAGCATCAATAGAAATATTAAAATATTCAATATCATATACATCTAAAGGTGTGCTTAAAAAAGGTTGATTTTTTTCTATTCATTTAAAATTAGTTTCATTTTTTGTTGATTTTCCTTTGATAATTCTATATAAACGCTCATAAGTGGTGTTTGTAAAAATGTTGTTTTCATTATTTGTAACAAGTGTGAAAGTTCTGTTACCATTATCTTCTTTATTTAATTCTAAAACAGCATGTCCAGTTGTTCCACTACCAGCAAAAAAATCTAATATTCTCGTATTTTTATTAGGATGTAAATTTATTAGATATTTAAGTAAAACAATGTTTTTAGGATAAGGAAAATTTAAATTTAGTTCTGTTAATTCTTTTGCTCCATTTCCTGATCGAATGTTTATTATTTTGTCTTCTAATTCTAAAGTATTTATTACACTAAAAAAATAACTATTTATATCTTCATTTAATATTGAAGAATACTTATTATTTTTTTCAGTTTTTTCTATTTTTTCAAAAACTTTATAAATAGAATTATTAAACTTTATTACCAAATCATTAATTTTTTGATTCATTTTTTCTAATCCCAATCTTCATCTACCTAATTTACCATTTTTTAAACTTGGTCTTATAATAAAATATCCTTTTTTTATTAGCTCTATGTTGTCTTTATAAATGCTAAATGTTGAATCTTCTTTTACATCATCGGGATTATAGTCCATTAAAATTTTTATATCTTTAGTTATTGGGTGATAATAAATAGTTTGCCCCATTTTTTTTCTCTTGTGCAAATAACCATCTATCCCTCCCATTTTTAAACTTTGATTTCTTGAAATAATTTCATTAATTTTTGTTTTATTCAAAGTAAAAATACTTTTATTTTTTGCATAAAATAAAATGTATTCATGATTTGATTGGATAAAAGCAGCATCATTCTGAGAATTTAATTTATTTCAAATAAAATTACAAATAAAATTTTCTTCTCCAAAAATTTCATCCATCAAAACTTTTAAATATGCTTGTTCGTTATCATCAATAGAAACAAAAATAACACCATCTTCTGTTAAAAGTTGTTTTGCTAAATTAAGTCTTTCACTCATCATGTTTAATCAACCTGTGCGTGAAAAACGATCACGATAAATAAAATTATTAGCTGAAACATTTTCTTTGTCATCAGCTAGTTTATTGCCTTCTTTTTTTGATTCTTCAGTATTATAAGGAGGATCTATGTAAATTATATTATAATTCGCGGCCTCTCTCTCTCTCTCTCTCTCTCGAGCACTAAAAGATTTTTTAGTGCATCATAATTTTCACCAATAATTAAATGATTTTTTCTTTGTTCCAAAACATCTTCATTTAAACTTAATTTTTTATTTTTAGCTAATAATGAAATTTGTTCATGATTTGGCTCTGGTGCTGCATCAAATCTAAAACCTAATTTTATTCTTTGGATTAACAATTTATAAACTTGTTCAAGTGAAAAATCATCATCTTTAAATTTTTCTAAAACTTGACTAATCAATTCTTTTTGATCGTTGTTTATATATTTAATACCATTATCGTTTTCTAATTTTTTTAATTTTTCAATATATTCTTGATATTTTGACATTTTTCCTCCTATTTTAATACTTTTATTATACTTTTTTTTAAAAAAAATTAACCAACAAAAAAATAATAAACTACAAAAAATTGTAAATTTTAAAAAATATATTTTCTATTTTTTTACTTTTTTTATAAAATGCTTCTATTTTTTTTATTTAAATAAAAAAAATATTATAATTTTATTGAAAGGTATGATGATGACTTGTAATATTGAAGAAATTTTTATCAACAATTTAAATGGAATTAAAGCTAAAGAATTTATGCCGTTTTTTTTAAAATATGTAAAAATAAAAAATGCTCAATTTCAGCAAGATAATTTATGAACTCAAAAAATGTTATTTTTTATTCATTGAGAATACTTGAAAAAGAATAAAAAAATTTTTTTTCAAGATGAGTTTGAAGCATGACCATATGGTCCTACATTGCGTGAAATTTACAGAAAACAAAAAACATATTATGGCTGATTTTACCAAGATAAAATAAAAGATATTGATTTTCATTTAATAAAAAATGCAGATGAATTAAAAGATGAATTTATAAAAATCTTTGGTAGTTTAAATTTAAATAAATGAACATCATTTGAAAAAACATTTAAAAAATTTTCAAAATATTTTGCATTTGAACTAGTTAATATATCTCATGAATTAGATTCATGAAAAAAAACATTCAAACCAGAAGAACATAGCTATTATCAAGCGAATGAAAATAACAAAATTAACAATAAATTGATGATTTGTGACAAAGAAATATAAAAATAATACAAATAATAATATGCATTCAAATATTGAAAAAGAGCTTCAAAAATTCGAAGAAAGATTTAACAATAAAAAAAGAATATATTTTTCAATTTCAGGGATATTAATACCTATATCTATTTCTGTAATATCTTTAATACAGTTGAATAGAGACAGCAATAACTCTTACTCACCCTGAGCAATAGCAGGGGCTAGTATATTAATTATTGTACCTGTTATAATTATTTTTGCTATTGCATGATGATTAATATCAATTTCTAAAAAAAGAAAAAAATAATTAAAGCTAATTAAAAAAAAGAACTTTTGAATATTAAAATATTTGCAAGTTCTTTTTTTTAATTTTAAAACTAAACTAATCTTAATTTTTTTAAAAAATATATATAAGAAACAATATGATAAATACCTATAATAAAAAACGAAATATTGATTCAAAGTGCTGGTGGGAAGAATAAATAATAAGCACCAATATGAACAGAAAAATCAACTTTTTTTTCTAGAAAATATTTCATTCCAAAAGATAAAAACAAAAGATTAATAGTTAAAGAAATATAAATTATTATTAAGTAAATTAATCATTTTTTAAAAAAATCTGAAAAAATAACTTCATTTTTAAATTTTTTGTTCAATGCAAAGTGATTATGTTCATGTAGAATTGATTTAACGTTGGAAAAATCAAAAATAAAAGGAATTATCTTTATAAAAATATTTTTCTTTTTAGCAAATATTCTACTTTCAAAAAATAATTTTAAAATTACTATAAAAAATATAATCACTGCAAGAGTAATGAGTAATGCTAATGAAATATTTGATAAATTAATATTGTCAATTTTTGCATCATGTAATGTAAATTTTTTTGTAATATAGTAAAAATATCCACAATAAAGAATTAAGTTTAAAACTATTAAAAATATTCAACTATATATTAATTGAATTACAAAATATTTTTTTAAATTTATTAATTTTTTAATCATAATTTAATTAATTATATGTTATATTTAAAATTATGATTAAAAAAAATTGAAAAAAATTTGTTCTATTAACTTTTTTTGCATTGCCAATACCATTAGCTTTAATGTCATATTTATTTTACAGTGGGTATTCGCCAATTCTTTACAAAAATAAAGTAGAGTTAAATAAAACAGAAAATATAAAAAGAAAAGATTATGTTAATTTTAAAAGCGAATTAACAAATAAACAAACTAATATAACAGACGATGTTAATGAAGCAGATATAAATATCTTTAGTACACCATGAGGTGTACAACCATTTTTGAATATGCTAAGATTATCAATGATAAACGAAAAGCAAAATTATTTATTTTATTATCCCAAATCTAATGAACTCCAAAAAAGGCTTATATCTGAAAAATTAGAATATTTTTTAAATAATGAAAGAGAAATAAATGAAAATACAAATAAATCATATGTTGAAAATGTAGATGTATTAGACCACTCAATTTTTTATGAAAAAGCAACCAAAATAATTAATGAAAATAAAGAGAAAAAAATTAATATATGATTAAATGCAGCAGGAATGCAAAACTTTTCTTATTTTTTGCAACTTTTAGATTTTCCTAATGTTCAATTTAGAATTATTGAAGACTCTCAAATATATTCAAAATTTTTATTATCAAAATTTAAAGAATATGAAGTTAAATATAAATATTTTAATGAAAAAACAAAAAAATGAGAAAAACCTACATTTTATGATCCAAGAACAATCTTTTTAATATCAAACTATTATAATAAAATTAAATTTTTTTGAAGTGATAGTGAATCTTTAAAAGAGTTTAAAAAAATAAATATGAATAATCATTTTCATTTTTTCAATGATATGAAGACCGAAATAAAAGATTTAATGTTTGACAAAAGAGCAAAAGATAAAAAAAGATTATTCTTAAAATTTAATGAAATTATGAATTTTAGTTGAGAAAATGAAAGAGATAAGGTTTTAAAAAATCAAAGTATTAATAACAAAAAGAATTTAATTATTTTAGGTACTAAAAATGACTTTGACAAAGACATTATTAAACATGTAGTTAAAAAATATGGTAGCGAATATAACATTTACTACAAAGGGCATCCTGGTAGCAATCATAATGCTGAATGATTAGAATTATTTTTTAACCAAAATCAAAAGAAAGAAATTGTAATAAACAATTTAGATACAATGGAAAATGAAAATTTAACATTAACTGATGATATTATTGTTAATTCATTAGAAACACAAATTCCTTCTGAACTACTAACAACAGAAAATGCAACAAAAGAAAATGGTTTGTATTTTGACAAATGAGTTTTAGCAGATGATACAACTAATGCAGCTTTAGGAATAAATAACAACCTTAACTCAATCACAGACATAATTGAAATTTGAAAAATTGATAAAATGAAAATTTATAATTATGAAACTCAAACACAAGAAAAAGAATATACAAATTTTGTATTTGATTTAGCTAAAAAAATATTACCTAAAGTGTTGAATGTTAGTTTAAAAAATAAAAATAACAACTATAATCAAAATGATTTTGATTTTCAGTTAGCTGAAAATAAAATTTTTTCTAAAATTGAAAAAATTGAATTAATTTCTAATGATAAAAATAGTTATAAATTTTTAATATCATTAATATTAAATACAGACAAAGAAATAACAATAAAACCAATTGAATTTGAATATGTTATTAATTAATTTATCACCATATTTATTAAAAAAACAGCTTTATAGCTGTTTTTTTAATAAATGTTATCCTTTAACTTTTAAATTATAATAAGTTTGTATTTCACTTTCTAATGAATCATTAACTGGTTGAAGAAAAGCATAATTTACTTCATAAATATTGTTTTCATCTGTATCTTCATCAACTGAAAAGCCATTTTTTGTTTGATATTTTTGTTGACTCTTATAAATATTTAAAGCTAATTTTGTTGAATTTTCTTCAGCTTCAGTTTTAATATCATCAAGTGTTATATTTTCAATATTTTTTAAAACATTAAAATCAATATTTACTTTTGAATTATCATTTTTTTCATCAACATCTAATCTTTTATCAATTAAAAGGTAAACTTCTTCATCATTTTCTGAGATTCTTGCTGTTTTTACAGCATCGTTAAAATATAATTTTTCTATTAAAAAATAACTATTTTTTAATGAAGGTGTGTAATTTACATAATCAAAATTAGCAAGAGAGTTTAATAATTCAAAATTAATAGTATAACCTTCGCCAGAAATTTTAATCCAGTTCCCTTCTTCATCTTGAATTTCACTGTATTCAACTTTTTCTAATGATTCTAAAAGCATTTCATCGATTGAACGATCTTCAAGATAATAAATATTTTCATATAGCTTATCTAAAAGTTTTTCTTCATGTTCATTTGTAATATTTTTAGAAAAAACTCATCCATCAAGAAGGGTTAAATTATTTTTTGGTCTAACAATTTTAATTGCTTGCCCATCTTCTACTGTGCTAAAGTTATCTTTGGAATAAAAAGCATCAATTGCATCTCCATTGTATAAATAAACTACTGATGTAGGTTTTTTATTATCAATTACTGTTGCTAATAGTTCTAGACCATTTGGAATGAAAACATTATGTTTTGTATTGTTTAATGCTTCGCCAGTTGCTTCTTTAACAATAGTTGTAAATGAATTAATTTGTTTTTTATATGAAAAATCACTTTGGTTATCACTTTCTACTTTTCCACTATAAAAATCAAAATTTTTCTTATCCAAAGAAATTTTTTCACTACCAAGGAGTAAATTATCACGCATTGCTTCAGTTCAACCAAAATTTTGATAACCATAAGATCTTAAAGTTTTAAAAATACCTAAAAAACTTTGATCATCAAAATTAATACCATTTTCTCTTATATCTTCTTTTGTCTTATTATCCCATGATGCAATATTACTTTTTAAAGGTTTTTTTTCACCATTTTCATCATAGTCACCAACTGTATAAACTATTACTTTGTCTTGAATATAATATGGGATTGTGTATTCTCAAAGTTGATCTTCAACACCATCACCATCAAGATCATAAACTTTTTTACCATCAATTTCTTTATATAAAAATTGATTATATTTATCTAAATGCTCAAGTGTTTGTTCACGAGCAATTGTTTTGAAAGCTTCTCTTCTAATTTTTAAATCTTTACTTTTGAATTTATTTGATAATTCTTGATTATTTTTGAATAAATAAGCATAATTAACTTTTTTAATCAAACCTTTTTTAGCATCTTTAGCAATAGCAAAGTCAGAAGAAACACCGCCTATTACTCTATTGTCTTGAAGCAATTTTTGAAATTCACTTAAATCACCAAATTCATGATAAGTAAAATCTTTTTCAAAATTATTTCGGAGTTCAGGCTTCATATAAGCTTGATAATTTAATACCAAAGGTTTAAAAGGGCGTTTAATTTTATACACAGTTAGAAAACTAATACCTAAAATTAAACTAAAAATACCTATTATTAGTCCGATTATTTTTTTATACTTTTGCATGTTTTTTTCCTTTTTTTAATTTAATAATAATTCATACAACATTACCAATTAAGGTTGCACAAAGCATAATTGTTCCAAGAGCTAATGATCAAGTTTTAAATTGTCCTTGATATAGATTAACACCTATTGTTGATGCATTAGATGTTATTCTTGTTATGATAAAATCATCAAAAGAAAAGAAAAACACAACAACGCTGCTAAAGAAAATGGATGGTATCATATGAAAAAGATAAACTCTAAATCATGTTTGAAGTTTGCTATAACCTAAATCTTGTGAAGCTTCATACACTGACATAGAAAAGTTTTCACTACGAGGATACATTAATAAAATCCCATAAGGTAATGTCATAGTAATATGAGAAATAATAGCTCTTATCATTCCTTCGTTATTAGAATTTAAAATTCCAAATAAAAAACTAAGAATTATTGCAAGTGAAATTGCTGTAATAATATCAGGATTAATCAATGGTATATTAGAAGTTATATTTACATATCTTTTTGGTAATTTTAACTTTTGTTTTCAAATCGAAAACACAGTAAAAAGGCTAATAACCAAAACAAAAAACACTGTAACAATACCAATAATTAAAGAATTAATTAGTGCGTTTATAAAATTATCAGAAACTAAATAAACATAACCTTCAAAAGTGTGTTTATTTCAAGAAGTCGAAACAAAACCTTTATCCGAAGGTTTATTGAAAGAAAAAATAGCACCTAATAATAAAGGTATATAAAAAGCAATAATAATTATTCAAACATAAGTTTTTTTAAAAATCTCATGTTTTTGAAAAAAATCTCAAATTTTACTCATATTTTACTCCTTTTAATTTTGATAGAATTAATGGAAAAATATAAATAAGACCATAAACAGAATATAAAACTACAATAGTAATTAAAACTAATGATGAAACTTTTGCTAAATCAAATGGATTTGAAGGATTGGAACTATTATTTATTAAATTACCAATTAGTTGTTTTTGACTTCCTGAAGGAAGTAATTTATCTGAAATTATAATACTTGTAGCTGCCATTAAAAACACTAATGCTATTCCAGAAAAAATTGCTTTTAAACCATAAGGTAAAACTACTTTAATTAAAGTTCAAAATTTGTTATATCCTAAATCAGCTGATGCTTCTAAAATATTTTTAGGCATATCACTAAAGACTGTGTATAAAGGAATAATCATAAAAGGTAAATTTAAATAAATTAATCCAATCAACATAAAAATTTCATTATTAATAGTAGGTTCATCAAAAATCATTACAAACAAAACTCTTAAAGAAAAAATTTTTGAAATTGTAAAAATTATTAATGGTGAAACAATTAATGAAATAGCATAAATTTTAAAAAATTTAGATTTAATTGTTGATATAAAAAATGAATAAGGCAGTGCAATAACTAAGCAAATAAAAGCTGTTAAAATACCTAATCAAACTGACCTTCACATAATTTTTCATGTTGTTGAATTTTTAATTAAAACAAAATTATCTGACGCTTTACCATCTTCATCCAAAACAGGTAAAACCGCTTTGAAAAACAATAAAATTAAAGGTAAAACAATAAAAATAAATGCAAAAAAAACATATGGCAAAATCATTCCTAAACGAATATTTGCTAATGATTTAAATTTGTTATATGCTTTTAATAACATTATTATTCAAACCCTTTTTTATCTAGCGGCATTAAATGTAATGCATCATCATCTCAGCTTAATTTTACTTTTGTTTTTTCAGCATATTTTTCTGTTGTTTCAACATAAATAATTTTATCTCCAACCAAAACATCAATAAAATAGTATGAACCTTTGTAAACAACTTTTGTAACTACTCCATCTAAAAATCCTTTAGTTAATGAAATAACAACATCTTCAGGTCTAACAAGTCCATCTAAAATTTGATTAGGATAAAATTTTTGTAATGTTTTTTTATCTTCATCTCAGTAAACTATTTTATTTAAAAGTTCAACTTTGTGTTTTTCTAAATATTTAACTTTAAAAAAATTAGATGCTCCAATAAAATTAGCAACTCATTTGTTTATTGGATAATCATATATCTTGTTTGGTGTATCGTATTGCTCTATTTCTCCATCTCTAATAACAGCAATACGATCTGACAACTCTAACGCTTCATCTTGATCGTGAGTAACAAAAACAAAAGTTATATTTAATTTTTTTTGAATAGTTCTTAACAATTGTTGCATTTTTTGTCTAATTTTAGCATCTAAAGCTGAAAGTGGCTCATCTAGCAATAAAATTTGCGGCTCTACAACTAAACTTCTTGCTAATGCAACTCTTTGTTTCATCCCACCTGAAAGTTCACTAATTTTTTTATTTTCACTACCTTCAAGACCTACAAGTTTAATAATTTCATTAACTTCATTTTCCATTTCATTTTTTGTAATTTTTCTTGTTAAATGTCTCTTAGAAAAAGCTTCAACCTTAAAATTAACATAATTTTCTCAATAGGAATATTTAAAATCAGAATCATCTAATCAATCTTGAATTTTTTTCTTTTTTAATTTAGAAATTTTTGGTTGTTTTAGTTCATTTTCATACTCAATTTGAATTTTGTCTAAAATAGCCATTTTTTCTTGTGCTTTTTTAACTCATAAAACTTTTTTCTTTTCAAGCAATTCATATATTTCTTTTTTTACATTATCTTTTGGATATCTTTTTAATTTAAGTCCATAATTAATATTGCCTTTTATACCTAAATGATTAAAAAGTGCATAATCTTGAAAAATTGTTGAAACATCTCTTTTATTTGGTGATAAATCTTTAATATCAATATCATTAAATTTAATTTCGCCACGAGTTGTTCATTCAAAACCACCAATTAATCTTAAAATAGTAGTTTTTCCTGAACCTGATGGTCCAAGAAGGGTTATAAATTCACCTTTATTAATTTTAAGATTAATATTTTTTAAAACTTTTTTATCCCCGAATTCTTTATCCACATTAACTAAATTAATTAATGGTTTTGTTGAATTCTTAGAATATTTTTCTGAATTTTTAATAACATTCATTTTATAAAAAAACCTTTCTATATTAAAATATTAATAAGAATTTGAAAAACTTCATTATATAAAGGGTGCAATAAAAAAATCCCTTCTCTAATGAAGAGAGATGGGGAATTTATCATAAAAAATCATTATTGACTCTTTAACTTCAAAATTTATGCCAAAATAAAATAAAAGTATAATAATATACTTTTTTATAAACATAATAATTTGTTGCTTTAAGAGTTCCATATCAAATAATTTTAACAAAAATATTATTTTTTGCTAAAAATTAATTAATAGTTTTTTTCAAATTGTCATCTTCATTTATCTAAAGATAAAATTATTTCATCAATCATAGGCTGTACAGTTGCACTAAATGAAAAAGTTACAGATGTTATTAATTTTAAAATTTCTTCTAAATAATTAACAACAAGTTGTGTACTATCTTCTTTAAAAGATAATGATGTATCTTCTTTGATTCTAGATAATTGTTCTATTTTTTTGCTATCGACAATAGCATTATGATGAAGCATCACTAATTTTTCAGCAGTCATATCAATAAACTCTAAAATGTCAGCTCTAAGTTTGTCAGTTTGTTTGTGAATTGTAAAAAAATGCAGACCACTAATATGTCAATGAATATTTGAAATATTTTGATATGCAATTTGCAAAGTAGATTGTAGGGTTTCTAAAAAAAATAGTTCATTTTTATTGTTTTTCATAATAACTCCTTTGTTTTTTCAAAAATTTAGTTCATAAATTTTAATATAAAAAAAATGGTGGAGATGCCGGGAGTTGAACCCGGGTCCACACAAAAACAATAATAAAGGTTTACAGTTTAGTAGTTTTTTGAAAACTAGTTTGAATTATAAAACTATCAAAATTTATTCACTAGCCACCATTCGAAAGATTAAATTTATGGTGATCAATTTAATCTATGATTTAATGTTTTTTAATAAAACAATCCGCTATTTTAAGCGAAAGAAAAATTATAGTTGTTATTTGAAGTTGCTAACATATTTAATGTAACATCTTCTTTTTTAGCTTTTCCGTTTAATTGAAGCCTAGAAATATTTATGGTTTATTAGACCACTGAACTTTAGAATTGCTTATGAATGTCGAAGCCATTACACCCCCAAATTAGAAATGTACTTAAAATTTTAACACAAAATATATTGTATTTTTAAAAAATAGTGTAAAATAATGTTATTGCATTTGCAACTAATAATATTTTTATCTATTTATTAACATAATTTAATGTTATTCAAATACAAAGGAGGCTAAACATGGCAATAGTTCCTAAGCGTAAAACTTCAAAACAACGTAGAAATAAAAGAAGAACACATGACGCTTTAACTATCCCTAATCTTGTAGAATGTAAGGAATGTTCAAATAAAATTCAACAACACAAAGTATGTATGTTTTGTGGATTTTACAAAGGTAAAAAAGTACAAGGTTTCACTGGATTAAATGATAAATAATTTTTAATATCTCCATTTGGAGATATTTTTATTACAATATAATTATAAAAATAAATTTTAAGGAGTGAATAATGTATAAAAATATAAAACTTAAAGACATAGAAATACAAGAAGCGATTAATGCAGAGTTAAAAAGACAAAGTGATCATATTGAATTAATAGCTTCTGAAAATTATGTTTCAGAAGATGTACTTAAAGCAACAGGAAGTATTTTAACCAATAAATATGGTGAAGGTTATCCTGGAAAAAGATATTATGATGGTTGTGAAAATGTAGATAAAGTGGAAACACTTGCTATTGAAAGATTAAAAAAACTTTTTAAAGTAAAATATGCTAATGTGCAATCATATTCAGGTTCAACAGCTAATGCAGCTGTTTATGCTGCTCTTTTAGAACCTGGAGATAAAATTCTAGGATTAGCACTTAAATCTGGTGGTCATTTAACACATGGTTTTTTTGTAAATTTCTCTGGAAAAATTTACAAGTCTTATACTTATGAAGTTAATGATGAAGGATTTTTAGACTATGATGAAATTTTAAAAATAGCAAAAAAAGTAAAACCTAAATTAATTATTTGTGGTTATTCAGCTTATTCTAGAACTGTTGATTTCGCTAAATTTAGTGAAATTGCAAAAGCAGTGGGAGCTTATTTATTAGCTGATATAGCACATATTGCAGGTTTAATAATTGGGAATGTTCATCCTTCACCAGCAAAATATGCAGATGTTATAACTTCAACTACTCACAAAACTTTAAGAGGAGCAAGAGGAGCTGTAATTATGACTAACGATCAAAATATAGCAAACAAAATTGATCGTGCAGTTTTCCCTGGGCAACAAGGCGGCCCTTCTTTTCATTCTATTGCTGGTAAAGCAGTTGCTTTTAATGAGGCTTTACAACCTTTTTTCAAAAATTATGCTAAAGCAGTTGTAACAAATTCTAGAAAGTTTGCAAATCAATTTATTAAAATGGGCGCTACTATAGTCTCTGGCGGAACAGATAATCACTTATTTATAATAAATACAAAAAAAAGTTATAATTTATCAGGACATGAAGCTTCTATAGTATTGCAAAGTTTAAATATAACTGTTAATAAAAATACTATTCCAAATGACTCATTGCCACCAAGCATAACTTCAGGAATTAGACTTGGTACAGCAGCAATGACATCAAGAGGCTTTAAAGCTAAAGAATTTGTTGAAATCGCAAAAATTATAGATAATGCACTCAAAGAATCCAATAATAAAAAATTACATTCTAAATTAAAATTAGAAGTTGCAAAAATAATTAAAAATTTCCCAATTAAAAAATCATATTGAGAAAATTAAAAAAGGAATTAAAATGAAAAAATTTAGATTTAAAAGAATTTTTATGATTGTTACTGATTCATTAGGTATTGGTGATGATGGAAGACAACATGAATTTAATGATCAAGGTGCAGATACCCTTTGACATGTAAGTGAAAAAAGCGATATCTTAAATATACCAACTTGAAAAAAATTAGGTATTGGTGAAATAACAAAAGTATTTAAACATAATAATAGAAATAAAAACCATTTAGCTTATATGGCAAGAATAATTGAAAAATCAAATGCTAAAGATACTTTAGCTGGTCACTGAGAAATGATGGGGATTGAAACTAAAATACCAAGTCCAAATTTTGTTGAAAATGGTTTTCCAGCTGAATTAATAGAAAAACTTGAAAAAGCTTTTGATAATAGAAAAATTATAGGAAATAGAGCTGAAAGTGGAACTGTTATTTTAGCTGAATTAGGACAAAGAGAAATTGATAACAATGAAATTATTGTTTATACTTCACCTGATTCTACACTCCAAATTTGTGGTCATGAAAAATATATGACTTTAGATAATTTATATCGTTATGCTAAAGAAGCAAGAAGAATATGTTCTGAAAATCCTGCTTGAAATGTTGCAAGAATTATTGCAAGACCTTATGTTGGGGAAAATGGGAATTTTACTAGAACATTCAATAGACATGACTATGCAAATAAGCCACCTAAAGCTACTATTTTGAATAAATTACAGGAAAAAGGTATTAAAACAATTGCTATTGGAAAAATAAATGATATCTTTGTAAATCAAGGAATTGATGTGGTTTTTCCACCAGCTAGCGATGATGAAAACATGGATGTTGCAATTAATATTGCAAATCAAAAAACAGAAAATGAATTTATTTTTGTAAATCTTGTAGAATTTGATTCTCATTATGGGCATCGTAGAAATTTATTAGGTTATGCTGAAAATATTAACCGTTTTGATGTTAAATTAACAAAATTAATTAATGCAATGGATGAAGATGATTTGTTAATTATGACTTCAGATCATGGAAATGACCCTTCATTTCCAGGAAGTGATCACACAAGAGAAGCATTGCCATTAACTGTGTTTTCTAAATCATTTAAAGGTAAAAATAAAAACCTTGGAACACTTTCTGGTTTAGGAACAACAGGTAATATAATTGCAAGAAATTTTGGTTTAGAACTTATTGACACAGGCGAAGATATTTTTGATAAATTAATTTAAATTTTGTGAAAAAACAAACATTTTTTTTAATTGGTGGTGCTGGTTATATTGGAAGTGTTTTTGCTTGAAAATTATTTGATTTAAAACAAAACATTATTATTGCTGATGATTTATCATCTGGAAATAAAGAGTTTTTACCACCAAATATTTTATTTTATGAAATAGATTACAAAAATTATTTAGATCTAGAAAAAATTTTTTTAAACAATAAAATTGATATAGTTGTAAATTTTTCAGCATACATAAAAGTTGGAGAGAGTGTTGAAAATTCACTAAGTTACTATAAAAATAATTTAATTGGTCTTATAAATATTTTAGAATTAATGAATAAATACAAAATAAATAAATTACTTTTTTCTTCATCAGCTGCTACATATGGACAGTTAAATAAGAAAAAAATCAAAGAAACAGATATTCAAAATCCAATTAATCCTTATGGTTTTTCGAAATTATTTGGTGAACAAATAATTTTAGATTATGCAAAAAATAATAAAAATTTTAAATATGGAATATTAAGATATTTTAATGTAGCTGGTGCTGATTCACAACTAAGAAGTGGTCTTTATTCTAAAAACAATAATTACTCTTTATTAATTCCTGTTATTTCTAATTCTTTGTTAGAAAATAAACAAATATATTTATTTGGTAATAATTACAAAACTAAAGATGGTACATGTATTAGGGATTATATTCATGTTGATGATTTAGCAAAAATTCATTTTTTAGTTTCACAATATTT
Organism: Mesomycoplasma neurolyticum; assembly: GCF_900660485.1. Taxonomy (NCBI): domain Bacteria; kingdom Bacillati; phylum Mycoplasmatota; order Mycoplasmoidales; family Metamycoplasmataceae; genus Mesomycoplasma; species Mesomycoplasma neurolyticum. The sequence goes on from NZ_LR214951.1 coordinate 461,981, forward strand.
GGAAAATAATCCTAGTGAAATATTTAACATAGGTTCATCAAAGGGTTATTCTAATTTAGAAATAATTCAAAACTTTGAAAAAATAGTTGATCATAAAATTAATTTTCAATTCAAAAGCAAAAGGGAAGGTGATCCTGATATCTTAATTGCAAGTACAAACAAAATTAAAAATCTTTTAAATTTTAAAAATAAATATAATTTAAAAGATATAATTTCTCATGAATGAAATTGGAGAAAAAAAATAAAAAAATACATAAAATAAAATTATGTATTTTTTATATAAGATATAGGAGTTTTAAAAACATATGGTGCCAACAACAGGAATTGAACCTGCGACCGCATCCTTACCATGGATGTGCTCTACCTACTGAGCTATGATGGCAATATTGTTTATATTATAATATAATAAAAATAAAAAAAATATTTTTTTTTAGATTTTAATTAAAAAAGGAAAGTTAATGTTTAGATTTTTTGTAGACCAAAAAGAAAAAAATTATTTTTTACTTAATAAAGAAACACTAAACCATATAAAAGTTAGTAGAATTCAATCACAAAAATTTATCTGTGTTTATAAAGAAGAATTTTATATAACAATTTTAGAAGCAAATAAAGCTAAAATTCTTGAAAAATTAAATGAAAATCATGAATTTAAAAATGATGTCATAATTGCTGCTTCTATTATAAATACCAAAAGATTTGAATGATTAATTCAAAAAGCAACAGAACTAGGTGCTACAAAACTTTTTCCAATGTATTCAGAAAATGTTGTACAAAAATTAGGGAATAATATTGAAAAAAAAGTCGAGAGATGAAATAAAATTGCTAAAAGTGCTTCAGAACAATCATTTCGTAACAAAGCAATGATTGTTGAAATGCCATGTTTTTTTGATGAAATTATAAAAGAAAAAATTTTAAATAAATATATTGCTCATGAAAAGTGCAATAATAACAATAATTTAAATGAATTGTATGAACAAAATTCTATTTTTTTAATCGGTCCTGAAGGTGGCTTTAGTGAAAAAGAAGTTGAATTAGCACAAAAAAATGGTTTTCAAACAATTTTTTTAGGTAAAAGAATATTAAGAGCTGAAACAGCTACTCTTTTTATTCTTTCAAGAATTAAGCAATAAATTAATTATAGGAGAAAAAATGAAAATAGGAATATTTGGCGGAAGTTTCAACCCAGTGCACAATGCACATATTAACATTGCTAATTTTGCAATAGAAACTTTAGAATTAGATAAATTTTATTTTGTACCTACTTTTAAATCCCCATTTAAAAAAAATGAAAAAAGCATAGATATAAAACATAGAATAAAAATGTTGGAATTATCTAAACCTGAAAAAAGTGAGATTTCACTTTTTGAAGTTAAAAGAAAAGGTGTGAGTTATACAATTGACACAATTAAATACTTTCAAAAAAAATATCCTAATAGTAAATTATACTTATTTATTGGTTCAGATAATTTACCAAAACTAAATAAGTGAAAAAATATTAAGGAAATAAGTGAGATTGCCAAAATTATTGTTTTTAAAAGAAGTAAAAATATTAACAAAATTAATTTAAAAAAATATAATTGCAAATTATTAAATAATAAAATTTATGAAATTTCTTCAACTCAAGTTAAAAAAGGTGATTTTAGTTTCTTAAATCCAAAAGTAAATGAATATATAGCTGAAAATTATTTATACATTGACGATATATTAAAAAACACACAAGAAGCTAAAAGGCATAAACATTCAATTGCAGCTGGTAATCTTGCTGCTAAATATGCTCAAAATTTAAAATTAAATGTTAAAGAAGCATGATTTGCGGGTTTATGTCATGATATAACAAAAAATTGAACTCTAGAAAAACATAGAATGTTTTTAAAACAAAATAATATCGATGATAAAAAAATAAAAGATTATCAATTGCATCAATTAACTGGATCTCTTTGATTAAAAAATGTTTATAAATTAAAAAACGAAAATATTATAAAAGCTATTAGTGTTCACACATCATTAGCAAAAAATTTATCATTGCTCGACAAAGTTGTATTTATGGCAGATAAACTTTGTCAAGGGAGAAAATTTGAAGGTATTCAAAAAATTAGAAAATTATCTTTTGAAAATTTTGAAGAAGCTTTTAAATTAATTGTTAAAAAAACAAAAAACTTTAATTTATCTAAAACCGATGTTTCTAAAGAACAACTAGAAATCTATAATTATTTAATTGAAAAGTAAATTTTAAAATATTTTTGTAATTTTTAAAAAAGTAAAAAAAGTAACAAAAAAAAGGCAAAAAAATCTTTTTTTTAGCTTTTTTTTTTTTTTTGTCAAAAATACATATAATGAAGTAATGAACAAAAAAAATAATATTTTAAAACAAAAAAGAAAAATGGCTTTTCTTATTTTAGGTTCAGTTGCCACAATAGCAATAATAGCTACTGCAATCGCTGTTCCTTTATCAAAAGGTAAAAAAACAAAAATTACTAATGAAGATAAAAAAACAGAAAAAGAGCCAACACAAAAAGATATTAAATTAAAAACATTACAAATTGTTGAAAAAGAAAATAAAGAAATTGAAATTAAAGCAACTTTTGAAAATGTAGATGACAATACTGAGGCAAAAATTGAATTAAAAGATGAAGAAAATCAAGTATATAGTTCAAGTGAAAAAATTATTATCCAAAATAATCAATTACTAATTGACACTAATTTTTTAACATTTGGTAAAAAATATACTATTACTTCAATAAAAATTTTAGATTCAAAAAATACAAATAATGATCTTAATTTGGATCTATCAAAAATTTCAACTGAAGAAAAAATAGTTGATAAAACAGCTTCAATCAAAAATAATCAAATAATTTTAGATAATAATGATTTAATTAAAAATGACAAAACTGAAATTACTTTTAGTTTTGTCACAACTAAAGAAAATATTCAAAACAAAAAAATAGACATCAAAAAAACAATAGATAAAAATGATGCAATTGATATTCCAACAATAGATGAAATAAAAAATCATGAAAACACATTAGGTTTTATATGAAAACTAAAGTCATTTTCAATGAATAATAAAACATATAATGTAAACGAAAAAGAAAATAAACCATTAGATTTATCTAAAATAACACTTGGCGACATTACACAAGAAGCAACTCAAAATTCATCTTCTAGTAATAATGAAGAACAAAAAGCAACAATTTCAATTGATTTAAGTTTTGAAAGTAAAATAACTATTGAACAAATGAAAAAAAATAAATTTACACTTCAATATGTTAATGAAACAAATTCAAAAGATATATCAAAAAATGAACAACAACCTGAAATTATTGAAAAAGATGGTAAACAACAACTTAAATTTGAAATTTCTTTTAAACAATCTAATCGTAAATATAAATTAGATAAATTAATAATTAATGATTTTGCGGAATTTTCTAAAGAAAATGAATTCAAAACTAAAGAAAGCAAAACTGAAATTGCAACTCTAAGTTTAAATGCAACAGATGTTGATGAAATAGCATTTTCTGCTGAAATTAATTCAGAAGACGCTCCTTTTACTTTGGGTCAAAAATATGTGGTTATTTATAAAGATGTTGAAACAAACACAGAAAAAACATCTGACGCTGTTACTTTAGAGCAAGTTCAAAACCCATTAGAAGATGACAATAAACAAAACAAAAAAGCAATTTTAAAAGGAAAAATATCAAATTTAAAAGAAAATAAAGAATATGAAATTGTTGGTATTAAAGCTGTTGAAAAAAATACAACAAACAACACCGAAGAGCCGCACTATAGCGATTTTATTGCTAATAATAATTATGCAAGCAAAAATTTTGATTTTAATGATTCTATTACTAATAAAAAAGCAAAAACACTTGATAGTTCAAAAACACAGATAAGAAAAGTAAGATCTATAGATACTAATGGAACTGAAGCTGAATTTTTTGAAAAGACTTCTTCTTTCAAAATGGAAGTAGAATTTGAAAATATTTTTAAAAAATGAAAAAATCATACAATAGTCTTAAAATATAAATCATCTTTTAATGATGATGATGGAAGTGTTCTATTTGCAGCAAACATCACAGATGAAACACAAAAAGGTAAAATTAACTTTGAAAAAGTACAAGATAGCGAATTTAAAGGTAATAGAATTTATAAATTTGAAAAATTTTATTTAGTTAAAACACCTGAAGCACTAAACACAACTTCTTTAACAAAAACTGATAATGAAGGTAATTTACCAATAGAGGAAAAAAATAAAAATACTTTCAAGACAAATCCTACTGATGGAAAAAATGCACTTAGAATAGTTAGAGCTGACCGTAGAAATGCAGAAAGAAATTTAACAATTGACTATTTTTCAGTAATAATAGATGATAAAGATAATATTTTATCTAAAGGTGAAAACTTAAGGATTGGTATTGCTTTAGAAAAGAAAAATAAAAATAGAGATATCAATTATCCTGATCTAGATTCTTGAGATAATAACAAAATAGAAATTAATAGTCAAAATGAGAAATTTATTAAAAGAACTGTTCTAGGAATAAAATTTAATGATGGTGATAATTATATTCATGATATAATTGCATCAAAAACTAACAAAAAAATTGCCAAAAATTTATGAGGCAAGAATGATGAAATATCAATTAAACATGATTATACAAATAATAACAAAAGGATTTTTGTTGGGAATAAAATTAAATTTGTAAATAAAAAATATGATTGAATTCAATCTATTGATGAAAACGGAAAAGTTAATGCTGAAATTGAGTTAGAAATGCTTTATGATGAAACAAATCAACACATGAAAGAAAATACATACCTTGGTAAGTCAGTTAAATTTAGAGCTGAAATGGTACAAAGCGCTCCAAGCTACAACCATCCAAAAGAAAATCCAAATTCACAAAGTGATAATGTAAAAATTATTGAACCAACTGTGCTAGAAGTAAAAAATGGGAAATTAAAAATTAAATTTACTGATTTAGTTTCAAATAGAAAATATTCTAATTTAAGAATTTATGCTATGTCTGAATATAACAAAAATAATATAAAAGAATTTAAAAATTCTAATACAAAATCAATAACAATTGATCGTTTATTAAATAATTTACCAAATATTTTAGATTTAAAAACAACACCTAGAGAAACCACAGTTGAATTAGTAAGTAAAAATACAAAAAATGAAAATAATAAACAAATGTTGGAGATCAAATACAAAATTAATTCATTAGATGAGACTTTAACTAATCAACTGCTAAAATTAAAACTTACATCAAAAGATAATAACACTTCATTTAGCACTTCTCAAGAAAAAAATATTACAAAAGAAGGCGATAATTATATTGTTACATTTGAATTTGAAATGATTGAAAATAATAATAATAATAATATAGAAAATAAAAATAATAAAATTTTAAAAAATATTGATTATTCAGTGGAATTAACTGTAGCAAGTGCTGTTGATTGAGCGTTTGATCAAAATGTTAAAGTTAAAGGTATAAACCAAGAAAGAAATAGAACTTTAATTAACAATGATTCAGAACATGATGACAGCAACATCAAAACAATAAATTTAAGTAATATGAATTAAATTTAATATTAATATAAATTAAAACAAAAAATCTTATAACAAACTTATATTTGCTATAAGATTTTTTTTAGTTTTTAGCAAAACATAAAAAAAGTTATAAATAATTAATGCAAATTTTACAATATAATTTTTGTATGTTTTTTAAATAATTCTATAAATATTAATAATAGTTAAAAGTGTTTTGAAAACATGTTAAAAACAAAATTTAGGCAATATTTTATTTATATAAAGATAATTATTAATCAAAAATTAAATTATGTTTTATTTTTAAAAAAGTAAAAAAAGTAACAAAAAAAAGGCAAAAAAATCTTTTTTTTAGCTTTTTTTTTTTTTGTCAAAAATACATATAATGAAGTAATGAACAAAAAAAATAATATTTTAAAACAAAAAAGAAAAATGGCTTTTCTTATTTTGGGTTCAGTTGCCACAATAGCAATAATAGCTACTGCAATCGCTGTTCCTTTATCAAAAGGTAAAAAAACAAAAATTACTAATGAAGATAAAAAAATAGAAAAAGAGCCAACACAAAAAGATATTAAATTAAAAACATTACAAATTGTTGAAAAAGAAAATAAAGAAATTGAAATTAAAGCAACTTTTGAAAATGTAGATGACAATACTGAGGCAAAAATCGAATTAAAAGATGAAGAAAATCAAGTATATAGTTCAAGTGAAAAAATTACTATTCAAAATAATCAATTACTAATTGACACTAATTTTTTAACATTTGGTAAAAAATATACTATTACTTCAATAAAAATTTTAGATTCAAAAAATACAAATAATGATTTTAATTTGGATCTATCAAAAATTTCAATTGAAGAAAAAATAGTTGATAAAACAGCTCCAATCAAAAATAATCAAATAATTTTAGATAATAATGAGTTAATTAAAAATGACAAAACTGAAATTACTTTTAGTTTTGTCACAACTAAAGAAAATATTCAAAACAAAAAAATAGACATCAAAAAAACAATAGATAAAAATGATGCAATTGATATTCCAACAATAGATGAAATAAAAAATCATGAAAACACATTAGGTTTTATATGAAAACTAAAGTCATTTTCAATGAATAATAAAACATATAATGTAAACGAAAAAGAAAATAAACCATTAGATTTATCTAAAATAACACTTGGCGATATTACACAAGAATCAACTCAAGATTCATCTTCTAGTCAAAAAGCAACAATTTCAATTGATTTAAGTTTTGAAAGTAAAATAACTATTGAACAAATGAAAAAAAATAAATTTACACTTCAATATGTTAATGAAACAAATTCAAAAGATATATCAAAAAATGAACAACAACCTGAAATTACTGAAAAAGATGGTAAAAAACAACTTAAATTTGAAATTTCTTTTAAACAATCTAATCGTAAATATAAATTAGATAAGTTAATAATTAATGATTTTGCAGAATTTTCTAAAGAAAATGAATTTAAAACTAAAGAAAGCAAAACTGAAATTGCAACTCTAAGTTTAAATGCAACAGATGTTGATGAAATAGCATTTTCTGCTGAAATTAATTCAGAAGACGCTCCTTTTACTTTGGGACAAAAATATGTGGTTATTTATAAAGATGTTGAAACAAACACAGAAAAAACATCTGATGCTGTTACTTTAGAGCAAGTTCAAAACCCATTAGAAGATGACAATAAACAAAACAAAAAAGCAATTTTAAAAGGAAAAATATCAAATTTAGAAGAAAATAAAGAATATGAAATTGTTGGTATTAAAGCTGTTGAAAAAAATACAACAAACAACACCGAAGAGCCGCACTATAGCGATTTTATTGCTAATAATAATTATGCAAGCAAAAATTTTGATTTTAATGATTCTATTACTAATAAAAAAGCAAAAACACTTGATAGTTCAAAAACACAGATAAGAAAAGTAAGATCTATTGATACTAATGGAACTGAAGCTGAATTTTTTGAAAAGACTTCTTCTTTCAAAATGGAAGTAGAATTTGAAAATATTTTTAAAAAATGAAAAAATCATACAATAGTCTTAAAATATAAATCATCTTTTAATGATGATGATGGAAGTGTTCTATTTGCAGCAAACATCACAGATGAAACACAAAAAGGTAAAATTAACTTTGAAAAAGTACAAGATAGCGAATTTAAAGGTAATAGAATTTATGAATTTGAAAAAATTTATTTAGTTGAAACACCTGGAGCACTAAACACAACTTCTTTAACAAAAACTGATGATGAAAGTAATTTACCAATAGAAGAAAAAAATAAAAATACTTTCAAGACAAATCCTACTGATGGAAAAAATGCACTTAGAATAGTTAGAGTTGACCGTAGAAATGTAGAAAGAAATTTAACAGTTGACTATTTTTCAGCAATAATAGATGATAAAGATAATATTTTATCTAAAGGTGAAAACTTAGGGATTGGTGTTGCTTTAGAATGGAAAAATAAAAATAGAGATATCAATTATCCTGATCTGGATTCTTGAAATAATAACAAAATAGAAATTAATAGTCAAAATGAGAAATTTATTAGAAGAACTGTTCTAGGAATAAAATTTAATGAAGGTGATAATTATATTTATGATATAATTGCATCAAAAACTAACAAAAAAATTGCCAAAAATTTATGAGGCAACAATGATGAAATATCAATTAAACATGATTATACAAATAATAACAAAAAGATTTTTGTTGGGAATAAAATTAAATTTGTAAATAAAAAATATGATTGAATTCAATCTATTGATGAAAACGGAAAAGTTAATGCTGAAATTGAGTTAGAAATGCTTTATGATGAAACAAATCAACACATGAAAGAAGATAAATATCTTGGTAAGTCAGTTAAATTTAGAGCTGAAATGGTACAAAGCGCTCAAAGCTACAAACACCAAATTCCAGGGCAACCTGATTCAACAACTATAAAAATTATCGAACCAACTGTGCTAGAAGTAAAAAATGGGAAATTAAAAATTAAATTTACTGATTTAGTTTCAAATAGAAAATATTCTAATTTAAGAATTTATGCTATGTCTGAATATAACAAAAAAAATATACAAGAATTTAAAAATCCTAATGCAACATCAATAACAATTGATCGTTTATTAAATAATTTACCAAATATTTTAGATTTAAAAACAACACCTAGAGAAACCACAGTTGAATTACTAAGTAAAAACCAAAAAAATGAAGGTGTTAATAAAATGTTGGAGATCAAATACAAAATTAATTCACTAGATGAGACTTTAACTAATCAACTGCTAAAATTAAAACTTACATCAAAAGATAATAACACTTCATTTAGCACTTCTCAAGAAAAAAATATTATAAAAGAAGGTAATAATTACATTGTTACATTCCAATTCGAAATAATTGAAAATAATGATAACAATGATTTTACTTTGAATAAAGAAAATAAAGATGATAAAATTTTAAAAAATATTGATTATTCAGTTGAATTAAATGTAGAAGGTCCTGTTAAATGAGCATTTGATGAAAGTATTAAAGTTAAAGGTATAAACCAAGAAAGAAATAGAACTTTAATTAACAATACTTCAGAACATACTGACAATAGTATCAAAACAATAAATTCAAATGATATGAATTAAATTTAATATTAATATAAATAAAAACAAAAAATCTTATAACAAACTTATATTTGCTATAAGATTTTTTTAGTTTTTAGCAAAACATAAAAAAAGTTATAAATAATTAATGCAAATTTTACAATATAATTTTTGTATGTTTTTTAAATAATTCTATAAATATTAATAATAGTTAAAAGTGTTTTGAAAACATGTTAAAAACAAAATTTAGGCAATATTTTATTTATATAAATATAATTATTAATTAAAAATTAAATTATGTTTTATTTCTAAAAAAGTAAAAAAAGTAACAAAAAAAAGGCAAAAAAATCTTTTTTTTAGCTTTTTTTTTTTTGTCAAAAATACATATAATGAAGTAATGAACAAAAAAAATAATATTTTAAAACAAAAAAGAAAAATGGCTTTTCTTATTTTAGGTTCAGTTACCGCAATAGCAATAATAGCTACTGCAATCGCTGTTCCTTTATCAAAAGGTAAAAAAACAAAAATTACTAATGAAGATAAAAAAACAGAAAAAGAGCCAACACAAAAAGATATTAAATTAAAAACATTACAAATTGTTGAAAAAGAAAATAAAGAAATTGAAATTAAAGCAACTTTTGAAAATGTAGATGACAATACTGAGGCAAAAATTGAATTAAAAGATGAAGAAAATCAAGTATATAGCTCAAGTGAAAAAATTACTATTCAAAATAATCAATTACTAATTGACACTAATTTTTTAACATTTGGTAAAAAATATACTATTACTTCAATAAAAATTTTAGATTCAAAAAATACAAATAATGATCTTAATTTGGATCTATCAAAAATTTCAATTGAAGAAAAAATAGTTGATAAAACAGCTCCAATCAAAAATAATCAAATAATTTTAGATAATAATGAGTTAATTAAAAATGACAAAACTGAAATTACTTTTAGTTTTGTCACAACTCAAGAAAATGTACAAAGCAAAAAAATAGATATTAAAAAAACAATAGATAAAAATTCTACAATTGATATTCCAACAATAGATGAAATAAAAAATCATGAAAACACATTAGGTTTTATATGAAAACTAAAGTCATTTTCAATGAATAATAAAACATATAATGTAAATGAAAAAGAAAATAAACCATTAGATTTATCTAAAATAACACTTGGCGACATTACACAAGAATCAACTCAAGATTCATCTTCTAGTCAAAAAGCAAAAATTTCAATCGATTTAGCTTTTGAAAATGGAATAACTATTGAACAAATGAAAAAAAATAAATTTACACTTCAATATGTTAATGAAACAAATTCAAAAGATATATCAAAAAATGAACAACAACCTGAAATTACTGAAAAAAATGGTAAACAACAACTTAAATTTGAAATTTCTTTTAAACAATCTAATCGTAAATATAAATTAGATAAATTAATAATTAATGATTTTGCGGAATTTTCTAAAGAAAATGAATTTAAAACTAAAGAAAGCAAAACTGAAATTACAACTCTAAGTTTAAATGCAACAGATGTTGATGAAATAGCATTTTCTGCTGAAATTAATTCAGAAGACGCTCCTTTTACTTTGGGACAAAAATATGTGGTTATTTATAAAGATGTTGAAACAAACACAGAAAAAACATCTGATGCTGTTACTTTAGAGCAAGTTCAAAACCCATTAGAAGATGACAATAAACAAAACAAAAAAGCAATTTTAAAAGGAAAAATATCAAATTTAAAAGAAAATAAAGAATATGAAATTGTTGGTATTAAAGCTGTTGAAAAAAATACAACAAACAACACCGAAGAGCCGCACTATAGCGATTTTATTGCTAATAATAATTATGCAAGCAAAAATTTTGATTTTAATGATTCTGTTACTGATAAAAAAGCAAAAACACTTGATAGTTCAAAAACACAGATAAGAAAAATAAGATCTATTGATACTAACGGAACTGAAGGTGAATTTTTTGAAAAAACTTCTCCTTTCAAAATGGAAGTAGAATTTGAAAATATTTTTAAAAAATGAAAAAATCATACAATAGTCTTAAAATATAAATCATCTTTTAATGATGATGATGGAAGTGTTCTATTTGCAGCAAACATCACAGATGAAACACAAAAAGGTAAAATTAACTTTGAAAAAGTACAAGATAGCGAATTTAAAGGTAATAGAATTTATAAATTTGAAAAAATTTATTTAGTTGAAACACCCGGAGCACTAAACACAACTTCTTTAACAAAAACTGATAATGAAGGTAATTTACCAATAGAAGAAAAAAATAAAAATACTTTCAAGACAAATGCTACCAATGGTAAAAACTCTTTAAGGATTTCAAATGTTGTAGGTGATGAAACTACAGTAAAAGATATCACAAGATTTACTATAAAAATTTATTTAGAAGATACTGATGATATTATAAAAGCTGAAACACCAATAAAATGAAAATACCACAATAGCAAAACTGGCAAAGATACAAATTTTATTCACAATGATAATTTCAACAATGATATAAAAATAAAAGTGTCTGATGATGGAAAAAAATATATTGATGTTTCTAGTGGTCAAAATGATTTTAACAAAAATAACACTTTAAAAGGATTACAAATAACTAATTTTAGTGAGCATGACAAAATTGCGCAAAATTTATGAATGAATAATGATGCAAACACAAAAGTTCTTAACATAAATAAAAATTATGAAAATCTAGATGATCAATTTGAATTTGGAAATCAAATTAAATTTAAAACAATTGATTATAAGTGAAATCAAAGTATAGAAAATAATAAAGTTAATGCTGAAATAGAATTTGAATTGTTATTTAATGATACAAATAAACACTTAAAAGAAACAACAACTTTTGGTAATTCACTTATTTTTAAAGCTGAAATGACACAGAGTGAAGCAGGATATAAGACACAAAAAGGTAAAATTGTTGCAACTAATGTATTTAAGATAAAAGACAATAAGTTAAAAATTAAATTTAATGATTTAGTTTCTAACCGTCAGTACTCTAATTTAAAACTTTATGTTATGTGAGATCCTGTAGATACAAATAAAAAAAATTTAGTTGAATCTTTACGAAAATTTAAAAATGGAACAGAATTAAAAAGTGTATTAAATATTACAACATTACAACAAATATCACCACTTATTACAGAACCTAGAGAAACCACAGTTGAATTAGTAAGTAAGCAAACAAAAGATAATAATGGTAAAAAAATGTTGGAGATCAAATACAAAATTAATTCATTAGATGAAGTATTAACTGATGATCAAAGGATAAAATTAAAACTCACTTCCAAAAATGAACAAAACAAATTTAGCACTTCACAAGAAAAAACAGTTCAAAAAGAAGGTGATGATTATATTGTTACATTTGAATTTGAAATAGCTGACAATAGTGATGATTTCACTAAAGGTATTGAAAATAAAAATGATAAAATTTCAAAAAATATTGATTATTCAGTGGAATTAACTGTAGCAAATGCTGTTGATAGACCATTTGATAAAAATATTAAAGTTAAAGGTATAAACCAAGAAAGAAATAAAACTTTAATTAACAATGATTCAGAACATACTGACAGTAGTATCAAAACAATAAATTCAAGTGATATGAATTAAATTTAATATTAATATAAATTAAAACAAAAAATCTTATAACAAACTTATATTTGCTATAAGATTTTTTTTATTTTTACTTTAGATTAAAGAAACAGAATATTCAAAACAATTATATTAAATCTTTATTATTTAATTTAAAAATTAAAACCCAAATTTAATTTTTAAATTTGAGTTTTAATATGTTAATTATTCCCAAACAATTGATCTTCTGGAAAATGTTCTTCAAGTTTTTTTAATGTCGCTTTACCCACACCTTTAATAGCATCTTTTAGTGGTTTTCATCCTTTAAATTCATTATCAGGATTTTTCTTTAAATATTCTAATAACGGTTTTGAATATCTATCTGTAATTCCTGCATTAAGTAAAGTTTCTTTTGTGATTGTTGATTCCAACAACATACTTAATGTTATTTTTTTCTTTTCTGATTCTTTCTGTGAAATATCATTTTTTTCTACTTCACTAATTTTTGGTAATATTTCTTCATCTTGGTTACTAATAGCATCTTTTGTATTATCTGTTGTTTTACCATTATCCTGTGGTGTTATATTTTCATCACCATCTTCTTGTGGTGGGAGATTTTCATTATCATTAATTGAAGTTTCTTTTTTTGTTTTTTGGCTTTTTTTGCTTTTTTTCTTTTTCTTTTTTTTGCCTTTTGTTTTTTTTGTTTTTTCTTTGGGTTGGTCTTGTTTTGCATTTGATTTTATTTCATGAATATCAGTTTTTTCTACTTCACTAATTTTTGGTAATATTTCTTCATCTTGGTTACTAATAGCATCTTTTGTATTATCTGTTGTTTCACCATTTTCTTTTGGTGTTGTATTTTGATTACCATCTTTTTGTGGTTTTATATTTTTTTCACCATTATCCTGTGGTGTAATATTTTCATTATCATTAATTGAAGTTTCTTTTTTTGTTTTTTTATTTTGAATTTTTTCAGCTAGTTCATTAAATGGAAAAGCATTATTGAGTTTTTCAATTGTTTTACCACCTACTACATTTTTTTCTTTTACATCATCTCAATTTGAAATAATTTTTTTTGGTGAATTTTTTAAAGTGTTTAAAATACTTTCGATTTGTCTTGAATTTATGTTTTTGATTTTGTTTAAGCTTTCTTCAGTTACAAATTCAAGTAATTGTTCATTTGTTAGTTTAGCTTCATTTTGAAATAAATTTATATTATTTTTATTTGTTTTTGTTTTTTCTTTGGTATTTTTGGGTTGGTCTTGTTTTACATCTGGTTTTATTTCATCATTTTTCGGAATAACAATTGGTTGTGCTGTATCATCATCCACATCTTTTTCATCAACTTTTAATTCAACATAAACCAAAGTATGATCACTAATGTCATCACGAATACTTTTTATTTCTAAATTACCTAAAATACCTGATTCATTAATTTGTGCTAACTCTTTGAATTTACCTACTTTTGTATAAGGTATATTTCCTTTATAAAAAATACGATCATAAGGATTCTCTGTAAAATTTGTGCTTGAACCATTAAGTGTTGTCCCACCTTCTGAAATAGGAATTAAATTTTTATAACCAGTTTTTTCAAGTCTTTCAAATGCTTTCAACCCTGGCTTTAATTTAATGTTGGTATCACCCATAAAAAATAAATCATCATTTTTACCATCAATAGAATCAAATCATTGCATAACTTCTGGTGTTTGAAAGGCTTCTTCTATTTCAAAATTTCCTTGCCCTGCAAAACCTGATCCAGCATTTTTTTCTCCTCTTTTATCTTTAGATCCGGGAGGATCAAAGTGTCCCACAACAATTGTAAAATCATTTTGATGTTTATTTTTTACTTGAAATTTTGCACCAAAAGGTTCACGAATATACTGACTTTTTTCATTTGATACTTTTAATCTACTTTGTCATGGTGTGTTATGGTATTTAGCACCTAATAATTTATGATCTAAATTTTCATAACCAACAAATGGAATAGGTTTTAAATATTTATTTTTATAAATAATTGCAACACTCTCCATTTGACTATCTTTTCCTGGTGCTGCTAATTTTGGACTAATTACATAATCTCAATCTTTTACTGTGTCAATGCTATTTAATTTGTTTATTAAATTTTCAGTTGATTTTTTTGCTTTTAAATCAATTTCATTTGGATCAATTGTATTTCTTTTTTTCTCACCTTGCACCTCTGTCAATCCAACAAGAGAGAGATTTTCATGAATAATTATTTTAGCTAAAGCTTCTAGTTTTGTTTCTTTAGAATTAGGGTATAAATTCAAAACATTTCACATAGCTATTTTTAAATGTGTTGGAAAATCAGGATCTTCTACAATTTTTTTCTCTTCGATAGGATTTTGTGATGTTGAGGTTTTATCTATTATTTCATCATTTTTGGTTGAAATATTTTTATTATTTAATTCTGTTTTTTTATTATTATCTATATTTAATTCTGTTTTTTTATTATTATCTATATTTAATTCTGTTTTTTTATTTTTTTCATGTATTTTTTGATTGTTTTCACGTATTTTTTTACTTGTAACTAATAAAGTTGCTAGCGGTGCAGCAATTGCAAATGTTGCCATTGAGACTGTCAAAAGTATTGATGAAAATATTTTGCTCTTCATATGCATATATTAAACTAAAAATCTTTTTTTGTATTCAAAAAAAAAAAAAAGATTAAAAAAAATAAAAAAAGATATTTTTTTTTAATAAATGATAAAAAATAATTATCTTTATATAAATATATAAAAAAAATATTTTAAATTTATTGACTTTTAATTTAAAATTTAATACAAATATGAAAAATAAAATAGAAAGATTACAAAAAATAATTGCACAATCAGGATTAGTTTCAAGACATAAAGCTGAAATTTTAATTAAAGAAAAAAAAGTTCAAGTTAATGGAATTATAGCTTCTATTGGAACAAAAGCTTCATTTAACGATGAAATTATAGTTAATGGTCAAATAATTAACAAAATTGAAAAAAAATATTTTTTAATGAATAAACCTGAAAAAACTATTTGTAGTTTAAAAGATCCACAAAATCGACAAATTATTACTGATTTAATGAATGAAAAAACTACTATTTTTCCTATTGGAAGACTTGATTATAATACAACAGGAACCATATTATTAACTAATGATGGTGAACTTTCACAAAGATTATCTCACCCCAAATTTATGATTAAAAGAGTTTATAGAGCTAGATTAGATAAAGCACTTACAAAAGATCAATTACTTTTTTTAAATAGTGATAAAGTCATTATTAATGACAAACCATCAAAACAAGTAGTAAAACAAGTAGATAATAAATCTTATATTATTGAACTAAAACAAGGTAGTTACCACCATGTTAAAAAATTATTTGAAATTTTTTCTTGTTTTGTAAGATCACTAAACAGAATTGAATTTGCTGGTTTATCACATATTGGACTAAAAAAAGGAGAATACAGAAAACTAACAATAAAAGAAATAAGATACTTAAAAAAATTAGTAAATTTAATTTAAAAATAAGGAGTAAACAATGAATTTTAAAGATTTAAATCTTAGTAAAAAAATGCTAAAAACATTAGAAAATATTGGTTTTGATAAACCAACATTAATTCAAGAAAAAGTAATAAAATTAGCTCTTGAAGGTAATGACATTATTGGACAAGCACAAACAGGAACAGGAAAAACAGCTGCTTTTGCAATTCCAATTATTGAAAACACAATTTTAAATGATTTAAATATCCAACATTTAATTTTAGCCCCTACAAGAGAATTAGCTAATCAAATTGCTGATCAATTTGTTATGCTATCAGAAAACTATCCTGAAATTAAAATAGGTACAATTATCGGTGGTATGAGCTATGATAAACAAAGCAAAACACTTAAAAATAAACCACATATTTTAATCGCAACCCCAGGTAGATTATTAGATTTATTAAATAAAACAGAATTTAAAAATAAAATTGATTTATTAAATGTTAAATCACTTACATTAGATGAGGCTGATGAATTATTAAAAGTTGGTTTTTTTGATGAAATTCAAAAAATTCTTGAATTTTTACCTTACAAAAGGCAGAACTTTTTCTTTACTGCAACATTTGATAAAAAAACAAAAAAACTTAGCGAAATTATTACTAATAATGCTAAAAATATTACTGTATCAGAAGGAAAAAAAACAGCTAATTCTATTAAGCAAGAATTCGTTGTTTTAAAAGAAAAAAACAAATTTATTTCTTTAATAAAATTTTTAGAATTAAACAGCCCTAAATCTGTTGTTATTTTCGGAAGAACCAAAAAAAGAGTAGATGAACTAACCGAGGCTTTAAAATCATTAAAATTTAAAGTTGCTGGAATTCAGGGTGATTTATTACAAAAAGAAAGAAATAAAATAATTGAAAGATTTAGAAAAAAAGAAGTTAAAATTTTAGTTGCCACAGATGTAATGGCACGTGGAATAGATGTAGAACACATTGAGTGAGTTATAAATTTTGACTTACCACAAGAAACTGAATATTATACACATAGAATTGGAAGAACAGGGCGCGCTGGTAAAAATGGATATTCTCTTTCTTTTGTTAAACCGGATGAAATTTTACATTTAGAAAAAATTGCTGTTGATACTTTTTCAACAATCGAAGAAATACTTGTACCTGCTGAAAATGAATTAAAAAAAATATGAAACAATAAAATTTTTAAAAAATTTGAAAAAATTTTACATGAAAGTCAAACTTTAGAAAATACTTCTATTAAAGATGAATTAATGAAAAAATACAACTCTGAAGAACTTGCATTTATTTTAGCAGATTATATTTCCGAAAGTAAGAAATATGAAAAAAACATAAAACTTACACCTGAACCTAGTGTAGTTATTAAAAAAGCAAAAAATACTTTAGATAATAAAAAAATTGATAATAAGAAAAAGAAAAGAAAATTTTTAGATAAAAAAATTGATAAAAAAATAAAACAAAGATAACTTTGATTTAAGCAAAACTATCTTTGTTTTATTATTAATATTGAATGATATAAATTGGTTGAGAACTAGAATTGTTATTATTGCTACTTTTGGTATCAGAATTTCATTTTTGTGTTGTATCTTTTGTTTTATATTCGCCACTTGAACTAGTAAACATTTTTATCGAAGCTAAAATAGATCCTATAGAATTAACAATTAAAGGAATAAAAGGAACAATAGCTGCAAAACCAGCTCCGCCTATGTTTTCTAACTGATCATTATTTAATTTTTTAAGTTTTTCTTTTAACATAAAACCTCCTTTCATTTTAAATAGAATAATCGTATATTTATAGTAAAAAAATAAAAAAAATAAAGAAAAGAGAAGAAATGGATATTTTGTCAAATAATGAAACAAATAAAATTTTTAGTGAAAAAAAATATTATTATAAAAAAATATTAGACTTAAGTGATTTTACAAATATAAGAAAAATAGATGATTTTGCTTTTACAAATTCAAAATTTTTATTTGAAAAAATTATATTACCTCCTAATCTAGAAATAATTGGTATTGGGGCCTTTGCCCATAATAAACTTAAAAAAGTTGTTTTTAACAAAAAATTAAAATTTATTTCAGAGTCAGCTTTTGAAAATAATTTAATTGAAAATGTTAATTTTAATGAACAATTAGAAAAAATAGATGATTTTGCTTTTGCTAATAATAAACTTAAAAAAATTGTTTTTAACAAAGGGATTAATTTCATCGGTGAAGGAAGTTTTGCCGATAATTTTATTGAAAATATTGAATTTTACAAAAAAAATGTTAAAGTTAAAAATTTACCATTTTGAAACAACAATATAAAAACAATTATTTTTAATAATTCTAGAAATATTGTTGTTTGTGAAGGTGAAATAAAAAATATAAATGAAATTATTATAAATATAAATGAAACAAATAAACAAAATAATAAAAAAATAAAATTTAAACATTTACTATTGACTCATCTTACAAAATATCAAGAATTTTACAATTTAAAAAAAATAATTTATAAAACTCCACAAAAGAATAAAGCGATTAAATCTTTATTAAAAGTTAGTTTATCTATTAAAGATTTGAGTGTTAAAATTTCAAATAATACAAAAATAAAAGAAATAAAAATATAGACTAATATAAGTCTATATTTTTATTTTCATTCTTTCTTTCTTGCTTTTAAAATTTGTGAAACATTTTTTATTCTATCAATAAATGGTTGGTCATCAAAAGGTTTAACGTCTTGTGAATTACATCATAAAATAACTAAATAAAGTACTAAAATTCTATGCTGTAAAACATATTCATAATCATAGTCATCATATTCTTTTAAAAATATTGTTTCTTGTTCATCTGTTAAATTACTTGCTTCAATAAAGTATGCTAATTCGAAATGTTTATCACCTTTAGTTGCATATTCCCAGTCTACTAATCAAATTTTACCACTTCCATCTTGTATCATATTCTGTGGCCATAAATCATTATGAAGAGGGGTATCTTTTTTCATATTTTTTAAAATTAAGTTTATTTTTCTATAATATTCATTAATAACAGGAATATTAATGTTTCTCTCTCTTAAAATATTTTGATAATGTTTTACTCTAGCAGCATGATTAGATTGTGGAAAAGGTAATTTGGAATTATGAATTTTTTTCATAATTTGAGCAATATTTCTAATATTGCTATCATTTACTTGTAATTTTTCGCCTTCAATTCATTCAAATCTAATTGATTCTTTAGTATTTTCAATTAATTTTGGTACAAAATCAAAATTTTCTAAAAGATTATAGTCAATTTTATGATTAAATTTGTTCTCTTTTTTAATTTGGAAAAATGTATTATTCTCTTTATAAGAAATATTAGTATAACCAGCCTCTATTTTTGTTTTCATTTTTTTATTTTAACAAAAAATAAAAAATTAATATTAAGATTTTTAAATTTGTTGCGAAACTAATTCAAATACTTGTGTAACATTTTGAACTTTGCCTATTATTGTTATTAAATCATTTTGATTTAAAATAAAATTACCATCTGGTAAGAAGCTTTGGTTTTGTCTTTTGACCATAACAATAATTACATTATATTTTGCAAAATTTAAATTTTTTAGAGACAATTTGTCAAATTTAGTGTTGTTTAAAACTACTGACCCAACCACATAGCCATCACCCAACTCTTGAAAAGTTTCAGTAAATTTGATAAAGCTTTTATGTGCTGCTAATAACGCTGTACGAACACCAGCTTCTTCTTCGGGTAAAATAATCACATCTACACCAATTTGTTTTAAAACTCTAGCATGTGATCTCGTACTAGCTCTTGCTATAATATTTTTAACATTTAATTCTAATAGTGATGCTATGATTTCGATATTTTCTGATAATGCAACAATAAATGTTTCCATATTATCAAGACCAATAGTTTTTAAAACTTCAGGATCCGCTGCATCAGCCACGTAAGAATCAACAACAAATTCTTTAATACCTCTAAGAGTTGCTTCTTCTTTATCAACTGCAATAACTTGTTTTTTTAATTTATAAAGTTGCTCAATAATAGCTCTCCCATATCTCCCTACTCCAACAACACATATATTTTTATTTTCATTTTTTTTAAACATAAACACCTCAAAATTATTATTAAATAATTATAAATAAAATGTTTGATTTTTTTATATAAATTTTATATAATAAATTAATTAAAAATTAAATATTAGATAAAAAAACAAACAATAAAAGCATAAATTTAATTTTTACTTAAAAATAGTATAAAAAAAATAAAATAATTTAATATTTTATTTTTTCACTAATTTTTCATTTTAAATTTATTATATAATTTTGGTTTTGTGAATTTTCTTTAAATTCACAATAGTAATATTTTTGATACTTTGTCATTGTTTCTTTGTTTAACAATGATACATTATCTAAAAAAATCAAATTGTTTTCAAAAGAAATTTGTAAATTAATTTTTTTATTTTTTTCAATATCAGTTGATAATAATTCTAAATATAAAAAATAATTTTTATTATGAGAAAAATCATTTAAATTATCTAGAGATAAATGTTCACTAAAAAATGTAAAGTCTTGAATTTTTAGTTTTTGTTTAATTATATAGTTTAAGATTACCTTATTAACCTCTTCAATACTTGCTGAACTACTTTTAACATAATCAATTTTTGGAATTTTTATTTTTTTTCTTGTAAAAAAAGCTTTTTCACTTATTATTCTTTCTGTGACACGCTGATTGAAATAATTTGGTTCTTTAAATGTTGAATTTATATCCAAAACAAAATCATTATTAGATAATTTTATATATCATTCACTCTCTAAATAATTACTTAAATGTTTTTCTAATCAGTTTTTAGCAAATATTCTTAAATCTTTTTCTGTATATTTATATCATAAAAAAGTAACTAATGTTATATGTTCGTTTATTATACTTTGATCTATTTCACTATGTTTATTTTTACTAAACCATTTATCTGTTGGAATATAAAACCTTCTTAAAACTCCGCTACCATATCAACCTTTTGTTTTGGATTTTGTTGTGTATTGATCTTGGGTTTTTAAACTATCTATAAAATGATTTCATTCATAATCATCAACTTTTTTATTAAAATGATTCAAAACATCATCTTTATTTTGAAAAATATATTTTTCTATATTAGCACCATTAAAACGTTTATTTTTGCCATTTATTTCAAGATTTTTATTTAAAACTTTGTCCAAAATAAAATCTCATAAAAATGAAGGAAATAATAAATCGACTCTAAATGTTTTGTGTTTTTTATTTTGTTTATTTATTGTATAAAATTCAAATCATGAATATGAAGGGCTTATTTCATTTCAATTCATTAATTTAATTTTTTTAGCTAATGGTGAAAAAAAGTGAACTTTTTCACTTATGTCTTTTTGGATTGCTCATACCTGTTTTTCATTTGTAATCATAATTACAGTTTAACAGCTTTAATATTTTTTTACACTAAAAAATATTTTTTTTAAATATAAAATCATTTTTTTTATTTTTTTGCTATTTTTATTTTAAAAATGTCAATTTATTCATAAATAAGTTTTATTTTTTTAAAAAAATAATATAATTATTTTTGTTTTTATGAATTGACTGAAAAAAATATGAAAAAAAATAAAAAATAATATTTCTCGAAATATTGTTTTTTATAAATTAAATTATTTGAATAAAAATGTTTCTAATGTTTTATGAACAATTATAAGAGTAATCGGGAAAATAAGATTTTTATTTTTAATTTATTTTTTATTAATTTTCATTGGGACATTATTACTTTATAGCTCATGAGCTCAGAAAAAAAGTAGTAGTTTTTTTGAATCGCTATTTACTGCAATGTCTGCTTTTAGTGTTACGGGACTTAGTTTAAAACCAACAAATGAAAATTGAACTATTTTTGGACAAATAGTTATTGCCTTATTGATTATTGTCGGCGGTGTAGGTTTTTTTGCTATTAAAATTTACTTTTTTAATTTTTTACTCAAAAGAAAACATAGTATTTTTGAAAATGAACTTATATTAATGGAAAGAGGTTCTAAAAATCGCCAAAGTTTAAGAGAAACAATTGTTGTTTCACTAACTATAATTTTTAGTCTTATAATTATTTCATCAATAATTTTTGCTTTTATTTTGTATTTTTCCAAGCCTGATATAAATGTTCCTGAGAGTGCATATAAAAATTGAGGGCGTTCTTTAAGATATGGTATTTTTCACGCTATTGCATCTATTAATAATGCAGGTCTAGATATTTTTGGAGCACATTCATTATCTGGTTACTATAGCAATTATTTTTTACAAGTATGAACTTTAATTTTATTTGTAATAGGTGGTATTGGTTATCCTGTTATTTATGATATACATTGCTGATTAAAAAATAAGTTAAATAAAGGAAATAAAGTTGAATTTAAATTTAGTTTATTGACCAAATTATCTTTATTTAGTTACTTTTTTATTGTAATTATAGGAATAACTTTTATTATTTTTTTTGAAATTTCTAACCAAAGACCAAATTCATTTTGAAATAAATCAACCTCTGATATTGAACACTACTATTACATAAATGATCTTGGACAAAGACAAGCTTTTCATTATGGTTCAAAAGCATCTAAGGTTTGAGCATTAATTTTTTCTGTTTTTTCATCAAGGAACGCTGGTTTTGTAACTTTTGATATTTATGATCTTTCAGATGGTAGTTTATTATTTTTATCATTTTTAATGTTTGTGGGTGCTTCTCCTTCGTCAACTGGTGGTGGAATTAGAACAACGACATTGTCACTAGTTATTATTACTATTTTTTCAATGATGATAGGTAAAAATTCTACTCATGCTTTTAAGAAAAAAATTAAAGATTCAACTATTACACAAGCTTTTGTTGTATTTTGTTGATCAATTATTTTAATTACTTTATGTTGAATAATTTTAGTAACATCATTTAAAAAATATGGTGGTAATATACCAAGTGATACTCATGATAGCACAAGAACATACAATATGATAGACTTATTATTCGAGGTTACATCAGCCTTTGGAACTACTGGTTTTTCCACAGGAATTACGAATAAATTAAATTTTGCTAGTCAATTTACAATTGTTTTTTTAATGTTTATTGGACAGTTAGGAATTTCATCAACAATTTTAATTTGAGGAAATCATAACTTTAAAGTTAGAAAAATAGAATATATAGAAGAAGATATATTAATTGGATAAAGGAGTTTTTTTTATGCCGCTTTGACTTAATATTATTTTAATAAATTTATCTGCGTTAGTAGTAGGATATTTAATTGGTTCTATAAATATATCTATTATATTAACTAAACTTAAGTATAAAAAAGATATAAGAGAACAGGGTTCGAATAATGCTGGCTCTACAAATGTTTTAAGAGTACATGGTACAAAAGTTGCACTTCCTATTTTTATATTTGATATTTTAAAAAGTTTTTTTTGTCTAATGTTTTTTGCTTTATTACAAAAACATTTAAACAATAATATTGCTTTTAAATATATTATTCCACAATTTTCAGCTTTAGGTGCAGTTGTAGGTCATATATGACCAATTTATTTTAATTTTAAAGGTGGAAAAGGTGCCGCTTGTTTACTAGGTGCATTTCTAGGAATTAACATCATTATTGTAATTATAGGAATAATTATTTTCCTTACTATTGTTTTGACAACTAAATATGTTTCATTAGGTTCAATAGTTGCACCATTTATTTTAATAATGTTATCATTTATTCCATGAATTATCATGGGGCCTTTGGGTTATTTAAACTGACAAGATAAATACACTTTATACTGAATTAACACATTAATTTTGCTTGTTAGTTACATTTTTGTAGTTTATTCTCATAAAGCAAATATTGTCCGTTTATTAAATAAAAAAGAAAATAAATTATCACTAAAAAGAAAATAAAAAATGTAATACAACAAAGTATTACATTTTTTTAATCACTAATTTTTAAAATAATTTTAATTAATTCATCTCTTGTTAAAGTTTGATAACCTGAGATTTCTAAATCTTTTGCTATTTTTCTTAGTTGTTCTAAAGTTAATTTATTTAACTTTTGATATTTTAGTGTCTCTTTTTCTCTTTCTTCATTAATGCCAGATTCAGGACTTTTATTTTTCTTATCGTTAGTTTGGTTCTTTGGTTGATTTTTTTGTTCAGAAAAAATATTTTCAAAAAAGTTCTCAAAATCAGGTTTTTGAGTTTTTAAAAGCTCATTAAACTGATTAATTTTTTCATTTTGATCTGCTATAATAAATTGTTTTTTGATATTTCTTACAGCTTGGTGAATAAAAAATGTTGATATTCCAAAAATAGTTAAAATTATGTATAAGACCATAAATCATGAAAAAACAATATTATTTTGAAAACTTAATGCAGCAAAGAAAACATCTCTATGAACCATTAAAACTATAGCTTGAAAAATTAAAAAACCAACTGATATAAAAGAAAAAAAAGATAAAGCTGCCCCACTTAAATACATAAAATTTCTTTTAATGTATGATAATCTTAAATTTTTGAAATGTGAATACAATGATAAAACTAATAATGGGAAAAAAAAGAAAATTGTAAAGTTAATATTTGAAAGTCTATTTTCTTCTGGTGCATTTTTATTCATTGCAATAGAGACAATCAATAAAATAAAAGTTGTTATATATATAATTGAATATAACGCAATTGCTATTGATTGCATAATAATTCAAATTCTAAATTTTTTCGGCTCTTTTTCTCAAAGTTTTAAAACTGTTTCAAAATCTTTTTGGTTATTAAACAAATTATTAAAAATCATATACCTCCATTTCAACTCATAAATTATAACATTTTTTTAATAATTAAAATTTAAAGTGATTAATTGCTAATAGCAAATTCTTTTGGTAAATCTATTGTAAATTTCATATTTTTGCCATTTGGGTGCATAAATTCTATTTCATATGCATGTAATCTCTGATTAAAATCATCAATTTTCTTACCATATAAAGGGTCACCTAACACAGGATGTTTAATATATGATAAATGAACTCTGATTTGATGAGTTCTTCCAGTTTCTAATTCACACCTTACAAGTGCAAGTGGTTTATTTTGATAATAAAAATTTTTTTCTAAATAAACATGAGTCATAGCGTTTTTTGAATTTTGCTTTAAAATAGCCATTTTCTGTCTATTCATAGGGTCACGTCCAATTGGCAAATCAATATGCATAAGTTCATGATTTAAAAAATTTTCAACAATTGCTTTATATTTTCTTTTAATTCTGTGTTGTTTAAGCTCATTAGCTAAAAAAATATGAACTTCATTTGTTTTTGCAATCAATAATAAACCTGATGTATCTTTATCAATACGATGCAAAACCCCAGGGCGCATTAAGCCATTTATATCTGATAAATTATTTCTGAAATAGTATAATAAACCATTAACCAAAGTATTTGATAAATTGCCTGGTGCAGGGTGTACTACCATATTAGATGGTTTGTTAATTACGATTAAAAAATCATCTTCATAAACAATATCTAAATCCATTTTTTCTGGTAAAATGTTTGTAATTTTATCTAAAAGTTTTTCAATAGTGATTATTTGATTTTTTTCAACAATAAAATTGGCTTTTCTCACAACAATAGTATTATTTACTTTCACAAGTGAAGATTCGACCATTTTTTTTGCATCATTACGTGAAATTTCAGTGTTATCACTAATGTATTTATCAATTCTAGATTTATATTTAACTATAAGTTCCATTTTATTTATAATGTGATAAATTATTTTTGTAAAATTCAAAAAATTGTATTTTCACTAAACTCCTTTACATAGTTATTTTCTTTAAAATTTAAATCACGGTCGATAATTTCTAAAATTTTAAATTTAGTTTTTTTTAAAATTAAATTTGCTAATTCATTTATTGTATAAAGATGCATAAAATCACAAACATTTTCTTTATTTTTATAAATAAAATCTCCATATTCCTTCATCTTCAATTCAGGACATTTATCTAAATTTAGATTTCTAAACAAATTATATTTTTCTTCATCTCTATTATGAGCACTAAAAATAAAAATACCATTTGGTTTTAAAATGCGATAAATTTCATTCAAAGCTTTAATTCTATTTAAAGAATTAACTATCCCAGGTCACCCATTAAATGAGAAAAAAACATTATCAAAACTTTCATTATCAAATGATAGTTTTGATGCATCTTCAATTTTAAATATTTGTTTAATATTTGTTTTTTTCATAATATTTTCTGCAGCTTGGATCATTTTAGGTGAAACATCAGCTGCAATAATATTATTATATTTTAGTTTTCTTAAACTAAATGTAGTTCTACCTGTGCCACAACCTAAATCCAGAATTTTAGATTTTTTAGCAAAGTATTTTTGTAAAATTTTTTTTTCTGATTTTCAAAGACCAATTCTATAACTAGCATCTACATATGTAGCAATAGTTTTGTCATTAGCAAAAGCTTTTTTAATATTTTTATTAATCATAATAAAGTTTATATTATACTAAAAAAACCCACATTTCATGGGTTTTTTTAAAGTTTTTATTATCTTGTAGATTTATCATAAGGTACACCAAGAGCAGCTGGCATTTGCGATTTTTTAGATGTAGCAAGTAATATAACAAGCGTAATAAAGAATGGAAGAGCATTAAAGAATGATCCATATTCTTTCAAGGGTACAAATACACCTTGCCCTGTTGACATTACAAGCCCAGCTGAATAAATACCTGAAAATAAAATAGATACAACAAGAATAATAGAAGGTTTTCATTGAGACATGATCAACACTGTAAGTGCTAAAAATCCAAACCCTTCAGCTTGCCCACTAAAAGTAAGACCTTTTCATTGTCCAAAAATGGAACCTGCTAGTCCTGCGATTAATCCTGAGATAAAAATCCCTTGTCATTTAAAGAAATTAACATTTATCCCAGCAACATCAGCAGCTTGTGGATTTTCTCCAATTGATTTAAGTCTTAGTCCTCATTTTGTTTTATTAAGCAAGACAATTGCAACAATAAAAATAAAGAAAGTTAAAAATAATTTTAATGAAATAATATTTTTTCAATCATTAATTGAATTTGAGGATCAAGCCAATTCTTTCATTGAACCTTCAAATCTATTAGCAACACCAACTAATTTTAGTAAAACTAAAGCAATAGCAGGAGCAAAAAGATTTAAGGCAACACCAGAAATTATATGATCACCTTTTAATTTAATAGTTATAACACCATGTAATAGTGCAAATAGTCCTGCACTAAACGAAGCTATAATCATTAAAGGAATTTGGAATCATGGTGATTCTACTTTAAAAATTTGTCTAAACATTAAATATGAAGTTGCACCAATGATAATCATTGATTCAATAGCAATATTTACAATTCCAACTTTTTCACTAAATAGACCAGAAAGTGCTGAAAGTGAAATAATTGTAAATAAAACTATTGCAGGAACTATTATAAATAATACAGTTTGCATACTATTCGGCCTCTCAGTCTAATAATTTTGATTTATTTAATGACTTATAAATATTTTGTTTTGATTTTAGATATGTATTTTTTAAGTCATTTTTTTCAACTTTATATGTTTCTTTTAAAATTTTTTGATCTTCATAACCATTTTCTAATAATTGTTTATTGACACTTTTTCTTTTTTCTGACATTTCTCAAAACAACTCAAGTTTTTGTTCATCAGTTAAATTTTTAGTAGCTTTATTATAAAAACTATTTTTTAATTGATTTTTTAATTCTTTTCATTTCGGTTTATTTTCTGCATTAATTAAATTAAGTGTTAATTTAGATTTTCTATATTTTTTATACAATTTACAACTAATAAATGTTTTAGCTTGAAAAATTGGGACCAATTTTCATTTAATTAAAAGAGTTAAAAAATTTATATATTTTATATATATTAAATTTTCTTTTTCTAAGAATTTAATATTATTTTTTAAATTTTTAGCTATTTTTTTGTCTATATTAGTATTAAAATTTGAATCTTTATTATTTTTAATGTAACATTGTTTTTCAATATTTATAAAATATTGTTTATTACTCTGAATTGATAAATAAAATTGTTTTTTCAAGCTTTTAAAAATCGATGTTTTATTCAACTCAAGTAAATGTTCTAAATTTCAAATTTGATTTTCAAGTTCATTTTTATATTTTAAATCTATTTCTTTATTTGATAATTCTTCATTTAAAATATGTAAAAGATTATTTTTTTTGTTTATTAAGATATTTTTATACATTTTGCGATTTTCAACAAAAAAGTACTTACTTTTAATTAAAAAGTACAATCTTGTTAGTTTTTCTATAGGCTTAAACTTAGTAAAAATAACTGATATAGCTGCAAGATAGATTATTAATCCTGTAGCAATTTGTACAATAAATGAATCTAATCTTGAATCAAGAATTTGTAATGAAAATGACCCTGTTGTTAAAAATGAATAGAAAATAGAGGTAAAAATAGAACCTAATGGTGAATTATATGCAAGAAGCGAAACAGCTATCGCATCAAAACCAAGCGCTTCTGGTCCTATTGATAAAGCTAAATTATATTTTGCTAAAATGTATCATAAAAATCCTGCAATTCCTGCAAAAGTTCCTGATAATGTTAAAGCTGTAACAATTAAAGCTTTACTATTTGCTCCTGAATATCTTGTTGCATCTTTGTTTAAACCAATCATTTTAATTTTATAACCAAATGTTGTGCTTTTAAATACAAATCACATTAAAAAAGCAAAAAAGATTGCTAAAATTAAAATGATATATGCAAAATATTCTGTACTAATAAAATTAGTGTAACTTAATTTTTCTGTTGAATAAGCACCTGAAGCACTTGCTGAATTTGTAACAAATGATAAATTAGATTTTTTTAAAATTCCTGAAATAATATAAAAAATTATTCAGTTTAATAAAATTGTTGATACAACTTCATTAACATTTAAAAATGCTTTTAAAATTCCTGAAAGCATTCCTAAAACTAATGAAGTTAAAACTCCTAGAACAAACGCTAAAACTAAAATATATCAATCTGGATTATTCATTTTGCTTAATTCTCCAATTACAGCAAAAGATATAATTCCTGAAGCCATCATTTGCCCTGGAATTCCAATATTAAACATTGAAGCTTTAAAAGCTATACCAACAGCAATTGAACTAAAAATAAATACAGCAATTGTTATAATAAATTTATTTTTTTGAAGTGAAATTGATGTAGTGTAAATTTCATGTAACACAGAAAATGGTGAAACACCAATGGATGCAATAAAGATTGAAGAAATAATAACACCAAACAAAATAGCTCATAATGAGTTGAAAACTTTTCTTCTTGTAGTTATTTTTTCTTCCTTACAAAAAAAGGTAGTAAATTTCTTTCAAGATTCACTAACTAAATTTTTAGTCATTTTGTACACCTCCCATTAATAGTCCAATTTCATTTCTTGTAATATTTCCAGCTGGAGTTTTAGCAGAAATTTTTCCTTTATTAATAACTATAATTGAATCAGCTAAGGCAAAAACTTCATCTAATTCATATGAAATTAATAAAATTGCTTTACCTTTTTCTTTTTCTTCAATAATTTTATTATGAATTGTTTGAATAGCTTTAACATCTAATCCCCTTGTAGGTTGAACCACAATAATAAAATTATGATCAGTTAAAATTTCTCTCCCTACAATTAGTTTTTGTTGATTACCTCCTGATAATGAACGAGCAATTGCTCTTCCATTTCTCGCACCACGAACATCATATTCTTGCTCGATTTGTTGATAAAAATCGTTAATCTTTTTAAAAGATAAAATAAATTTATTTGTTAACTTTGGATCTTTCAACCTTCTAAGTACAACATTTTCATTTACTTTAAAATCAAGAACCAAACCATATTTATGACGATCACCTGGAATGTATGAAATTTTTTGTTTTTTTCTTTTTTCAACAGAAAACTTTGTAATATCTAACATTGTATCTTCTATTTCTTTGTTTGCATTAAGTGTTTGATGATGCATTAAAATTTTACCTTTTGTTGGTTTTAGAAGTCCTGAAGCTAAAAATTCAATTTCTTCTTGTCCATTCCCTTCAATTCCAGCAATAGCTAAAATTTCACCTTTATTTATTTTAAAAGAAATATCTTCAACACTTTTATCCCCTTTAGCCCAAACATTTCGAAATTCAAATGCAACTTCATCACTTAAATTATTGTTAATGTTTTTAGGCATAACAACTTTTTCACCTACCATTGCATTTGATAAATCACTTGTTTTAACATTTTCTAATGTATCGAAATGTGCAACTACTTCACCTTTTCTAATAACAGTTGCTTTGTCACAAATTGCCTTCACCTCATTCAATTTATGACTAATAAAAATGATGGTTTTATTATTATCTCTAAAAATTTTCATTGTTTCTAACAAACCATTGATTTCTTGTGGATTTAAAACAGCGGTTGGTTCATCAAAAATCAAAATATCAGCATCACGATAGAGCATTTTTAAAATTTCAACTTTTTGTTGGGTTCCGACAGTTGCATTCCCTGTTTTTTGGTCTAAATCAAATTTTAAATTGTATTTCTTTTGAATTAATTCAATTTTAGTTCTAGCTATTTTTTTGTCTAAAAAATGATTTTTTTCAAATTCTTCACCTAAAATTATGTTTTCTAAATTTGTATAAGATTTTACTAATTTAAAATGTTGATGCACCATACCAATACCTAGATTATTAGCTTGATTTGGATTTTGAATAAAAATATTATGATTATTAACTTTTATTTTACCTTCTGTTGGATTATAAAGACCAAATAAAATAGACATTAATGTACTTTTACCAGCACCATTTTCACCTATTAATGCATGTATTGTTCCTTTTTCAATTGCAATATTAATATTTTTATTTGCATAAAAATTACCAAAAGCTTTTGAAATGTTGATAAACTCAATTGCATAATCTTTTTTCATACATCTCCTTTCATTATTTATATTTTATTTTTTAATTATAAATTAAAATTAAATTATCAAAATAAAATATTGCATTTTTAATGCAAAATAACATTAATATACTTAAAAATATAAACTATAAAAAAAATTGCTTTTAAGTTTTTTAAACTTTAGCAATTTTTAAATTATTGTTTTATTATAATTCATCAGGGTTTTTGTTAATATGAACACTTTCAATCAAACCATCTGAAAGTGTAATTACTTTATCACAGGCTTTTGCAATTGAAGGATCGTGAGAAACAATTATAACTGTGGTTTTATATTTTTTATTAATATATTTTAATGACTTCATAACTATTTTAGATGTTGCTTCATCTAAAGCACCAGTTGGCTCATCAGCAAAAATAATATCTGCATTTTTAGCTAATGCTCTTAAAATACTTATTCTTTGTTGCTGACCTCCAGACATTTGTGAAGGGTATTTATATTTAATATTTTCAATTTCAAATTCTTTAAATAATTCATCAATATTTAAAATTTTACTTTTATCTTTTTGCAAATAAGCACCTGTTAAAACATTGTCATAACCATTTAAATTTTGAAGTAAATTATAGCTTTGAAAAATAAAACTAATTTTTTCTCTTCTAAATTTGGTTAATTTAGAATTAGAAAAATATGTTAGATTGTTATTTGACACAATCACTTCCCCATCAGAAGCGCGATCAAGACCTGAAATAATATTTAATAATGTTGATTTACCTGAACCTGATTTACCAAATAAAACTGCAAATTCACTTTTTTTAATTGACAAACTCACACCTTTAAGAACTTCAGTTACAACTTGACCAGATAAATATGATTTTTTAACATTATACAAATCAATAATATTATCATCTTTATTTTGGCTTAAAATTGTTCCTATTTTTTTCTTTGGTTTATTATTTGCTTTTTTAATTTTAGCCACTTCTCTTTTTGATAATATATTAACTTCTTTTGTACTACTTTTTATAGTATTGTCATTTTGCTTTTTTTTCTTTCAAAAAATCATTATTTTCCTTTCAAAATATAAATTGCTTTAATTTTATTTAATTTTATTCATGAAATAATAGAAGTTAAAATAAAGACAATAATAATAATACTTGTTGAAGCAATAATATGTCATCATTCTAAACTTAAACTTAATCAAATTAAGTTTGCACCAACTATAAAACTGTTAAATACAGAAATAGTTAATAATAAGATTGGAATTGAAATAAGTGTAGCAATAATGATAAGCGGGAAATAAACGCCAAAAAATAGTTTTATTTTTTCTTTGTTGTTGTAACCTAAAATAGAAAAAATAGAAATATTTTTTTCATTTTCAGCAATTATCATTGTTGAAATCATTATTAAGATAATGTTGGAAACAATAAAGAAAATTGAAATAATTCAAAGAGTTAATTTAGATATTGTTTTTGAAATTCCTGATACAAAACCAACTTCAATTTCTTTAGCATTTACGTTTGTTGATAAAATTGTATAAGCTTTATCACTATAAATAGAAATAAAATTCTCTAATGCTTGCTTTATAAATTCTTTCTTTTCTTCAGCATATTGTAAATTTTTTAATACTTCATAATCTAATGAAATTGTATCTTTTAGTTCTTCAATTTTTTGATTTTGTTGTTCATAACCCAGATCTTTTATTTTGTCATAAAAAATTATTTTATAAATTGTATTTTCTGACATACCGGATTTAAGTAATGAACCTAATTGTTCTGGTTCATTAGCTTTGATAGTAAAAAGTTCTCTAAATATCTCACCATTAGTTATTGAATTATCTGTAGTAATTTTATTATTAATAGGGCTAAAACTAGAATGTGAATATAATGAAACACTATTAATTGTTTGTCTTGGGACACTATCAGAAGATAAAACACCATTAAATGCCTCTTCCCCATCTAATAAATTGTCTGACATTCTCGTTAATTTATCAACAATTGCTTTAGTTGTTACTAATTCATTATTTATTTTAGTGTTAATAATTCCTTGTATTTCAAATAAATATTTTGGTGGTTTTAAATTATGAATTTTCAATTGATGCCTATCAGTTGTGTTTAAAATATCAAGCGCAATTAAATCACCTAACTTTAATTTATATTTATGTAAAAATACATGATTAACAGCAAGAGGATAGATTGTGTTATCAGAGACATCATAAAATTCTTGTTGTTTTTTTGTTAATTTTACTTTTTCTTTTTTTTCAAATTCTTTCAGTAAATTTATATTATCTGATGTCATAATTTGAATAAATTTACTTTCAGAATTATAACCATAAACATTAAAGTTTCTACCTTTGTAATTGGTATTAAAATATGAATATTTTTCATTTAATGTTTCATCAAATAAAACACCATGGAATCCTACAAAAAATTCATTTGCATCAACATTTCTATGTTTAGAATTTAAAAGTTCTTGCTCAGTTTTAACTTTAAGAAGTTTCATTAATTCTTTTTTAAATTCTGGGGTTTTTATTTTTTCTTTAAATGCAGGTGTGTTAATTTTTGTATAACCTTTAATTAAAAACTCTCGATATTTATCACGATAATTAGATGTGTTAATTTCTTTTAGTTCATAAATACCTTTTTGTGAATTTCACTCATTATATCAAAATTTACCATATGGAGAATTATAGTCTTCTTCTTGATAAACAAAATAATCTTGAGGATTATCTGAATCTTCACCTACATATTCTAAATCTTTTTTTGAATCATACTTAATATCTTGTGATAATTCAAGGGCACTTATTGCTCCTCTTGAGAATTGCAGCGTTCTTGACCTTTGACTATTTGGCATAGCATTTAAAACTAATTCTCAAGGTGAAAAACTTACTACTGAATCAATTTTTATATTTAATGAACTTCTGGAAATAGCATGTGGTTCAAAGGCATGAGGATCACCATTTTTTTCTCAACCAACACTATCATTTCCATTTATATTTATGGATTTACCTTTTGCAAAATAACCTGAACTATTTTGGTTAGCTTCTTCAATTATTCCAATTGGAGAATAAAGAATATTTTGTAGTTCACTTTGACTAAAAGTATTGTATTGTCCACCTTCATTTGTTGGAGTTTCTAAGTCCAATTTATAGTTATATTTTCTATGTTCATATGTTGATTGAATAGCTTTATCAAAAATTTTGTATGATGAAATTGAAAAAATAGAAATAAATGAAGCTAAAATAACTGAAATCATTAATGAAAATAATTTTCAAAATGAGTTAATAGTTAATGAACCAACGAATTTAGTTTTAAGTCCTGAATTTCTAAAAATTAAATTTGCTTTTTGACTAACTGTTCCAATGTTTATATCTTTTATTCCTGAGAGTAAATCAATTGGTTTAGCTCTTAAGATGAATAAAGCAGAAAATACCACAATAATAGATAAGAAAATTAATGGTGCAAAAATAATACCTAAAAATAAAAATAATTCAAATTGTAAATTATTATTTGGTAGTGTTCAATAACTTGATAAAGCATTTTTTACAATACTTTGAGCCCCTAATGAAGTTAAGTAACCTAAAAATGTCCCAGTTATCGAAGTTATTAAAGGTAATGATAAAAAGGAAATAGCAATTTGAAATGATGAATAACCTTGTGCCTTCAAAATACCTATAACTTTATTTCTTGTTGAAATATATCTTTTTGTTATAAATAAAGATGACATAGCAACTAAAAATGAAAGAAGTGCAACAATATATAAATTAATATTTGAAATAAATTTAATAACATTAAATGCTGTTGAAACTCTTAATGAACGCTCTGGATTTAAGTAATCTAATTCATGAGTAGCAAAAACTTTTTTATTTAGGCTTTCACTAAAGTTTTTAGCAAAAAATGAATTCATTTTTGCATTAAAATTCGCTAAATCTTTTTTATTTTTTAATTTTACTAAGAAATAATCTTTTTCTTGAAAATCAGCAAAAGAATTTCTAATTCTATCATATCCATAATCATTTAAATAAACTAATGCCTGATTTTCTGTATTTACTTGAAGATTTTCTTCATTAATTACTGGAAATAAATAATCAGCAGTCGAATCTATTCCTGTAATTAAAAATTTAGAACCAGAAACATCAATTAAATATTTTGGATCAAGTTTATTTTCAATTAAATCTAGTAAATCAGTGGTTTTTTCAGGAATATGACCTGTATATACTTCTTTATTGTTTGCATATAAAAAGCTTTCACTAACTTTAGCAACATATGAGCTACGGTCATAGAATACTACTAATTTTTCTTCATTAACAACCAAAGTTACAGAATTAAGTAATATGTTAACAAGATTTTTAAGTGAAATGTTTAAAATTCTTATATCTTTTTTAACTATTTCATTGTTTACTATTTCTTCTTTTGTTAAAAGATTATTAGTTAAATATTTCAAATAAGTTAAATCAAAACTCATTTTTGTTGAATTAGAATTATTTATTTGTAGTCTTAATTCTTCTTCATTAAAAATAGAATTAACACGTTCTTTAATTGTTAAATAAAAATTCTTTTCATCTTGTTTTTTAATTTTTGCAAAATCAGTTAGTCTATTATTAATAATTCATTTTAAATTAGCATTACCTTCTTTATCTTTTGCAACTTCATTATCAGCATTAGCTGTGAATCAAAGTAATGCAGTAGGTAAAAGAGCCACATCAACTGAAGAAAATAAATATTTTGGAAATCCCATCAACATTAAAAGACTATTTACAAAAGAATTAGATTTATAAAATGAATTAAAAATTTCAATTTCTTCATCGTCTTTTAAATTATTTACAAAATTATATATCTCTTTTAAAGCACCTTCTTTACTTGAGGTTTCATCTTCAAGTTTACCATTAACTTTTATCATGTTATCAACTATTTTTGAATAATCTTTAGTGCTTAGTTCATTTTTTAAATAAGTAAGTTTTGCAAGTTCATAAACAAATTCAACTCTATTTTGATAAATTCAATTTAATAATTTTTTTTGATGTTCATTTAAATCTTCAATGCTTTGAATTTTTCAATAAGAAAATATCTGCACCGCTGATTTTGAAATACTTTTTTCATCTTTAAAAATTTGTTTTCAATTTTGAGAAATTCATTCTCATACTTTTTTTTGCTTTTTATTTAAATTTTCAATTTTCTGAATATTTGGATCATTAAATATTTTTTGAATAAATAATTTTTGATATTTATCTTTTTCTTCACCTTCGTAAATTTTT
Organism: Mesomycoplasma neurolyticum; assembly: GCF_900660485.1. Classification (NCBI taxonomy): domain Bacteria; kingdom Bacillati; phylum Mycoplasmatota; order Mycoplasmoidales; family Metamycoplasmataceae; genus Mesomycoplasma; species Mesomycoplasma neurolyticum. The sequence goes on from NZ_LR214951.1 coordinate 498,363, forward strand.
TGTAAGTTTTCAGAAACTCATTTTAATACTTCTTTTTGCTTTTTATTTAAATTTTCAATTTTGTCAATGTTTGAATAAACAAACAATATTTTTACTAATTTCAACATTGTATCTTTATCATTAAAAATTTGTTGTGAAATTTCAAATGGATAAACTAATGATATAGGAATGGGTTGAATTTGTTTTTCTTTTTCACTTTTAAGTAGAGGCAGAGACGAAACAGGACCCAATTGTTTTTCTAATTGATCTTTGAAATTTTCAGTTTTTATATTTATAACTTCAAAATTAGTTTCAGATAATTTGTCATAAATAGGAGAATTTTCTGTAACTAAACTTATTACATTGTTTAAATGCCCTAAAATTTTTTCGCCAAAATAATTGTTTTCAAGCATAAATTTTGTTCAAAATTCATAATATTGTTTAGAACTAAAAATAAAATAATCAGGTGTTTCTTCAAAAACATTTTTATTAAAATTTATTATTTCTTTTCTTGCTTCATTATAACCATAATTACCTTGAAGTTCTTTTTCACTGAAAATTAAATTAAAAATTTTATCTGAAAAAGTAATATTTTTACTTGGAGATAAAGAATAAAAATTTAAAATTTTTTTATAAAATTTAGCTTTTTTAAGCATTGTTTTTAATGAATCATCCATTTTAATTGTTGGAACAATATTTCAATTTTCTTTAATATTTTGTGCATCTTTAATATTTAAAAAATTTTGAATATTAACAATTTTTTCTTTTTCAGCTTTTTCTAAAGAATTTAACAATTTGTTTAATTTTTCTAAAGTGGTTTTAATATTGTGATTTTCTAATGCACCAAAAGCTTGAAGATCAAAAATAGTTATTTTTTTATCATCTTGAACTGGCTTTGAATAGTAAACATCTATTGTACCAATTACTATATTTTTACTTTCACCAGTTTTTTCAGTTTTTCCTGATGCATTTAAAAGAGTTATTAAATTTTTCTTGAATGTTTCTTGACTATTTTCATCTTTAAAATAAGAAATAATAATAGAAGTAATTAAATCACTTTTTTTAATAACTGTTTCTTCATAGTGTTTTTTTCTATTATCGTCATAAAAATATCTTTTTTCTTGTGATGCTTTAATGTATTTAAGTAAAACATCAATATCTAAAATTTTTATTAAGTTTTTCATTGAACTAGCAATATTATTAAAATCTTGTTTTGGATCATTAGTTTCATTTCCGTTTAATTTATTTAAAACAGTTGCCACTTGATCAAGAATGTCTTTTTTATCTGGGTTTTTGTTGCTAAGTTCTTTAAGTAATAAACCTTGATATTCATTATCAACTTTTTTTGTCGACAATAAATCACTAAATGATATTTCATCTATCAAACTATTTACTGCTCTTTTAAATTTATCAAAATTTATTGATTCTAAAAGTGGTATTAGTAAATCATATATAGAAAAAACATAATAAATTTTATTACCATTTTCTTCTTTAAATTTATTTTCTTTTGTTAAATCTCAGGTATGCATTTTTTTAAAGAAATCTTTATAATCGATTGATAATAAAATATTTTTCATTGCATCTAAAAAAGCAACTGGATCTTTAATTGTTTTCAAAATTGTCTGTAAATCAACAGATATTAAAAAGTTATTTAAATCATTTATATGAAAAATTTTTAAAATTTCATTAATTGTTTGTATTTGTTCTTCTATGTAATTTTTTTGATCTTCAACTGAATTAAATTTATTTAATTGAATTTTTATAGCTTTAAAAAAATCACTTATAATATTTTCAAAAAAGTTTCCATCATATTTTGATGTTGCATAATAAAATGTTTCAAAAAGTAATCTTCTAATTGATGGTATATCACTTGAACTATCAGTTAAAAATTTATAAAATTCTGTTTTAATAAATGCTAAATGTAAACTATCTAACAAAATTTTTAAATTTTCTTCTGAAATAAAGTTAAATTCTACTAATTCACTATTTTTTAAAGCTGCAAACAAAGTGTTAAATAAAAGATCTGCCTTTTTTTCTTTTTTTATTTCATCAAATGCTGTTGAAACCGGCACTCTATAAACAAAAGGTATAAAATATATATCTTTTGACTCTAAGCTTTGTTTAAATCAACCATTTTGTCCAATTTTAGCATTCAAAGTAAAATTATTTTTTTGTAAAAATTCAGATAATTCTATTTTATTTAAATATTGTTTATTTTCATAATTAAAAATTTCTCAATCATCAGTATTGAATTTTTTTCTATATATTAAATAGTTTTTATCTTCATTTTGTCCAATTGCATATTGATACTCTAAAATACTATTATTTTCCCCTAATTTATTAATTTTTTCTAATAAAATAATTTTTTCTGCAGGAGTTGGAATATAATCAAGTCCATTTTCGCTCAAAATTTTTCTACTTATAAAGTGTACTTCAATATCAATATATTCAGGGTCAGTGTTAAAACCTTGGAAAATTTTTTCTATTATTTGCGGAATAAAATAAACAGGAATTTGATCTTTTGCAATTTCTGTATTTAAACTTTTTTCAATAAATAATCTTGAATTTTGTGAATTAATATTATTTTCATAAAAAAGTTTCCCAACTTCGTTTTTTTGTGAAATATTAAATTGATCTTTAGAAATTCCAGAATTTATAAATTGATAAACAATCTCTTTATTATTTAATGTACTATCAGTGGCATTAACAGTTCTAAATTTTCTTCTTCCAATTTTATCTACAAATTTACTTGCATTATTTTTTTGTGTTTCTGTTAAATATGAATAAACTATTTCATCTGAATTTCTCGCTGTTTGAATGAAAATTTGCTGATATTTTTGCTTTGCAATTTTATCATTTGATAATTGTGATAAATCAAAATCACTAATTAAATCAATATTATTTTCATTTCCTAAATTTTCGATACTAGCAATTGTAGTTACTTTATCTTTATCATCAATAGAATAGATTTGTTTTAATAAATCATTTTTAGAAATATTAAATTCTGAGTATTTTTTTTCACCATTTATTATTGTTGTAACTTCTTTTTTTCAATAATAAAAATTTTCAAATTTTTTAAATTCATCTGGTTTGTGGGTTTTTAAAAATTTTAAATATTCGACAATATTTTTATATTCACTTGCTAAAGAATTTAAATCTGGCAAAACATAATTATATTTTATATATTTTATGCTTTTGGTAATTTTCTGAATTCATTTTTTTGGAATTGTATATATTAAATTAGGTTTAAAATAAAAATATTTTGGGATTTTTAAACTAGTTGCATCATCACCTAAATATTTTAAAACACGAGTTTTAATCTCACCTTCAGGTTTTATCACTCTTGCCGCTTCATTCAAAAAAGATTTACTATCTCAATAACCTATATCATTTCAATTAAATAATAATGAATCTTTCCCATAACTTAAAATATAAGTTCCATCATTTTGTTTTTCTAATTGAAGATATTTATTTGTTTCATCTTCTGTTAATTCTTTTAAAACACCTTGATTTTTTCATTCAATATTTTTTTCAGCATCAAAACTAGCTTCACGTGTATTTAAATTAATACTCATTTTGTTAATAGATTTAATTCTACCATCAGTGTAGCCACCAATTAATGAAGTATTTACACCACCTTTATCAATAATATTTACAATTTCACCAAAAGTATATTTACGGTCTAGCTTAATATCTGAATTTTTTTCTAGTGTTGAATATTGTTCCACTTTTTTAGAAAAATCTGGTTTTTCATATAAAACTAAAAGTTTATTAGCACTACCAGCTTGAAAAAATGCATTATTTATATTTTGAAAATCGAAATTTAAAAAATTATAATCTTTAAAATTACGATTTTCGAACAATAAATTAAATTCATAAGAAGATATATAATAGTCTTTATTTTCATCTGCAACACCTAAATCAGATAATTTAATAAATTCTTTATCTGGGTATTTTAGACTTAATGTTTCAAAATTTTCAGCATTTTTTAAAAAGTATTCTTCACTATATGATTTAATAAGTTTTTCTTCATTACTTTCTTTAGAATTTTTATCATATATTTGAATTTTATCTTCAAGTTTATAAAAATTAGGAGAATTTTCTTGTAAAAGGTTTATGTCTAAATCAACTGTTGCATCATGTAAAACTGAAACATTATTATAATTTTTAATTGATCTAGAAAAAGATTCTTTAACACTAAAAAGTGTTGAAAAAACAACTGTTGTTAAAAATATCAAAATAGATAAACAAAAAACAGTTATTTTATTTTTAGATAATGATTTAAAAACTTCTTTAAATAATTTAAACATAATTAATTAAAAACCTCAAAATTATTATTTATTAAAATATATAAAAATATTTTATAAATATATATTTATTTAAAAAAATAAAATAAATTTTAACATTAAAAAGCAAAAAAAAAATATTTTAAATAAAAATTAATAAAATATAGTTAAAATTTAATTAGAAAAATTATATTTTAATAATTTAATTTGATAGTAAAAAATGGAGGTAGAAATGAAAGTTTTAGTTTTAAAAGGTTCAATTATTGCTGAAGAAAATTCAGTATCAAGACAACTTACAAATAAATTTGTTGAATTATATAAAAAAATAAATCCTGATCATGAAATTATTGAAATGGATCTTAGTAATGAGAGTTTTTCTTCACAACCTTTAACAGCAAAAAATTTTGCAACTTTTTGAAAAGATGTAAATGCAGATAAATACATCGATTTACTAAAAAGTGTTGATAAAGTTATTTTATCAACACCAATGATTAATTTTAACATGTCAGCACCTGTTAAAAATTTTATGGATACAATTTCAGTTGCTGATAAAACCTTTAGTTATAAATATAGCAAAAAGGGCGAAGCAATTGGTTTATTAGATCATTTAAAAGTGCAAATTTTAGCAACACAAGGAGCACCAATTGATTGATATCCTTTTGGAAATGTTTCTGAAAACTTAAAAGGTGTATGAAAATTTTTAGGTGCTAAAGAAGTAGCAATTTTAAAAATTGCTAGTACAAAAGTACCACCTTTTTCTACATTAAGCATTGATGAAAAAATCAATAGTCATATTAAAGAAATTGAAAAAGCAGTAAAAGAATTCTAAAGATCCGACTCTAAAATAAAGTTTATAAAAAAACTAAACTAAGGTTTAGTTTTTTTATTGTTTTAAATAAAAATAAAAACAACTTATAAACTTGTAACGAGATACCTTCTAAATAAAAACAAAAAAGTGATACTAAATATGAAATTTATCTGATAAAGATAAAAAAATATATGATTAATATGGACTTGTTGCATTTAACTTTGCAAATGGTGCTGACATAGAACTTTAAGCAACATAAAAACTTGTTGATGAAGTGTTTGTTAAGTTATGAAAACACCTTTTAGACAAAAAAAATTAAAATGTACTTCATTATAAACTAAATGAAATTTTAACATAAAAAATGACTAATTAAACAGCATAACTTAAATGTTTTTTGTGTGGTTTTTGTACAAAATGTTTTTCAAACAATTCTTTTAGTGATTTTTTTCAAAATGTTTTTTTGCAAATAAATAATATTGTTTTTCTGTTTCAGCAATATTTGTTCTTAATGTATTTTCATCTCGAAACTCTTGGAAGTCATCCCTATAACCAAAAATATCTGCTACAATTGAAAAAATTTTTTTTCTAAAATTTTGTTCTTTTTCAACGAAATTCCCATACATAAACATAAAGTATTCTGAAGGGTAAAATATAACATTTACTGGGTGATCTTCCTTAGTTCTTTCAACTTGGATAATGGTATGTTTGTTTTTGTCTGGAGGTTTCGGAGCAAATTCTCATCATGCGCTATGTATTAAATTAGCTTGTATTTGTTTGTTTGTAGTTTTTACAAGATTTTTTAATGCCTTTGTATTATTAATGAAATTTTCAATTTTTAAAATATAAAAATCTCATTCTAATCTTTCATAAATTCAATATTTTTCAAAATTTCCGCCATACGAATATGAACATCAATCATTTAAGAAAAAAGGCGCATATTCACAAAATTAAGCATTCTAAAATGATTGATATTATTTAAATTTTGGTTTTTTCAAGGATAAATTTTTAAATGCTCTTTTACTATATGTATTCGGCCATAAATATAAATCATTATAATCAAAAGTACTTGGGTTAATTTTTTCAAAATTATATTCTTTTAATTTTTGAATTACTTCAGACCTTTTTCTTCTTGTTATCATATTTAAATTACAAAATAAAATTTTTAATTTTTTTTATCTATATAAATTCTGTTAAGCATTATTTTGAATTTTACTTGTTTAAAAAATTTATCATTTCAATAGTGAGTATAGAAGAAAATAAAAACCATTATTTTGTATTATAAAAATAGTCATTGCAATTATATTATTATGATTATCAAAAATTAAAGATTAACTGTTTCCTAGAGTTGGTAGACCGTAAATTTTTATATAAAATATTTTGTTGTTGTTTCACTAAAGTACTACTTTTTTAACATTAAGCATTGAAAAAAGTTAATAATCATATTAAAAAATCAAAAAAACACTAAAAAAATCTAAAACATTTAAGTATAAAAGCTTAAGTTTATTGAAAACTAAACTAATTTTTATTTTTTTATTGTTTTAAATAAAAATAAAAAAAATTAGCACTCTAATGAGTTTTGTGCTAAAATTAACAATTATGAATAATAAAAGAGATTATTATGAAATTTTAGGTGTAGGAAAGCAAGCAGACGAAAAAGAAATAAAAACAGCTTATAGAAAACTTGCTATGAAATATCATCCAGATAGAAACAAAGAAAGCGATGCTGAGACTAAATTTAAAGAAATTAATGAAGCATATGAGGTTTTATCTGATAAAGATAAAAGACAAATGTACGATCAATATGGACATGCTGCATTTGATCCTGCAAATGGCGCTGGCGCAGGAGCATCTGGTTTTAGTGGTTTTAGTGGTTTTAGTGGTTTTGGAGATATTTTTGAAGATTTATTTTCAGGTTTTGGTTCATCACGTAGAAGTTCTAGAAATTATGCAACAGAGGGTGATGATTATAAAACTGAATATTCAATTAGTTTTGTTGATTCAGTTTTAGGTACAAGTTTTGAAAAAACATTAGATAAATATTCTGAATGTAGTCATTGTAAAGGTAGTGGAGCAGAAAGTTTAAGTGACATAAAAACTTGCTTAACTTGTCAAGGAACAGGAAGTGTTTATCAAGTTATGAAAACACCTTTTGGAACAATCAAAAACCAAAAAACATGTTCAAAATGTCATGGAAAAGGTAAAGAGATTATTAAAAAATGTCATAAATGTAATGGCAGAAAAATTACAAAAGAAAATAAACGTGTGACAATTAATATTCCTGCAGGAATCAATAATAGACAAAACATTATTGTTGAAGGTTATGGAGGTCCAGGGACAAATGGTGGACCTAATGGTGATTTATATATTGAAATAATTGTTAAAGATCATAAACATTATGTAAGAGCTGGTAATGATATTCATTTAAAAGTTCCTGTATCAGTTTATGATATTATTGCTGAAAATGAAATTATTATTCCAACACCTTATGGTCAAGAAAAAGTTAAAATGTACTCACATTATAAATCAGGTGAAATTTTAACACTAAAAAATAAAGGATTTAGTTTATTAAATCGCTCACAAAAAGGAGATTTAAAAATTCATCTTTTATTATACGTACCATCTTTAAATAAAAAAGAATCTGAGCAAATTAAAGATATTTTTTCAAAAGTTAAAGACAATAAAAAAAATGACTGATTAAAAGATTTTTAAAAAAATACAGTGTTCACTCTGTATTTTTTTAAAAAAATTTAAATTAAACAGCATAACTTAAACATTTTTTATATGGTTTTTGTATAAAATGTTTTTGCAAAAATTCAATTTCTTTTAGTAAAAAATCAAACATTTTTTCTCTATATTCTTTAGAAAATAAAAATACAAATTTGTATCGTAAAAAAACATAAAATTGAAATTTCAATAACAAGTGGTATCAACAACAAGCACAATAGAATCAATATTAGTTTCAAAAAGAAACTCATTTTTATCATATGTTATTTCTTTGTTTATAGAAAAAATATCCAATGTGCCTTTGTTTTGCTCATGATGAAATAAATTTTTTATTTCTTGCGGGGCTTTATGATAATCTTTAGCATAAAAACTATTATCGCTAATTTAAAATGAATGAAAAAGTTTTTTTGTTTTTGTACTTCTTCTTCATTTAAATCAAAATTAAAATTTTTTACTACAAAAAATTTTAAATGTTTTCTTTTTGCATAATTAAAAAGAAAATATTCATTATTATCTAAAAAAAATTCATTTTTTTTAAGTAATAATTTGCGTTTAAAAAAATTACCATATTTTTGGTAGGTTTTACCATCTTTTTTCAATCATCTATTGTAACTATCCCATGACAAAACCTCGCTATATGGTGATGTTTCTTATCATCATATATATGCACGATATTCAGGAAGATAATTAGAAAGATAATCATTAAATGAAATCTCTTGATATTTTTCATTATTAAAAATTCTTTTATTTAAAAGATGACTATATTTTTTTCATTTATTTATTTTATTGCTAATTTTTCAAATTCCTTTTGTATTTGAAGATGTTATTTTTGAAATTATATTTTCTATTTCATTTAAATTGTTCATCACTTCAAAACTATCAATACCATAAATAAATGCACAATATGCAGAAGGAATAAAATCAAAAAAACTTCATTCTTTTCTTTGTTATTTTAAACAAAAAATAAAGTTTGATAAGGTCCTTTTTGTATACCAATTTTATGAAGAAGAAAATCATTAATATATCCTTCTTCAAATTTAAAATGCTTTATTTTCGAACTATCAAAATTAAAGTATTCATTTTTTAAAATAAATACTTCTGAATTTAATAAGAAATCTGGATTAAAAGCTTTTAATCTTTTAATTAAATTAGAATGAAAATATTTTCCATTTTTCAAATTATATGATTTAGTATTTAAATCCTCTTTTAAAGAAAAATTCATTCAAAAATCATTTATATCATAAGATCAATAATCTATTTTTTTAAAGCCTATTTTTTTAATTTTTTTTGAATTATTTCATAACTATTATTACTTTTAAACATTTATAGGTGCCAATCCTTCATTATTAAAAAATCAAAATTTAATGAACTATAAATTTCATCTTTATATTTTAATTTCAATACATTTCCTTCTTCAACAATTAAATCAAATAAATATTGTTTTAAAAATTTTTCTTTTTTATCATAAATTTTTACAAAAACTTTTTTATTATTTAAAAATTTAATTAAAATTTTTTCAGAATTTAAAGTAAAATTTGAAGTGTTCTTTGATATATAATTGAAAATTTGTTGATTTATTTCATCAATTGGTGAGTTTATTGTATTAGTTTTTTTTATATCTTTAAAATTTGGGACATTATTTTCAATTTCAAAATTTTCATTTTTACTAATACTTGTAATATTTGTTGTCTCTAAAATAGTTGTTAAACTAAAAATTGGAAATAAAATTTTTTTTCATTTAACATGAATTTTTTTAATTTTGTCTCCTTTTAATTTTATTAAAATATTTTATTAGTATCATCATAAATATAATCAGGTAGTAATTTCATTGTTTTTATGAAATACAAAATTTTATTTAAAATATTTTTTATAACTTGAAAGGCTTCTTTTTGTGAAAAACTTAAAAAATAATCAGGTATCAAAAACAAAAAAGAGGGTTTTAAATATGTTCTTTTATCCATAATAAAAACTATTGTGTCAAATAAATCAGAAAATTTAATAGAAAGAAAAAATTCTCTTTCTTCTGTTTGAATATCACCACTATATGCTTTTTCTTTTATTTTTTCATAAAATGATTTTTTTTCTTCTTTAATCTGTTGAATTATTTTTTTGTTATTTATCGATAAATTAATTTGTTTTTTTATTTTAATACTTGATATATTTAAATCTAAAACCTCATTTGGTACAATTCAAAATTCTAAAAATTTAAAAACACTAAAAGTTCATTTGGATAAAATACATGTATTTTCAATTTTAGCTCTGCAACTAATATTTGCAATTAAATCACTAAAAGGATTATTAAACATTTTTTCAAAATTATTTTTGTTACTAATAAAATTTTTTTTAAATAATTCTTTTAGTGATGTTTGTTTAAATTTTTTTTTAGCAAATAAATAATATTCTTTTTCTGTTTCATCAACATTTGTTATTAATGTCCTAGACCTTCGATATTCTTGAAAGCCATTCCTATAACCAAAAATATCAGCTGCAATGGAGAAAATTTTTTTTTCTAAAATTTTGTTCTTTTTCAATTAAATTCCCATATATAAACATAAAATATTCTGAAGGATAAAATATAACATTTACTGGGCGATCCTCTTGAGTTCGTTCAACTTGAATAATAGTATGCTTGTTTCTATCGGGAAATTTTGGTATTCAACCTCATCATGTGTCTTTTATTAAACCAGCTTTAATTTGTTTGTTTATGGTTTTTACATAATTATTCAATGCTTTTGTGTTGTCAATAAAATTTTCTATTTTCAAAATATAAAAATCTCACTTGAGTCTTTCATAAATTCAATATCTTTCAAATTCTCAATCATATGTATATTCACATGAATTATCTGGATAAAAAAATCTAGTGTTGACAAAATTAAGCATTCTAAAATGATTAATACTATTTAAATTTTGGTTTTTTCAAGGAAAAATTTTTAAATGATCTCACTATATGTAATAGGGTATAAATACAAATCTTTATAATCGAAAGTGCTTGTGTTGATTTTTTCAAAATTATGTTCTTTTAATTTTTGAATTACTTCAGACCTTTTTCTTCTAGTTATCATATTTAAAAACCTTTAATTTATTTTTTTGTGTAATTAATTGAAATAAATTTTTTTAAATTTTATATATTCAAATTATATTTAATTTCATAAATAATTTTAATTAAAACTTAAAATTATTTGAAAATTAACTTAAAATGTTTTAAATTATTAAATTGCAATAAAAAAAGTGCTTAAACAAGCACTAAATTATTATAAAAGACAACAAAATGTTAATTATCAACTTCAATTAAGGACTCAACATTATAATGTCCAATTTTTTTACGACCTTCTAACGCTTTCAATTCCATTAAAAATAAAATTTTTATAACTTCAACACCTTGTGATTCTAAAAGCTCACATATTGCTTTTACAGTTCCACCAGTAGCTAAAACATCATCAATAATAACTGCTTTTTGACCTTTTTTAACCATATTTTCTTGAAGTTCAATGATATTTGAACCATATTCTAAATCATATGATTTTTGAATTACTTTTCCAGGTAATTTTCCTTTTTTTCTAATCATAATTAATGGCTTAGATAATTTAGCTGCAACAGGTGTACCGAAAAGAAAACCCCTTGCATCTGGCGCGATAATTATATCTGCATCTTTAGCTAATTGTGACATAGTCTCAATAGTATAATGCAATGCTTCGCCATTCGCCAATAATGGTGAAATATCTTTAAAAATAATTCCTTCAATAGGGAAGTTTTTTACATCTTTAATATACTTAATTAATTTCATAACTGCAAAATTATAAAGAAAAATTAATTTATTTCCAACAATAAATTTTTAATTTTTGAAAAATCATTTTTATTTAGTGAAAAATTGACTTCTTTATTAAAGATTTTATATTCTTGAATTATTTCTAAAAATGCTTTTTCTATTGTTTCTACATTATAATTAAAATTAAAAATTTTAATTATATTAGGTTTATTTTTTTCTAATGGAATAGTAAGATAAGAAAAATATTTTAAATTATTAATAATTAATTTAGTTAAATATATTCCTGGCGCAAGCGAAATATTATCAAAATTAAAAATAACTTCGTTTTTAAAATTAATGTATATTTCTGTTAAATAATTGCTTACTAAATATTTATTAACGAGTGTAATTTTACCTTCTGCTAAATATTCTTTTAAAATTCTAGTTGAAATTTTTTTATTATTTTCATCTTCTAAAACATTAACAATAATAGAATTTGGAAAATCTTTTTTTATTTTTGCTGCATCATAGTTTTTCGAAATAGAAAAATCAGAGCCAACAATAAAATTATTCGCACCTTTTTTTATTAAAATATTTAAAAACTCTTCGCCGCTAAGATTTTGGAGTTTTTCATTAAATGTTGTGATTAAAATATTATCAATTTTTAAATTAGCTAATACTTGAATTCTAGAAGTTATATCACTAAAATTTAATGTTTTATTTTTAGGTAAATCCTTAGGATTAGCAAATATAAAAAAAGTGATTTTTTGATTTGTTAACTTAGCTTGTTTTAATAATTCAAAATGTCCTTTGTGAAAACATTCAAAACCACCTAAAACAAACACTGAATTTTCAATTATGTGATTTTCTTTTTCAAAATAATAAACTTTAGTCATTATAATTAAAGAATACCTAATTCTTTTAATTTATAATACACACCATCTTCTTCAACTGTTTTAGTTGTAACATCTTTTGCTATAGTTTTTAAATAACTTCAACCACCCGCTAAAGCAACAGAATAGCCTACTTCGCTTAACATTTCAACATCATTTGAACTATCACCAAAAGCAATCATTTCATCTAATGTTATTTTAGTAAATTTATATAATTTTTTAAGTCCTGTAGCTTTATTTGTATTTTTAGGGCCTATAAAAAAACCTTTTGATCATTGTGCATTAATTTCCATATTCAAATTGTTTTTATCTATAAACTCCTGAACAGTATTTTTAAATGATTTGTCATTTGCTCTAATTGTAACAAGATGTAAAGGTTCTTCATCACATGTAAGTTCACATAAATTTTTAAAATTTTCTTTGTGTGGCGATAAAAATCAAGTATCTAAATCATGACCATCAGAAAAATATCCTCATTTATCAGTCATAACACTATATTCACAATTAAATTTTTCTAAAAAGTTACTTAGTGTTTGAAATTCACTAAGTATTATTTTGTTTTCGAATACTACTTCTTTTTTGTTTAAATCATAAATAAAAGCACCATTAGCTCCTATAAAGTAATCAACAGGTATATCATCAAGAAGTGTCCCAATAGTAACAAATTCTCTACCTGTTGCAAAAACTACAACATAACCTTTCTCTTTAAGCTCATGCACCATTTTTTTAGTTTTCGCACTTAAACTTTCTACTCCAAAAGGTAATAAGGTACCATCGATATCAAAAACTATTAGTTTATATTTTTTCATCTTTTAATATCCTTTCTATTTTTTTACCAAAAAGTTTCTTAGATTTTAAATATCCATTTTTAATTATGGCAAGACCAACAATATTTTTTTTGTAAACTAAAAAAATATGATTTTCATTAATATTTTCATCAATTTTAACATTTTGACCTTTGATTAATATTTTTAAATCTTGTAAATTTAAAAAATGTTTTTTTTCTTTTATTAATTCTAATGGGTTAAGTTCAGTTTTTTCTAAATCTGAAAGTGTTAAATCATTAATTTCATATCTTAAAAGTTTTGACATTGTCGCAATTACATTAAGTTCTTTTGCTATATCTTGGATTAATGATCTAATATAAGTTCCACGTGATACAGTTACAGAAAATTCAATTGTTTGATTTTCAAAATTAAAATTCAATAATTTTAAATTTTTAATTTCAACTTTTTGTTTTTTTAATGTTATTTCTTTGTTTTCACGAGCTAGTTTATATGCTCTTTGACCATTAATTTTTTTAGCTGAAAAAATAGGTGGTTTTTGATCATAAAAGCCATTAAATTTTTCAAAAGCTTTTAATATTTTCAATTCATTTAAATGATAAATTAAATTATTTTTAGTTAATATACCATCTACATCTCATGTTGTAGAACTAATGCCTAATTGCATAGTTGCAATATATGATTTATATTTAGTATCAATATATGGTATTAACTTTGTATCATCTTCTGTTGCAATTAGCAATAATCCTTCTGCTATTGGATCTAATGTCCCAGTGTGCCCTATTTTTTTAATATTATTATTTTTAGCAAAAGATTTAATTTTTTGAAATGAAGAAACATTTTTTTCTTTATATAAAAGTTTTATCATTGCTTAATAAATTTTACATTATTTTATAAAGAAAAAAAAGCAAAAAAATTTTGCTTTTTTTCTTTTATGGAATAATGTTTATAAATGGTGCACAAGAAGGGACTTGAACCCTTATGCTGTTAAGCACTAGAGCCTAAATCTAGCGTGTCTGCCAATTTCACCACTCGTGCATAATAAAATTTAAAGGTATGTTTTATAAGGAATCGAACCTTATTACTTTTATCAAAGCGCTACCAAGCAACATAAATGGTGCCGTCTATAGGAATCGAACCTACGACCTACTGATTACAAGTCAGTTGCTCTGCCTGCTGAGCTAAGACGGCATGGTGGAAGATGAGGGGCTCGAACCCACGACCCTCGCCTTGTAAGGGCGATGCTCTCCCAACTGAGCTAATCTTCCTAAATGGTGACCCATACGGGGATCGAACCCGTGAATCCATGGATGAAAACCATGTGTGTTAACCGCTTCACCAATGGGCCTAAATGGCGCCGATTACGGGGATCGAACCTGTGACCAACTGGTTAACAGCCAGCTGCTCTACCGCTGAGCTAAATCGGCGTTTTAGCACTTAAATCTTTAAGCTTAAAACATTATACAACATTTTTTAAAAAAAACAAAAAAAATTGTTTATTTTTTAAAAAAATTAAATAAAACACAAGCGAAATAAATTTGCTTGTGTTTTTTATATTAATCTTAACTTAACATTAAGTTAAAAAAATTATTTTTTAGTTTCTAAAGTGTTTCCTGAATTTAAAGTTTTTAATGATTGTTCTAAAAAATCTAGAAGAGCTTGAGCAACTTGTTTTTTTTGACTCTCATCATTATATTTTGATAATATATTATCAATTATTTTACCCATTTCATTTTCTGGAGTTTGTGGTGTAGAATTATTTGTAGAATTATTTGATTTTTCTGGATTTAAAATTTTTAAAAATCCTTCTAAAAAATCTAGAAGAGCTTGAGCAGCTTGATTTTTTTGACTATCATCATTATATTTTGATAATATATCATCAATTATTTGACTCATTTTATTTTCTAGAGTTTGTGGTGTAGAATTATCTTTAGAAATTGTAAATTTAATTTCACTTCTTAATCGTGCTTCTTTACCATTAATACTAAATTTTACAACAACATATTCTTCATTTTCTTCATGAACTTCTAGATTCTCAAAAGTAAATTCAATTTTTTCACCTTCGGTACCTTTAACTGTAAATGTAGCTTCTTTTTTGTGATTGTGGTCATCTTTTGTGTCTAGTACTAAAAGTAACTTATCCTTTTCCTTCAATTTATTATTTAGGTTAGCTGGATTAAAAGTAATAACAGTTTTTTTACTACTTTTGTTTTCTTCTGAAAGTGTAAAATCACTTTGAGAAATTTTTTCTTGTTTTGTACATGCAACAATAGCTAATGGTGCAGCACCTAATAATGAAGCTAAACCTAAAGATAAAAATAATTTTTTATTTTTTAACATTTTTCTCCTTTTAAACATTTGTAATAATCTAAATTATTGTTAAAAAATAAATTATAAACTATTTTTTAAAAAATGTATTTATTTATTAAAACTAATTAAAAAACGTAGTTTAGACCACGTTTTTTAATTTTATAATTTTTTTATTTTTTTAATATCTTATGATCATCTGTAAGTATAGAAATATCAACTTTCGAAAGTTTATTCATAAACTCTGAATCACTAAGTTTGGATTCTTCCATTGCTGAAATTCATTCTTTTGGTCCTACATATAATTGTTCAATTTGATATTCACCATTTGATAAACTACTTGAATCTTCAGTGATTTCATAATCTCCATCAGATGAATTTGTAATTTTAGTTGCACTTAAGGCATTACCAAAATATGATTTTTGATTTGCTTTATTTTTATAGTGGAATTTAAATGTAATGTTATCTGCACTTAAATCAAACATATCAGATGTAAGTAAATATCTTGTTCGTGTTTCTAATGTTGGGTTGTTTGATAATTTGATGCTTTGATTTGCAATTGAAGAACCATTTGCGCGGCTTTCTAATAATGTGTTATCATCACTAGTTGTATCTAAATTATAAGCTGGCACAGCTAAGGTTTCAAATTTTATAACAGTAATAACATATTCACTATTAGCTTTTGGATTATCAAAACTAAATGTTACAACTTTAGTATTTTTATCATCTTCTTTATAAGTTATGTTTATATTAGATTTATCAACAGTAATTCATTCACTTTCATTAGCCATATTAGCTTTTTCTGATAGTTGAATTGTTAATTTATCTTTATCAGAAAAAGAAATTACATTATCAATATCATTTATCTCAAAACTTACATTAGCTTTTTCAAAACTATTTAAATCTTTATTAAATTTAAATCCTGATGCAGTCATATTGGTATTTGATGATTTTACTTTAAATTGTCCACTAGTTGGTTGAATTGGAGCATTGTCATGCTCTAAATCTTGATATTGATTATTTTCATCTAAAATCTTAATTTTGGAAATTTGGTATAAGTGCCCTGGTAATAAATTATCTTTAGCATCAATCTGGACAGTTAATTGTGATTTGTTATTTCCATCATTTGTTACAGTTGCCCCTTGTGAAATAATAGTTTTCTCAACAATATTCCCATCATCATCAACAATTTTAGTTTTAAACTCAAGTGCTAAAGTTTGATTTGCTATTTTAGCAACAGTTTTTTCAAAGTTAACTTTAATAGTAACTGAACTACCAGCATTATATTCAGCAATTGAAGCACTTGCATCTATTTGATTTTCAAATGTAATACCTTTAAAGTTAATAACTTCTCCTGGTGTTGTAATTTTCTTAATAGAATCATCTTCATGTTGCGATTCATTATTAACAAAATCTTTATTTATCAATCCATTAACACCATTAACTTTTATAGCTTTGTTAAATGCTCTGTCAATAGATCCATTAAATGATAATGTTACTGCATAATCTATTCCTTCTTCAATTTCATTGTTAGTATATGTTTGAGTTGAACCATCATCTTTAGCTTTAAATTTAACATTTCCACTCGAATCTGTATTAGCAACTATTTGGAAAGTAAATTCAACAAAATATTCACCATTTGTTTCTTGAATATCAGCAATTTTTTCAAAGTTATATTTATAACCAGTTCCTATTGGCACAAGTTTTAATTTAATTTTATCATTAGCTACTAAAACTTCATCTTTAGATTCTAGTTTGTATTTAATTTTTAATGTTTTTGGTGTTGAATCACTATTAACCACACTTGAAACTACAGTTGCTTTTGACTCTCTAGAAGTTGTTATAAATTCTCGAATATTTAAATTTAAAATGTTTAATAGATTTTCAGGTGGTAATGATGTTGCTTTTACAAAAGCATCATCAGTATTACCAACATATAATCTAAAATTTTTATATTGACGATTAGAAACAAGATCACTAAATTTAACTTTAATTTCATCATTAGTCATTACACTAAATGAGTTAGTTTCAACAACTTTTACAGTTGAATTAGCTTGCCCTTGAACTTTGTGTTTATAGCTTTGAGCTGATTGAACCATTTCTGCTCTAAATCTAAGTGAATTTTTAAGTTTAGTATTATTTAAATGTTTATTTGTATCATCAAATAATAACTTGAGTGTAGTTTCACCAATAACTTTATCATTATCTATTCTTTCTGTCAATGAACTATTGCCTTGGAATTTAAGTTCATTACCAAATTGTTCTTTAGAATTATTTGTATAATCAGATTTAATGATAATTTCATTATTGTTTTGACCAACTCAATGATTAGTTGCAATAGTACGTAATTTTTGATTTTCAGCATTAGTTAAATCAATCTTAATTTCATCAATTGTATTATCAATTTGATTTACAGCTAATCCATTTATTTTAATATCAATGTATTTTTCAACTTTATTATTTGTATCTTTTTGAGTTTCATCAAATTGAACATTTGTTTCAATAGGTTGAAGATTCGCTTTATCATTTTTTAAATGATCTTTCAGTGTAAATTTAACACTTAATTTTGTATTTTTTAATAAAATTCCATCTTTATCTTCAAAATAAATTCTTAAGTTAGCTTCATCAAGTGTAGAAACATCTTTTTGTTCAACTTTTGAGATAGTAAGAGCATTTTTTTCATCAGTAGCTAAAGTTTTAAATGAATTTTTATTTTTTGATTGATCTTCTGGTGACATAGTAATTGAATTTGCTTTAATAGTTTCTTCATCTAAATTTTTAATATTTACTAAATCTGTATTTAGTAAATAATATCCCTTAGCAAGACTATATACTCTATTCCCTAATAAAACACTGTTTTCAGTTTTTTTGAAATCAATATCTCCAGGTTTAGTTTTTTGACTTATATTAGCACTGAAAAATGCTTTTTCATTTTCATCAAAAGTTGAATGATATTCTAAAATAATTGTTTTATTTTTTCATTTTTCTAAAATGTTTGCAAAATTAATTGTAATTTTTGGTGAATCATCAACATTAAATTCATCTTTAGCTGTTCCATTACTATCAGCGGTTTTAATTTCCACAACTTGTTTTGTGCTATCAAGTGTTTTAATTTCTTTTTCTTTTTCAGTTTTGGAATCTTTGTCAAGATCAAAACTATTTGATGGATTGTTTGGATCTGTTGATGCAAATGGA
This sequence comes from Mesomycoplasma neurolyticum, assembly GCF_900660485.1. Classification (NCBI taxonomy): domain Bacteria; kingdom Bacillati; phylum Mycoplasmatota; order Mycoplasmoidales; family Metamycoplasmataceae; genus Mesomycoplasma; species Mesomycoplasma neurolyticum. Next base: position 517,085 of record NZ_LR214951.1, read on the forward strand.
TCATCAACTATGTTATCACTAAAATGTGGTTTTTGTTCATCAGGATTTTTAGCAATTTCTTTTTTAGCTGGTTTTACACCAACAAATTCATATTTTTTATTTTCTTCTAATCCTGAAATTTTGCCTTCGAATTTTGCATTTTTGTTTTGTTTTTCACCACTTTGTGGATTATTAACTTCATTTGGTGTTACTATAATTGTTTTAGTATTACCATCTTCATCTTTAAACGTTACTTCATATTCTTGATCACGTTCAAATGGAGCATCTTCAGATTCGACTTCAAAACTAAATGAAATTTCATCTGTATCTGAGGGAGAAATATTTAAATCTTTTAGTTCAGTTTTACCTTTTTTAGTTTTAATGTTGTGGTTTTTTACTTTAGAAGCATCAACTCCTTGCTCTTCTTTATTTTGAGCAACAATTTGATACCCTTCTTTTTTAAGTAATTCAGATGATGATTTTTCTTCTTCTTTGGTTTTTAATTTAACTAGTTCTTTATTAGAATTATAAATTACAAGTTTGGCAAAATCATATTCACGATTTGATTGCTTAAATTGTAAACTAAATTTCAATTGCTTTTTATCATTTTGATCTATTACTTCAGGTTTGTTTTCATTATAGACAACATCAGCATCATTTGATTTGTTGACATATTTAAGAGCAAATTGGTTGTGTTCTAACTCTTCTTTAGACATGTTAGTTTCAATATCTATAGTAATAGTAAAGTTTTGAGCTGTATTATTTCCAGAGCTTCAATTTCCATTTTCTTCTGCTGAAAATGAAATAATACTAATATTTTTATTGTATTCAGCTACATCATTAATACTATTTTTATCTTTTTGATAGATAATGTTTGATTTATCATCAGGATTTAAAGTATTATTTTTATCTTCTCCAAAATCATTATCATTATAATAAATTTTGAAAATTGAATATGTTTGATTAATATCTAAATCACTCATTTTTACTAAAAGTTTTTTAGTGTTATTAGTTGCATCAATTTGATATTCTATTTTTGAGTGATCAATTACATATTCACGCTTAGAATTATCAATTATAATTACATTAGCTTTAGGTGAATTGCTTTGAATAAGATTTTTATCATCCTCTAAATCAATAATAAATTGACTTAAATCAAAATCTTTTTCATTTGGATTTGTAGTAATACTTTTAACAGCAATTTTATTAATGTGTTTTGCTTCAAATTCACTTGAACTTTTATCTTGATCAAAAATGTTATCTAAATCAACTAATTCATGACCAGGGACAGGTTCACTAGAGCCATTAGGTGTTTTATTTTCACGAATTGCTTTAATAACTAAATCTTTATCTTTTGGCAAGTCATTAATATCGATAATAATTTTTCCCTCATCATCAACTTCCACTTCTTTAAGAATTGTTTCTTTAGGTTCATTTTTTGTTTCAAACTCAACAATAACTTTATCTTTAGGTTTAATAGTTGATGGTAAATCTTTAATAATTAGTTCATTTTTAGTTTTGTTGTCATTCAATTTATTAGTAATATTAGGTAATTTGTGCTCATTACGTTTTTCTTCTGGAATATCTTTATTCTCAACAATTGTTTTATTGTTTTCAGGATTGAAAATTTTATCAATTTTTTCTTCTGGTTTGAGTTGATTATCTGGTAATGAGAAAAAGGTTTTATTTTCTGGATCAACTTCAAGTTCTATTTCTCTTGTTTCTCCAGTTGTTGGATTAACAATAAGAGCTTTTGGCTTAACATTTCCTGAAAGAATTTCATCTTTAGTAAGTTTTTTTTCAACATCAAAAATATATTCTTTACCTTTTGGTGTTTCAACTATACTAAAGTTTTTTTCTTTAATATCTTTAGGAGCTCCATTAAAGTCAACAATGCAATCTTCACATTTTTTATCATCATTGTTTTTTCCTCTTGGAACAAAACTATCTAATGTAATATTTTTTCCTCTAAATTTAGAAGTAGTAGCATGGAAAACTCCATTTTCATCTGTTGTTCCTTCAACAACAATTTTGTTATTTTTTTCATCATATGCAATTAAATCAACTTTTTGATTTGCATTTTCTTTACCTAATGGATAACTTATATCTGTTGCTTTTGGATTATCTTTATTTTGGCTAGATGATAATTTATAGAATTTATCATTAGTTACATATAAATCTGATTTATGTAAATCTGATAAATTCATTTTTTCAGTAACATCTTCTTCTACTTGGTTATTGTCACCAATTTTTTCAATTTTTGATATTTTAGATTTACCACTATCAAAACCCGGGATTGGCACTTCTAATATTCTTAAATTTTGATCTAAATCTGATAGTTTAGGATTAACATCAACTGTTTTAATGTTACCCTCATCATCAACAAAAGATACACGATATTTATCATTTTGCTCTGCAATTTTATCTTTATCTGATAAAAAAGGAATAGCTAAAGTATCTTTTTTATTTTTAATATATCTTGAAGCACTAATTGGTGATATTCTGTCTATATTTCTTTTATCATAAACTGAATAAGGTTTATCATCTTTTGGATCATTAGTTGTTATAGAGTCTAAATCTCATTCAAAACCTTTTCCCCCTTCTCTAATGATGTCTTCTTGTGTTGGTAAAATAACATTTCCTTTTTCATCACTTTGTTTAGTGATGGTAATATTTTTCTTCTCTCCATTAGGAAGAGTTGTTTGATATTTAAAGTCAATTGGTTTATTGGCTTTATCAGGCCCTAAATCTACACTAAATGTTTTGGGTGCGATATTGTGTTTTTCAACTTGGTATTGACGACGATCAACAACATCTATAGGTTGATTATTTAATTTAAAACTTTTAGAATCAACATTAGAAATATCTGATAACTTGTTTATATCATCTTGACTAATAGTTCCATCTGGATTAACATTAACTGTAGCAGTTATAACTTCGCTACCTTTTTTATAATTAAAAGTTAAAGTAGAATTTGGTAAAAATCCTGTTTCAAGAGGTAAAGTTCATTTAGAAATAGAATCTAAATCCTTATCATATACAAGTGTTGGCTGATCATTATTTAATTTAGGTTTGTTTTCTTCCTTTTTATTATTTAAATCAACTAAAGGTGTCCCATCTACATTTTCTCAACTTTTAATAGCATACTTGCTATTAGAAGTTAACGGAAAATGATCGCTTGGTACAACTGTAGCAATACCATCTTTATCTAGTGTTACTTCTAATTCTTTTTCTTCATCTTTATCATTTATTAATTTTAATTTAACTTTTTTATTAGCGTTATTAGTTCCAAAGTTTTTTTGAAGTGTTAATTTATTGTTTTTATCATAATAATAAGATTTGTCAATAATTTTATTGTTGATATACACTTTGTCCATATCAATTAAATCTTTTTCATTTTTTTTATCTTTAACAGAAGTAACATAATATTTTTTACCTTTTGGTAAAAAAGCAGTATCAATAATTAATTCACCATTTTTATTAATTTTGCCTTCTGCAATATAAGATTTTTTTTGTTCATCTTCAAAAATGACTTCTACTTCTTTATCTTTTCAATTGGATATTAGTTTAGCATAAAACTTATTATTATTTTGGTCATCTTTAATTACACGAATAATCTCTGGAAAAATAGAAATAGCACTTTTTGCCATATTATATCTTTCAATTAATCATGGAATAGTAGCTAATATAACTGCTGATGAACCAAAAAAAGTACCTAGTATTGCTAATGCTAAAACTTTTTTATTTTTTTGTTTACCTTTTTTATTTTTCATTAATCACACCTCTAATATTAAATATAATTCCTTACAAATGTATCATGAATCATTATTTCAATAGTTATTATAAAAATAATCGAAATAATGAGTGGAATTGTAAGTAAAATAATTAAACTAATAACACTAAAATTTATTGTTTCATATCATGAAAATATAAAAACTAAAATTATTCCTAAAGCTAAAAATTGCAAAAGACAGAAAATTGTTGGTAATGCAAAATACATTTTAAACCTAATATCTTCTAAATGCTTAACACTTTTTCTAGAAAATATAGTTCAAAGCATAGGGCTTATAAAAAACAAAAACTTTATTTTCAAATTCGATTTCATTTTTATTATGAATTTAATCCTAAATAAAAAAATATAAAGCATTAATATAGAACTAAAAGTTGGAAACACAACATAAAAAGTTAAAAAACTAAAATCATTATTAACAAGATTAATTATTTTTAAAAAATCCAAAATCCACAAACTAAATGAACCAATAAATAAAATTGTTATTATTAAATTAAAAAAAGCTAAAATTGTTATTTTTTTCATTATTTATTCCTTTTTTTATCAACTTATTAAAAACCTAAATGGATTTGATCTTTATTATTAATGTCAAATTGAGGAAAACTATGTTTATAAAGGAGGTTATTACTAGAATCAATTATTAGCAGATTATCAGGAACAAGTATGTAATGGCTTCAATTATAGATTTGCCCAAGAACAAAATTATGTTCTACATGTAAACTGTATTCTTCTATATTTTTACTTAATTTTTCTTTGGAACTAGTTTTCAATATTTTTCCATTATTGAGAGTTTCACCAGTAAATTTATTTACTAACCTGTAAATAACTTTGATTCGTTTACCTTCTAAGTCGCTAGTAATTTTTGTTTTATCTACTTTAACTCTTGCAATTAATTCATCTTTAGCATCTCTAGATACACTTAAGAACTTACCAGATGAATTTCCACTTACAATAAACTCTTTAAAGATTAAACTATTATCTGTATTACCAGCGACTGTATTATTATTTAAATCAATTGCTACGCTTTCGGCTGTTTTATCATTTGTCCCCATGATAGTTTGAACACCGGTCATATTTTTGTGGGTTTCTTTTGGATAAATCATTTTTAGATTTTTTACATAATATTTGGTATTTGGATTAAGTGTTTTTGCACCTAAGGCAGGATTTCTATAAAACATGGACACACTTGCTTCTTTATTATTATTTGCTAAAGAGTCAATTTGTCCTCTGATTTCACCAATTTTTGTATTTTGATCTGTATATAAATCACCTTCTATAGTTGCATAAGCTAAATCATCATCAAGTAAACCATCAGTGGATCATAATTGAAATTTAATATGTAGAGAAGAATCACTTTTTCCAGGACCATCAATTATTGAATTTGAATGCATAATTCTTATTCTTGATGAAGGTAAAACGTATTCTTTTTTTTTTGCACTAATAGGACGGGCTTTTGTTTCATCAAATCGCTCACCTTTTTTCATAAACATAGCTTCAAGATAAATTTTATTATTAGTAAAAGTTGCATCATATCTGTCAAAACCATAATTGTATACATAATTATTACGTATTGTAGTTTTTTGACTACTATTTTTTAAATACTGTCAATTTGTTGGTTTACCATTTTTATCAACACCATTTCTAGTATTTCCAATTTTTATATATATATCAAAATCAGAAATATTAAATAATGTTAAATCCTCATTCATTCCATCTCTGTTATGATCAGCATTAATTAAAATATGATTGTCATTTTGTGTTCTACTATCCCCTTCAGGTGCATATTCAAAATTAAGAGATCCTAGACCGAATCCAAAGTTTAGATTAAATTCATTTTTTGATTTTCCTTTTGCATAAATAGCATTATTTCTTGACTTATCTAAATAATAATCCTTTACTCATGATGGCTTTTCATTTGGTTGTTCCACAAAGTCAATTTTAGTAATTGTATATACTTTATCAAATTCATATTCATCTTTTGAAAGTTCTAATACTAATTGTTTCATATTATTAGAATTTTCAATAATTCCAGAAGCATATTTTTTCATTACTGTTCGTGAATTGTTTAACCTATAAGAAATTTCAATGAATTTAGCATCTGAATCTTTTAAAATGTTTTTTGAATCTTGAACTTCAATTTTTAATTGCATTTTCATATCTGAAGCTTGTTCTACTATTGGTTTTTTGTTTTGTGCTTCTATGTATGCCTTTTCTATTGTTGCAAGTCTATCATTTGTTAATTTAATATTATTTGAAGCATTTATATTAGTAACAATTTTTAATTGTGAATTATTTATATTTTTAAGTGTTATAGATCTAAATTTATATTTATGACTGTCTTCCAAACGAAAAGCATTAAATGTAACTTCAACGTCACCATTATTTAATGGATTAAGATTAGTTATTTGTATATCTCGACCCGTAATTGTTGTTGCTAAAGATCTTTTATCTTCTATTAATTCAATTTTTAAATTATTTTTAGTAAGTAACGGTGGTTGTGAATTTAAAAGATCACTGAATTTAAAGTCTTTAGATGTTAAAGTAAATTTAATATTTTCAATTTTATTTCTATATTTCACAATATCATTTATTAAAACATCTTTAATTTTAGTTTCTGAATGTCTTGTGTTGAAAAATACATTTTCAATTGAAACACTTCCTAAATTATGATAACTATTAGAGTTTTTAGCTGCTTCAACATCATTTTGAGTTCCAAAATAAATGTCTTTAATTTCAATTCTTTTATTTCATAAATTATCATTATTTTGTTTAAAGTTCTCAATTAAAATTGGCATTGCTTCACTTATATTCTTAGTAAATTGTTTAATATCGGGATTTTGAGCACTAATTTCTTCACTTAATAAAGTATTTTTTAATTCAGGAATTATAAAGAATAAACCAAGATCACTACGCTCTAAATCAAGGACATTAGATGATAATCCTAATTTTTCTATTTTGAAAGTATTTGTATCATCATCTTTTAGTTCTAATTTGAATGAAACACTGTTGGTATTATTATTTGCATCATTTAATGCTAATGTGATAGACATTTGTTTTTCATCTTGTGGTTGAATGTTGTAATTGTCTTTTTCTCCAAAAATTGCATCATTTTTAAATGCAAAAGCACCATTATAAATATAATTTGAAGATGTATCAAAACCTAAATATTTAAGAACATAGTCTTTATTAACTTTACCATTATCAAATTCTAAAGTTATTTTTAGTTTGTGATCTTCTAATTTTTCTACTTTAGTAACTCTAGTAGTAATACTATTTTTGTCATTATCATTTTTGAGAGCTAATAATACTTTAAAATGATTTTTGCTTTCAAGATTATTAAATCAATAAGCATCATCTAAATCTTCTATTTCAATTTCAACTTCTGGTTTAGTTAATGTAATGTTCTTTTTAAAGTCCATACTTTTAATATCAATTATAGCATCTTGACTTGGTTTGGTTTTGAAAGTATTTTCAAGTTCACCACCACCAATAGATTGTTCTATGTCATCACTATTTGTAGAACTTGCACCAACATCAAAATTATTATTTAACACTAAAGATTTAAATTTGTATTCACGATTGCGTTTTAATTCACCTGTAGCAAATGCAAGTTTTAAAGCTGTAGTATTTTTATCATTAATACGTGTTTTGAATGTGATTTCTTTTTCAATTCTATTTTCATCATAGTATCTAAATGTTGCAATAATGTCTTTGTTTACAAAAGCGCTTCTAATACCACTAAGTTCCACATTTAACTGTAAATCATCTTGTGTTTTAGTATTCTCTACTTCTGTAGCTTTTGTGCCATTTACTTCTAAATAGAATTTTTCAATTCCATATGGAAGATCTTTAGTTCTAAATTCTTCAAAAGTCCCTTGGTTTCCAAGACCTTTAATTGGCATTGTCACTTCAGGTTTTTCAATAATTTTCAAATTATCAAATTCATTATCATCAAATGTATATTCTAATGATTTAATAGAATAAGTTGTTCCATCTTCTAAATTATCAAAACTAAATTCTATTGAAGCGCTATTTTTATCAATGCTGTTTAATTCTGCTTCAACTTCATGAATTTCATTTTCATTTGCTTTATTTTGAATTATTAATTTAAGTTTTGGACTATTATTACTACTTAGAACTTTTTCAAAAAATCCATCTTCAGAAATTAAATTTAATTTAATAGTTGCATTATCTGTTTCAACATTATTAATCATTGCTTCTGCAAGTGTTACACTAGTTGCTTTAGAATGAATCTCAAATGTTTTGTCATTTAATGTATCTAAGTTTAATTTAGCAAATTCATCGCTAGAATTATTAGCTGCTTTAGCATTAAGTTTGCTTTGATCACCAACTCAAATGTTAACTAATGTCAATCTATCATTATGTCTAAGATTTCGTTTATCAAAAGTTGCAGTTAATTGATTATTATTAATTGTAGCAACTCTAGAAAATACAGTTTCACCATCAAGATTTTCATATTCAGCAATAAAATATAAACTTTGCGGATTAAAGTGGTCATTATCTAGTGTATATGTTAAAGTAATATTGTTTATATCACTAGTATTTTTAGTAACATTAGTGATATCAAGTTTTGTGTTGGCTGCATCAGCTTCTGTCCCTTTTAGAACATTATCATTACTATCAATATTAATATTTTTTACTGCCAATTTAGGTTTATTTAAAAATTTTATTTCTTTAATTTTAATTTGTTCATCAAGTAATAAATCTTGAATTGTAATTTTAATTTTATTGTTTTCTCATGTTGCAGCTACTGTTTCTTCAGAACTTTCATTAATTTTTTCATAAGTAACTTGAGCATTATTATTATTAAAATCAGCAGAAACTACGGAATTATGTGGATCATTTAATTCAATATAAATAGTTGATTTATTTAAATTAGTTTGATCTTTAACGAACGCTGGGTTAGCTCATGAAGCAGACTCTTTTGGTTCAAAATAGAAACTAAGTTTTGATTTTAGTTTCGTTAATTCTTTATTTTTATATGAATCTTTTGCTGGTTGCCCTGTATCATCCAAAATATCAGCAAAAGTATATGAACGATTAAGTTTTAAACTATTTTTTACTGCATCTGAAAATTTAAATACAATTTCTGGTTTTTCTGAACTATAGTCAAAAGTTGTTATCTCAGTAAATATTTCATTGTTTTCTTTATCAATAAATTTAAGTTTGAATTTTTTGTTATGAATTTCTTTTGCTAAATGATCTAATGAAATTTTAATTGTAATATCATCATTATCTCTATCTTGGAAATGATAAATACGACTATTTTGTTCAGATGCATCTGAAACATCAGTGTTACCTGGAGATGAAATTTCTATATTTTCAAAACTATATTCTTTTTTATTAGTATGTATATCTTCTTTTCATAAAATTGGCCTATTTTTTTTGTCTGCATTTTGACTATAACTTGTAATATTAAGATCATGAGCAACTTTATTTGTTAAATCTGTGTTAAGAATTAATTCTACATCATATTCAACACCATCTTCAAGAGCTCCATTAGTAACTTCGCCACTTCAACTTGAATTATATGAATGAATATCAAAATCAAAAGTAAGGTTATAAACATTTTTATCACTTGAATCAATATTACTTGCTTCAATTATTGCTTCTTTGGTGAAGTAATAATCTTTATTTTTGAGTAATCTATTTTTTGGTGTTAATTTAATTTTAAATGATGGTTTATTAGCATCTGTACTTTTGGAAAGTGGAACTCACAATTGATCACCTGAAGTGATTCTATATTCAAGTCTCAAAGTATTACTATCACTTTGTGATGTTGTTAATTCAGCTTTAGTTTCAGAAGCTTTTGTTGTAAATTCTTTTAATGCATTTCTTGTATAAGCATAATCTATTTTTTTAGTATGACCAGTTCCATCTTCATTTTGTGAAATGAAAAATTCAAAATCTGTATATTTTCTATTAGGTACAAGATTTTCATATTTTCATTTTTTGAAAACTTTATAAGGAGAAAGACCTGAAGTAGCTTTTGTAAAAACATTACTATCTTTTTCTGATTTTATTTTAATTTTTTCATTATCATCTCTATCATTGGAACCAAATGTTTGAGTATAACGAATTTGTTCAAAAAACTCGTCTTCTTTAATGTTTTTAACTTGTTCATAATTTACATCAAATTTTGGACCATTATCTTTTAAAGCATCATGATCATTTCCTTTATTTTCAACTGCGAATTTATAATTTAAAGTAAAGCCTAAATCAGTCCCATCACTACCTCTTAAAGCAATGTGTTGTTTATTATTAAGAGCTCTTAATATTTTTCCAAAATCAATATTTGGAGTTTCTATTTTCTTTTCAAATGGAGGTTTTTCAATTTTAATACTTACTTTATAAATATTGTTATATGTATATGTTTGCCCATTTTTTGAATGCGTATAACCATTTATAACATTTGGATCAAATGTTGTTTCAGCATGTTTAGCTCTACTAATATCTTCATTTTGCAATTTTCATTGAACATGAATATCTTTTAAATGTTTTAATAAAAGACCATCTTCATCTTCAATATAAAGATCTATTTTATACTCATATCATTTGAAAGGTACATCACCTCTAATGTCTCTTACATATATTTCACTAACAGATGTTGTAATCTCTTTTGTTGTAAGACCATCAAGATTAAGTCTTCTTGCAGTTGATAATTTATTTTTAGCACTATCTCTGTTAAAATTTGAATCATTTCTATATAAAATATCAATAAGTCTATGTTGTGTATTACCTTCTAATGCTAATTGAACACGAGGATCTTCTAATGTTAATTCCCCTGTTGTTGTATCATAATTTGCATTGATAAAAATATCCTCATCTTCAGGATTTTTAAAGTGAGCTACAAATTTTACATCATTAAATTCTGAAGGGTTGATTCCCTCAATTTTATATTTAAATTTAAGTTTTCTTTTATTTGGAACATTATCAAGTGACTCGATTTCTTGGACACTTAATTTTTTAGTTGATAAATCAAATTCTTTTGATGTTAATTTATTAGTTTGATTTGTTTGATCAATATCAAAAGCTGCTATTTTACCTTTTTTATTGAGCTCTAATTTGGTTAATTTATATGTTTGATCAAATTTAGCATTTTGAATAGTAAATGTAAATTGTTTTTTACCATCTGTTGTTGTAGTAAAAGTTTTTGCTTTAGTAAATTTTGCTGTTGAGCCGTTAGCTTCTTTAACTTCTATTACAATATTATTTGCATCTTTTGAATCTAGTACATTATCTGGATCATTAATAGTAAGTGTAATCTGTTCAACATTTACTTGATCTCCTTGAGTTGCTGAACGAACTTGAATATTTGCTTCATCCAAACTAATTGGAGCTGAAGGTTTGATTTTGAATTCTCCTTCAACAGTTGTGTTGTAATTATCTTGTCAATCTGATCATCTTTTACTATCTATTGATTTTTGTAATTTTGTCAAAGTATAAACACGATTGTGTTTTAATGAATCTTTAGGTATAGTAAATTTAACTGTTGTTTTATCTTCATTTGCATCATAAGAAACTTGACTTTGAGCTAAATCTAAAACAACTTCTTGTGTTTCTAAGTTATCTTTTTTATTTTTATTTGGAGTTGAAAAGTAGTTAAATATAAATTTAATTTTATGATTTTTAATTTTTTTAGTTATATTTGGTTTAAATTTTCAAACAATAACAACATCATTGTCAAGGTTTTCAACAATGTTATCATTTGTTCCTTCAATTGTAAATGTTGAATCAAATTCAATTGAACTTTGTTTTACGTTAATTGTTTTTGCAACATTATCTGCAATTTCGTGATGTGTTAAATGATTAATTAAAACATTATCTCTTGAAAAAAGACCGCTAGCATTTAATTTAACTTTAATGTTATCATTAGTTCTATTAGGTTTATTTTTATCTTTTAATTGTAAAACAATGTTATATTCAAGAGATTCAATGATTTGGGTCGCATTAGTTTGGAGCCCGTTAAATTGGTTTGTATCTTTAACATTTTCAAAGCTGTATTCAACATAAAACTTACCATCAGTTTCTTTAGTAATAACTGTATCTTTACTAAAACTGAAAGTTTTATTTGTATCTGTTGGTGTTAATATTAATGTTACAGTGTCGTTATTAGAATCTAATAAATAACCGTCTTCTGTTTCGATTTCATATTTAAATTTAACTTCACCTTCAAATCCATCTATTAATTCAATTTGTTTTGCCTTTGAAAAACCAGCTTCAGTAATAAATTGTTTAATTTTACTATTTTCTGTTACTAATTCAATTTGGTTTGTATCGTTAGCTGATTTTACATAAATTTTTGGTGTATTATACAATCTATTTAGTGATAAGTCACTAAATGTTAATGCTGCATTTGTGTTATTATTAGCACTAGAATTGATTGTTTGACTTGTAGATTCTACTGTTGCATTTGCAGATCTTTTGTTTGATTCACTAGCTTGATTAAATTGAGTTTTTAAAGTAATATCTTTTGGTAAATGATCACTGATTTCAAAAGCTAAATTTAATGTACCAGTTGAATTATCTGAATTATTTAATGCAACTTCATAAGAATCAGGAGCGCTTTGAATTAATTTGACTTTATTTTCAAAATTTTTGTCTCCAATTAATTCAAATGTACTATCTTGATTATTTAATAAACTAAAGTTATTAGCACTTGTTAACTCAAGAGCTGACATAGAAGGTGTTTTTTGACTAAATTTAATGTAATTAATTATGTATTCTGTATTTAAATTAATATTATTTATTTCAAATTCAAGATATTTTTTACCTTGATTTTCTTTAACATTTGTAGAAGTAATAAAACTTTGAACATTTTGTGCACTTAGCGAAATTTCTACTGCATCTGTTGTTGTTAAAATATCATCAAGATCTTCAATATCAATTTTTAATTTAGAACTTGATAAATTATTAACTGCTTTTTCTTCTAAATTATGGAATTTAATTGCATTATCTTGTGCTTTAGTTTTGAAAATTGTTGTATAACTTCGAGCTTCTGTTTGATTATTATTGTTTGAATTAATTGGTGTTGTTGAATTATGACCAATATTATTTCTATCTGTGCTTGCATCATAGTTAGCTACTTTTAATTTATTAAATTCAGTTGCATAATCTTGAATATTTGCATCAACTAAAATTAACCCTTGATATTCATATTCACGGTTATTTTTTATGTTGCCCATTTGTTGATTTAATGTTAATTCAAGATCACCTGCTGTAGTATTTGCATCAATAGAAAGTTCATAATAAATAAATTCATTACGTTTTTTATCTTTAAAACTTGTTACAAACTTTTTATTTCTTCAAGCATTTCTTATAAAGTCAATGTTGATTTTAATTTTATTGTTTTCTAAATTATTTTGTTCTAATAATGTTTGGCTAGTGTTGTTTGTATCAATAACATTAAACACTTTGATGTCATAATCTTTTCCAAGTGTTTGGAAACTAATTGCATCTTGATTATTTTTATTATTAATAATGTTATTGTTGTTAAAACTATAAACAGTATTTGGCGCTTTGTTATTTACTGATGCTTGTGCATCAATATTACCAAAGTGACTAAATTTAACTTCTTTAATAATATAATCAAAATCATCTTTAAGACCAGCAATGTTAAATGTTGCTTTAAGTTTTGATACACTCTCTCTTGTTAATAATACTTCTTGTGACTCATGAGTTACACTTTGATCATTTTTTTCAGCAATAATTACAATAGCTTTAAAGTCATCGCCAAAAATATCATCTTGTGATTAAATATCTAAGTTTATTTCAACACTTTCATGTGTTGCTTTAATATTTTTAGTTCCATCAGTTTTTAGTGTATTGTAAGTTGTGGATGAATAATTAATTACAACTTCATTTGCTTGATTATTAATAATATCTTGAATATCAATTTTAGCGATATTTGCAGTTGTATTAGCAATATCATCACGATTAATTGCATTAATTTCTGGCTCTGTAGCAAAGAAAATTGCTTCTAATTTATATTTATTGTTGTGACGTATTTCTGAAGCATCAATATTTTGAACTGTAAGTGTTTTTGCGTTATCATCATATTCAACATCAACTAAATAATTTTTATTTGATATATCACTAAAGTGTGCTTTAATCTTAGTTTTGTTATTAATAGTAATTTTATTATTTTCTAATTTAAATACTTTTGTAATATCTTTTGTAGTTAATGGATTGGTTTCATCTGATCCTTTATAACCTTGATATGTATTGTTAAATACTAATTTAAGATCATTGTTTTCAATTAATTTTTCATTAGATAATAATTCATTTTTATCTCAATTATTTGTATTATTATCTTTAACTAAGCCATAAGCAGCATTAGCTACATTATTATTAAATTTAATTGATTTAAATAAATATTTTTTATCCAACCTTAAACTTGGTATTTCAACAGTAATTGTCTTAGTTTTCGGATTAATAGTAACATTACGACCATTTTCATTATGTCTAATTTCAATATCATTATTTGAAGCTTCTTCATGATAAGTAAGAACTAAATCATTTACATCATTTTCACTAATAATATCATCTGCATCACTATATTGAATTACTATTGTTGTTTTCTCAACAGTTGTATTAGCTTGATCAAATGCTGATGAACTAATTTCTACATTTTGTGAAGGTAAAACTTTTACATTCCCTTGAATTTGTGTATTTTGTGAATCTTGTCAAACTTGTGAGTTTGCATTTGCATTATCAAAAATATTAATATTTTTAAAATTATATTGACGATTTGCTTTAATTTTAGCAAATTCAGCATCTGAAATATTAAATGTTAAAGCAACTTTTTTAGTAGCTTTATTATTTAAATTATTTTCTAATTGTACTTTTTCTGTGCTAAAGCAAATGCCATCATTTGAACAGAAGGTCATAGAAACAAATTTATCTCTTATTGCATTAGTTACATATTTATCAAATTTTCATTCAATAGTAAATTGATTTGCATTTTTATTATTTGGATCATATTCGCTAATTTCATTACCATCCATTTTAAATTTAAAGTTATTTTCAAAAACAATAGAAATAGGTGGTACAACAATAGCTCTATCAACACTATTTGCATTTTCTTTAACTAAGTGATTTTCTGTGTTGTTTATACTATCTAAGCTTTCGAGTTTGATATTTGTATTTGCTCTTGATGGCTTGTTAACGAATTTAAGATCAAAGTGGTAAGAAAAATTTTCTTCAATTTTGTCACTAATTGAATTTTGCTGATTTAATCAAGTATCATCGAAAACATCTACTTCTAATTCAAAAGTTGCACGAGCAACATTTGAATCATTTACATCCATTGTAATTGTTGCTTCTTTTTTGAATTTATATGTTTTTGAACTATCATCATTTGTAAATAATAATTCTAATACTTGATTTGCTTCTAAAATTTCATCTGGTGATGTAATTTTGAAAGTAATTTGAACTTTATCTTCTGTAATAACTTTATTTTCAATTATAACCTCAGTAACTTGTGGTGCAACTTCAAAGTCATTAACTTTATGACTTCCATCTGTTTTATCATTGTTTGGAATAATAATATTTGTATTATTATCTTTTACATAAAATTTAAAGTCACTATATTTTCTATTTGAAACTAAATTATTATTAAATATTAATGTAATTTGATTATTATTTAAAGTTGCAACTTCACTTCAAATAATATCATTTGCATTTCTATTATTTGAAGCTGTGTTTTGCTTAATTTGAGCTATAAATTCTAAATTATTTTTTAAATGATCTAAATGTTGACTTATATCAAGATTGAATATAACTTTAGCCGTTTTAATGTTTTCAATAGTTGGATCAACTTCTGTTTCTGTTATTTCAAATTTGTTTTTAAAGTTATCTTTATTAGATGTATTTTTAACAGTATTATCATCTGATTCAGTGTTGATATTGTAAATAGCATTAATTGGTAAATTTTCAAATTCAATTTTTTCAATTACATATTCACTATTTAATTCAATATTATCAAGATCAAATTCAACACTAAAAGCACCATTTGCATCTTTTTGCAATGGTAAATATTGAGTTTGTATTGAAGGGTTTTGTGAATTTTTTAGTTTGTAAGTGATTCTAACTTTATCATTAGCATTAGCACTTAAAACTCCATCTGAATCACTAATTGCAAAATATAACTTAGATTTAGTTACAGAATCAGGAGCTTTTTCAATAAATGATGTTGCTTCAACATTAGCTGAAGGTTTAACTTTGAAATCAACTGTAATGTCATTTCCATTTGTGTTATCATCATTTTTAGGAACTTTTGTATTGTCAAGCGAACTTCAAACATTTGTATCATCAATTGTTGCAATATCACTTGTTTTTGGGCCAAATTTGATATCCACTAATTCATATTGACGATTGTGTTTTAAAGCAAAAGAATTCTCAAGTCTAAAGGACATACTATTTTTATTATTTTTGTCTTCTTGAGTTATAACATGACTATAATAAACTTTTTCATTTAAATGTTTTGATTTGTAAATTAAGACCATTTTTTGATCAACTCATTTTTGCTGCAAGGCATCAAATTTAACTGTTATATTATTAGCATCATTAATTTCATCTTTTTTATACTCTTTTTTGGTTGTTTTGAGACTAATGATATTAAATGGTTGCTCTAGAGTATGGAATACTCATGGTTTTTTCTCATTTTCTGGTTTATCAAAAATATCATTTTGATTTTGTGCAATAATGTTGTTTTTGTTGAATTTAAATGCTGCACCTTGAGTATTTAGATCAAAATCTTCAATAATAACTTCTTTTACATAATAATTAACATCATCGATAAGACCATTTTGAATGTCAATAACAACTTCTGCACTATTTTTATCTTGGTCAATGTTTGTTAATGCTTGATTTTGTAAAACATATTCTTTTGAACCTTCAGGTATATTATATTTAATAGCATCTTCTTCTTTAATAGCAAATGTAACTTTAACTTTAAGATTATCTTTTAAAATTTTATCTTTTGTAGTAATAGCAAGATCAAATTTTACACCTTCATGTGTTGCTGTAAAGTAATCACTGTTTTTTTCTTTTACAACTGCCTTTGTTTCGGATGGTTCAGTAGTAACAGAAGCATGATCATTTGTAATAACTGTTTTTACTAAAGGAATTCAATTATTTTGTAAATGTGATAATTTTTCTGTATCAGTTGTTTTTGTATTAAATTCATCTTTTGTTGTATTAGAAGCGACATATACATTTTTTAGTGTGTAAGTGTTATTATTTCTTGTATTTTCTGTGTTTGTTAATTCAATGTTTAAAGTTTCTAAATTTTGTGCACTAACGACTTTACTAAAATAATTTTGTCCTAAAATATCTGTATAGTGTGCAACAAAATTTGAACCATCAAGTTTAAACATTTGTGATTCTAATTTATAATCAATTGATAAATCAATATCATTAATATTTCAAGTTGGGTTATTAGATATTCTTAATAATTGATTCTTAATTGCAATATCTTTTTGTTCATCATTATAGTCAAATACTTTGTTTGAATTTTGATTGATTGTAAATGGTAGACCATCTAAAGCTGCATTATTGTCTTCAAAACCTAAGTAAACAATTACATATTCATTATTTACTTTTAAATTATTAAGACTAAAACTAATAATTTTATCTTTATTTTGCTTTTTAATTTCAATATTAGCATCTTGAGTATTTTTATCAACTGTTATTCATTTTGAACTATCAGCAACATCTGCTTTTTTAGCTAATTTAATAACAAGTTTTTCTTTATGAGGATTTGATTTTGTATTACCTTGATCATCTAAAGTATCTACTCTTAAAACATCATCAACATCTTGAAGTGTGATGTTAATTATAGCTTTGTCAATAGTTGATTCTTCTTTAATGAAACTTGCATTTTTAACTTTAACATTTTCTTCGCTTGCATTTTGACTAATTTTGAATTGTCCACTAATGTTGAAAGATTGATTTTGATCATTTTTTAATTCTGAATAACCATCCACTAAAGTAGGTGTTTTAATTTCAAGACGTTTAAATGTATATTCACGGTTTGCTTTTCAATTAATCTTGTTAGCAGAAGAATTTTCAATAAATTTAATTAATTTTTTATTAGGTTGACTTATATCAATAATGTTATTTGGATCAACTTTTACAAAATTAGTTGCAATTTCTTGTTCTGAGCCATCACTAGCAATGTAACTAAAGACAAGTCTTAGCTCTTGATTTCTAATTTGTTTTGTAATATTTGAACTAACTTCAAGTGAAATATTAGTTGAAGAATTTTTTGTATAAACAATTTCATTTGGTTTATTTGAATGTTGTTGGAATATTAAATTAGGTGCAAAAGTTAATGCTTCTCTTGGTAAACCAACATTTTTTTCAAAATCTGGATTTTGAGCATCATAACTCTTGGTTTGTGCATTAATTAAAATATTGTCTCTATTTGAACTTATAAATTGATCATTTTTGTCTTTAACATTAATGTTTGTATTTGCTCAAGGTAATTTAGAGTTAAATTTTAATTCAACACTGTATTGTAATTCTTCTTCAACTACACCATCTTCATAAGTTCTACCTGCAACAAATCTATTTATTTTATTGCTTTTAACTACGTTAGCAACAATATCAAAGTCAAACTCAACAACATATTTATCATTTTCTTTTTTAATTAATGAATTTTGAATAAATTTATAATTAAAGTTACCTAATGGTGTTAATACTAAGTTTACATTTATATTTTCATTAAGAATTTCATCTTCTGATTGAATTTCATATTTAAGTTTAAGTTTTTTGTTGTTATTAATAATTCTTGAATTTGCATTAGTTAATTCTATTACTTTGGTTTCACGAGGTGCAACACTTAAATCACTAACTAATTGTTGTTTGATACTGTTTTTAGTTGCTGGAGTTTCTTGATTAAATGCTGAATCATTTACATATAATTCAAAATTATTGTAAAGTCTATTAGAAACAAGATCACTGAAATCAAGAGTAATTTTATCATCGACAATTTTTACATCTCCATTAGAGAAAATTTCTCTTGAATTTTCATCTCTATTATAACTTTGTGTATTTTGTGTGTATTTTGCTTTAAAATTAAGTGTATTTTTATTGATATGACTACTTACAAAAATTGGCAATTCGACTTGTGCACTAATTTTATTAGTTGTTGAATCAACTGTTGCATCTTGAGGATCAATTACTCCAACGAAGTCAATTTTAATTTCATTTTTAAAGATTTTATCTTCTTCTGAAATATTTAATTCTTTATCTTTTCATAAATCAAAAATAGCTTTTGTTGGTTTTTGTTTAAGTTTTACACTGACAATTTCATTATTTTGATTTAAAGTAATTAAATTATTAATTTCTAATTCAATATATTTACCATTACTATCTTTTTGAAGATTTAAAGTTCTAGTTTCAGGATTTTGTAAGTCTTTAAGTTTATAAACTACTTCTAGTTGATCTTGATTTTCAACTAAAACATCATCTATATCAGCAATATTTATTCTAAGTTTAGAATCAAAAATACTTGTTACTTGTTGTTGTTCTAGTGATGAAACTCTAATGTTGTTAAAGTGTGCTTTAGTTTTAAAACTTAAAACAAAATCATTAGGTCTTTCACCTACAAATTTCATATATTGAATTGGATTTAAATCACTATTAGTTGCATCAAAATTCACTACATTTTTTGTAGCGTCAATTGCATAAATATTTGTAAGTTCATATTCACGATTAGCATGTAAAACACTACTATCTAGTTGGAAAGGTACTGCAATTTTGTTATCTTGTGTTGATGTAATAACTTGACTAAAATGCACAACTTCATCAAAATGTTTTGATTTAAATTCTAAAACAATTTTTTGTTCTTTTCATTTTTTGAGAATATTTTCAAATTTTAAACTAACAAATGCATCTACAAGCTTATCATATTCTATTTCAACATTTTCGCTTGTAGTATTCATTGGTTTGATTGAAGTAATTTGTGCTGTACTATCAAGTGTTGTTTCTTGTAGCGTTGGATTAATTTCTGCTGAAATTTCAAAATCTTTTTGATCAACTAATGGATTTTCATATCATGAATCAACTTGATTTGAATTTGAAAGTTCAATATTACTAATTTTATATTTTGTATTTTCTTTTAAATCTGGAATTTCAAATTTAAATTCTGCTTCTTTATGTTGTTGATCTAAGTTATTAACTGAATGTTTAACAGATCTAGGACTAACGGTGATGGTTTTACTTGTCCCTGGAATAACATTACCATTTTCATCTATTTCATCATATTTAACAACAAATTCTTGATTTTTCTCAAAGAAAGCATCATCTGAAGTTAATTTTAATTCAACATCAAGTGTATCTACGTCTGTAGGTGTTATTTTTAATGTTTCAACTTTTGTTTCACCCTTTTCTGTTATTAAAGATGTTTTAATATTATTATCATTTTCTAAATAAAGATTTTGATAATTTTTACTATTTAAATTATCTGGATCAAAATTTTCAATAGAATGTTTTGTATCTCCAATTTTTAAACCAACTAGTTCATATTCTCTATTAGATTGTGGAAATTCTAAAACAAATGTTGCTTTAAATTTATTGTCGCCTGTTGCAACAATAGAAGGAGCTTTATTAATGTTGTATACAATATCTTTTGAATTAGATTTATTTCTATAAACTAAAACAAAATTATTTTCATTTAATTGTTGTGGGGTTAAATTAGTTTCTAAATCAACACTAATTGTAATTTGCTCATATTTATCATTTGAATTTTTTTCAATTTTTGTACTTTTATCTTTGTTAATAGCAACAACTTTTAAAATATGACTATAATCTTCTAATAATTCCAATGGTTTTTCTAAACTTTTATCATAAATAACATTAGTTCAATTGTGCCCAATTGTTTGATCAAATTCAGGGTCAAAAGCACCATCACGATATTCGATTTTACTTACAGTATATGTATCATTTAAAGAAAAGTTTTGATTTTCTACAGTTGGGTTAAAAATAATATATTTTTTGCCATTTTCAAAAAGATAATTAATTTTTCTACCTTCAAAAGTAATTTTTTTATTATTTTGATTTACTATTGTAACAATAGGTTTTTGACTATTTTCTTTTATTAAATCACTTAAATCTTCTAATTGAATTTTAATTTTAATATCATTAAAATTGTCATTTTCAAAAACAATTAAAGGTTTAAGTGCACTAATTTTATGCACGTGTTTTGCATCAATAGTAACATTTTTATCTTTGTCAAGCGCATTTGGCACATCAACTAATTTGTAACCTTTATCACCATTTGAAATATCATTTTTTCCTTTTCCAGGACTTTTATTTTGATAAATGTTTTTTACTTCTAACTTTGAATCTTTTGGTAAATCATTTGCATCAACAACAATTTCATTATTGTCATTAACTTTGGCAGGAACTGAAATTTTAATTGGATTTCCTTCAGAATCAACACCTTCTAGTTCTACAATTACAAAATCACCAGGTTTTAAAGTATTAGGTAAATCACTAATAACAATGTCATTAGTTTGTCTATCATCTGTTAATTCTTGTTTAACTGTTGGAGTTTTATGCTTATATTTTTGTTCTTCAGGAATATTAGCATTAGAAATTAAAATTTCATCACTGTTATTTTTATCAATAACTTTATCAACTTTTTCACCATCTTTTAATTCACTAAGTGGTAATTTTCAAATTGGTTTATCTGGATTTTTAGAATGAATATTATTTTCAGGAACAAGATCAACTTCACGAATTTCTCCTGTTTTTTCATTAATGATGATAGCTTTTGGTTTTTTATTTGGATTATCATTTCCAGTTGCTTCTGATGTATTTGGATCAGTATTTGGTGAAACATCAAATATTAATTCTTTTTCACCATCTTCGCTTCCACCAGTTGAAGCATTAAGATTTTTTACTTTATCAGGTGATTGTGTTAAATCAACAATTACATTATTTTCATCATTTGTATCAACAAATTTTTCAAGAGTTAAATCTAGACCTCTAATGTCATCATTTTCAGCATTGAAAATACCATTTTGGTCAGTTTTCCCTTTAATTTTAATAAGATTACCTTTATTATCTTTAGCAATCAAAGTTACATCTTTATTTGCATTTTCTTTTCCTAAAGGATATTCAATACTAAGACTCTTAGTAATAGGATCTTCTGTTAAAGAAGGTGTTACATATTTGTTATTATTTTTCTCAAGTTTTTTATTATATGGATTATTTTTTTCTTTTAAATCACCAACTAAATCTTTGGTTACATCTTCTCTATCTTGATTATCATTAATTTTGTTAATAGTTTTAAGTTTTGGTTTTGCACCATCTTTTGTTTCAGGTAATACAAAATCTACAACACCATTTTTAGCATTGCCTTTTACAGGGTAAGTATTTCCACTTTCATCTTCAAAAATAGCTTCAAATTGCTGATTTTCTTTTTCATTTGGACCAACAGGAACTGAAAGAACAGCTTCATCATCAATTGCATGATTTACTAAATCTAGCGTAGATATTTTATCTATATCTTTAGGATCATATAAATTTTTCTTAGGTGTAGAAGCTGTTGTTACATCTTCAAGTTCTCAAACATAACCCTTTCCACCTTTTTCAATTAAATCATTTGCAGTTGGTAAATCTACATAACCGTCTTCATTAGGTTTTTTAGTAATACTAATTTTCTTTTCAACACCATTTTTATCAACAGTTTTATAAGTAAATTCAACAGGTTTTGCTATTTCACCTTTTCTACTGTTTGGATTACCAACATAAAGTTTTAAATTATCTTTATTTAAATGATTGTCATGTTGATATTGATCATCAGAAATAGGACGAAGTGGTGTTGTTTGACCATTTTCATCTTTAAGCTTAATGTTGTCGAAATCAATTGCAGCATTTTTAGGAATTGAGTTTTTAATTGCATCTTGATTTAACATTCCATTTAAAGAACCATCTTCTGAAATAACAGGGATTTCTGCAACTTTATGTTCACCTTTTTCATTAACATAAGAAACTAACACTTTTGTTTTAGAGTTGTATGGTGTTTCTTGTGGTAAACGTCATTTACTTAAATCATATTTATTTTTCTTATCAACCAAAATTGGCATTTTTCCATATGCTAAATTTTGATTTGTAGCATTTGTTGCAATTTCTTTTGAAATTTCATTATCATCTTCATCCATGAATTTTTCAATTGAATATTTACCGTTTGGATTATTTTTAAATTCATCAATATCACTTGGCTTAAATTTAGCAATACCATTTTCATCTAATGTAACTTCTAAAACTTTAGTTGTTCCATTTCCACCACCATCATGATTTTTAATGGCAACTTTTACTTTTTTGCCGGCTTGTGATTTACCAAAATTCTTTTGAAAAACTAAATCCCCATTTTTGTCATAAAAATGGGTTTTGTCAATTGTTTTGTTTTTTGGTAAAACATCACTTAAATTTAATAATGGTTTTGAACCTGATTTAGTGTCAGAATGGAGTTGTTTAAATGTATACCTGCTACCTTGAGGTAAACTAGATGTATCAATAGAAACTTTACCATCTGATCCAACAACTAAGTCTTTGATAAGATGAGCTCTACCATGTTCATCTTCAAAAAGTGCTGTAACTTTTTTACCAGCTAGCTCAGGCGTAAGCTCAAGTTCTAAAGTTCCTTTATTGTCATGGTCGTATACAACTTTAACTTTTGGTTTAATTTCATCAGGTAAACTATGATAATTAAATCTTTCAAGAAAAAGTGGAACACTCGCTCCCGCTACTCCGATAGCACTAGTTAAGAATGCGAGCAATGCAATAAGTCTTTTCTTCTTATTTTTTTTCTCTTCATTACTCATTTTATTGTTAAAATTATTATCCATAAATTAAAATAACCTCATTTTAAGTTTTTTTAAACAATTTATCGCTTACATAATTTGTAATGCAATTTTGTTTTAAATATAAAATTAATATATTATACATTAATAAAGATATTATAACTTTTTTTTTTTTTATGAAACAACTTATTATGTAAAAAAAGGTAAAAATTTATTTTTTTACATTAAAGTGAAAAAAAATTTTACCTTTTTTGTATTTAAGTAGAAAGATTAAATAAACTTTTTTAATTTAAAATTTTTAAAATATCTTCGTAATTAATAAATAATTTATTTACCAATTTTTCAATTTTTTCAATGTTTGAAAAAGCTATTGCAATTTTTTGTAATGCTTCTATGTGTTTTGCATCATAACAAGCCAAACCAACAACAAATTTTATTTTTTGATCATCAATTATTATTGTTTTTTTTAGGTGCAAAAAAACAATATCATTTTTTAAAACTGAATTTTTACCATCAAAATTAGCATGTGGCAAAAATAAATAATTTCCTATAGCCACCGATGATTCAACATCTCTTTTTATCATTGAAATTAAAAAATCTTTTGTAACTGAGCCTTTTTTAAAAAAATAATTAAAAATATGTTCAAAAATTTCATTTTTATTTTTCAAATTTTGGTTTAAAAAAATATTATTTTTAGTTAATTTCATTTTTTATCTCACAAATCATTAAAAAATTTTGGTAGTGTTCAATGGTTGGTGGTAATGTTTTTTTAGTAATCACCCCGTTAGCTAAATTATAACATTTTTTTCAATTTTCCTAGTTTTTATTAAAAACGGCATTTTCTCGCGCGTGCGCGCGTTGCTTTGAAGCAGGATAAGACCTGTTACATAACTTCCTAAACGGAAGGTAAAAAAATAAAATTCAATAACATATAATGTTATTGTTTTATCATTTTTTTTTATTAAAAGTTTAATAAAAGGTATTTGTTTTTATTAAAAACCTTAATAAAAATGATTTTTTTTAGAAGTTATAATACTATGTATTATATTTTTATTATGTTTTTTTATTAAAAACCTTAATAAAAGCATTTTTTTTGCTTAAAAATTTAGTTTATAAATTTAACTGATTTAGTGTTTTTTTGATTTAGAAAAATTAATTTTTTAAACACATCTAGACTAAAAATTGCAAATTTTTTAGTAGTATTTTTTTTGATAAAATGTGAAATCATCGTTTCTGTTTTGCTACCAATATCCATGACTTGATTGTAAAAATTTAATGCTTTTTTATTAAAAATTAAATATTGAATAAACTTGTAAATTTCTAAAACTTTATTTGGTATATTTCGTTTTTTAATTGAATTTAGTTTAATATTTCATAATTTTTTTACAACATTTTTTAAAATAAAAATTGCATTTTTACTATCATTTTCTCTAATTAAATTTTTAATTTTTTTATACAATGTTATATTAGAAATTTTTCTAAAATAATCAAAATATTTTTTATTTTCAGTATTATATTTACCATACCCCACAGTTTTTAAAAGTAATTTAGTTACATGAAATCAGTCTAAAATGTATATTGCATTTAAATGTTTAGAAATTGTTTTCATATACTTGGCACCGTCACCATAAATCACTAATTTTAAATTTAAATCATAATTTTCTTTAATGTGTTTTTTTATACTTTTAATAGTAAAATCTACAAATTTTTTTGATGTATTTGTTTTGGAAGTGTTTACCAAAAGTGAAGTTGCAAATACTTTTTTCTTATTATTTTTTTCTACTAAATGAAAATACATTGCTCTAGTTCTAAACTTACTTTTTTTATTGTTTTCATCTATTAAATCTTGGTATGCATCATCAATATGCATGTACAAATAACCATTGTTTTCTTTAGAATGAATATCTAGTTTTGTAGTTTTAATTTCTACTTTTTTCATTAAATATGTAATGTATCCAATTGAAATTATATTATTATATTTTTTAACGATATTTCTATAGCTAAGTCCCATTTTAACATTTTGTAAAATAGCTTTTTTTAGTTCAGGTGTGATTATTGTTCCTTTTTCAAAAATTAAATGAGGTGCATAACCATAATTTCATTTATCATTTTTATAATATTTATATTTAGTTAGTTGTATTTCGGATTCTCCATCTTTTATCTTAAAACTTTTTGTTCTTTTTGAGTGTATTATATAACCCAACTGTTTTCTTAATTCAGAATTAAGAAATTTTTCATCTTCATATTGAATTCATTTTACAAAAGAATTTATCCCTTTTTCACTTGTTCAATTTAACACGATTTTTTCCATAATATATAAATTTTAAATAAATTATTTGTAAATTAAATTTTTTTGTTTTAAATATTTATTAAATAATAAAAATAATACAAAAATAAAAAACCAACTAAAAGTTGGTTTATTTTTTAATTTTTTTACCAGGACCAAAACGATAATATATTCAGATTACGATTCCAAAAGTTAAAATAGTTAAAACTATTGCTAAAGGAATAATTCACATTAATTTTTTCTTATCTATAGATTTATTTATATTTTTAGAAATAGCTTGATTTTTATTATTTTTTACTATTTTTTCAATAGCATCATCTTCAAGCCCGGGATCACTGTAGGGATCATATGTTGAATCATCAGCTTTAAGCATATTATTTATAATATTTAGCTCTGCAGAATTGTACATAATAAAGTTTTTAGGTTTAACAATAACTTTGATTTTATTAATTTGATTTTCTGTAGTTAAAAGCTCTAATATTTTATCTCAATTTTCTATTATTAAATATTGTTCAAAATTTAAATTATAGTTTTTTAGTTGCTTATTTAAATCTTCAATAATTTTAGCTTTTAATTTATCTTTATTAGAAATATTGGCTTTAATTGTCTTAAGCTTTAGAGTAGCTAAATTTTGTTCTGAAGGCACTTCGAGATTATCAACTAAGTTAACTAAAACTATAGTTTTTTTACCAATTAAATTTTCATTATTTTGTATTACTTCTAAATTTAAATAATATTCTTTATATTCTGTATCTTTAAATTTATATACTTTACTAATAGCTTTTTTCACAGCATCACTTAAATTAGTAATTTTTCAATGGTCATTATACTTAAATTTAGAATCCATATTTTTTTCAATTGTTTCAATAATGTAATTTTCAGCTTGCTTTTGTTTTTTAATAGCTTTTAAATTAATTTCATCAATTTTTAAATCATTAAATATATCTTGTAATTTAGATGTATTAGTTTCGTTTATATTTTTTGTTTTATTTTGATTTAGGTTTGTATCATTTAAAGTTTTTAGTTCATCAAAAGTTAAATAAATTTTAAAAACATTTTTATTTAAGTAGTATTCGTTTTTATATTTTTCTAAAAGTTTATAATTAATAATAATATTAAAGTGTTCTTCAAATGTTTCTTCATTGTATTCAATATTACTTATTAATTTATCACTATTGTCAAAATTTAAATATCATTTGTATCATAAAGTGCTAGTTAAAAAATTTGCTTTTGTTGTATTTTTAGCAAAAAGTTTAATTTTTTCAACATCAACTATTGGATGGATAGCTATTTTAGTTTCATAATCTTTTTCTTCGTTTTTAAATTTTAGGCCACTAATTATGATTTCTTTAGCTGATTTATCAATTTGATAATTCAAAGATCTTGTATCATCTTTAATTGAAAAAACAAATTTTAAATTGTTTTTTTCATCAATTGTTATGTTACTATCAACTAATTCTTTGTATTGAAAATCAGCTAAAAATTTATTTAAGGTTTTTAAATTATTAATGAAATTATTTTTTGTTTGACTTTTAGCATAATTTCTTAATTCTTGAATTTTAACTAAAGGTTTAATATAAAAAATTGTATCTAAAGCTTTATTGTTTTGATAATTAAATGAAACATATTCTTTTCAATAATTAATGACATTTTCATAGATCAAAGTATTTATTTGTTCTTTAGTCATCTTTTTTTCAATATTTAAAAAATTAAATAAATGAATACCTGGAAGACTTGTTCAAAAAGAACTTATTTTTTGATTTACAAATTGTTCTGTAAATAAATTTTTAGGGTTGTTGTCCCCTATTGCAACAATTTTATAACTATCAATACCTTTTTCTGTTCTAGAACTAAAGAGTCAAATTCCTGAAGATGAAAAATAATTTTTTTCTTCTTGTGATAATTGGATTATATTACCTTCTTTTAAAGTGTCGGTGTCATTTTCGTTATCATCAATTAATTCAACTTCATTAATATTTTTAGAATTAATTTTAAATCTTTTAGTTTTTTGATTATCTGCTTTTTCTAATGTGAGTTTTACCCCTTTTCCAACTAAAGAAGCTTCAGCAATAAAACCTCATTTATATTGTGAAACTGGAATAAGCTTTTTTTCTATGCCTAGAGGATCTTGGAGAAACCTTGTATCATTAGGAAGTTTATTATTTTGATTTTCAAAATCAACTCAAACTAGTTGTTTTTTAGTTCCAGTTTTACGATCAACAAGTGGATCGTAATCAGGGTTTTTAATTTTTTCACCATTATTATCTCTTACAAAATCATTTGTTGATTTATCAATCAAAAATTCGGTTATTATACTTTTTTGCTTTGGATTGTTATCTGGATCTCAAGCAAACCATTGCGCTTCTAATTTAGGATTAACTGAATTTATTACAATATCAATGTAATATTTTTGAATAGGTTTTATATTTTCAGCATTAATATTTTTTTTATCATATTGTACAACTTCAACTCGGTATTTGTTTGCGTTTTTAGCTTGATTACTA
This sequence comes from Mesomycoplasma neurolyticum, assembly GCF_900660485.1. Lineage (NCBI taxonomy): Bacteria > Bacillati > Mycoplasmatota > Mycoplasmoidales > Metamycoplasmataceae > Mesomycoplasma > Mesomycoplasma neurolyticum. The sequence goes on from NZ_LR214951.1 coordinate 545,483, forward strand.
TTAGTGTTATCATCTTTTGCATCAGATCTTAAATCTTCTAAATTATATTGAAAGTACCTATCTAAAACATCAACTTTTTGACCATTAATAAAAAGAATTTCATTCTCTTGTTTTTGTGTGTTGAACATAACTGTAGCTAAAGAATTGTATTCCCATTCACCACCATATTCAACTAAAACATTATCTATATTTTTACTAGGATGTCCTTTAATAATTTCTTTGGGTTTGTCATCAACAAGCTGCCCATTATATACATTAGTTAAATCTAAATATTTTGATGGTTTTACTATAATTCTATTTTTTAAACTTAGTTTTTTTGCTTTATCAGTTAATTCAAAATTAATTTCAACATTTAAAGCTAAAGTAAAATATTCTTTTTTTTGACTTAAATTATTTTTAAATTCTAAATAAAAATCAACGATTGAATTTTTTTTATCATTGGAATTTTTAACATTGTAAACAATTTTTTCTTGATATTTATTCAAAATATTTTTTTCAGTTCATTTAGTTATTTTTAAATCAAAAAAAGCTTGTGTATTTTTTAAATTTAAACTTTTATTAGCTTTAGTATATAAACCATCAGTTGGATAAACATCACTCAAAGATTTAATTGTATTATTTGTTTTTGCAAAACTATTATTAAATTGGCTTTTAATTTTATGTAAATAATCATCAAGTTTTTGAGCATAATTTTTATTTGCAACATTTTCATATTCATATTCAAAATTAAAATTAACTTTAACTTTAAATTCAGTTATTTTATCACCTAGTAAAAGAGTATCTGTTATTGTAACTTCTTTTGTGACTGAAGGTTCACAATAAGAAGAATAATAACCATAGCATTCGCCACCTGATGTTTCAACTCTTGTTGTTTTACCAAAATCCATTTTAAATTTTACTTCTAATTTTAAATTTTTAATTTTTAGATTTTTAATTCTGAAATCACCTGTATTATGTTTGTTGTGAATTTCGTCATTATATTTTTTAATAATATTGTTTTTAATTTCACTTTTTATATTTTTTAATATAGAAGGGTTAGAATAAAAATAGCTATTTTTAGTTTCAGATATATATTGCTCATCATTAGATCTATAGATATCTGTAACATTTTTAAGTTTAATATCTAAATTATCAATTCAATTTTCTAGTTCTTTTTTATTATCAATGGATCAAGAAATATTTGAAAAATCATGTTTTGCAAATGATCCATCATCTAAATTTTTTTTATTTCAATCAACACTATATCAATAGCTTTTTAGTTTTGTAGGGTTTTCATGATAATTATAATCTCAAAGCTTATTTAGTTTTACATCAGCACCAAGTCACTCATTATTTGCATCATTATAAGCAAATCAATAACCATTATTATAACCAATAGCTCGATGTTGCGTATATGTTATAGATGCTTTTTTAATAACATCATTTTGATCTTTAGTTTTATAAGTAAAAGTAGGTACAAGTGTATTTATTAAATAATTTTCTCCACCCGAAATGTAGCCACTAAATTTTGTTAATTGGTAGTCACTAAGTTTTATATTAAATTCTTTGTTAAATGTTGTTTTGTTTGATATTGATGGCACTGTGATTTTTTGATGATTAGTTTTGAAACTCAAAGCTATAGCAAATGGTGAAACAACACTAGAAAAACCAGTTAAAATCAACAATGTTTTTTTAATATTTTTATTCATTTTTATTTCTTATTTCTTTCTTTAGTTTTTCTTCATGAATTTCATCAAAAATATCGCCTTTGCTAAACCTATCAAATATTTTTTCAGTTTTATTTGCATTTTTAGTTAAGGTTTCATTTAAGAATTTTAGTGTTTTTTCATCATTTTTTGCTTTTTGAATGAAATACAAACTTTCATTCAAAGCTTTAGGAGAAGGTTCATCAAAAATTTCATCATTTATATCTATATTTTTAAAAAGGATATTTGATATTAAATCAAGTTTTGAATTTAAAATTTTATTTTTAAAATTTTCATCTGTTTTTCTTATTTGAAATTCTTTGTAGACACTTGACATAGAAGCGAAAATAGCTTTTCTAATTGCATAAAATAAATCATCTTTAATTGACCTTATAATTTGTTTTTCTTGTTCTTTTTTAATATGAGTTATTATTATTTCACAAATAGTTTGATTTAAAGATAAACCTTTATCAAGGATGTTTTGCTTTCATAAATTAAAAGTTTGGATATCACTTTTTTCACCAAAATAACCACTAAATCTTGCTTCTCTTTCTTTAATCATAATTTTTTTTATCTCCTTGTTTGAAATATAGTTTTTTTTCCAAATCATTAAAATAGCTATCAACTAAAAATCTTTGATTAGATGTTAGTCCAAAAAGAAACTCACCAATTTTTGCATTAGCAATAAATTTTTTTTCTTCAGAAGTTAAACCACCTGAATTTTTATATAAATCATCAACAATATCAATATCTTTCGAAGTTAAATTATGAATAACAGCATATTGAGAATTATCAACAATAGCTTCAGATTTTCTTTTGGCTTCTCCTGATACTGAAAAATCACGAGGATTTTGTGTTGTAGCTATTGCAGCTCCATTAAATTTTCTAATAGTTTTTCATGTTGTATTCATAATGTCTAAAGCATAAGTATTTTTTTCATCAATAAATTTATGTGCTTCATCAACAATGAAAAGAATTTTTTGTTTTTTATTAATGTTATTTGAAATTTGACCTTGAATAAACGACATCATTAAGAAAAAACCAGCTTGAACAATTTTTAGTGATGCAGATTCTAATAGTGGAGCAACATTAAAAATAGTAAATTTATTTGAGATTTCAAAATTTGTTTTTCCATTATAAAGTTGTCTAAGTTTTCCATTCTTTCCGAATTCATAATCCAGTAGATCAATTAAATCTAATTTTTCATTTTCTTCTAACGTTGTAAAATTAGAAGTTTTTATTTCTAATATTAAATCATCAATAGTTGGATAATGTTCATTAGCATAAGCACTGATATCAAAATTACGATTTATTGAAATATTAAATTTACGATATAAATTTCTTCAACCTCTACCCAAACCTCTAAGCATTCTCGAAGTTAAAGTTGGAAAAATAGTTTCAAAAAACTTTTCTAAATTTTGTTCATGCAACATCATAATTTCTTGATTGTCAAAAGTGCCTTGGGCATTGTTTGATTCTTCTGAAGTTTTAGGGTTAAAATTTTTTCTAATTTGTAAAGGGTTAAAGGTTGTATCTGAACCTGAACCAATATTTATAATTGATGCATTTAATTTTTGACCTAAAGTTGCATATTCATTTTGAGGATCAATTAAAATGATTTGATTGCCCAATGAATATTGATAAGTGATGATTTTGTTTGTTAAAGTTGATTTTCCTGAACCTGAAGTTCCTAAAATGAACATATTGTTATTTTTTCTATGATCATCATTTTTAAATTGATCAAAAAATAATGGTTCATTATTTATAAAGTGTGTCCCTAGAAGATGATAATTTCCATCATTTAAATGAGCATTAGCAAATGGTCAACCATATGCGATGTTTGAAGAAATTATTTCAGTTTGATCTTTGGTTGAATCAAACATTTTAAAATAAACACTACTTAAACCTTCAAATTGTCTAAAAGTTAAATTATTAATTTTAGCCCCTAAAACTATACAATTATTTTTATTAACTTCTTCAATGTAATTTAATTCTTTTTTTGATAATGCTCGATTAAAAAAAATAAAGTCAGATTCAAAAATTTCTTCAGTCCCTGAAGAAGCTATATCAATAATATTATCTAAAGCTTGATATTCAAATGAATCACGTCTTCTACTTACACGGTTTTTTTCATCTTCAATATTACTTTCAATTTTTTTAGCAGCACTGTTAAAACGTCTTTTTTTAGCACTTTCAGATAATTTTCTTAAATTTCAAACTACAACTGAATTTGAGTCAAACAATTTGTTTGCTCAACCAGCTTCAAGCTTAAATGGATATTCACCAATTGTTTGTGTTGAAAATCAATAATCATTAATGTTAAAATGACTAGCTTTAAATTTAATGTTTTGTTGTTTAAAAAAGTTTTCAATATTTTTAGATTTCAAAATTTTTTGAATTTCCTCATCACTAAATTTTGCAGCAGGATTAATGATTTCTATAGTTAAATTTAACAATTGTTTTAATGTTAATTGTTTATTTTCTAATTTAGAATGAAAAAGATTTTGACTTATTAAATTAAATTGTTTTTTAAGTTTTTCGATTTTGGTGTCAAAAACAATAATATAATAGTGATCTTTTGTTCTTTCATTAAAAATATTTTCAATATCTTCTTCATATGATTTGTATAATTCATTTGAAATAGTGTTATTTTGATTTTGAAAATTAGTTTTTAAAAATTCAAGATTTTTACTTAAGTTTTGTTTTTTAGGTAATTTGACAATAGAAATTTTATTTGTAACTAAATTAAGTGTTTTGGCAAAACGATCAAGTAAATTAGAAATTTCATCACTATCATAAGTAGATATATTTACACCTGTTATTTCAAGAGCTCCAAAATAACCTTCGCTAATTTCAATAAAATTTTCATTAATTTTTTTATAGGGAATTAGTGCTGAAGTATTAGTAATTTTGTTATTACTTTTATATTTTTTAGGTCTTGCTAAAAAGATAAATCAACGATATAAAAATACATAACCTTTACATTGTTGACTTGGATAAAAAAATACTAAGGGAAATAAAATTAAATTTAAAACAATAAAAATAATTAGTTGAATAAAAACATTTAAAAAATCTAAACCTAAAAAAGCTATAGCAGCACTTGTAAGAAAAATAGCTAAAAGAACCGGGACATCATTTAGTGTTATAAATTTTCAAAGTTTTAAACCTTTGTTTTTAATTCTTTTATTTTGTAATTTCATTTAATTATTCTCCTTTTTTAAACTTATTTTTTATCGCTTGTTTAAAGTTTTGCATTTTAATTTTGTTATTTTCTTTTTTGGCATCTTTATAATCATTTTGAGAGGTTTCAAATTCTTTATATGCTTTAGATATTTCACTTTGTGTTAAGTCATATTTTTTTAAATTTTCTGTCATTCTTTTTTGCACCGAAGTTTTAGTTTGAGATTTTACAGGATTTAAATTAGATATTTTATTTGCTCATTCTTCCCTTGGTTTATTTTCTTGTTTTAAGTATTCTTTTTTGTTATTTAATAAATCAAGTTTTGCATTATGAATTTTTTGTTTTTCAGGTTTAAGATTTTTATATTCATCACTTTCCATAAAATTAAGTTTTTTATCGATTTGATCATCAATTTTAGCAATTTTATTTTGAGTTTTGTAGAGTTTATTATTTGTTTTACCACCAGCTAATAATCCATCTCTTGTATCTCTTCAACTAAGTCCTTCTGCTTTTCTTTCATTTTTTAAATCTCTTAATGCATTTTTATAACCTAGTTTTGAAATGTCACCTTTTTTTAATTGTTTTTTGAGTTGATTTTTGTGAAAATCTTCACCAATTAATTTTTTAGAAGCAAAACCTGCAGCAGCTGCTCCACCACCGAGAAGCATAGCTCCTGATTTAACAGATTTATCAAACATTTGTGAAGCTTCATTGTGTGAAATGCTTGAACCAAACATTTGGGCAATTTCTGCAGATAAACTATGAATTGTTATTGCCCCTGCTCAAACTAGAGCTAAATGCAAAAGTCAACTTAGTATTTTTGAATTTGCTTCTATTTCAAAAATATTATTCAAATTATTTACAACACCAATTCAAATCATTAAAAGACCTAAGGCAACTTGATAATATAAAAGCATAAAAAATTTACCTAAATAAATATTTTTTCAAGTTTTAAATTTTTCTCCATTATCATAAATACTTCAAACACTAAAAATAGGACTTGAAATAAAAAGCCAAAATATTTCAACAATTTTAACAGCGTAAACAAATAATAGTTTTATCATTCCATAAAGAATTAAAATTCCAGAGATTGAAAGAAAAATAATGGTTTGAACACCTTCACCTCAATTAAAAGTAGAATAAGTATTTATGCTTATAACTGAAAAAGGTTTTTTAGTTGTTGCTATTTCACTTCAAGTTTGCGACTCTATTTTGTCAGGTTTATTAGAAATAAATAAAGATTCAGCTAAACCTATTTTTTGACCATTGATAGCAATAAAAAGCAGATCTAAAAAAATTTGTAAAATTATAATAAAAGCAAAAGTTAAAAAAGGGATTAAAACCAATAAAGATATTGAAGGTAATAATTTTTTTAATGCTTTTATTAAAACATTACTTTCTTCATTGTTATGTCGATGCTTAGCAATAAATTTAAAAATAACTGCAATCATAACTACAATTAATAAAACAATTGCAATAATACCCATAGCTCAATAACTAGTTGGTACATTTTTTCAATTTTCATTTTGATTTTCAGAACCAAACAATATTTTTTTAACTATTGGAAAACCTAAATATTGAAATGTTGAAAATGTAATTTTTAATATTGTATAAGGAAATCAAACTAGTATGTACCAAAAAATAGAAAATACACCATAGACAATGCCATTTATAATTCCATCAAAAATCATTTTAAATTAAACCACCAATTTTAGCTAAGACAATTGGAATAGATGCTATAGCAACAATCACAATTACAAGACTTATTAATACAATTTTGAGTGATTTTTTATAAAATGATCTTTTTTCTTGATCTGTTGATGTACTCATTAATGTTGAAAATATAACTATTGCTGAAATAAATATAATAGCTACAACTGGAATTGAAATAGTTAAAAAATAATAAATTCAATTACTAGCTTCTTCAGCAAGTGTTTTAATAACTTCGGGCGCTTTACCACTTGGTGTGTTAAAACCACCTGTTGTTGTATCGTTTAAATATTGTAAAAATTTCATATTTTTTTTCTCCTAAATGTTTTATATTAAATTTAATAAATGCGCTATAGCTAAAACTCAGGCAATAGAGTTAATAGCTAATAAAATGTAAAGTTTTTTATAAAGTTGTTTTTTTGTATATATACTTTTATTTTTTTTAATTTTTTTAAAGTAATAAATAAGTGAATTGATTAAGAAAAATATTGGTACAACTAAAACAAAACTTTGATACATAAAAATAAATAAATAAAAAAACTAACAACAAGATTTACATCTTAATTTGTTAGCATATAAAAATAATGTTTTTTAATAAATTCTTCAGCTATATTTAATAGAGTTTTTACGTTCTCATTCTTCATAAAAAGCATCTATTTCTGAAGTAGTGTAATTAGTTTTAATTGTGGTATTGATTAAAGGATAAAAGTATTTAGTAACGTGTTCGTCGTATTGTCACTTAGTTAAAGGATTATTTGTTTTTAAACCAAGTTTAATTTGGAGCGGAGCTATTTCTTTGTTATATCAATTGATTAATTCTATGTAAAGTTTTTTGTAAAAAGGACTAAAATTTGAAAAAACATATTGCTCATTATATGAATAATGATTGATAGGATCTATATATGCTGAGACACTTTGGTTTAGTTGTTGAAAAATATTTTCTAGATTCTTATTATTTTTTAATTTTTCAAGTATATCATCTCTATAACTGCCTCTTATTTCTTCATAAAATATTATTTTTAATTTAATATAATTTCTAATAATAGAAAAAATGATAGGACTAGTTTTTCAATATAATGCACCATCAGCATAAATTGATAATCATCAACTTTTATCGTTTTCATCTAAAATAGTAGAAAGATAACCATCATCAAAAAGTCTATTTTTATTAGATATTAATTGGAACGCATATTTTGTATCTTTTTCAAGTCCATTTTTAGAGATTTTATCTAAGTCTGAATCTATTTTTTCAAAAATGGTGTTTGTTTTTTTATCTGAAATTTCATATCCTATTTTATCTAATGCTTTTTTATAAATTTCAACTATTTTAGAAATTCTTTCTTCTTTAGATAATGTTGGATTATTTTTATTAACAATATTTTCTAATTCTTTTGCCCATTCCCAATTTTTCTCTAATGTTTCATATACATAAAAATCAGGAATTGGCATTTCTTCAGTTAAATATTGATTTTGAACTTTAGCAGTAGGAGTTTTTGGTTCTGGAGTAACAGAAGATGGCGGACTAGAAGGTGGAGTGTTTTCAATATTTTCAGAACTTTTATTTGGTTCTTTAAGTAAACCTTTTCAACACGAACTAGATAATAAAACAAAAACAGTGGGTATTACTAATAAATTGCAAAATAAAAAAAATTTTTTAACGTGTGAAATCATCACCTTCTTTTTCAAATTCTTCATTTTTTTCATCTCCTATGTTTTGTAATCTTTTTTGCTCTATTTTTTCTTTTTTTAACTTCCTCTCATAAGATCATTCCCTTAAAAGATCTAAAAATTCTTCTCGCACACCATTTTTAAGGTTTCTTAATTCAATTAATGTTTCTTCAATTAAATTTTTTTTGTTTAAAATGTTAGCCATGAATTTTTTCTTATCTTTTCTGGAACTTTCAAAGTAATCTTGATCTAAAAAATATTCATGACTATATTTTAACTCCCCAACAAAAGCATTTGTTTTGTTATTTAGTTTAACATCCATAAATGAAACATATGGTGGCTCTTGGGTTAAATTCTCAAGAACACTTCTATAAATTTTGTCTATTTGATATTTTGTTAAATCATTTGTACTAGCAAAAATAACATTTTTTCTATCTACTATATTGTTTAATTCTTCTTTTTTAATTGAATAAATTTGCGTTGTATCAACATAAGAATCATTTGTTAATAATCCTATTGTAGCTTTTTCTAAAAAAATTTCACCCTTGTTAGCTTTTTTTCTATTACCATTTTCATCATGTGCACTTCTAGCTTTAATATAATAATATTTTTCTATAATTTTCCCATCTTCAGTAATTTCTGCATATTCATCTCTAAATATAACAATAGGTCTATGTTTGATTGGACCTTCAAAACGATCAAAAGTAATTTCATATTTAGTATTTTTTGTAAACATTGGTTTCATTTTAGGTAAATTTGTACTCATTTTTTAACTCCTATAATTTATTTTAATAAATTATACCACAATTTATTTAAAACATTATTTTTTATGCTATTTTTTTATTTTTTATACCTCCTTGTTTGTTAATCTTTTTAGATTTTATTTATTATTTTTAAATATTTCATCAACATCATAATTAAATGTTTTATAAGTATTTTCATTGATGTCTTTTGGATATTTTGTTCCAAATAAATGCTCAATACTACTTTTATTTGTTTCTTCTTTTTTAGGTTCAGAATTTGTTTCTTCAATTGGATCTTCAATTTTTTTTATTAATTCTTCATTTGTAGTTCAATCACAATAAGTAGTATTTAAATTATTCTTATTTTTTCTATTTTCAATTTGTTCTTTTGTTTCTAAAAGTTCAATTGCTTTAGCTTGAAGCATAAATGAAAAAGTTTTTTTATTTTTAATAACTTCTTCTACAACATTTAAATTTGCTTCAAGAAAAATTTTCACTCCTTTCATTGCATATTTATTTAATATTTCTGCTGTTTTATTTCAAGCAACAAAAGGTATAAAATCGGTAATTTCATTACCTTCATTCGATTTATAGTTTCTTCTTACAGCAAGTGTTATTCAAGTGTAATAATTATTATTTGCACTTGTCATTAACTTAAAATCATTGGCAATTCTGCCGGCTAAAAAAACTTTGTTCATATATCTCCCTATATATATAGTTATTTAATAAGAAAAAAATAGGTCTTTTTTATGCTAATTTTTTCTTATTTTTATTTTGTAATTTCTCATTGATTAGATAATTTTTTTTCATATTCTAATTTATGTTTTTTTGTTTTTTTAAATATCAAATATTTTTTGAATTTTTTTTGGCAATGTGTTAAATGTTTTGGGTTGGCATTCTCTCCCATAATATTTTTCTTTTTTAGATAATTCAATTATTGTTTCACAATTTTTTTCATCACAATAAGAGCATTTTTTTGTTTCTATAAAATTTATATCTTCCATTTTTAACTACCTTTTAAAAATTTTATTTTCTTTTCTATGATTTTATATTCTTCGTTATCTAGCATTCCGCTTTTTAGTTTTGCTTCTAAATAAGCAAGTTGTTTTGTTTTATTGTTTACTTTATCATTTTTTTCTTTGTCCATAAATTCCATTTCATCTAAATCTTCTACATCAAATTCTTCCTCTTGTTCAAAATTATTATTATCTTCTTTTTCTCCTTTTATTGTTCTAATTGTTTTTAAAAGCATTTCATCCAATTCATCTTTTTTTTCTTTTTCTATTATTTCTAGTAATTCTTTGTTGAGGTTTTTATCTTTAGTATCATTTTTTGCAATTTCTGTAAATAAATAAAAATAATCTTTTTCATTAAAAATTCTTATTTCTTTTTTTTCTATTTCATTTGATTTAGTGTTTCAAACATCATATGCATATGTTGAGTTAACTCTAGAAGGTTTAATTCCAGATTGAATTATTAAATGAACTTTAGGTGAAATATTTTTTAATTCTTCAATTGAAACTAATGGTTTATTTGACAATGAATCAGTTGAACTTTTACTTTTATCATTTTTAGAATTTGAAAATGATGTTTTAACAACATTGCTTTGACCTAAAATTTCAGATGTTTTTTTTAATGTTTCATGATCAGAAGAATTTAAAAAAATAGTTAAGTTAGTATTGTTTTCAATTATTTTTTTATCATTTTTATATTTAGCTAATTGGTTTAAATCTTGCAAAACAATTGAAAAGAAAATATTTCTACTTCTCGCAATAGTAACTTTATTGTCAAAATCTTTAATAACAGGCAAATTACCAAACTCATCACCAAAAAATAAAAGTGTTCTTTTAAGTTTTTGATTTTTTGAAGCATTAGCAATATCAATTGCTGTTTGATAAATTTGATCAATCAAAATAGAAATATAGCGATGTCTATCTTTTTTATGATCAGGAAATTTAATAAAAATAGCAAAAGGTTTACCATTATCTAAATGTGAATCTAAAATAATTTTTTCAATTTCAATATTATGTCTACAACTTCAAGATTTAATAGCTAAATCATTATTAAATTTAACAATAGCATTTACAGCGCCTGAAAGTTGACTTGTTAATGTACGATCATTATTTTCAATTAATGGTTTAACTTCTGATAAAAAGAAATTTTTTATTTCTTGACTTTGAGAATTTTGCAAAATGTTAATTCATTTACCTTTTGAAAATTCTTTGTAAGATAAAAACTGATTAAAAGAAGCTAAATTAAAATGTTGTTTTTTAAAATTTTTATCAATTGTTGAATAATAGAGCATAAACTTACCAATAATCTTTAGGCAATTTTTAGAGCTATCAGATCAAAACTTGTTATCACCACTTGTATTTCAATCATCTAATGATTCAATTACATCTGCTAATAATGAAAATGCTAATGATTCACGCTCAAGCTTATTCATGTTTTGATTATGAAAAGTTTTTCATATTTTAGATAAAAAGTTAAAACCATCAGAAATTAATGGATTAGTTAAATCTAAAGTAAATGTTTGATAATTGTTTTTATCTAAATCATTTTTAAGTTCTAAATATAATTCACCTTTGGGGTCGATTAAAACAATATTTGGTTTGACTTCAGTGTTTTTAATATTTATGTTATATTTAGCACTTGGAATGATAAATCTCTGCGTTTTACCACTACCTGTTGTGCCAATAATTTTGGCATGTGTTTCTGTTGAAACAAAATATTTAATTTTTGAAGCTATTCTTTTATAACTAACAACTCAACCAGGTTTTTGATTTTTAAAGTTTTTAAAATATATTTTTGAAAACTCGCTAAATGAACCTTTTTTATTTGGTTCATCTCATAAAAAACTTGCCCCACCTTCTTCAAGTTTTTCAAATTTATTTTTATTTTTCTTAAATTTAAAAAATATCAATACTAAACATAAAAATGTAAATGAAAAAATGAATGAAGATAATAAACTTATAGAAATTACATTTCAATTTGTAATATTTAATTTTCAATAATTTTTTAATTTTGGGAAAATATCAACAAATTTTTTTAAACTACTAATTTCAGAGAAAGGAAATAAAATATAAGTTAACAAAAAAACTGGAATTCAAAATAATATAAAAATAAAAAGATATTTTAAATTTTTTTTACCTTTCATAAACTAATTCATCATTCTCCTTTGCTGAACTAAAATCTTTATTGTTGATTTTTAAAATTTTGCTAATAAAAGTATGATTATTTTTTTTTGTTATTATTAATTTGATTTCATCGTTTTTCTTTACTTGTTCATAAAATGCATTAACTTGTTTTTTATTTAAAAGAAATAATTTTAAAGTTTTTTCGTTTTTATATTTTAGTATCATAAAAAGAGTTTTAGTTTCATTAGTTTTATAGTCTTTTATTTTTTGTATATATTTAAGTTTTGCACTTATGCTAATAGATTTTTCATTAGCATAATTAATAGTTTTTTTAGACTTTAGATCATCAGTTTTATAATGATTTAAATTCAGTCAATTTAAATAATGTAATTTTTTCTGATATGCATTTTTTAAATCATTATCCATGCTAAATTCATCAGCATCTTTAAAATTTAAAAAGTCAATTACATAAATATTTTGAAAATTATTTTTAAAAAGTTTTTTAATAATTTCATAAGTAGCTTGTTTACCTGCTTCATCACTATCTAAAGCTAAAGTTATTTGTTTATTTTTTAATATTTTGATATGATGATTTGAGAGATTTATACCCATTAGTGCAACTGAGTTATAAATTTGATTTCTTTCAAAAGCTAAAACATCCATATAACCTTCAGTTAAAATAATTTCTTCATTATTTTTTGCATTAAATCAATTGAATAATATTTTGTTTTTGCTAAATACAGAGTTTTCTTTTGAGTTAAGATATTTAGGAAAATTACTATTGTTATCTAAAGTTCTCCCTGCAAATCCAACAATTTCATTAAATTCATTTTTAATTGGAAAAATAATTCTATTAATAAAAAAAGAATTTTCATTTTCGGTTAATAAAGATGAATTTATTAATATATCTTTAGGTATTTTTTTAACATTAATTAAAAAATTTTTAAACTTTGCATTATTTGAGTTATAACCAATATCAAATTTTTGAATAATATTGTTATTTAATTTTCTTTTGTTTAAAAATGTTTTAAGTAAGATATTTTCATTTATTTCACTTAATAAATTTACTTTAAATAAAATAGTTGCCAATGAATTAACGTTGATAATTTCTTTTTCATTTGTCTGAAAGTCATTTTCCGGTTTTTTAAATTGATGTTTTTTTAATGAAATTATATGAAATTTATTTGTTAGTCATTCAATTGCTTGTTTTGTATCAATTTTTTGATATTCTTTGACTAATTCAATTGCATTTCCGCCTTTATTACAACCAAAGCATTTTCAAATGTTTTTGGAAGGGGAAATAATCAATGATGCATTTTTATCACCATGAAAAGGGCAAATGACTTTAAAGTTAGAACCTTGTTTTATTAATTTAAAAAATTCTTGTGCAACATCAACTATGCTGAAATTAAAAATATTATTTTTGTTTTTATCTTGATTTATTTTCATTATTTTTACCTATAACTTTTTAATCATTTATTAAGTCATAACCTTTATCAAAAGATTTTTTAATTTGATATATTTTGTATGGCATTCAAGTTAATTTTTTAATAATTTTTTTAAGTAATGTTTTTTCATGAAATTTACTAGATTTTAATTTTGCAATTATTTTTTCATTTAAAAAAGCAGCATTTTTTAAAATTTGATTATTAAGTTGATTATTAAATTCATTAAGTTGATTATTAATAAATTCAGTTTTTTCTTCATCAAAAATTTTATCTATTTCTAATTCTTGGAGTGTGTCAAGTTTTTGTTGAAAAATATTAACCTTTTTAAAAAATAATTCATTGTTTTTCAACAAATAATCTTTAATTGCTATAACTGATTCTTGTATTTCTTTAGGTGCTAAATTAAAAGTAGGCTTTTTATTGTTTTTGTAATATTTTTTTATTTTTTGAAGGTCATCATAAAAATTATTTTGTTCATTAAACATTACTTTAAAAATTGGTTCATGCTTAATTTCTGTTTTAATTTCAAAAACTTCTTTTTTGATATTTCATAGAGTTTCATAATCTTTTTTGTGCAAAAGTTTCATGTCTAAATATTTTTGAAATTTTTTAATATTTTCAATTTCTAATGAGCCTTTTGATCTAAATTTAAATTTTTTTTGTTTGTAATTTCATGTAGTAGGCATCTTCTCACTAAAAAGAATATGAAAATGTGGGTGTTTAGTATTGGTATGAATTGCAAATAAAATATCTAAATTTTTTAAATTAAATTTTTCACTTTTTAAAAAATATTCAAAATTACTTGCTAAAAAATCAGCATATTCTTGTTGTGAAACAATATTAGCATTTTTCATTCTTTCATATTCAAAAGACAAGACAGCATCCCAAATTAATTGTTCTTTTTTTAATTTTTTATAAATATTTTTAGCTTTTTCAACAGCAATTAAATTAGCTTTTTTGTTTTTGATTTTAAATAAACCTGAATTAATTGAACTTTGTTCATTAACTAAGGAATTTAAAACTTTTTCTAATTGTGTTTGTTCATTTACTAGAGCAAGTATTTCATTTGATGTTTTTGTTGATTTATAAACAGCGCTGGGCCTTGTAATGTAATCAATTACTTTTCCCTTTTTGTAATATTCATTAGTTCCTTTAGCAAAACGAGTTATTTTAAAAACTGAACTTTGCATTTTTATTTTTTAACAAGTTGAATCTCACTTTCATAGCGTTGCTTTGCTTTTTCTAAAATGTATTTGCTCATTTCTCATGAAAAGTTGAAATAAAAATCTTTTTTATCATTTTCACTTTTAACAATTAAAGGATTGAAAACAAAAAAGTCATGCTTGTTTTTGTAAAGTGATAGTTTATTTAACTTTACAAAAAATGATTTATGTCTTGTGCCAAAATTAACAATTATTGAAAACATGGCTACTTGTTTATAATCATTTTCACTTTGTTTAGATATAAGAAAAAAATTTGTGATTTCAATTTTCATTAATGTACAAGCCCTTCGTCTTGAGCTAAAAAATCTGAATTATCAATAATTTGTTTTTCATTTTTTTTAGTATCTAAATATTTTTCTAATTTTTGAGAAATATATTCAACAGCTTCATTTGCTTTGTTAGCTGCTTTAAATAGTTCATTTGGATTATCTTCGAGTATCTTAATTCAACTTTGAATATATGCATAATTATTATCTTGAATTTTCTTAGTTTGAAAACCAAACTTTGAATTTAAAAATATCGCCCCTAATTCAGCAACTAATTCTTCTATAGCTCTTGTTTTGATATTTTTACTATATGATTCAATTGAAGTTCTATTGAGTCTATCTTTATGCCCTGTTCAATGTGTTAATTCATGAAAAAAAACTGCTATTTTTGCTTCAGGACTTACAAAAGTTGTTGGCATTTGGATGTAGTCTTGATTTGGAGAAAAATGTGGAGTTTCAGTTAAAACATTGTCGTATACTTTTAATTCTAAAGCTTTAGACAAATTTTCGATTAAATAATCTACTCTTTTATCGCTAGAAACTTCAACAAATTTATTTTTGTATTTAGGTATATTTTCAACATCCTTTGCATTGAAAACATAATACGTTTTTCCAAAAAAGTAATTAGTTTTTTGCTTTTTTCCATTATTTTCAATTTCTGATTCATCTAATTGTTTGATGCCTCAATATTCAATTGAACAACCTTTTGCCCCTTTTTTTAGTTTAAGATTTGGTCTGTTTAATATTTGCTTAAAAGTTAAAAACCTTGGATCTTGAATATTTTTCATTTCAGAAAAAAGTTGAAGTCTTAAAATGTTTGTTCCATTGTAGTTTTTGTTGCTTACAAAATTCAAAGGATACATTGCTACAAAATTTTTATCTCAAAAATAATTATGTGTTTTTAAGTTTTTGATAATTTGTTCAACAATTTTTTTCCTTTCATCTAAAAGCTTATTTAAATTTTTCATTTTTTAAACCTTCTTCAAATTCAAAACCAAATGAAGTTAAAAAGTTTTTAAATTTTTCAGCATTTTTAAATGTTGGATTTTTATAAAATTCAAAAAAAGCATTATCTAAATCTTTTTCAAAATTTATTAAATCATTATCATTTCATTTTTTCTTACTTTTGTAATTGGAATCAAAATTAAATTCTTTCATCTTCAAATGTCACTCCATATTTTTTTTCAAATTCTTTTTTCATTTTTTCTGTTGGATTATTATTTAACTTTTTTAAATCATTAATAATGTTTTTCATAAGTAATTCCTTTTTCTTTTTTTTATTTTTCTTTTTTATTTCTTCTAAATATTTCTAGTTTTATTCTTTAAAACTTAAACTAAAATGAGATATATAACCCCCTACCCCCTTAAAAAAAGCATTTTTTTGCGAGTGATCCACTACATTTTTGCGAGTGATCCACTACATTTGCTATAAAACTACTAATCAAAAAGTTTTGTTTCATCTTGAATGAGATAATTATCAAAAACAAAATGAATGTAAGGTGTTTGGCCTTTTTTTGCAATCTGGTAAAATGAATCATCAATTTTCAAAAGTTTTGTTTTTGCTATTTTTTGATAATCTTTAACAACAACATCAATGACGTATTTTTTAAAATCACTTAAGTTTTTATATGCATCAGTTTTAACTCCTAAAATATTTACAAAATTTTTTAGAGAAATTCATGTATCTATTTTTTCGCTATAGCTTCTGTTTTCCATTTCTTGAAAAAATCAAAAACTTAACGAAGATTTAAACTTTACAAGATTAGATAAATTAAACTTTTTAAAATGACCAAGGTTTAAATAATCATCTATGTATTTTGTGAATTCAATTTCAATCATTTTAGTTTTTTCATTGTATTGAAAACTTTCAATAAGCATTTTTTTCTTAGTTATGTTTTCTGTTTTTTGACTAATTGAAAAAATGGACGCAGCATCAAAACCCGCTTTTGAAATTTGACGCAACAAATCAGTTCGATCTACTTTTAAACTTTTTAAAAATAATCTTGAAAATTTAAATTTTAAAATTTTATTTTTGTCATGATTTGTAATGTATAAAAAACAGCTATAAAAAAATATTTTTAGCATTACAAGAGATGGACGCTCTTTTTGGATATACAATTTGTGGACTATTGAAGTAGGTACAAATTTATTTTCAAATTCATTTAAATTCAACAAAAAAACTACCTCGCTTTCTAACGAGGTAGCCAAACCACCATCTATTGAACACTACCAAAAATTTTTTAATTATATCTTCTTTAAAAAAAGTTACATTATTTTCTTTAAAAAAATTAGCAAAAAATTCATCATTTAAATTTTTGATTTTGTAAATATTTTCAAAAATATATTTAAAATAATAATTATCAATTTTATATTTTTGAAATAAAGAAAAAATTATCCCGAATCTTTCATTTAAAGCAAATTTAGAATTTAGATTTCTAATTAATCTTATATTTAAATCATTAAATTCTTTTGTTTTGAAACGTTTTAAATTTTGATTTGAATATTTTTGTAACTCTTTTGTATTAGCATTAAATTCTTTTTCAAAAACACTAATAATTGCTTTTATAAAATTCTTTATAAAAAAAATAATTTTTTTGTTTTTAAAAGCATTATGTATATATTTATATTTTTTAGCTGCTGCTACAATTCCTAATGTTGTATGTATTGCATTAACAAATATTAATTTTTTTATTATAAAAAAATCAATGTTTTGTGTTAATTGAACTTTATTTAATTGAAAGTTATTTTTTTGTTCTAGAACTACATTAAAATATTTTTCACTTTGAACATCTAAAATTTGGTTTTGTTTTGTAGATAAAGGAATAATTCTATCAATTACTGAATTAATAAAGTCAATGTTTTTATTTTTTAAATTTAGTATTTCCTTAAATTTGTCACTAATTTTAAAACCATTTTCAAAACAAATGATTTTCGTATTATTTTTAAAATTTGCTTTTTGAAATAAAGGCTTTAAATGATGTAAATTTTCTGCTCCTATTGAAGTTGAAATAATATCCATTTCATTTATTAATTTGAGTATTTCTGTTGTTTCACTAATGTGTAATGCTTTAAAATTTTTAATTAAATTAAATTTTTTTTGGTTAAAATAATTTATTTTGTATTTTTTTTCTAAATTGAGTTTATTTACTATGTCTAAATTTGTATCAACAAAATAAATTTCATAATTATTTTGTTGATAAATATAGGCAACCAAACCCCTACCTATGTTTCCAGCCCCAAAATGAATTACTTTATTTTTTTTCATTTTTTATTTCTTGCACAATTTCTTGATATTTTTTTTGGTCTAAAAATTGATTGATTGTTATTATTTTAGAGCTAGGTACTTTCTGTTTGATTCTATCTCTTAAAGAACTAATAGTAATAATACATTTATCACTATTTGTCAAATTATTAATTGCTTTATTAATCACAGTAATATTATTTATGTCATTGTCTTTAAGAGTTTTTTTAAAAATGGAAGACCCCATGGCTGAAGAACCCATTCCTGCATCACAAGCAAAAACAATATTTTTACAATAAAATTTATTAGTTAAATTATTTTTCATTGCTTTTGAATTGTCTGTTGCTTCTTCAAAAATTTTAGATAGATCTTTTTTTCTAAAAAACAATAAGATAAATAAACTAAGAACTGCTGTAACTGCTGCACTAACTGCTATACCTAAAGTATAACCTAAAACATCGCTTCATGTTTTGTTAATTTGAATAAATCCAGCTATTATTGATCCAGGTGAGATAGGTGCAATAGCTCCTGCATTAAAAATTAAAAAAATTAAGTTACCAATAGCTCCTCCTGCAATTAAAGGAAAAATTAAAATTGGTCTTAATAACACAAATGGAAAATAAACTTCATGAATCCCACCAAATAAATGCACAACACTACTACTTGCTGCTTGTGAAGAAATAGCTTTATTTTTTTTAAAACCAAAAATTATTCATGTAATTAAAATTCCTAAACCTGGTCCCGGATTACTTTCAAGTAAAAATAAAGTGGATTTACCAGCTTCCAACACTTGTGCAGTACCAAGTGGTGTAAAAACACCATGATTAATTGCATTATTTAAAAATAATATTTTTGCTGGTTCTATAATAATAGCTAAAATTGGATAAAGTTTATATTTTTGCATTTCAAAAATAAATTTAGACAAACCTAATTGAAAATATCCAATTACATAAATTGATGCATAAAACACAGGAAAAACTAAAATAAAACCTAAAATTCCTAAATAAAAATTATTTACAAGCATTTCAAATCCTGGTTTAATTTTTTGAATTCAAAGTTTTTCAGTATGTTTAAGAACTAAAGAAGCTATTGGTGCAAAAATCATCACACCTAGAAACATAGGTACACCACTTTTTTTCTGTAACATGTCTTCATTAATACCTTCATATAAAATGTATTTTATTGCATCGGTTTGCCCTGCGGCAATTGTGGCAAGTGCTACAATACCAGCTATAGCACCACCACGAATATTATATATTTTTTTACCTAACAAAAATCCTATTAATGTAGGGATAATATATGTTATTCCTATTCCTACCATTGTTGATAATGTTTTATTAGGAATTCATCCTGTTGGAATAAAAAATGAAGTTAATAAACCTCAAGCAATAAAAATTCCAATTATAGGTAAAACACTTGACGATAAAAGCGAACCTAAATTTTGAATTTTTGTTTTAATTTTATTTATAGTTAACATTTTAATTAAATCCTTAATATATAATTTAAATATGAGAAAATATAACATTATTATTACTTTAGAAAAGTATGATTATCAAAATATAAATTTGACACATAAAGAAATTTCTAAATATTTTTTACAAAATTTAAACAAAATTAAATCTTTGCCAATTAAAACAGTTGCAAAAAATTCAAATTGTTCACAAAGTTCTGTATCATCTTTTGTTAAAAAACTTGGTTTTAACAATTACAAAGAATTATTGTATGAAATTGATGAAAGTTTTAACTTATTTAGTTTTAATTCAAAAAACAATATTTTTATTTCTGATGAATTAAAAATTGAGAATTATTACAAAAAAACAATAGGCAACATCAACTATGCTTTTAAAAAAAATAAAAATAATTTATTAAAAGTTGTTGATAAAATAAAAAAAAGTAAAAAAATTTTTATTTTTGGTAAAGGTAGTAATATTGAGATAATTATTATTTTTTATAATTATTTAATAAAAAATAATTACAATGCTTTTAGTTCATATGATTTAGATGTTCAAAAAAAATGAATTGACATTTTGAGTGAAGATGATTTATGTATATTTTTTTCATTTTCAGGTGAAACAGAAGAAATTTTAAATATTTTTTTAGAAGTGAAAAAAACTAAAGCTAAAACTGTTTCATTAAGTTCAAATATCAAATCACAACTTATGCAAGATGCAAATGAGCATTTAGTTATTTATCAAAATGAAGATATTTTTGAACAACATACTTCAGCAAGAATAAGTTATATTTTTTTAATTATGCAAATAATGAATTTGCTTAAAAATTAATCGACTTTTCAGTCAATAATAATATTAAGTTAAAGTAAATGTTAAAAATTTAAAATAAAAACTAGTTCAATAATTTTGAACTAGTTTAGTTAAATGCATTTTTTGATCGTTATTATTATTTGATTATTATTTTGTTAATTTTTTTATTTATATTATATATTTTTATTTAGAATAATTTGTAATTTAAATGCTTTCCGGTGGACATTTTTAGTGCACATTTAAAAAATCTCCGGTGGACATTTTGAAAAAACCTTGAATAGACATTTTGATATTTTTTTTATGTTCTTTAAAACAAAAAAAATCTTTAAATAAATATTTTTCAAAATTTTTTTAAATAAATATTTAAATAAAAAAACATATAAAAATATTTGTTTTTTGATAAAAGTCTGTACAAATAAATAGTTTTAATACCTATTTATAGGTAAAATTAAATAATATTTAAATTTTTATTTTAAATTTATAAACTAAAATTTTTACTAAACATTTTAACAACATTATGCATTATTTATCTAAATAAAATATTTTTTTAGCTGATATTTTTAAAAAAATTTCCAGTGGACATTTTTAGTAAAGATTTTAAAAAAATATGTTATTTTTATGATAAAAATGTTTTCCGGTGGACATTTTTAGTGGACATTTCTGGTAAACATTTAAAAAAATCTCCGGTGGACATTTAACAAAAGTAAAATAATAATTTTTTGCAATTTTTTAATTAAAAAATTATTTGATAGATTTAAATAAAAATTTTATTTTTTAGTATCAATAAATTGTCAATAACCATTTCTTCCTCTTCCAATATAAATTAAATTAGGAATATTTTTAATATGTCTGTGAATTGTTTTTTTGCTTAGCTTTAATTTATTAGCTATTTCATCAAGTTTTATATGTTTGTTATTTTTAATCATTTCAATAATTTTATTTATTTCATTGCTTTTAATTGTTTTTTTGTGTAAAATACCTTTATCATTTTTAAAGTTTTGAAATTTAATTTTACTGATAGCAATATCTCTTAAAGGAATAATGGTTTTAAAAGTTTCGCCTTCTTCAAATATAGGTTTATTTTGTGAATATATTTGAGTATACTTGTATATATTATTTACACCTGAACCTAATTCATCAGCAAAACCAATTTCTTTAAAAACCTTTGATATTAAAGGATTTTTAGGAAATGGTGCAAATTTTTTTGGCTTTAGTTCTCCAAAACTGTTAGGTATATTAGAATTTTCAACAATTATTTTATCTTTTTCAATTATTATTTTTGCAACAAAACTACTAGAATAGTCTCTATGCGCTAGGGTATTTGCCACTATTTCCCTAAGAATAGTATCTCTTGCACTTACATTTTGAATTTTGTCTAAAACAAAAATATCATTTAAATGTTTTTGCCCAAATTGAACAAGTTTATAATAACTTTCTATAAGATTTAATTCAATAGTTTCTCTATCATCATAACGATCAGTATTTTCAATTCTTAAAATAGCATCAGTTTTATAATAAGATAAAATGGATGAAATAGTTTCTTTTTTACCAAATAATAAAATTGCTGCTAATGTTAAACTCTCTTTTTGTTGTTCTAAATCAAAAGAAATAAGCGATAAACTTCTAAGCATTTCAACTTTAGACATATTTTTTCAAATATGAAAAGGATTTTTAGCTATTGCCATCTTTTTAACCTTCTCAATAGTTTTGTCACCTAATGAATTAATGTCTATATCAGGGTAAATATTTTCAACAAAACTAATATTACTTTTTTTTAAATATATTTTGGATATTCTATCATGAGAATTAGTAATATCTAGATTACTGTCATTTATGCGGTCATAAATTTTTCTTTTATAATTACAAACACGTTTACCTTCAGGAACATAAATATAAATAATTTTAAAATTATTAATTTCTAAAACTATAGGTTCTAAATATAATGGAGGATTAAATGCAGTTGGATTATTTATAGTTGTAACAAAATTTTTTTTAATATCATCTATATTACTTTCTTCAACACCAATAATTTCCTTTTTATCGTTTACACCTAAAATTATATGTCCGCCTAATCTATTATTAAATGCACAAACAGTTTTAAAAACATCTTCAGGTAAAGATGTCTTTGACTCTTTAAATTCAATATTGTATTGTTCACCTTTTTTAATTAATTTTTTTATTTTTGTTTCTAAATTCATAATTTCCTTTTTGGCTAAAAATATAAATAAAAAATTGAATTTTTTATATTTTTATTTTATCATTTTTTAAAACTATTTTTTTAAACAAATGTTATTTAATTATTTTTTATATTTTTGCTATATGTTAATACATAACTAATCAAATGTAAATTATTAGTTTGACATAAAAAAATATATATAAAAACACGAAAAAGGGCCACAGATATGGTAATACCTTTTTCGTGTTTTGTAATATGTTTTATAAAAAACATATATAAAAAATATAGAACATACTTTATAAAAAAAAGCAGTAAAAATTTTTTTAGTTCTTTTACAATGCTTTTTTATACTTTATTTTACATTTTTAAACAATCAACACTTGAAACAACATAAATTTATAACTCTTTTGATAAATTATTGATTACTTCATTTGCTCTTGTATGAAAAAAGTAAATCCCAACAAATGATGTAAAAAATGAAATAATAAATAAAGTAGATAAAGTAGATTTGTTAGTTTTTAATGTTTTTGTTTGAGAATATAAGTGTTGAATATCGTTTGCTAAAATATATTTATAAGTTCTACCAAAAAATAAAGACATCTGTGCCAAAACAATAAAAAATATAACAAAAGATAATGATCAAACAGAAGAAAAAATTGTTTTTTGTAAATCAATTATTTTATTTTCTTCTAGCATTTCTAGTTGTGCTTTAATTGCTGAAATAAGTCCAATAAGCATAAGAATAATTACAATAGCCATTGATATTCCAAAAAGAAGTCAAACTATAATTCTTACTTTTTTTCATTTTTGTATTTTTTTTGCTAAATCTTGTTGCATTTTTCTCCTCAATATTTTAAATATAATATTATTATATATTTTAAATAATTTTTTTTCAAAAATGTTTTAAAAAAATGTTTTATTATATTATTTTAATTAAATTTTTTATTTTTTTAAAATAATTTATATTTAAATTACTTTTATCACTATTAAATTCATTTATTTCTTTATAATATTGACTATTATGATTTAAAATTTTGTTTGCAATTATATTAAAAAATATTCAAGCAATAGGTTATCATAAGAGAGCTGTTGTTGAAAGTATAAACTTATGATTAAAAACGTGTTTTTTTCATGCTCTTTTACAGGAAAATGTTTTTTTATAATTTTTCTAGCTATGTTAAATTTTTTAACTCTTCCAATAAATAAAACAGTAGAAACAATAACATAACATAAAAATTCTATTAGTCATAATACTATATTTCGTGGAAACAAATTAAAAATATAATTTCTATAATAAAAATACAAATGCGACAAATCAAATAATTTTTCTATTTTTTTTCATATTCTAATTCATGTTTTTTTGTTTAAATTTATTTTTATCTCTAATTTTTTATTATACTTTTTTTTAATAAAAAAAACCACTACAAAGTAATGGTTTCAAATAAAAAATGACTAAATATTATGATAATGTTCTATTTGTTGTCTCAGATTCTAAAGAATCTAACATTTGAACTTTGGCAAATATATCATTGGCTTTTACATGAAATATTATTGTTGCAATTATAGGCAATAAAAAAATTGAAAGAACAAGTCAAATTATTAAATTTGAATTACTTGGATATTGTTTTTGCATTAAATAAATATTTTCTATTTTATTAGCTAAACTATACTTTAAAACTCTTCCAACTATTAGTGTAATCCCTTGTCCAATAGACCCAACAAGTGCTAATGCAAAACCTACGCCTGTAAAAGCTAAAAGTGAATTAGATTTTTGAGATACCGGACCTAATAATGTCTGAACAATCACTACATCACTCGCAGCTTTAATCATTAATATAATACCTATAATTATAAACAAAGCAAATGCACCAAAAAGTACTCAAATAACAATTCTAGTTTTTTTTCATTTTTCTAGTTCTTCTTTTAAATTGAAATTCATTTTTACCTCCAAGTTTTTTATTATACTTTTTTATTTTTTTTTTGGTAATTAAAATCAAAAAAAAGTGCAAAAATGCCAAAATTTCCATATAAAATTAATATTTTTTAGTAAATCTTTTTTTTTTTTTTTGTTTCATATAATAAACTTAAGTAAGTTATTTATGAAGAAAAAAATGATTAAAAAATATGATATAGCAATTATAGGCGGCGGAATAATAGGTGCATCCATTGCTTATGAATTATCTAAATATAAAAATAAAGTTGTTTTATTAGAAAAAATGTTTCTTTTGGAGAAGAAACATCAAAGAATAATTCTGGTGTTATTCATTGTGGTTTTGATGCTGAAAGTCATAAAGTTGAAGCTAGTCTTAACGTTTTAGGAAATAAACTATGACAAAAAGAAATTTTTCCTATTTTTAATTTTAAAAGAAAAAAAGTTGATTCATTAGTTGTTGCATTTAATGAAAATGAAATGCAACATGTAAAACTTTTATATGAAAGAGGTCTAAAAAATAAAGTAAATAAAAAGCATTTGTTTATATTAAATAAAAAGCAGACTTTAGAAAAAGAACCTTTTTTAAATAAAAATGTTTTTGGTGCACTTTTATGCAATAATTCTTATGCAATTGATCCTTACGAGGCAACAAATGAATTTATTAAAACTAGTGAAAATTTTGGTGTTAAAACAATGCTAGAATTTCATGTAAATGAAATAAAATATGAAGATAAAATGTTTACGATAAAAAGTAAAACAAACACTGAAATTAAAGCTAAAATCATTATTAATGCTGCAGGTCATTATGCAGATGAAATTGCCAAATTAGCTAATTATCCCGATTTTGAACAAACAACAAAACGAGGAGAATATATTGTTTTAAGTCATAACATTAAAAACAAAGTTTCTAATGTTTGTTTTATGGTACCAACAATTCACGGTAAAGGTGTTATTGTGGCTCCAATGTTAAATGGTAATTTTTTAGTTGGTCCCACAGCTGAAGATCATGTTAAAAAAGACGAAACTTCCTTTATTACACATGAAAAATATATAGAAATTATTAAAATTGGTAAACATTTAATTCCTGAATTAGAAACAGAAAAAATTGTTTCTCGTTTTGCAGGTTCAAGACCAATTGATGTAAAAACAAATGATTTTGTTATTGGTTATGCTAAAGCTAATAAACACTTTATTAATGCCGCGGGTATGCAATCACCTGGTTTATCTTCAGCTCCTGCAATTGCTAAAGAAATTGTTAAATTAATTGAAAAAACAGATTTTAAATTAAAAACTTAATTTTGCTAAATAACTTACTAATTTATCAAAAAAAGGAGTTTAATTTGAATACAAAAGAAAAATTTATTATTACCTTAGATGAAGGTACAACTTCTTGTCGTTCATTAGTAGTTAACAAAAAAGGAGATATTGTTGCCATTGCTCAAAATGAATTTAGTCAATATTTTCCTAACTCAGGATGAGTTGAACATGATGCTTTAGAAATTTGAAACACACAACTTTCTACAATGCAAAGTGTAAAAAATAAAGCACAAATTAAATCTAGTGACATAGTAGCACTAGGAATTACAAACCAAAGAGAAACAATTGTAGTTTGAGATAAAGAAACAGGACTACCGGTTTATAATGCAATTGTATGACAAGATCGCCGTACAAGTGATTTTTGTGATAAATTAATTAAAGAAAATAAAACTGATTTTTTCAGAGAAAAAACAGGACTTATTATTAACCCTTACTTTAGTGCAACAAAACTAAAATGAATTTTAGAAAATGTTGAAGTTGCAAAAGAAAAATTAGCTCAAAATAAATTATTAACTGGAACAATTGACACTTGATTAATTTGAAAATTAACCAAAGGTAAAGTTCATGCTACAGATGTTTCAAATGCATCAAGAACTATGCTTTTTAATATTCATACACTAGATTGAGATCAAGAAATTTTAGATCTATTAAATATACCAAGAAGTATTTTACCAGAAGTTAAAGCTTCTTCAGGTCACTATGGTTATGTTGAGCCTGAATTTTGATCAAATAAAGCAGTTGGTAAAGTACCAATTACAGGTGTAGCTGGTGATCAACAATCCGCTTTATTTGGCCAAATGTGTACAGAAGTTGGAATGGTTAAAAACACTTATGGTACAGGATGTTTTACTCTTGTTAACACAGGAAATAAAGCAATTAAATCAAATAATAAGCTGTTAACAACAGTAGCTTGACAACTTCAAGGACAAAAAACTGTTTATGCTCTTGAGGGTTCTGTTTTTGTAGCTGGCGCGGCTATTCAATGACTTAGAGATTCACTGAGAATTTTATATAATGCAGCTGAAAGTGATTTTTATGCTTCATTAGTTAAAGATAATCAAAGAGTTTATGTTGTTCCTTCATTCACAGGGCTTGGAGCACCTTATTGAGATTCATATGCTCGTGGGGCTATTTTTGGTCTTGAAAGAGGAACAAAAAATGAACACATTATTAAAGCAACATTAGAAAGTATAGCTTACCAATCTAATGACTTGATTAAAGCTATGGAAAAAGATTTAGGTAAAAAAATTAGTCTTTTAAAAGTTGATGGTGGAGCTTCTAAATCAAATTATTTAATGAATTTCCAATCTTCAATTTCTAATTTAAATGTTGAAAGACCTAAAAATGTTGAAACTACAGCTATGGGAGCTTCATATTTAGCTGGTTTAGCTGTTGGTTATTGAAAAGACATTAATGAAATTAAAAAAATTGCTGAAATTGATAGACAATTTAAACCTTCATTACCAAAAGAAGAAGTTACTAAGTTATTAAAAGGCTGAGATTCAGCAATTAAAAGAACTTTAAACTGAGTGAAAGATATTGAATAATATGCAACACCTTGATATATTAGGGGAATTTCTTGGTACCTTAGTTTTAATTTTATTAGGTAATGGGGTTGGTATGTCTGTTAGTTTAAAAAGAATGTTTGCCAACCAATCAGGCAGATGACTCATGATTACTTTTGGATGAGCATTTGCTGTTTTAATGGGTGTAATTGTAGCAAGTTCATTAGGTGCACCGGGGCACATAAATCCTGCGGTTTCATTATTTGCACTATTTGGTGATAAAAAAATAGATAAATTTTTTGCTTATAGTGCTGTACAAATTTTAGGTGCTTTTAGTGGACAAATAATTTTATATATTATTAACTATAAACACATCAAAGAAACAGATGATTATGCAATTATTAGAAGCTGTAGTAGTACAAGTGGAGGTTTTAGTAACTTTAAAGAAAAAGGTCTTGCTCAAAACCTTATGTATGAATATGTAGCAACTTTAGTTTTAATAGGAATTATTTTTGCTTTAGGCAAAGGTGAAAATAAAAAATATTTCGAAAGTTTAGGACCTATTCCTGTTGTATTGCTTATTTCTTCATTAAGTTTATCATTAGGTAGTGTAACTGGCTATGCAATGAATCCAGCTCGTGATTTAGGTCCTAGAGTGGCTTTCCAATTATTTAGTATTTTTATTTGAAAACAAAAGAAAATTAATGGTGGTTGAGACTATAGTTTTGTTCCTATTATTTCTCCATTATTAGCCGGTACAACAATTGGATTATTTTCATTAATTTAATAATTTTACAAAATAAAAAAAACATCAAATATATAAATAATTAATATATGTTTGATGTTTTTTTAGATTATTGTTATTCAAATTCAATTTTTTTTACTTTTTTGATAAATAACAAGACTTTCTTTAATATTTATTTTTTCAACTAATCATTGTTGAAGTGATAAATTTCTAATAAACGCATCAATTTGGTTTTTTCTTTTGATATGTATAGTTGTGAAAAGAATACTAAAATTTGAATTAAATATATTTTTGTTTTATAATTTTTTAATAATTTTAAGTTTAAACTTTCACAAGTATTATTTGAATCTATTGTTTCACTAGAATTTAAGCTGTTTTTTCCTGAATATGTTTTGCAATGTTTTATTTTTTATTTTTTTTCTAAATTTTTTTAAATAAAAAATCATATTTTCTTTTAGTTATAATTATTAACTTCATAAATATAAAACATTTTTTATTTTTTCAACTTTTAATTCAACTTAATAAAGTGAATAGTTTAGCACTTTATTTCTATTGAATATACCAAAGGCTCTAATCTTAAAAACTTTTTTGTTTTTTTGTTTATTTCATAAGCTAAACTAAATATTTTTTCTACTGTTTACAATTTTTAAATATAAAGAAAAAATTATTTAAATAAAAATTATTTAAAAATTCATTTTTTAATAATTTTTATTCAGGCATTTATTTTTATCATAATATTTTTAATTATTAAATAGAAAGATTTTGATGCTTTAAACTAATTTTTATTGTTTTTTAACATTTTGAATTTTGTATATTGTTTATATTGTTATCACCATAAACATTACAAAAATAAGAATTACTAAAATAAAAATATAAAATAAAAAACTGCTTATTTTTGTGGTTTTTTTATTTTATATTTTCTACTCTTGTTTTTGCCCATTGGTTCTATTAAGTTTTCTTTTACCATTTTAGAAAGTATTTCTCTAACTCTAGAACGTTTCAAATTTAATTCTTTTTCTATTTCTGAAGATTTAAAATATTCATTATTTTTTGAAAAAGATAAAATTTTTTCTATATTTTCCTTTAAATAAGTTATTTTTTTTACTTTTAAATTATCTATATTGTTAAAAGTTGCTAATTTATTTGATTCTAATTTTTGTTGATAATTTAATGAATTTATCGCCGGGGTTAATGATTTATCGCCGGGGTTTGATGAATTTATCACCGGGGTTAATGATTTATCGCCGGGGTTTGATGAATTTATCGCCGGGGTTAAAGATTTATCGCCGGGGTTTGATGAATTTATAAATGTTTTTTCTATTTCATTAAAACTATTTTTAGATTTTATATCTTTATGTATCTCATAATTTAAATTTCATAATTTAACCTTGAAATATCTATCAGTAGATTCAAAAATAGGTTTATAATTTTTACTATATTTTTCAGAACGTTCATATGATTTGATAATTTCTTGTATTCCACTAGCGCTAATTTCCATAAATTTCATTCTAAACATAAGATCAGCAGTAATACGATTTCTTCTTTCTGATGGAATATTCATAATATTTAAATCTTGTATTTTTTCATTAGAATACATTCCACCTGGAGAAGTAATTTCTAATCTATCATCATAAATATCTATAGAAATTTCTGAATCATCTCTTGTATAATCTCGATGAACTAATGCATTAACAATTACCTCTCTAATTGCTTCCTTTGGATAATCATAATATTCATTACGTCCATACAAATCTTTTTTTCACATTAAATTTGAATGTTTTTTTATGAATTCAATACTTTTTTCTAGTAAATATAAAATACTTCCTTTATATATAACATAGTCTAATGTTTTAATATCATTATTAGGTGCTTTATCAAGGCCGTTTCATCTTCTACAATAAACTCTTGAATATTTTTCAGGCAATCCATCATCTGAAAAAAGAAGGCCTGCATTAGTTAATTGTTCATTTTTATTAATTAAGTTAAATGAATAAAAGTCTTTTATGTCAATTCTTTTATTTGTCTTTTCTAAATAAATTTTTTCAAATTTCTTAAAAGTTGTATCATTTTTATTTTTTCCAGAATCCATTTCATCAAATCTTACTTTTTTACCTTGTAAAATTAAGTTATCTAATTGAGAACCGGTTACATTGATTGTTGTATTACCATTTCTAATATAAGCTTTATTACTAAAATAATAAGGTTTTTCTTCTCCTTCAAAAATAATAAGCTCTATAATTTCTTTGTTTTCTTTATTTTTTATGGACAAATCATGATTTATAAATTTACTAAAACATTCATTTATTTTACTGCTAATAAATTCAGAATCTTTTTTAGCATTTTTCAATCCTACTCATTCATCATTATCAGAGATACCAAAAAGAATCGTACCACCAGATCCATTAGCAAATGCACAAACAGTTTTTAATCAATGTTTTGTTTTTTTCTTTCAACAGCAACTTTTTTTTCTAATTTTTTTGTTTCGCCTTTAATTTCATTCATAAAAATAAGCCCTTTTAAAAAATATATATTTTTTATAAAAATTATAGCATATTAAAAAATATTTAATTTTTTATCTACATTTTACAGGAAATAAAAAAACTAAATCCAAGTGCAAAAATTTAGATTTAGTTTTTGTTTAAAAAATATTTAATTTTTATTTTTTTACTATAAATATCTTTATAGATTTTTTCAATATTTCTACATTTTAGACCGCTTTATAAATTTTTTTATTAACCAATAAAAGTTAAAGTATTGAAATATTTTTCAAGTTTAAATAAAATATGAAAACTAATAATTATTGTTGTTCTAGGATTCTTTAATTATTTTAAAAAATTTAATTGTTCAAATCTTTTTGTTACATTTAAATTAATTCTTTGTTTATCCAAAATAAATAAGTCTAATTTGGTTAAAATAACTTGAATTAATAAAACTTTTTTTGTATTTACAAATTGAAAAGCAATGCTAAAAATAAATTGCATTAAAATAAATAAAACAATTTTTATTGGTATTTTTTCAATAAAAAACAGAAATTCAACTGTACATTAAAAATTAAAAAAGCACAAACCATATGTCTGCATAGCCAAAATAAAAGTGCATTAAGTAATAAATATATTAGCTAAATTAAATATACAAACACTATTGTACAAAGCAGTAATAATTTATTAAAAAAATGTTTTTTTAGTAAATTTTTTAAAAATTATCAAATATCAAAATTATTTTTTTAGTTTTATCAAAAATAATAGATGATATATTTACAACTAAAATTGAAATCAAAAAATAGGTAAAAGTTGTCGAACTACAAAAATAGCTAGATATCAAAGTTTTTAAAACCCTTAAAATAAAATATTAATGCAAAAAATGAAAAAAACAAACATAAGCTAGGTATTATAAAAAAAGATTTTTTTCTAAGAATTTTCTTTAAATAAGAATTAAAAATTTAGATAATAATTTTTGTTTAAATTAATCTTCATGCATCTTACTTTTCTTAAATTTTATGTTTTTAGACATATAAAAAATATAATAAATTTATTTACCAACTTGTTAAAACTATTTA
This sequence comes from Mesomycoplasma neurolyticum, assembly GCF_900660485.1. NCBI lineage: Bacteria > Bacillati > Mycoplasmatota > Mycoplasmoidales > Metamycoplasmataceae > Mesomycoplasma > Mesomycoplasma neurolyticum. The sequence goes on from NZ_LR214951.1 coordinate 577,278, forward strand.
TTTTTGTTTTTTTTAAAAAACATTTATAATTATGCCTATGACAACAAAATTTTTTAATTTAGAACAAAAACAAAATAAAAAATTTTTAATTTTTGGAATATTTGTTTTTATTACAACTTTATTAGGTATAATTAAAAATATTGTAATGTATCAACCTTTTATTATTGAAAGTCAGACTTTAGATATTGATATATTATTTGGTAGAGCATCATCTATTTTTTATTTTACATATCAGACAAATTTTTTATTATCAATAGCACTTATAGTCGTTGCTTTACGTCCTAATTCAATGAGTGCAAGACAATTTTTATTTGGTAGCACATCTTTAATTACAATTACATTTTTAGTATATTGAACTTTAATTGGACCTTTTAATTCTTGAAATAACTTTTGACATTCAATTGTTTCGATAACAACACATTTAATTAATCCACTAATAGGTTTTTATGCTTTATATTTAATAAAAAATAAATTAATTGTAAATAAAAGAGTTATTCTAATTGCTTCATTTTATTTTTTTTCTTATTTTATTTTTCAAGCTTTAATTTATAGCTCAACTTTTAAAGAATGAAACTATATTGCGCCTGATGGTAAAGAAATTAAATTTTATGATGGTATTTCTATTTATGAATTTTCAAACTATTCAAAGCCTTTTTTATATAAAGAAAAATATATGCCTTTAGTTATAGTATTAGATTTAATTCTTTTTGTTTTAGCTATTGTTTTCCCTTTATTAATAAGCTTATTTTGAAAAAAAGTCTATAAAATAAAGATTCAGAAAAAAAAATTTGCTTTATTAAATAAAAAATAAAAAAAATATAAGGTGAATTTTATCTTATATTTTTTTTATTTTTTATTTATCTATTATTTTAAGATCAAAAATGAATTCATTAACTTTTTGGTCATTTTTATTGCTATAAACCTCATATTTAAAATAAAAGTTATTTTCACTTTGTTTTAGTTCTAAAAGTAAAAAATAAATTTTTAAAGTTAAATTTGGTAAATTGTAAATATTTTCAACAATTTTATTTTTAATCATATGAATTTTAGAAAACGAATTAATAATAAAAATTTCATTTTCTAAAATTTCAATAAAAATATTATCTTTGTTTATCAAATGTTTAAAATTTAAAATTGTTTTATTTTTTGTTTTAGTTTGCTTTAGATCACTAATAAATTGTTCAACTTTTTTTTCATCATTTTGGATTTGGATAGATTTATAATTTATTTTCACTTTTTTAATCTTTCAAAAATCACTTTTTTACCAAACAAAAAAATAGAACTAGCTAATTCAGGCCCATGCTCCTGCAATGTTGTTGCTTTTCTGATTGGCATAAAAAGATTTTTGCCATTTAATTTGGTTTTTTCTTTTGTTTGATTAATAGCATTTTGAATTCCATTTACTTCAAAAACATTTTGTTCTAAAAACTCAGCAAAAATTTTAATAACTTCTTTATTTTCATGTAAATCATCTTGATAAATATCAAATGAAATATTTTCATAAATCAAGAGCGCATTTTGAATTTCATCAATAGTTGCAGCACTTTGCTTGTAGATGTTTACAAATAACTCTAGCCAATCACTTTGTCTATTAGTTTTTAATTTCGAAATGATAAGTTGATTATCTAATTTTTTCATATATTGTTTAGAAAATCATTCCATTTTTTTAATATCAAATTTTGAAGGTGATTTAGACAATCTTTTTTCATCAAAAACTTTAATTAAATCATTTTGACTAAAAATTTCTTTTGCATCTTTACTAGTTCAACCTAGTAAAGCTAAGAAATTAAAAATTGCCTCTGGGATATACCCTTCATTTTTATAATCTTCAATAAATTGTTTTAAACTTAAATCTCTTTTTGAAAGCTTTTGACCCTCCATATTTGTAATAACTGTAAGGTGCCCAAATTCTGGAATACTTCAACCAAAAGCTTTATAAATACCAATTTGTTTTGGTGTATTGGTTATATGCTCTTCTCCACGCAAAACATGACTTATCTCCATATCATGATCATCAACTACAACTGCAAAATTATATGTTGGATAACCATCTGATTTTTGAATTACTCAATCCCCAATATCATTAGTGTTAACACTTATACTACCTCTAACAATATCATTTCAAGAATAAATTTCATTTTTTGGTAAAGCAATTCTAACAGAATACTCTTTATTCTCTTCCCTTTTTTTCTTCTCTGCTTCTGAAATTTTTAGTCAATATTTATCATATCTAAAACTAAAAATTCCCATCTCTTCTTGTTGTCTTTTTTGCTCTGCTAATTCTTCAGGTGTTTCATAAGCTTTATAAGCAATGTTTTTTTCTAATAATTCATTGATTAATTGTTGATACCTTTCAAGTTTTTCACTTTGGCGATATTTCCCATATTTTATATTAGGTTTTAATGGTGATTCATTAGGGATAATTCCTAATCATTTTAAATTGTCCAGTTGTGATTTTTCCCCACCTTCAACATTTCTTGCAACATCAGTATCTTCTATTCTAACGATAAATTCACCTTTATGATGCTTTGCAAATAAATAATTAAATAATGCTGTTCTAGCACCTCCAATGTGAAGAAAACCTGTTGGACTTGGTGCATATCTTGTTCTAATTTTTTTCATTTTTTTTACTTTCTTTTTGATATTTTTTTTTAATTTTAGAGTATATTATATTATATAACATTAAATTATAAACAATATTGGAGGCATTATGAAATTTGTTGATGAAGTGAAAATCAAAGTGATTGCTGGTAAAGGTGGAAATGGTATTATTTCCTTTAGGAGAGAAGCGCATGTCGATCGTGGCGGTCCTGATGGTGGAGATGGTGGAGATGGTGGCTCAATTTATTTTGTAGGTCACCCTGGTAAAAACACACTATTACATTTACATCTTCAAAAAATGATTAAAGGTTTTGATGGTGAAAATGGTAGAAGAAAAAATCAATATGGAGCAAAAGGAAAAGATGTTTTTGTTGATGTGCCATTAGGAACATTAGTTTATGATGGTTTAAATTTAATGCATGATATTATCGAAGAAAAACCTTACTTAATAGCTAAAGGTGGTAAGGGTGGAAGAGGTAATACCAAATTTAAATCATCAAGAAACACAGCACCAAGGCTTTGTGAAAATGGTGATTTAGGGGAAAAAATGGACCTAAAATTAACATTAAAAGTTTTAGCTGATGTTGGTTTTGTTGGTAAACCATCAGCAGGAAAATCAACTATTTTATCTCAAATTTCAAATGCAAAACCTAAAATTGCTAATTATGATTTTACAACTTTAGTTCCGCAATTAGGACTAACAAAATATTTCGATAACTCTTTTGTTGTTGCAGATTTACCTGGTTTAATTAAAGGTGCTTCTGAAGGTAAAGGTTTAGGGCATCAATTTTTAAAACATATTGAAAGATGTAGAATTATTGCTCATGTAATTGATTTTGGTTCAGAAGAAAAAAACTCAATAAATAATTTTGAACAAATAAATAATGAACTAAGAAAATATAATGAAAAATTAGCAATGCGTAAACAAGTTATTGTAGCTAATAAATCAGATTTACCTTTTTTTAAAAGTAATTTAACTATTTTTAAAAAGAAATTTAAAAATTTAGAAATTGTAGAAATTAGTGCTTTAAATTCCAAAAACATAGATGAACTAAAAAAAGTTTTATGAAATGAATTGTCAAAAGAAAAAACAGAAGTTATAGAAAAAACATATTCAGAAATTAATATTAAACTAGAAAATTGACATGAAATTAAAAAAATTCATGAAGGTTTATATGAAATTTTAGGTCCTGAAATTGAAAAAATTTACAACAAAATTCCTTTAGTATCTCATGATAATTTAATGCGTTTTAATTATCAACTCAAAAAAATGGGAATTTGAGATGAATTAATTAAATTAAAAATAAATGTTGGTGATACAGTAAGGATTTTAGATTATGAATTTACTTGAGAAGATGATTATAAAGATTAAAAACAAAAAACAGTATTTTTTAACTTTTAAAAAATATTTTTTTTGGTAAAATTTTAAATGCAATATATGGAGATAATAACTGTATAAAAAAATACTTAATTTGTTATTTGAATATATAAAACTTATAACCTTATTGCATTAAACTAAAAATTTTATAATAAAAGGAGGTTAAATGAATTCCTTTAGAAGAGAAAAAGAAAACATTGTTTCTGAAATTAAAGATAATTTAAACAATTCATCATCTTTAATTATCGCTGAATATCGTGGACTTAAGGTTTCTGAATTGCAAAATTTAAGAAAAGAACTTAAAGAAGCTAAAGTTAATGTTAAAGTATATAAAAATAGATTGTTTAAAATTGCTGCAAATGAATTAAACCATGGAACTTTAAGTGATGTTCTTGTTGGACCAAATATTTTTGCATTTGGAACAGAAGATTCAATTGCTCCAGCAAAAATTATTGCTAAATTTGCTAAGAAACACCCAAATGTTGTATTAAAAGGTGGTATTTATGAAAATACTGTTATTGATGCAAATGAAGCTCAAAAAGTTGCAACATTACCAAACTATGAAGAAGCACTTACAATGCTTGCAAGTTCATTGATGGGCGGACTCAGACAATTATCAATTGGACTAAAAATGCTAGTTGATGAAGAAAAAATTAAATAAATTAATTAAACTAAATAAATTATAGAAAGAATCAAGGAGATTAAAATGGCAAAATTAACTAAAGAATTATTTATTGAATCATTAAAAGAAATGTCTATTAAAGAAGTGATGGAATTAGTAGAGGCAATGAAAGAAGAATTCGGAATCGACCCTTCAGCTGTTGCTGTTGCAGCAGCTCCGGCTGAGGCTGCTGCTGAAGCTAAATCAGAAGTAAACATTACTTTAAAATCTGATGGTGGACAAAAAGTTCAAGTTATTAAAACTGTTAAAGAATTATTGGGACTTGGATTAATGGAGGCTAAAAAATTAGTTGACACAATCCCTGTTGTAATTAAAGAAAATGTTAAAGTGTCTGAAGCCGAGGAAATAAAAGCTAAATTAGAAGCATTAGGTGCTGAAGTTACTTTAGATTAATAAATTAATATTATTAAAACCCAAGAGAATACAAAATAATGTTTAAAGTATTCTCTTGGGTTTTAATATATTTTAATAAAGAAATATTGATTTTAAAAATAACTTTGCAGCATTATTTATAATTTTTAAATAAAATAAAAACACCATAGCTTTTTAAAACATAATTTTGCTATAGAGTTTTAATTTTAAACAAAAATAGTAAATTGTTATAAATTTTTCAATAATTACATTTCGCTATTTTTATTGTTATTATTGATATAGTTTTGAATAATTTCATTCATTGTATAAATCAAAGGAACATTATTATCATATATATAATTTGTAGTATCAAAATTATCATCTGATAATATTTTTTTCATTCAATCACTTTCCAGTACTATAAATTCAAAATTAGAAAGTTTTATAAAATCTTTTACAAGTCAATTTTTTTTAACTTTTAATTTTTTATTAACAATGTAATGTTCTTCATCATCTGTTTCATTTTCATTAGCATTAGTAATATATTTAGTTAAAATTTTTTGAATTTCCTTGTTGTTTTCATAAAATTTATTAATCAAATTTTCTCAATTAAGATTATTATTTTCAAAAGTATATTTATCCTTATAACTATGATAATACGGAATCTTATGTTTATTTAAAATTTGAATTAATTTTAATTTTTTTTCACGACTATCTCAAATAGTTTTAAATGATAATCTAGTTTTTGTATCATTACCTGTTGGATCTATTAAATCAAAAATCCCAATAGCTTTTTTATAATCATTATTTTCTTGTTTATCAAGTTTTGATAAGCTATTAATAAATAAATTAGAACTAATTTCATCCTTGCTATATTGTCTAGTTATATTTTTTTTAATACTTTGGTTTTCAATATATTTATTAAAATTATATTTTATTATACCATCTCATACAAATAAATGTAACTTTTTAACTATTTCATAATCTTTTATTGATCATTGTTTTTTAATTATGAAATTTTTTAATTTTATATATTCATCTTGGTTTGTATCATCTGTCTTTTTAGGAAATACATATTTACTAATTATATTTTTTAAATTATCAAAAAAATCTTTTTGTTCAATGAAAAAATTGTCTCAATAATTTACCTCTTTATCCAGGTCAAATGGTAGGTCTTTAATATTTTTAATTATTTTTATAATTTCTTCATCATTCATTGCATCAACAAATGTAATAGTTTTGCTTTCATATAATGATTTTGGATCAATTATCTTTAAATTACTTATAAATGTTTTATAAATTTCTTCTTTATCTTCAGTATTTGTGTAATGATAATTATCTAAAATTTTATAAAAATCTAAATTTTTAAATAAATCTTCTTCATAATAACGTTTTTCAAATGAAATAGCATTTTCAATAATTGAGTTTAATTCTACATTTCAATAAATAGGTGGCAGATGAAATTTTTTTATTTCAGAATAACTTGCTAATGCTGGAGTTCGACTTTTTAAATCTGTTGGAATTAACATAGAATTTAAAGAATAAATTAAATAATAATCACTAACTTCTCAATTATTTTGAATTTTTACTTTTCCTTCGTTTTCTTCATTACTAAAAATTAAGTATTTTTTTAAAATTTCAATGCTTTTTTGTGAAATTTCATTATATTTAATTAAAAACTCTTTTCAAGTTTTTGAATCAGAAATTCTTGGCGGTTGAATATGTGATGTTATTTCATCTATTTTTTCTAAAGCATTTTTATTAGCAAGTATTTCATTAAGTTTTTTTTCACTATAAAATGTTTTGTCAGATAAATTTAAAATATCAGGTATAAGTGCATTTTTTATAAAAACATTTAAATCATTTTCATTTTTTATTATTCCATTATCCAATTTTTTTATTTCATTGATAATTTTTAATTTGTCTAATTCATTATCATTAAAAAATCTCGTTTTATTTTCAGCTATTAATTTTTTTTCCATTTCTTCATGCAAGTATTTATTTATGCTAGAACTTCAATGATTTTTGTTGTAAAGTTTTTCTTCTTGCTCAACATTTGACTCATAAAAAGGATTTAAATATTTTTTAAAATTTCAAATTTTTTGATAATCTTCTGCATCTCAAATTTTATTAACCACAAAATCAGAATATTTCAAATATTTATTTTCATCATATTTATTGTTATCAACATCATTTTGAATATAAAAAACATATTTTTTTAAAATATTCAGTACATCATCAGCTTGTTTTTTGTATATATTAATTTTCTCAGCAAGTGAAATATCATCAAAATATTCTAATGAATATACATTTTCTAATCGTTTATTTAATTCGTTTAAAATTTCTTTATTTTTTTCTAAAAACAATTCATGAAATAATATTGTTTTATTACTAATATTTTCTGTTTCTTCAACATACAAAGGGTTAATAATTTCGAAATTAAAAAAAGTTTTTTTTATTTCTTCTCATGGATCGTTATTTGTTTTTATTTGAAATTGAGAAGTAACAATATTAAATAAAAAATTTCTTTCTATTTCTTCATTAGTTAAATTTATTTGTTTAATATTTTTAGAATTAATTAAGTATTCTCTAATTTTTCTATTTAAAAAATATAAGAAGAAAATATTTTTGTTTTTTTGATTTGATACATCACTTATAATATAGTATTTTCTAAAATGATTATTTGGTTTATTCAATTCTGGGATAAACATGTTTAAAATTTGCTTATCAACAGAATTTCATTCTAATAAAATTTCATAATTATTTTTTCTGAAGATCTCATCATTTAAAAATTCTGAATCATCATCTGTATAAGTTATATATTTATCAAAAATTTCTTTCACATTTTTAGCAATACTTTTATAAGAAATTATAAATTCTTTTCAATTAGAATAATTAAATCCAGATGGCAATGGTTCATTAATCATTATTTTATTTATTTCATTAAGGGCTTTTTCATTTTCTGAAAGTTCTTTTAACGTTAAAATTGGTTTATCAGCTTTAACTAAAGGATTGAACAATTCCATTTCATCCATAAATGACAATAAATATTCTGATTTATTAACTTGATTTTTTATAAAATCTAATTGTTTATAAAAATTTTCTTCTTGTATAGTTTCAAATCTTTCGGAAATTTTATAACCTTTTAAATTTTTGTATTTCTCAATTTCATTGTTTAAATTCTCAAAATATACATCTTTATCAATATTAAAATTTAAAAATCACTCAGCATCTTCTTTATCTCATTCTGAATTTATTTTTCAATTTCTATACTTAATTATAGATTTGTCTATGTTTTTAGAATTTTCGTTAAAAATAAAGTATTTTTTTCATAAAGTAGAAACTTTTCTTAAAAATTCTTTATAAAAATCAAAAGTTTTTTTATTTGCTTCCAACGGTTCCTTTAATATATCACTTCATTTTGAAACTTTATAAAAATTAGGGATTTTAACATTTTTCATTATCTCATCAATTAATTTTAATTTTTCGACATTATTTTTTAATCTATTCAAACCAAAGCTAAAATCAGAGTCTGGACTATTTAACAAAATATCAAAATTTTTATCTAACTTTAAATTAGGAAAAAATAATAAAGAAATTTTTTCAAAATCTTTATCATTAAAGTTATTATTAGAAACTTCAAAAATTTCATTTAATTTATTTTCATTTAATTTAGCAAAATTAGAAAATAAAACAGAATTCTTTAGTTGATTTAAATTCAAAATAGTTTTCTCTACTTTTGAAAATTCTTTTTCTTTTTTTGCAGGTTTTTTTTCTACTGAAGTTTGACCACTAGCGCAAGAAGAACTTACAAAGCTAAAAATAGGTATAAAAAATGATGTTGTTAATAATAAATTTAAAATTTTTTTCTTTTTTAATTTCATAAAACATCCCTTCATTGTAATAATTACATTTTAATTTATAATAAATTAAATTATATAACTATTTTTTTATTTAAAGTAAAAATAGCAAATATTTTATAAAAATATATTGCAACATATTTTTATCTAAATTTAACACTTATTATTTTTTTATATATTTTATTTTTAAGTTTATAAATAATTTTTTATTAATAAATTAAAAATTAAAAATTTAATTATTTTTTATTTTTGTTTTATAATATAATTTTATAAATGTTTTTTTTAAAAAAACTAAAAATTTTAATTATTATAAATTTATTTTTTATTTACATTTTTATTTAAAATATTTAAGGAGAAAAAATGAAATTTTTTAAAAAAAGGAATGCGTTATTAATATTAAGCGCGCTCACAACTCTTTCTTTAACTACTGTTGCCGCCTCATGTGGAAGTAACAAAGATGGAGATTCAACAAAAATAGATTATTCAAACTCAAAAGTGAAGTTTGCAACAGCTCAAGGAAACATTTGACCTTTAATGAGAACACTAAAACCAGTGATCATTGAATATAATAAACAACTTGCTGAATATAACAAACAACAAAAAGATCAAAATAAAGATTTTCAAAATTTTTTAGAAGTAGAATTAATGACAAATGAACAGACTAAAGCTGATCATTCAGAATCACAATTGGCAATACAACTTGCTACTCAACTTAAAGACAAAAATATTGAAAACACTTATAATCTAGTGTTAGGAAATCAAGCTGCAGCATTCCAAGCACATAGTTATGAATCTCTTTTAGAATTAGATGATACATCTATTAAATCAGATTTATTTAACGAAAGAATCTTGAAAGCTCATAACACATTAGCTGGTCAAGGGATTGATTCAAACAAAATTTATAGTATTCCATTTGATGTAACTGATGTTGATGCAACTGTGATTAACTTAGATATAATGTCAGAAATTTTAAAACTAATTAAAGACAATGGTGGTACAGTTGATGAAAATTCTGAAATTTATAAGAAATCTGATGCTGCATCTAAAGCTGGATCAAGTATTCCAGAAAAAAGTTTATTCAAAAAAATGAAAGCCAAATCTACAACTGCTTATAATAATTTGTCAATTAATGACAAAACATTTGAAAGTATTTTGTCTATAATGGATTTTTCTAAAAAATTTTATGATGGATTAAGTATTGACTTTAATGATACAGAAGGTGATGCAACAATTTTTACAATCGATTATCAAGAAGACACATTTTTTAAAGTTTTAAAAAATGAAACAAAAAAAGATTTAGTTGAAACAGTAGAATATAAAAAAGAAAACCCACAATTAGTTAAATTTAATATTCAAGATAATAGTTATCAAAGCAAATTTAAAGAAATTTATGAAAAATTTGCTGGTGAAAATGAAATTAAACAAAAACAAAAAGATGGCGAAGCTCAAAAAGATAAAGAAGGAAAAGTTATACCAAAACAAACATTTTTTAATATTCGTTATGCAGCAAACGGAGCTACTGATTGAGCATCATGAGATATAAGAAACTACAAAACTGCAATTGCATTTGCGCCTTTAGTAGGTATTAATCAAACAATAAAATCACCTTTGAGTAAAAAGGTTTTTGCAGAAAATGATGACAAAATTTTTAACACATTTGCTTCAAACGAAGATGTCTTGTTTAAACCACAAGCAATGATTAATTCTGATAGTTTAAAATCTGCAACTTATCTCAAAGGTGGTTCTAACATCATTCCGATTAAAACAGGGAATGAAATTTTTGATAAATCCACAAAAAGATTTTTAGATTTCTTATACAAGGGAGAAATGGATGATCCAGAATTAGGAGGAAGAATTAAAGTTGCTGATTATATTTTAGAAACTTCATCTTATGTTGTTCCAACTAAGGATTATATTTCTAATACTAAAAAGCAAGAATATACACAAAAAATGAATGAATATGAAGAAAAAATTAAAAGTAATGATCCAAAAGCTGCACAATATGAATTAAGAAAAAACAATATTAAATCAGCACTTAACACTATTGAATCAGCATTAAGTTATCAAGATAATAATTCAGTTGAATTACTTAATACATATTCACTAGATGGAACATCTTCTGAAGTTGTTAAGTTAATTTCTAAATCATTACTTGATGCAACTAAAAAAGCAGATGAAAGTCATGTATACAAAGATAAAGAAAAACTTGTTGAAGAAATACTTGCAAAAATTAATAATCAAAAATAATATTTAATAGAAATTAAATATGGAAAAAAAAGTTTTTAACAATCAAACAATTCTTTCGATTGAAGATTTAAAATTTAAATATAATAATAAATCGTTGACATTAGTAATTAAAAAATTAAATCTTCAAGAAAATAAAATAATTACTTTACTTGGACCTTCTGGTTCAGGAAAAACCACACTTTTAAATTTAATCGCTGGTTTTATTAAAAGCAAAAATATTAAAATAAAGAATAATTTATCAATTAATGAAATTGGTTACATAATGCAAAATTTTTCATTATATGAAAATGTTAGTGCTAAAGAAAATATTTATGTTAGTGCTAAAAATTCATTTAGTTGAAAATATCAAAATAAAATTAACTTTTGATTCAATTTTTTAGAGAATAATAAAAATATAAAAAATAAAAATAAAATAACTTTGCATTTAGATAAAATGCAAAATTTTATTAAACTTAAAAAATATTCAAAAATTAAATGGACGCTTTTGAAAATAGAAGCCAAATTGTTTTTCAATATTAATTTTTTAAAACAATTAAAAAAATATAAATTAAAAAGTTTTTTTGAAAAAGATTTGAAAGACATAGCAAAACAATTAGGTATTGAAAATATCTTAAACAAAAAAGCTAATGAATTATCAGGTGGTGAAAAACAAAGAGTTGCTTTTGCTAAATCTATTATTAAAAAAAATAAATTAATTTTGATGGACGAACCTTTTTCTGCCCTAGATGCTAAAATTAAAGAACAAACAATTGATTGGTTGAAAAAAATTCAAAAAATATATAACTTGTCAATAATTATAGTTACCCATGACCAAATTGATGCAATGCAAATTAGTGATTTGATTTTAGTTTTAAAAAATGGGGAAATTCAACAATTAGGGACAAGCCAAGAATTGTATGATGATCCTAAGAATTTATTTGTTGCAAAATTTATTGGTTTTCCAGAAATTCATAAAATTGGGGAAAATAAAGATTTTTGATTTTTTGTTCGTGATAATAAGATGTTTTTAACAAAAAATAAAAATGGCAAATGAAAAGTAAAAGACAAAAAAATAATTGGTGATTTTTGTATTTTTAACCTTGAAACACTAGATAATAATAAATTTGCAAAATCAAAATGAAATTGTAAAGATTTTGAAATTGATGATAAATTAAACTTATATTTCCACAAAAATGATTTAATTATTTTTGACAAAAAAACTGAGCAAAGAGTTTATAATGAAAAAAATAAATAATTTTTTAAAAAATTTAAAAAATTATAAAAAAGATCAAAATTTTAATGTAAAAAAAAGCTTATTTTTTTCTTCTTTTATAATTTTAGTTATTTTTTTAGTTATTTTTAATTTTTGGCCATTAGTTTCTACATTTTATGAAGCGTTTAAAGTTGAAAATCCAGTTAATAAATTAAAATTTAATTATGGAGTTGATAACTTTGAATCTGTATTAAAAGATTCTCAATTTAATATTGCTTTGAAAAATTCAACAATAATGTTTTTTGTTGCTACTCCCATTGCTTTATTTTTATCATTTTTAGTTTCATTGATAATTTGCTCAATTAGTTCTAAATTGGCAAATGATTTTTGAATAACAACTATTTATTCACAATTTTTTGTTTCTAGTTTTGCTATTGGAATTGTTTTTGGTTATTTATTTGGTGATAAAAATATTGCTTTTAAATATATTTTTAATAGTGATATTTCTTTCAGTGGTAAAAAAAGGATAAATATTTTATGATTATATTTATTTTTTCAAATCTGAAGAGCTATTCCTTTTAATACAGTTTTGTTTGTATTTGCAATGCAAAAAGGTATTGAAAAATGTAGATATAATATTAAAGTTGATAATTTAAATTTATGAAATAAAATTAAAATTGTCTACTGACAAGAAATAAAAGTTTCTTTTTCAACAATTTTAATTACTAATTTAATTTTTGCATTCTTTTTATTTCCTAAAGCTATTATTGATTACAATTTAGAATCTATAAATGGTCACACTTTAGCAAGTTATATCTATAATAAAATTTTACCTGAAAAAGGTTCTTTAGATTTTTCTTTTGGTAAAGCCGCTGCTTCAAGCATTATTTCAATTTTATATATTATTTTTTTATTATTTATAATTAAAATTTTTAATTTTAAAAATATTAAAAAAATGTTAAAGGTTAAAAAATATTTCAAAAATGTTAAAAAAAATTATTAAAAACTTGTTAAAAATATCAATTCTTTCATTTTTAGTTTTATTACTTTTATATCCTATTTATTATTTATTATTGTTTTCATTTTTAAGTAAAAAAGAATTTCAAGATAATGTTTTACCATTGTTTAGCCTTAACATAAATTTTTCAAACTATCATGAAATATTTAATGAAAACTTTAACAAAGCATTATTATTAACATTAAGTTCAGTTTTTGTGATGATTATTTTTAGAATAACTGTTTATAGTTGTTCAACAATTATTTTTATTAATATTAAAAATATTGCAAAAAAAACTTTTCTTTTTTTAATTTTAATAATTACAGTAATTCCGGAATTTAGTCTTTATTTGGGATTGAAAAAGATTTTATTTAGCATAGATGAACAAAAAAAATTCTTTTTTATTACAATGACAGCTAATTCAATTTTCGCCTACTTTTTATTAAATTATTTATTTAGGCAGGTAGAAAAAATCAAAAAAGAAAAACAATTTATAATTTTAAATGATAATTTAAGTGCTTTAGACAAATTAAGAATAGTTTACTTACCAAAATTAAAAATGCCTTATTTCCTAATTATTATTTTTAGTATCATTAATGTTTGAAATGATTATTTATGACCTAACTTTTTATTATCAGGTTTTAAAGAACAAAATATTACAATTTGATTCCGAGGTTTGGGTGAGGTTGGGTTAGGTGCTTCATTTGTTAATGTTAAAGCAGCTGGTGCATTTGTCTCGCTTTCTATTCCATATATGTTTTATCTGATATTTTCTAAATTTATTAATCGTGAATTAAGAAAATAAAATTATAATCTAAATATTATTGTAATAATTTATAAAACTTTATTTAGTTATTTTTAATAATAAAAAACATAAGTGTATTTTCTTTACTTATGTTTTTTATTATTTAAATTCTATTTTTTCAAAAAAAACATTATAATTATAATTATAATGAAATTTAGTATAATGGAATATGGTTTGATAGACATAAATAGAAGCTCTGAAGAAGCATTTAAAAATATTGAAAAAACTGCTATTTTAGCAGAGAAATTAAATTTTGATACTATTTGATTTGCAGAGCATCACAATGTTTATTCTTTAGGTTTGAGTAACCCACTTTTAGCCATGGCTTACATTGCAAACAAAACAAAAAAAATTAACTTAGGATCTGCAGGTATTTTACTTTGTCATTATGCACCTTATAAAATTGCTGAAGATATCTTTAGTCTTCAAATTTTCAATTTTAAAAGATTTAAATTTGGAATTGGTTCAAACCCTGGTTTACCACCTGTTCAACTAGCTATGAACACTACTTTAAACTATCATGAGAAATTTTTGCAATTATTGCATTATTTAAAAATTAAAAAAATGACTTTAGAGTCTGATAACGTAATTTCAATACCTTATAGTGAAAATAAACCAGACATTTGAATGCTTGTAAGCTCAGTTGAAGGTGCTACTTTTGCTGCAGAAAATAATCTAAAAATGATATATGGATTTTTCTTGAATAGCAATTACGAAACATTTGAAAAAGCTCTAAAAATATATAAAACAAACTGGAAAAATAGTTTTTCAAAACCAGAAATTGCTTTTGCAATAAATATAATTATTGAAGAAAATAAAGAAAAGGCAAAAAAATTAGCTGAATCTTTTGATGTTTACTTACTAGGTAAAAATGATTTTAATGAATTTAAACATTTTCCAGATTTAAAAGACATTAAAAATTATAAATATGATACAAAAGATTTAGAAACAATTAAAAACACAAAAAATAAAACTATTTTTGGCGATTCAAAAATAGTAAAAGAAAAAATTATGGAAATAGCTAATAAGTATCAAATAAATCATTTTGTTGCTTGCCAGTTATTACCAAATTATAAACAGAGATTGAAAAATTTAAAATTTATAAGTAAAACATTTGAATTAACAAAGGAATAGAAATGAAAAAAATTGATAATTTTTTAATAATTGAAAAAAATGGTGATATTTATACAATTTATCCTTCTGCTGAATTACAAGATGACATAGGAACCACTGGTTTTTTGCAATATCAAAAAGACAAGAAGCATTTAAAGAAAGGTGATTTAGTTTTAACAATTGAGGCATCAAAAGCTGTCTTATATGTCAGAACACCAATTAGTGGTACAATAATTGAAATTAATGAAAATGCTATTAAAAAACCTGATTTAATTAACTCACATTTAGATAATGAAAACTGAATTGTTAAGTTAAAAGATGTAAATTTTGAAGAGTTTGATATTTTAGAAGACTATTAAAAATTATGGAAATAGCTAAAAAAATAAAAAATATTTTAGATCAAGCAGATGCAATTTTAGTTGGAATAGGATCAGGTATGACTAATGCAGATGATATTAGCTATTATGGACAAAGATTTGATCAAAATTTTAGTGATTTCAAAGAAAAATTTAAATTCATTGATATGCTACAAGCATCTGTTTATCACTTTAATGATTGAAGAACATATTGAGCTTTTCACAGTCGCTTTACTAAGATGAATTATTATGACCAAGAAACAGGACCATCATTTTTAAACTTAAAAACCATTTTAAAAAATAAAAACTTTTTTATTATTACTACCAACTCAGATAGCGCAATTGATAAAGCACATTTTGATTCAAATAAATATTTTCATATTCAAGGTAAATATAATTTGATGCAATGTTCACAAAAATGTTCAAACAAAACATATGAAAATCAAGAATTAATAAATGAAATGATTGCTAAACAAGAAAATTGCATGATTCCACATGAATTATTACCTAGATGTGAATTTTGTGATGCAATTTTAGAGGTAAATAAAAGAAATTGCTTCTATGAATTGGCACAAAATGAGGTGTTTAAAACAGAAGAAAAAAATTACAATTTATTTTTACAAAAAAATAAAAATAGAAAAATTGTTTACTGAGAAATTGGGTGTGGGAACATTACACCACAATTTATTAAGTGGAATTTTTGAAAATTAACTGAAGAAAATCCAAAATCTACATATTTAGTTTTAAACAAAAAACAATATAGAATGAACAAAAATATTATTAATCAAACTAAATATTTTCAAATTGATATAGCAACTATTTTAAAAAAAATAGCAGATTTATACAAGGAGTAGTTAAAAATGATTATTGTTGAACCGATTAGAAATAATAAATATATTTCAGATGGCGCATATCACATGGCCATGCAAGTTTGATTTTTTCAAAATTATAATAAACTAAATTTAAATAATAAAACTTTAATTTTCCCTTATATTTCAGATCCACATGTTCAAATTGGATATTTCCAAAATCCACTAATGGAAATAAATAAAAATTTTCTAAACAAAATTCAAGTAGTAAGAAGAAATACAGGTGGTGGAGCAATATATCTGGATTCTAATATTGTAGCTTTTTGTTTTGTTAAAAAAATTGAAGAAAAAATAACTTATAAGGACTTTTATGAAAAGCCAATTACAGTTTTAAAAAAAATGGGACTTAGTAATGTTGAATTTAGTGGAAAAAATGATTTGACTTTAGATAATAAAAAAATATCTGGAGCAGCTTTTTTAATGGATAATAACATTTTTTATGGTGGTTTTTCATTAATATATGACATTGATTATGAAATGATGCAAAACATTTTGCAAATTAATTTGAATAAGTTTAAAGCAAAAGGAATTAGTTCTATAAGACAAAGAGTTACTTCTTTTAAAAATCATCTTTTAAAAGAGTACCAAAACCTTACTACACATGAATTCAAAAATGAATTTCTAAATTTATTTTTAAGTATTAGTGAAACAAAAAATGTAGAAAAATTTATTATTACAGAAGAAATTTGAAAAGAAATAGATTATTTAGTTGAAACTAAATATAAAAATTGAGATTGAACTTATGGCTTAAGTCCAAGATATTCATATAACAAAGAAAAAAGATTCGAAGCTGGTACATTAAATGTTTCATTAGATATTGAAAATGGCAAAATAAATCAAATAAAAATTAGTGGTGATTTTTTTCTAAAACCTCAAAAGCAAATAGAAGCACTAGAAAAAGCATTACTTAAAATTCCATTAAAAAAAGAGGAATTAATCAAAGCTTTAAAAATAATTGATTTTGAAAACTATTTTTTAAAACCAATAAAAATTGATGAATTTATAGATTTAATTTTAAATTAAAAAAATAATGCAAAACAAAGAATACAAAAAATTATTCACAAAACTAAAGTTAAAAAATTTTTTATTAAAAAATAGATTTGTATTATCTCCTATTACATTAAATGTTTCTACAAAAAATGGTATTGCTACTAAAAAAGATTATGACTATGCACTAAAAAGAGCGCATAGTGCTCCTTTAGCAATAACAACTGCCGCAAATATTAATAAAGAAGGTAGATTATTTGAATTTTCATTAGCAGCAGATAGAACAAAAAATATTTCTTCGCTTTCTAAACTTGCTTTAGCAATGAAAAATAAAGGTGCAAAAGCTATTTTACAATTAACACATTCTGGGAGATATTCTATCGCCACTCAAAAGAAACTTAATTATGTTGTTGGACCGTCTGAAAAAAAATTAAATTTTCCTATTCAACACACAGTAAAAGAGTTAAAAATAAGAGAAATAAAAAAAATAATTAGAGATTATGAGAAAGCAACTTTAGTTGCTATCAAGGCTGGTTTTGATGGAATTGAAATATCCTCAGCTCAAAAATTACTTTTACAAACTTTTTTTTCAAAAAATGAAAATCAACGAACAGATTTATATGGAACACAAAACCTTTTAAATCGTTCAAGAATATCTTTGGAAGTTTTTAGAGCAGTTCAAAAAGTTATAAAAGAAAATGCTGATGATAATTTTATTTTAGGTTATAGAGCTACACCAGAAGAAATAGTTGGACAAGATGTTGGTTACAATTTTGATGAATTTTTAGAATTTATGACTTTACTTTTAAAAGAAGTACAAATAGATTATTTAGCACTTGCTAGTTGAGGTAAAAAAATATATTTAAGCAAAGTAAGGACATTTAGTAAAAAATATTATGGAATGTTGTGAACAGAAGCAATAAAAAAACATTTTAAAAATAAAATTAATTTGATGATAAATGGGGGAATAAGCAGTTATGAAGACTGTATTGAAGCAATCAAACATGCAGATTTAATTGGTTTGTCATCTGTTTTTATAGTTGAACCAGATTTTGTAAACAAAATTAAAAATCAACAATTAGACAAAATTAATTTAAAAATTAGCAAAAAAGATTTAAAAAAATTAGCAATTCCTAAAAAAGCATTTAAAAAAATTGAAATAATGCTGGATTATAGCGCTTCAATTCCTGAGGTAACTAGAGATTTTTTTAAAAAAAATAACAAATAATTATTTTTATTAATGAAATATTATAAAATTTTAATACAATGATCAAATATAATTACCCTTTTGTTTTTATTGATAATAAAAAAGAATACGCTAGCCCAATATTATTTATTCATGGATTTAATTCTTCCTCTAATGCACATAATATTTTTGCAAATAAATGAAAAGATAATAATTATTATGCTATTTCATTACCTGGTTGTTCTATGGTTGAACCAAAAGATGATGATTCAGCAAATTTGAAAACTTACGTTAAATTAATTATTAATTTTATTAAGCAAAATAATTTAAAAAATATAATAATTTTTGGCCACTCTATGGGTGGTGCTTTAGCTGCATTGGTTTATAGTCAAATTCCAGAAGTATTTTCTAAAATAGTGTTAATCGCACCTATGAATAAAACATCACTAGTTTTAAAAGATAAATTTCAAAAATATTTTTTACCTAAAAATATTGATGAATACAAAACCTATTTAAAAATATTAACTTATAATATTGATGATTTTTTAGAACATAGTGATTTTTTTAAAATTACCAATGAAAAAATTGATTTTAATTTTTATAATAATTTACACATTCAAGAATTAGCAAAATCTTTAGTTGATAAGCAACAACATATTTTAGTAGACAAAGCATATAAATCTATTAAAATACCCACACTTTTAATTTTAGGCGAAAAAGATGGAATAATTATGCAAGAAAAATGTATTAATTACTTTAAAAAAACGATAAAAAATATTAAAATTCAAATAATTCCCAAAACAGGTCATTTAATATATTTAGAGAATTTTTCTAATTATTATAAAAAAATAAAATCTTTTCTAAATGATTAGTTTTTTAAAATAAAAATACAAATACTTTATAGTGTATTTGTATTTTTATTTTAAACTATTTTTTTATTAAACATTTCTTTTTAAATTATGAAATGTTCTTTCACCGTCATATGAAGAAACTGAACCTAGTTCTTCTTCGATAGCTAATAATCTATTGTATTTAGCAACCCTATCAGTTCTAGATAATGAGCCAGTTTTAATTTGTCCAACATTTAGACCAACTGCTAAATCAGCAATTGTAGTATCTTCGGATTCACCTGAACGATGAGAAACAATAGCAGTAAATCCTGCTTTGTGTGCTAATTCAATAGCATCTATTGTTTCTGATAAACTACCAATTTGATTTAATTTAATCAAAATAGAATTAATGGAATTTTTTCTAATTGCTTCTGATAAAATAGACGCATTTGTAACTGTTAAATCATCACCCATAATTTGATGAGTTTTTCCAAATCTTGCATTAAATTTAGCAAAACCTTCTCAATCTGATTCAGCAAAGCCATCTTCTACTGAAATAATTGGATATTTTTTGAATAAGTGTGCATAATATTCAATAAATTCATCGGTTGTAAATTCAACTTTGTCTTTAATATTTGCAAAAATTGGATTTTTTGATTCAATAGCTGCTTTTAATTTTTTAAATACATATCTTTCTTTTTTTGAATCATATAACTCAGAAGCTGCAGCATCAAGAGCAATAGCAACTGCTTTTTCACCTGATGTTGCAGGGTTAAATCCTGACATTTTAATAGCTTCTACTAAAAAGTCTAATGCTTGCTCGTGTGAAAGTAAATTTGGTGCAAATCCTCCTTCATCTCCCACTTGTGTTCCATGATTGTGTTTTTTGAGTAATTTAGCTAGATTATGAAAAACAAAATTTGCAACTTGTAATGCTTCACGAATTGATTTTGCACCTAAAGGCATAATCATAAATTCTTGAAAATCAATTGTGTTTGATGCATGTTCTCCACCATTTATAACATTTAACATTGGTACAGGTAATTTTCTTGCATTTGTTCCACCAATGTATCTATACAAAGGAAGATCTAATTCATCAGCTGCTGCTTTTGCAACAGCTAAAGAAACACCTAAAATAGCATTAGCGCCTAAATGTTTCTTAAATTCTGTACCGTCTAAATATATCATTTCAGCATCAATTTTTCTTTGGTTTGTAACTTCCATACCAATAATTAATGGAGCAATTTTTTCATTTACATTTTTCACAGCAGTCATCACTCCTTTACCACCAAATCAATTAGATGCAAAATTAGTATTTTGATCTCTTAGTTCTAAAGCTTCTCTTGTTCCTGTGGATGCTCCTGATGGAACAATAGCACTTCCAAAACCACCTAATTCTGTTTTAACTTCAACTTGAATTGTAGGATTGCCTCTTGAATCTAAAACCTCCCTTGCATGAATACTAGTTATTACTGACATTTTTCCTCCTTATTTTTTGTGATTTACTAATTAATTATTTAATTATAACAATTTTTTATAATAAAAATATAAAAATTGATTGCATAAAAAAAATAAAATCTATTCATTTTTATTTGATAAATTTTATTTTTTTTATACAAAAAGTTTTTTAATTCCTTTATCTAATAATTCTAAGGTTTCAATAGCTTTTTGTTCATTAAGATCTATTGAAAATAGATAAACTTTAATTTTATTTTCTGTTCCTGAAGGTCTTAAAGCAAGTCATGATTTATTTTTAAAAAATATTTGTATCATATTTTCTGGTTCTATATCTTGAAAACCTTGGCGATAATCAATAATATTATCAATTTCTAGACTAAAATTAATTTCTAATAATTTTTTAAAATATTTATTTAGTAATATTGTATTTTGAGTATCAAATACTAATGAATTAATTTTACTCTTGACATAACCATATTTCGCAAAAATACTATGTAATTCTTTTAATAATGAAAAATTATTTTTATTTTTTAACATTTCTATTAAAACCCTAATAGATTGAAAAGCATCTTTGTCATATGCTAAATTATAGTCAATTAAAGAACCATAACTTTCTTCAAAAGCAAAAATTTTTAAATCTTTTGTTTGGTGTTTATGTTTTTCAATTTTTGGAGCAACTCATTTAAAACCTGTGGGAATTATTTCTACTTTAATATTGTTTTTTTCTGCAATTAAATGTGGTAAATTACTAGATACAAATGAATAAATTAAAAGTCCATTTTTGCTATTTAAATAGTTATTTTCAACTAAATAATGGAAAATTATAGTAGCTAATTCATTACCTGTAAAATAATAGAAAGAATTATCTATTTTTTCAACAACACCAACTCTATCTGAATCTGGATCAGTGATAAAACCATATTTAATATTTTTTTCTTGCATTAATTTTGTTGTATTAAAATAAGCACTTTCTAACTCAGGATTAGGATTTGTTGCATAATGAAATTTAGTAGAATTTTTCATCTCTTGTTCAACATAAAAAACATTAACATTTATATTTTTAAAAAAATCTTTCATTACATCAGAACCTGTTCCATGTAAAGGAGAATAAACAAATTCTAATTTTTTTTCTGTATTTTCCTTTTGTATTTGAAGTTTTTTTAAATTTTCAATATAAATATTTTTAATAAAATTTATGTTAATATTTTTTTTATTAAAATTTAATTTTTTATTTGTTATTCTTTTATTTATACTTTCATATGGTTTGATAAAAGGTAAAATTTTTTCAACTTCAGCAGGTAAACATTGTGCACCTAAATGATTATAAATTTTAATACCATTATATTCTTTTGGATTATGCGAAGCAGTGAAATTAATCCCTGCTTTTGCTTTTAAAAATTTAATTGCAAAACTTAAAATTGGAGTAGCTAAATGACTTTTAGTTGTATATACTTTGATTTTGTGTTTTTTAGATAAAATATTAGCTGCAAGTTTTAAAAAAACTAAGGATTTAGATCTATTATCCCTCCCCAAAACAATACCCTCTTTTTTAATATTTGGATATTTTTTAAGTAAATACAAAGCAAAACCATCAACTACACGATATACATGTTTGATGTTTAATTTATCAATACCAGATCCTAAAATACCGCGCATTCCTGCTGTGCCAAAAACTAACATTTTTCTTCTCCTAACTTAATAGTTTATTTAATTTTTTTACACTAAAATTTAAAGTTAAATATGAACCTGAAACCAATACATCAGCACCTGATTCAAAACATAATTTAGCTGTTTTATCATTAATACCACCA